>CADCBK010000085.1 GCA_902799665.1 uncultured Spirochaetaceae bacterium | reverse complement strand
AAGCGCGAATTCTCCCGGGACTGTCGCCCTGGGAACCCTGAAGTAACCGTTTTCAGAAAGGCTTTCGGCCAGTTTTTCGGTGTCAACCGTTTGGCCCTTCCTTAGGATTTTTGTCCTGGCCCTTAGGCTTTCCGGATCGCAAAAGCGCGAAAGCAAGTCCCTTAGGCAGACGATGAATATCCGCTGCTTTGCCGCAAGCGGAGAGTTGTCCCTAAAAAGAAGGCTGGACAAAAAAGCCGTCCTTTCCCCAAATACCGCGCCTCCCCTTGGCGCGCTCCTGTATGGAAGCGTTCCCCAGCTTGCAAGGCAGCGCGTTTCCGCTCCGTCAGCGGCGCTTTGAAGGTCGTCCCTAAGTTCCATGGCGTCGCGCTCGCTCGCTGCCACAACCAAAAGGTCAAGGCTTCCCGCGCTTTGGGCCGGAAGCCCGTATTGGGCGGCTTGGGTCTTCGCGGCCTTTTGTTCGTCCAAGTAAGCCTTGGCGAAAAAGGACGCCAGCGAGCCGCTAAGGCCTTCCACTTGCGCGGGAAAGGCCGCGTCGTCCTTTCCGTTTGAGCGCAGCTGTGACAGAACGGCCGAAAGCTCTTGCCATTTTTTTAACTTAACTGTTACTATATTATCTAATGAACGCATAAATTTTTCCGATAATAATATATAGGAGTTTCCATGAAAAAGTCTTTTTTGATTATAGCGTTTTTCGCTCTTTTTGCCCATAGCATTTTTGCGCAAAGCGCCGGTTATTCCAACGCGAGCGTTTCAATCAAGTTTTTTGACAGAACCATGTACTACCCTGGAAGCGCGGACGACAATCCAATCTTTGTTCATGTCACAATCAAGAACAAGGGGCCGGAGACCTTGCGCTTCAAGCTGGCTGACGACAGGATGTTCAGCGTTGACTTTACCGCCTTTACGGTTAAGAACACCCGCCTTGAGCATACCGACGCGCTTACAAGAAAGCGCACGACAAACCAGACTGTTTACTTTAGGGAGATATCGCTTGAAACCGGCGAGGAATACTCTTTCGTGGAAAACGCGAAGAATTTCTTGAAGTTTGACGAGCCAAGCGTTTACTATATCGAGCTTTCTTTTTACCCCGAGCTCTACAAGTCAAAATACAAAGAGCTTAAGTCAAACCGCCTTACATTGGAAGTTCGCCCCACTCCGTCGGCCGCGTCGTCAAGCTTTATTCCCATCTCCGCCGGAACCGCCGAAATATTGCAGCCTGAGCAAATATCGCCAGACAAGGTTGTCGAGCAGACAATCGTGGCGCGACAAAAGTCTTTGTGGGACCAATACTTCCTTTACATTGACTTGGAGGAAATGCTTAAGAGCGATCCGCTAAGAAGGAACAAGTACAGCGCTTCTTCCGCCGAGGACGGAGAGAAGATGATAAACGACTTTAAGGCCGCCCTTATGTCGGACACAATAGAAAAAGACATCGTTGCCATTCCGGAGCGCTTTGAGATAAAGAGAACCGACTACTCCCAGACTGAGGGAACTGTTACGGTTTATGAATGGTTCAAGTACAAGAACTTTTACGAGAAGAAAGAATACATTTATCATGTTCGCCAGCGCGACGGCATTTGGCGAATCTATGGCTACAGCGTCAACAACTTGGGAACAGAATGAAAGTCCTTTTAATCGCTGAAGAAGAAAAAACGACAAACGCCTTGATTCCCGTCATTAAAAAAACGGGAGCCGAGATAATCGTCTACCGCTGGCTCTTGAAGGCCTTAGACAACGTTGAGGAAATCGCGCCCGACATGGTCGTCATTTCAACGGCGGAATACCCGAGGCATTGGAAAACATTCGCGCAGTTCACAAAAAGCGCCATAGGCGGCGTGGTGCCAAAGATAATCCTTTACAATTCCCGCCCGATGAGCGACGACGAAAAAGCCAAAGCCAGGTCTCTTGGCGTGTTTGGAATGTTTGACTCCCTGGATTCGGCCGGCTTGACCGCGCTGGAAAATTATTTGTCTGGAAAAAAGGACGACGCTTTTGGCTTTGTTTCAAGCGGCCCAAAGTTTGAGCTTGTTTTCACAAATCCCAAGAGCGAATGCCTTGTGACAGGCCTTGTTAGGGGCGTTAGCGAAAACAGGATTGAGTTTTCAAGCGACTTGCCGGACATGGTAAAAAACCTTGCGGCGGGCGACACAATCGAGCGCGCGACTTTTGGCGAAAACAAAGTTTATAAATGCGTGAGCGCGAAAGTTTTGTCTAACGGCGACCGCCTAGAGCTTAAACTTACATAAGCGAGAGTCTTGCGCGATATGGCCAAAAACAAT
>CADCBK010000084.1 GCA_902799665.1 uncultured Spirochaetaceae bacterium | reverse complement strand
TTACATTTTTTGTTGACAAAATTGTATTTACACTTTATAATTACTTTAGGCGGTGAGAAATGCCAAAAGGCAAATTGGTGGTAAAAGGCCGGTTTGAGTGGTTCAGCGAAAAAAGCGAGGCGAACAAAAAGCACGGATTCACTTTTGAAGAAATCCTTGACGCTTTTGACGACCCGTTTTTCTATGAAATCTACGACTCCGGACATTCAGAAATGAACCAAGCCAGATACAACGGCTTTGGGTATGCGAAAGGGCAGCTTCTTGTGGCGCAAATTGTCTACACGGAAGCGGAACGGACGCATATAATTTCGGCTCGTCCCGCAACGTCACGGGAAAGGAAACTGTATTATGAAAGAATTAAAGAAATTTATCGCTGAGCGGGAGGCTCACGCCGTTCCCGACAAAAAGATTGACACCTCGGACATTCCCGAATTGACGGCGGAAGATTTTGCCCGCGGACATTTCAAATACTGGAAGCCCGCGAAAAAGAGCATAACAATTCGGATTGACATCGACAATTTGGCTTGGCTCCAGAGCGTCGGAAAGAAAGACTACCAAACCCGCCTTAACGGAGCCTTGCGCTGGGCCAGAATGAACGATTGCCCCGTAGCCCAGCTTTAGGCGATTCTTGTCATTAAAGTATTACTTTATTGACAACTTCTTCTTTTTGGCTTACACTTAAAGAGCCTTGAATGGTCAATCGTGGGGGTAATAAGAACCCTCTTTCGTTTGCCCATTCAAGGCTTTTTTGTTGTGTTAACTTTCAAAAAAAACGCTCCCGCCAAAAGGCAGGAGCGAATGTCGTTAGAGGGCAGCGCTCCTCTGTCGCAGAATCCCGAAGGAAACACCGCAGCGGCTATCTCTGACGTAAACGACAAGCAAATTATAGCGCAAGAGCGGGGAGAGCGCATTAAAGTTGCGCTTTAATTTGCCGCCTCGTTGGCTTTGCGATAGGAATCCAAAAGCTCGTACATCGCTTCGTTCGCGGCCCATCGAAAGATGGATCCGATTTCGTCATAATCAATGGAATTTCTAAAATAGTCAGGCGATTTAATGAGAAATCCCGCTTGGCAGCCCGCTTGGTAACTGCATTCGCCGCCGTACAGGTCAAACAAGTCCTCGTCGCAATCCGCGCAATGCTTGTAGCAGGGATTGGCGCCATTTTCCAAAAGTTCCTTTGCCGCCTTAAAATCCATTCTCTTAACGGCGACATTCAAGTCCAAGTCGATTTTCCTCGCTCCGTTGGAAATGAAGTCGTTTTTCTTGCCCTCAAGAATTTCCTCGTCGCTTTCATCTTCGCGCGCCCATAACGCAGGGGGTATCTTTGAAAATGGAATTTCTATCTCGTCAATTTCTTTTTTTTCTTTGAAGAGGGAAAGAATTTTTTTTGCGTTTTCATAGTTTAGGCGCGTTGTTTGGTCGAACGACTCGCGAAAATCTTGCCAAAAGCAAATCTCCCAGCAACGGCTTATGTACTGAATGGGAATTGGAATTCCAAAATATTTTTCCATGCCTATGTCGGAAAAAACTTCGTCGTTGTACGCGCCCGATTCCAATAATTCTTTTACTTTTTCATATTCGTTGAACACGACAGCCAACACGAGCGGGTCTTTAAAAAAATATCTTTCCATAATGGCATCCTCCGCAGGTTATGATTGTAGCGCAAGAGCGGAAAGCGCGCATTAAAGCGATGCTTTAATTTTTGCGGAGGCGGATAAAAAAAAGAAGCCTTGAATGGTCAAATAGAAGACGGCTCTTATTACCGAATCAAATGACTATTCAAGGCTCCTAAAATCTAATTCAAAAACAAGGCGTTGTCAAGCGACTTGGCAAAGGTTTTTAAGTTCCTTGCTAGTCCAAGCCATAATGGTGTTTAGGCTCTTTAAAGCCTTTTTAGTTTTTGCCAAAGAGCTCTTGCCGCTGCCTGGGTAGATTGACTCTGGGTCGTATGAATTCAAGTCGGCGCAAGCCGCAAAAACTTTTGCCGGGACAGTGGAATAGTTCGCTTGCAGTTTTATTAAACGCGACAAGTCATGGCTTTCGCCAAATTTTGTTCCGCAAGCGGTTAGCAAGGCTTTCAAATGTTTTTCTGCGGCTTGCTGGCAATCAAAGCATATTATCTTCAATGGAGGCGGAGTCATGTTTTCAAAAAGATGGAGCGCGCTGTCATAGTCGCGTTTTGCGTATTCCAACCATTCCTTTACATGCGTTTCGTCTTTCATGCTCCTTGGTGTTCTCCTAACTTAATTGTATGATGAATGCGCCGTTTTGTCATTAAAGTATTACTTTATTGACAGCTTCTTTTTTTTGGCTTACACTTAAAGAGCCTTGAGTTGACATCTGGGTGGGAAATAATATCCCTCTTTCATTTGTCCATTCAAGGCTTTTTTGTTGAAAAAAAAAAAAAAAACGGAAGC
>CADCBK010000083.1:1150-3782 GCA_902799665.1 uncultured Spirochaetaceae bacterium | reverse complement strand
TTACGCGGACTTGCGGCTCCACGACATTCTGCAAAACCGAGTAATGCGGAAAAAGATTGAAGTTTTGGAAAACCAAGCCGACTTTTAGGCCAATCTTTCTTAGCTCGCTTTTGGCCGAATAAAGCCCGTCCTTGACCAAAGGCTCGCCGTCGATTTCTATCGTTCCGCCGGTGACATTAGTAAGCTGGCAAAGGCATCGCAATATCGTTGACTTTCCTGAACCGGACGGGCCGATTATCGAAAGAGTCTTTCCGCGCGGCAGGTCAAAGGAAATGTCTTTTAAAATGTCGCCGCGTCCGAAATTCTTTTTGAGGTTCTTGACGCTGACTACGATATCGCTTTCCATAAAAACTCACTTGTAATAAGACAATTTTTTTTCTATGCGGCTAAAGGCAAAGGTTACCAAGCCGTTCATCACAAGGTAAA
The DNA here is from genome assembly GCA_902799665.1 of uncultured Spirochaetaceae bacterium. GTDB lineage: Bacteria > Spirochaetota > Spirochaetia > Treponematales > Treponemataceae > Treponema_D. The sequence continues at coordinate 3,356 of CADCBK010000083.1, read as the reverse complement.
AGGCTCCGGCCACAAAAAGCGGAACGGTGGAGAAAACCCTGTTGGACGCGGACTTGGCCACATGCAAAAGCTCCACCACTCCGATGACAGTGACCAAAGCGGTGTCCTTTACCAAAGTTATGACTTCGTTTCCCATCGCGGGCGTGATTCTTTTTATGACTTGCGGAACGATGATGTGGAAAAAAGTCTGGGCCTTTGCGTAGCCCAAAACCTTCGCGGCCTCCCTTTGCCCCTGCGGAACGCTTTCAAAACCGCCGCGGTAAATCTCGGCAAAGTAAGCCGCGTAGTTCACCGCAAGAGCGATTATGGCCGCCGTAAAGCGGTCAAAGGACCAGCCCCACAAAAGGCCCGGCATAAAGTAAACGCAAATCAATTGAAGCATCAAGGGCGTTCCGCGCAAGACCAGCAAAAAAAGCTGCGCGAACTTTTTTAGCGGCCAAAACTTTGACATTCTGGCCATGCAAAAAAAGACCGCCAAGGGTATTGAGAAAACAAGCGTAAGGAAAAATATCTCTACGGAAACCCATGTTCCTGAGAGCATGGATTGAATCAGAGCCAACAATTAATCCGCTCCGCTTACTTTCCGATTACAGTGATGTCGCTTCCGAACCAGCCGTTTGAAATGCGGGCGACGGTTCCGTCTGCGGCCATCTCTTCCAAAACCTTTTGGACGCCTTGGGCAAGCTGCTCGTCGCTCTTCCTAAAGGCGACTCCGTATTCCTCGCTGGCCAAAGACTCTTCCAATGTTACAAGCGGCAGCTTTGACTCGGCGATCGCGTATTCGGCGACAACGCTGTCCATGACAACGCCGTCAACTCCGCCAATCATCAAATCGTTAAGGGCCATCAAGTTTTGGTCAAGGTAAACTATGTCCTTGACTCCCTTCTGAAAGTCGGGAGTGTCGTTGACGGCGTCTTCGGCGGAAGATCCGCTCTGCAAGGCGATTATCTTTCCGTACAAGTCAGAAAGGCTTTCGATTCCAGACTCTTTTCGGACAACGACCACCTGCTTGTTGGCAAGGTAAGGCTTTGTGAAGCAAAGGGAGGCCTTTCGCTCCTCCGTGATTGTAAGCCCGTTCCAAATGCAGTCGATTTTTCCAGAATTAAGCTCCTGCTCCTTTGAGTCCCAGTTGATTGGCTGGGCCTTGAACTTTACGCCCAAGCGCTTGGCGACTTCCTTCGCCAAGTCAATGTCAAAGCCTACGATTTCGTTCTTTTCGTCCCTAAAGCCCATCGGCGGGAAGGAGTCGTCCAAGCCAAGGACAAAGACGCCCTTGGACTTCAACTTGTCAAGGGAATTGTCCGCCTTGGGGCCTTTTTTGGCGCAGCCAAGAAGACTTGCGGCCAAGAGAGCCGCGGCGATTGCGGCGATTGCGATTTTTTTCATTCTGTACCTCCAAAAATGCAGATGTAAAATTATTTCTTTATTTTTTTTGCGATTTTTTTAAGCGCGGCGACTTGCTCCTTTACGCGCTCGGGAGCGGTTCCTCCAATGGTTTTGCGTTCAGCGGCGCAGGCTGCGGGCGTTATCAAAGCGTAAATGTCCTCGCCTATCAATTTTGAGCACTGCTGGAATTCCTCGACGCACAAGTCCTCCAGGCGGACGCCCGCGTCGATCGCCATGCGGACGGCTTTGGCGCTGATGCCGTGCGCCTCGCGGAACGGAACGCCCTTCCTTACAAGGTAGTCGGCCACGTCGGTCGCGTTAAGGTAGCCGTCCTGGCAAGAGTCGGCCATTTTCTTTTTGTTGAAAGAGGCGCTGCTTATCATGTAAGTGAAGACCGTCAAGCAGGAAGAAACGGTGTCCATCGCGTCAAAGAGAGGCGCCTTGTCTTCCTGCAAGTCGCGGTCGTAAGAAAGCGGAAGGCCCTTCATCATCGTAAGAAGGTTGATCAGGTCTCCGTATACTTTTCCGGTGCGGCCGCGAATAAGCTCGGCAAAGTCGGGGTTCTTTTTTTGCGGCATTATCGAAGAGCCTGTGGACCATTTTTCGCTAAGGTTGATGAAGTTGAATTCGCTTGTGGCCCACAAAACGATTTCTTCGCAAAAGCGGCTTAAGTGCATTTGCAAAAGGCTAAAGGCGCTCGCAAACTCTATGCAGTAGTCGCGGTCGCTCACGCTGTCGATTGAGTTGGGCGTGGGGCCGTCAAAGCCCAAAAGCTTTGCCGTCAATTTTCTGTCAAGCGGAAGGCCGCTTCCGGCCAAGG
>CADCBK010000083.1:0-1140 GCA_902799665.1 uncultured Spirochaetaceae bacterium | reverse complement strand
GCCGCTTCCAAGAGGGCTCAAGTTTATTCGCGCCAAGGCGTCTTCCAAGCGGCTCCAGTCGCGCTCCAAGCTCCAGGCCCAGGCGCACAGGTGCTGGCCCAAGGTGACGGGCTGCGCGTGCTGCATGTGGGTGTAGCCGGGCATAAGGGTGTCGGCGTTTTTTGATGCGATAGAGGCCAGCGCGTCTATGAGCGCGAGGATTTTGTTTTGCAAAAGCGGAATCACGCGGCGCAAGTGGATGCGCTCGTCAAGCGCGATTTGGTCGTTGCGGCTGCGCCCTGTGTGAAGCTTTTTTCCGGCCGCTCCGATTCTGTCTGTGAGCGTGGCTTCTATAAAGGAATGGATGTCTTCGGCGCTGTAGTCGATTTTTAGCTTTCCGCTTTCCAAGTCTTTTTTGATAGAAAGAAGGCCCGCCTTTATTTTGGCCGCCTCCGCCTTGGAGACAAGCCCTGTCTGGCCTAGCATTTGGGCGTGCGCGAGCGAGCCCTGGATGTCGTCAAAGGCCATGCGCTCGTCAACATATATAGAAGTTTCAAACTCAACGGCCGCCGCGTCGGGGCCTTCCTTAAAACGCCCGCTCCAAAGAGCCGCGTGATTGTCGGAGGTAATCGTTCCGTGTCGCATAGGGCACTATGATAGCAGAAAGATGCATTTTGCGCAACAAGCGGAAAAAAATTCCGCAACTTGTTGCAAGCCTAAAAACGGGCGCGATTTTTTTTACGAATTTTCCAAAAAATTTTATAAAAAATCGATAAAAATTTGTATCTTATAGTTATAGCGGCCAAAAATCAGGCCGCGCTACAAGGAGGTTTTATGAAAAGAAAATCCTTTGATGAGCTAACTTTCGCCGATGACGGAATGTTTCAGACCGTCATGAAAGACCCGCAACTTTCTGCGGAACTGGTGGAGCGCCTTTTGGGTGTACGTGTCCGGCAAGTCGAGTACCCGGAGTTGGAAAAGGCCATCGCGCCCTACTACACTTCCAAGGGAGTGCGTCTTGACGTTTACCTTAAGGATGAGGACAAGGCGATTGACGTAGAGCTGCAGTCCTACCCGCAAAAGGCGCTCGGCAAGCGAATGCGCTACTACCAGTCAATGGTGGACTGCGACTCTCTGATGAAAGGCCAGCCCTACACCCAG
>CADCBK010000082.1 GCA_902799665.1 uncultured Spirochaetaceae bacterium | reverse complement strand
CAGAGCGCTTCGCTCAATGCCTAGCAATGCATTTTTAGGCTTGCAAGCTTTCGCAGGGCAGTCTATTTGATTGTCGTTCCGACGTAGGGAGCGCCGTCCAAAATGTTCTTTGTGTTGGCGTTGTTCTTGCCGGCGGAACAAATTACGGTAAGTCCAAGTTCGGCGGCCTTTTTGCTGGCGATCGGGTCAAAGGGAACGTTCTTACCCGGAACCCATTCGTCGCCGACCATTTTTCTAAAGTCGGTCCAGGAGATTTGGTCGAGCGGCTTGGCTTCGGGATTCTTTCGGGGGTCGTCCGTGTAAACTTTCTCTATGTTGCTAAGGTTCACAACCGTGTCGGCGCCAAATTTTTCGGCCAGCAAAACAGCGTCGTTGTCGCTTGAAAAGCCAGGCTTCCAGCCGCTGGCCACAAGGACTTGGCCCTTAAAGTCAATGTCGGCGGTGGGATTTGTGACAACGTCGTTTTGGCAAAGGCCGCCAAACGAAGCCTTTAAAGCTTGGGCGTTAATGCGGGTCGCCATGACGCCAATCCAGTCGGCGGCGGAATTGTCAAAGTCCGCGCCAAGCTTTTGGCAAACTTCCTTGTAGGCGTTTTGGTAAACGCGGGCGGGAGCGCCGCCTCCGGCAACCAAAATCAAGCGGCGGCTGGAATCTTGGGCCAACCAATCCGAGGCCATCTTTACAAAGGCCGCCAAAAAATCAACGTCCGGCTTGTCAGGAGCTATCATAGAGCCTCCGACAGACAAAACTTTTGTCGTCATAAATTACCTCCAAAAAAGCTCCAATTAGCCGTGAGCTTTGCGCGAACGGCGTAATTGGAAAATCCGCTCGAACCATCGATTGCGGTCTTGCAAACAACAATACGAGCGGCCTAGTATATTCCCAACACTGCGGGAACAGTCCAATACGAGCTGTAGCTTTCCACGTCGGCGCTGGACTCTTCCCAAATCGACTGCAAGGCGAAAGAGCGCGGCATATTCACGGTCTTGTCGCTCAGCAACGACTGCTTAAGGACCTTATAGTCCAATGAAAAGGCGACGCGCTGCGCGTCAATGTTGGCGAACCATTTTTTTCCGGCGGCAGACTCGCCTTGGAATGACTTGAATTCCATTCCCGCTCCAAGAGCCGCGTCTACAGGAACCCAACCAAAATCCTCGATGTAAAATTCGTTCCACCAATGGTTCCTGGAATGCTTGTCCGCGTCAATCAAAATTCCGCTAATCATCCTGCACGGAACTCCGGCAGCCCTAAGAAGCGCGGCGTACAAGACGGCAAAGTCATACGCGTCGCCCTTCTTTCTTTTTATCAGATTGGCGTATGTGCCAAAGTAGAACAATCCATTGCGAGCTTGGGCCATGCAGAGCACATGGTTATTGCCCATTCCTGTGGCGTTCTTCTGTCCTTGCTTGAACACTTGAAATTGGTAACCGTCGTATTGCACAATGCCGTTGCTTGTCACCACAAAATTTTGGCGCGCGCCCGCGGAATTTTTCGCCGAAGTTTTGTCCGCTGGAGTGATTTGAAAAATCGAGGCGCCCATGTATTCCAAGAGCGCGGGCTCTGGAACGCTTTCTGTCAGCGCGGCTTGAGGCTGCCAGGCGTAAGTGACAGGGCGCGGCAAGTGGATTGTGACGGCCGCGTCACCCGATCCCTTTATGTCGTAAAAGTCCGCTCCGACTTGAATCAAGTAAGTGTGCTGGCTCGTCAAATTCTTTTGGCCCGCGCGGCTTTTTACGGAAAAAGGCTGCAAGATCGACCGGCCCTCGTTTGTGGCCACAAAGACCGAGCCGCTTACGGCGCCTTCTGGAACGCGGACTCGGATTTCGTTGTCGCTCCAATACTCGTAGTCAAAGTCGGCCTCGCTGGGATTGACAAAGCCGGGATAGCTCTTCCGCTCAGATTCGACTCCAGCTTCCTTGATGTCGGGAATTTTCTCATCCATCTCGCTTCCCTTGTAGGTCGTGAAATAGACGTTCGAGTCTCCCCTGCTAGATCCGAAATTCCTGCCGGATATGGAAACCACTTGCCCAATGGAAGCTTCCGCAACGGACAACTCGCTTATTATCGGAACGACATACATCGGGTTTTCCGGCATCTCGACGGGAATGGCCAATTCGTTTGCGAAAAATTCTGGGTTGGATTTTCCGGCCCGGGTGACGACGTAAACCAAGCCGTCCTCAGTGTTGCCAGGAACGATCACTTTTATCAAGTCGTCGTCCCAAGAGACATAGCCGCTTTCAGTAAGGCGGTTTCCGCAAAGCTCCACGTAGCTAAAGCCCCTTGAATCGCCAAAGTTCTGGCCCCGCAAAATAAGGACGTCGCCTGGAGCGCCAACGCTTGGCGCGATTTCGGCCAAGACTGGCTTTCTTAACACTGAACGGGTCAAAAACAAAAGAGCGGCGACCGCCGCCGCAACAGAAAGGGCAAAGGCAAACAAGCGCGCCGCCGGAGACTTTCGCAAAATGTAGGAAAAACGGTTCACTTTAAAAAATCCAAAGCGTCAAGCCGGGCGTTTGAAACGTTTGACGCCGAAATCGAATTTAAGTCGGTGAGCTTTGTCACGCTGATCGTAAGTCCGTCCGACTGCTCCAGATTGTCGCTCTTTAGGCTTTCAAAATCGCTGGCCTTGATTGTAAGAGGCGCCTCGGCGTTTTTGCTGAGCGCGACGTTTGAAAGCGATCCGTCTACGATTATGTCGTTTTCCGCGATGGCCTTGTTGGGCTTTACCGCCGAAACGGCCAAAACGCTTTCGTCAAAATTTTTCTGGCTCTGCGCCGCCTTCATTCTTAACGGAAGAAGCAGCGCGAAAACCGCGGCGGCGGCGGCCGCCAACGGAACAAAGGAAGTCAGGCGGACAATGTTCTTGCTTGGCTCCGCGGTCCTGACAGACTTGGAGAAGCGCATGCGGCTTTGCAAGCGCTCAAAGCTGGCGGCCTTGAAATCGTCCGACACTTCAATCGAACGCGCGTCCGCCTTGAAGGCCTCGTGAACGGCCTTAAGCTTTTCAAGCTTGGCGGCGCATTTGGGGCAAGAAGCCAAGTGAGCCTCGTAGTCCTTGACAAAATTTTGGGGCAATTCGCCGTCGAGATAAATTGAATGAATGTCGTTCTCAGGACAATGAAACATCGTCTTCTCCTATAAGCTTCGAAAGCGCCTCGCGGGCCCTAAAGACGCGCACCTTCACGTTGCCTTCAGTAATGCCGAGGGTCTTTCCTATTTCCTTATAATTCATGTCGGCGTACTCGCGCAAAACCAAAACTTCCCGCAAGTTGTCGGGCAAAGCTTTCAAGGCCTCTTTCGCCTTCTCCACCGTTTCGGAGCGCAGGGCGTCCGTCTCGCCGCTGGCCATCTGCCTGCGGTCTTCGTAGAATTCCCGTTGCAAGGCCTTTTTTTCGCGGCCTTTGCGCTTTATGTAGTTTAGCGAGGCGTTCTTCACCACGCGAATGAGCCAAAAGGTGGCGTCGTTCATCGTGGGAAAAGCCATGGCCTTTTCGTTGGCCTTGATATACGAATCGTGGACCAAATCCTCCGCCGCTTCCTCGTCGTTCACAATGCGAAACGATACCTTGAACAGCAGGTTGAAAGTCGCGTCGTATATCTTTTTAAAGTCAGTCTCGTTGGCGGCGTTTAACGCGCCTTCGCAGTTCTGGCTTTCGCTCATATCATTAACCATCTAAAAGCCTTTAAGTTACAGGTTTCTCTTCCAAATCGCGCCGTTGGGCGTGTCCACAATCACGATTCCGCGGGCGGCCAGCTCGTCGCGGATTTTGTCGGCCTTGGCAAAGTCCTTGGCCTTTTTGGCGGCGGTCCGCTCGGCAACCAAGGCGTCGATTTCGGCCGCCTCCGGGTCGCCATCATGGCCCGCGCCTGTAGAAATTTCGGCGGAAGAGGCGTTTTTTAGGCTCTCCTTGGCCGATTCAACGAGTTTTAAGCCCAAAACGCTGTCCATCTTGGCCATTAAGGCCAAACTTTCTTCCGCCGGAACGTCCGAAGCCTTTAAGGCCGTTTGCAAAACGCCGACTTTTCCCCCAAAGCGCCGGCCTCTTTTCCGCCGGCGGCTTCATAGACCTTGGCCGCGCGCTTGACCAAAGAGGCGCGGGAATTTTTGGCCGAATCCATCGAATTCCAGCTAAAGTTGGCCGGGCTTCTGTAGTGCGCGCCAAGCAAAAAGTAGCGGTAGTCAAGCGGGTCGTAACCCTTGTCAACCAGCGACTGCAAGGTCAAGAAGTTTCCGGCGGACTTGCTCATCTTTGTCGCGCCTTCGATTACCAAAAAGGCGTTGTGGAGCCAGTAGTTGACCCAAGGGCCGGCCGCGCGGTCTTCGGCGCTAAAGGAGCCTTCCGACTGCGCGATTTCGTTTGTATGGTGCACGGGAACGTGGTCTATTCCGCCCGTGTGAATGTCAAAATGCTTTCCAAGATACTTCATGCTCATCGCAGAGCACTCGATGTGCCAGCCCGGGTAGCCCTTGCCCCAGGGGGAATCCCAAACAAGCGCCTGCTCCTCAAATTTGCTCTTGGTGAACCATAGGACAAAGTCTTGCGGGTTCCGCTTGTTTTGGTCCACGACGACGACCTTTCGCTTTCCGGCGCCGGCCTGCAAGTCGTCAAGGTTGAGGTTGGCAAGCTTTCCGTAGTCGGGGTATGTCGAAACGTCGTAGTAGAGGTTTCCGCCGGCCATGTAAGTGTGGCCGTTCTCCTCGATTTTTTTGATAAGCTCTATCATTTCGGGAACGTGGTCGGTGGCCTTGCAAACCACGTCGGGGCGGAGTATGTTCAAGCGGTCGATGTCGTTAAAAAAAGCGTCCGTGTAGAATTTGGCGATGTCCAAAACCGACTGCTGCCGCTCCTTGGCGGTCTTGAGCATTTTGTCTTCGCCGTCGTCAGCGTCGCCGGTCAAGTGGCCGATGTCGGTGATGTTCATCACGTGCTTTTTTTTGTAGCCTAGGAAAGTCAGCGTCCTGTCAAGCGTGTCCAAAAAAACGTAGGCGCGCAAGTTTCCGATGTGGGCGTAGTTGTAAACCGTAGGTCCGCATCCGTAAAAGCCGCAAAAGCCTTCCTGAAGCGGAACGAATTCCTGCAATTTTTTTCCCATCGTGTTGAACAACTTTAACGCCATAAAAAACCGCCTTGCGCATCAAATATTTTTTGGTTATACTAACTTCAATGTATAATATAACGCAAGTCGTAGAAAGTTTCAAGCAAAACGCAAAAATCGGCCTTTTTTTTGACCAAGACTTGGCCTCGCGGACTTCCTTTAAGATTGGCGGAAGGGCCGCTCTCCTTGCCGAGCCGCAGGATTCCGACTCATTGGCGGAACTTTTGAAAAGCGCCCAGGCGGCGGGCGTTCCCCATTTTATCCTTGGAGGCGGAACAAACGTCCTATTTGACGACTCTGGTTATGACGGAATCGTCGTGTCCACCAAAAAACTTTGCGGAATCGAAATTGTTGGAAAGCAGCAAACTGAAAGCCCGACGCAAGCCCAAGACGACGGCGCGGAAAACAGCGGAAAGGCCATAATCCGCGCGGCCGCCGGAGAAAGCGTAGCCGCCCTAGTCTCATTCGCCGAGCGAGAAGGCTTGTCCGGCTTGGAAGAATTCGCGGGCCTTCCGGGAACCGTAGGCGGCGCCGTCTACATGAACGCCCGCTGCTTTGAAAAGGAAATTTCAAACGTCGCCGCCAAAATCACTTGGCTTGAAAGCGCGAGCCAGGACAGCCCTAACGCCCAAGACGAATCGCAAGCCCAAGACTGCGCCGCGGCCAGCGCGGGAGCCTTCATTGTAAAAAGCGCCGTCTTCTCCCCTTCCGACTGGGCCTACAAAAAGTCCCCCTTTACCGGAACCGGCCGCGTCGTTCTTAGCGCGGAATTTGTCGTCCAAAAAGGCGACAAGGCCTCAATCGCCCAAAAAGGCGCCGCCTTCATTCAAGAGCGAAAAAACAAGGGGCATTACAAGGCCCCCTGCGCCGGAAGCGTCTTTAAGAACAACCGCGCCTTTGGCCGCCCCACCGGAAAAATAATCGACGAGCTTGGCCTAAAGGGAGAGAGGCGCGGGGGCGCCCAAATCGCGCCCTTCCACGGAAACATAATCATCAACGCAGGCGGCGCCTCCTCGGCCGACGTCCGCGCGCTGATTGACTTGTGCAAAAGCGCGGCGCTGGAAAAGTTCGGCTTTAAGCTGGAAGAAGAAATAGTACTAGCCTGACAGCCGCGGCCATCTTCGGGCGCGGCGCGTGCGTCATTTCCTACAAAAATTCCCGCAAGGTCGAAATAGGCTTTCCGATTTTCCAGCAAAGCTTTTTTATCTCGTCGCTGGGCTCCATTCTGTCAGGAACCATTATGGCCTTAAAGCCCGCGGCGAAAACGCTTTTTATTCCGTTGGGGCTGTCCTCCACTCCGGCGCAAAGGCCAGGCTCAACGCCAAGGGCGCGCGCGGCCTTTAGGTAAATGTCGGGCGCGGGCTTGGAATGTTCCACCTCGTCGCCAAAGGCTTGGGCCTCAAAAAAATCCCAAACGCCGGCCGCCTTTAGCTGCCGCGTGGCCACGCTCCGCCTTGTGCTTGTGGCCAAGGCCAGCCTGTAGCCCCTGCCCTTTAGGTAGTCCAAGGTTTCGCGGACTTGCGGCAAAAGCGGAATCCCGCGCGAGCGTTCCGCCTCGGTAAAATACACCCTAAAATCGCTAAAGAATTTCGGGCAGTCAAAGCCAGGCCCGTAGCGCCCAATCAAATTCCTTGCCATCATGGCCTCGTTGCAGCCCCGGTTTTCGGCTATGGCCGCTTGTATGTCGGGCAAGCCCATTTGCCGGGCCAAAAGCTCCCAAATCTCGTCGCAAATCGATTCGGAGTCAAGCAAGACGCCGTCCATGTCAAAGACAAGCGCCTTAAGATTATTTTCCATAAAGCACATCATATCGATTGCGGCATTCCAAGACAAGCGCCGGAATTGCAAGAGCGGTTTTTTCCCAAAAAAAACGCTTTTTTATTGAATATTTTTCATTCTTGCGCTATAATTTAGTGATTTTAAATTAAGGAAGAGCCGGTGTTACAGCTTTCATTTGTAAATTATAAAAAAGGCGCCGCCATTGTCGTGGAAGGAAAGGCGCAAACCGACAGATTTTTCATCATTCAGGTTGGCCAAGTCCAGTGCGTAAGCGAAGTGAAAATTCCGGGTCAGGAACAAACAATCCTTGGCCCCGGCGACTTCGTGG
>CADCBK010000081.1 GCA_902799665.1 uncultured Spirochaetaceae bacterium | reverse complement strand
GCGTCAAAATTCGCTTTAAGGGCGGGCCTGTTTCGCCGTATTTCGCCGTATTTTTCACCCAAACGCAAAGCTTCCATAAAAATTTTACGCAGGCGGAATTGGACGAATTTTTACAAAAGAACATCGGCCATTCCTTTAAAAACTGCGTGGAACGGACAGAAGACAAGGAAATCACTTTTTTGGCCAACAAGCGCGGCGAGGTCCGGCGGCTGGAAAAAGCGCTCGCGCAAACTGGCGGCAAGCTCAAAAGCGCGCAAAATGATGGAAAGCCCAAGACTGCCGCCGCCTTTGGCGAAAAAGCCGCTCTTTTTGGCGCCGCCGCAAGCGCCTTTAATGCCCATAGCGGCGCCTTAAACCGTTCCAAAAACTACATCATACAAGAAGGGACGGCGGTTCCCTTTTTGCAGGCGCTTGGCGTGATGACCGACGCTGGAAAAGTCGTCGCCGCAAAGTACGACAAGTTCCGGCAAGTCAACCGCTTTTTGGAACTCTTGGACGACGTTTTGCCCGCCGTCCAACAAGCGCGTTCGCAAGCCCAAAATGGCGCCAACCAAAACGCCTTGCAAGCCCAAAACTGCGCCGCTTTTGGCTCTGACAACAACTTGTCGCAAGCCCAAGAAGGCGGGCGGCCAATAGAGCCCCTGCAAATTCTTGACTTTGGCTCGGGCAAGTCCTACCTGACCTTTGCCGTGCAATACTTTTTGGAAAGCGTAAAAAAGATTCCCTGCCAAATAACCGGCGTTGACTTAAAGGAAGACGTCATAAAATCCTGCTCCGACTTGGCCGCCCGCCTTGGCGTTAAAAACATGAATTTTGTTTGCGGCGACATCGCAAAGTACAGCGGAAAAAATCCCGACATAGTGATCACGCTTCACGCCTGCGACGTCGCCACCGACTACGCGCTCGCCTTTGCGGTGGAACGCGGCGCCAAGGCTATTTTGTCGGTCCCCTGCTGCCAAAAGGAAGTCAACGCGCAGCTTGGTAAGTCGTCCAACGCGCTTTTCGCGCCGCTTTTAAGGCATGGAATTTTCCGCGAGCGATTTTCCGCGCTCGTGACCGACGCGGTCCGCGCCCAGCTTTTGGAAGCGCGCGGCTACAAGGTTCAAGTTTTGGAATTCATCGACATGGAAGGCACGCCAAAAAATCTTATGATTAGGGCGGTGTTGAAGGGCGCCGCGCGTTTTGGTCAGGAAGCGGTTTCTGGCGCCGCGCCTTCTGGCAAAGAATCCGCGCTGGGTGGCGGCGCCGCAGCGCAGTCTAGTGCTTTGGAACAATCCGCGCGCGATTTGCTTGCCGCTTTTGGCGCAAGGCAAAAGCTCGCGGATTTGTTGGGCGGCGGCCTTTAAGGTCTTGCAGACATTTTTTTCAGTGCTCGTCGTCGGGGTCGTATTCCTTGGCGCTTTCTGACTCAATCGCCTCGCGGGTTGTCCTTGACTTTGCGCGGCCCTTTGCGGCGCTCTTCTTTGAACCAGCCGCAGATTTGGCTTTTGATTTTCGCTCGGCGGCGCTTTTTGTCTTTGCCAAAGTTCCCGCGATAAACTGAGACTCGCTGTCGTAAACCTTTACGTCCAGCTTGTTGTAAGGAATGTCGATTCCGGCCTCGTCAAAGACGCGCTTTATGGCGACAAAGGTTTGGTTTTTGGCGTTTAAGAAATCGTCTTTTTTAAACCACACGGCAAGCGTCATGTTTATTCCGCTGTCGCCAAAGCCGTCAAACCAAACAAGCGGCGCGGGGTCCTGCAAGTCGCACTTGCAATAGTTGGGCGCCTTTGCCAAAGTGTCCAAGGCTGTCTGCATGTCGGTTTCGTAAGAGACAGAAACTTTTACGTCCAAGCGCCGCTTGTCAAAGTAGCTTGTGTTCCGCAAAGTTGAGTTGATGATGGTTGAGTTTGGAATGCGAATCATTTGGTTGTCCAGCGTGTGGACTTTTACGCTCAATAAGCCTATCGTGTCGACGACTCCAGTTTCGCCCGCGACGTTGATTAAGTCTCCGATTTTGAGCGTCTTTTCCACGATTACAAAAACGCCGGAGATGATGTTGCTGACGGAAGTTTGCGCGGCAAAGGCGATCGCGATACCGGCAACTCCAGCCGCTCCCCATATCGCGCTAAGCTTTATTCCGAACAAGCTTAGAATGAACATTATCAAAATCGCGTAGTATATGTACTTGATGAATTTTAGAAGGATGACCGAGCGGTGCGCCGGAAGCTTTTTTTCCGGGATTTTTTTGACCGAGCGGATGACCAATTTGTAGACGGCCATGAGCGCGAAAAAGATTAAGAGAACTCCCAAGAGCCTAAAAAAGTTGTCCCAAGTGGCAAAGCCCTTTACCCATTTGACAAAGGAAGTGTAGGCCCAGTTAAGGTCTTCTTTGATTGTGTGGTCGGAATGGAGAAGCGTGTTTCCTTCTTCGATAATTTTTTCGTCCATTGATTTTCTCCTGGCGCGGCGGCGCATTTATGGTCTTGCGTTCAATTCTCACGCCGTTTTTAGTTTAGCGCTTTTAGTTTTTTTTGCAAAGGTCTTTGATGGCGCATTCGTCGCATTTGGGGGAACGCGCGACGCAAACGTAGCGGCCGTGCAATAAAAGCCAATGGTGGGCGTCCTTTAAATATTTTTTTGGGACGCGCTCCAAAAGGCTTTGCTCAACTTCAAGCGGCGTCTTTCCTTCCGCCAAGCCGATTTTTGGCGCGACGCGGAACAAGTGCGTGTCCACCGGAATTGTGGGCTTTCCAAAGATTACGTTAAGGACAACGTTGGCTGTTTTGCGGCCGACGCCGGGGAGCGTCACAAGCTCTTCCATCGTGTCTGGAACTTTGCCGCCAAAGTCGTCAAGGAGCTTTTGGCTTAGCGCGATTACGTGGGCGGCCTTGGTCTTGTAAAGGCCAATCGACTTTATGTAGCCTTCCAATTTTTCTTGGCCCAAGGCGAGCATTTTTTTGGGGCTGTCGGCGATTTTGTAAAGGGGCTCGGTGGCCTTGTTGACGCTCTTGTCCGTGGCCTGCGCCGAAAGGACTACGCTGACTAAAAGCGTGTAGGCGTTTTTGTAGATTAGTTCCGGCTCCGGGTTGGGGTTGGCCTTTTTTAGGCGCTCAAAGACTTTGCGGATTTCCGCTTGCGACAAAAGTTCCATTGCTGTTAGACTAGCATAAGAGCGCGTTTTTTTCAACCAAACGCGGCTTCAAGTTCGGCGCGGCTTTTGACGCAAAGCTTGTCGTAAATGTAGCTTACGTAATTTTCCACGGTGTGGAGCGAGATGAAAAGCTCGCCTGCGATT
>CADCBK010000080.1 GCA_902799665.1 uncultured Spirochaetaceae bacterium | reverse complement strand
AGCCCGTCGGCGTGGATGCCGGCGCGGGTGACATTGAAGTTGCGTCCCACGAAGGGCGTCATGGGAGGAATGCTGTAGCCGATCTCATTCTTGTAGTACTCTGCGATCTCGGTGATCACGGTCGGGTCCATGCCGTCCAGGGAACCGCGCAGGGAGGCATATTCCATCACCATCGCCTCAAGCGGGCAGTTGCCCGTTCTCTCTCCGATACCGAAAAGTGACGTATTGACTGCGGAACAGCCGTAAAGCCATGCCGTGCGGAGGATGTAGAAGTCATCCGTTTCCTCGGAGATTGCCTTCTCGCCTTCCGCCTTAGTCTCGCCATAAACGCCTATCGGCTTAATCGGAGCGTCTTCTGAAATCGGCGAGGAAGCCGTTCCGTCAAAAACATAATCCGTTGAAATATGAAGGAACGGAACGCCAATTTTTTTTGAAAGCCGCGCGATGTTACGCGGGCCGTCCGCGTTCAGCTGGCGGGCAAAGTCAACGTCGCTTTCAGCCTTGTCAACGGCGGTGTACGCCGCGCAGTTAACGATAAAAGAAACATCCTTTTGCGCCGCATAGCTTTCAAGAGCGGAGTAATCAAGAATGCTGACCTCGCTGTCAGTTCCCACAAAATCGATTTTGTTTTTTAAAAGCGTCCGGCAAACTTCGTTGCCAAGCATTCCCTTGTTTCCAATCAGCCAAACCATCACTTTCTGTCCCCGTAATTCGCGCTAATCCAGTTTTTGTATTCGCCGCTCAAGATATGGTCCACCCAATCCTTATGTTCCAAGTACCAATTGACCGTAAGCTGCAAGCCTTGCTCAAAGGTCATCTTGCGCTCCCAGCCCAGCTCTTTTTTGATTTTTGAGCAGTCAATCGCGTAGCGGGCGTCGTGCCCGGGACGGTCTTTTACATGGACGATTGTTTTTTCAACTTCATTCGCGGCCTTTCCAACCTTTGGAGCGGCAAACTCTATGACCTTATGCAAAAGCTTTATGTTCTGCCATTCGTTCTCGCCGCCGATGTTGTATTTTTGGCCGGTCTTGCCGCCGTTCACAATCTGCCACACGGCGCGGTTGTGGTCCTCTACGTAAATCCAGTCGCGTATGTTCTTGCCCTCTCCGTAGACGGGCAGGTTCTTTCCGTCGCGGATGTTGGAAATCATCAGCGGCAAAAGCTTTTCGGGGAACTGGTACGGGCCGTAGTTGTTGGTGCAGTTGGAAAGCGTTATTGGAAGTCCGTAAGTGTGATGGTAGGCCATCACCAAATGGTCGCTGCTTGCCTTTGAGCTAGAATAGGGGCTTCGCGGGTCGTAAGGCGTCGTCTCGGTAAAGTAGCCGGTCTCGCCCAAGGAGCCGTAAACTTCGTCAGTGGAAATGTGGTGAAAAAGAACGTCGTCGCGCGGCTTGTCAAGCGAAACGCCCCAATGTTTTTTGGCAACGTCAAGCAGCGTAAAGGTTCCCAATATGTTTGTTTTAACAAACGCTTCGGGCCCCAAAATAGAGCGGTCAACATGGCTCTCCGCCGCAAAATGGATTACCGTGTCTATGTCGTACTGCTTAAAAATCCGCTCAATCTCGGCGCGGTCGCAAATGTCAACCTTTTCAAAAAAATAGCGGCGCTCGCCATCAGGCGCTCCCTTGCCGAATTTTTCCTCGACCATTGCAAGGTTTTCCAGGTTTCCGGCGTAAGTAAGGCAGTCAACATTGACAATCTTCCCCTTAAAGCCAGAATCCATGAATTCCTTGCTGCCTGTCGCGCTAAGGCCAAAAAGATAGTTGATGAAATTAGAGCCTATAAAGCCCGCTCCGCCTGTTACCAAAATGTTATTTAACTTTCTAGACATGTTCACGCCCCCATCCACTTGCCGCTCATGTCAAAATACGTTCCAGCCAAGTCAAAGGCGGGATGCTTGCCGTCTTTTTCAGAAAGGAGCGGCTCCACTTCCGGCGCGACGCTTTTCCAGTCGATTCCAACGGTGGGGTCATTCCACATCAAGCCGCCCTCGCCTTTTGGGTCGTAAAAGTCCGTGCACTTGTAGGCGAACACGGCCGTGTCGCTAAGGACATAAAAGCCGTGCGCGAAGCCTTCCGGGATGTAAAATTGGTTTTGCTTTTCGGCGTCCAAAACAACGCCGTAGTATTTGCCAAAGGTGGCGGAACCGTTCCTAAGGTCAACGGCCACGTCGTAAACCCTGCCGCTAACGGCGCGGACAAGTTTTCCCTGCGGATGCTGTGTCTGAAAATGCAAGCCGCGTAAAACGCCCTTGCTTGAGGAGGACTGGTTGTCCTGGACAAAGTTCATTTTTAGCCCTGCGGCAAAAAAATCCCGCTCGGAATAAACCTCAAAAAAATAGCCGCGGGCGTCTCCAAAAACCTTGGGCTGGATTTCGTAAAGACCTTCAAATATTTTTCCGTCAGAGGATGCGCATTTCTTAAAGTCAAAAGCCATAATATTATTATACCGCAAGAAGCTTCTTATAGCAAGCAATTTTCCCGTGTCTGTAATTTGCCAGCGCGGATAATACAAAGTGCGGTTTATAACGCAAGCCACAGCATATTTTTAAATGCCATTAAATATTTCAAAGAAGGATTCTTGCGTTCATCTGTTTGCAGTCTCCACCACAGACTTCATTTTTTCATAAAAACTCTCATAAGAAAAAGGCTCAAGCGACGCGCTGGCCTTTTTGGCCATCGCTTTTCTAAGCCCGTCGTCGCAAGCCAATTTCGCGGTAAAGCAAACGCACTCTTCTTCTGTAAGCCACTTAAAGCCTGTAACGCCCTGCTCCACTATCTCTTTTTGCCCCGCCTTGTCAATCACCACGGGAACCGCGCCGTAACTCATGGCTTCTACGGTGGTGATTCCAAAATGCTCCATTTTTTCGGGCTCGTCTTCTTCCGATATTCCATATCCCGTGGCATGCCAAAAAATTTTGGCCTTTTTGTAAAGATCAACCAACTCGCTGTAGGGGCAGTTTTCGTGGACAAAGACATTCCCCGCCTTTGCGGCAAGATTTTTGACTTCCTTTAGATATTCCAAATCTTTGGGATTGTCGCGCTGGACGTTTCCAACCAAGTGGTATTCAAAATTCTCAAATTTGCCTTTGGCGTTCATAAAAAACTGTATCATCTCTAGCTGTCTTTTATTGTGCCAGTCAACAAAAAAGCGGCCGACGCTAAGAATTATGTTTTTCTTTTGCTTTTCGTCATAACGGCCTTTTAAGTCCGCGCTGTCAAAACATGGCGGATAAATCACCATGGACCTTTTTACTTTTGGCCACCTTTTTCCCAGCCATTGATTTGTAAAACAAGAATTGCTTATAAAAATGTCATAGCTTTTGTAAAAATTAAAAAA
>CADCBK010000079.1 GCA_902799665.1 uncultured Spirochaetaceae bacterium | reverse complement strand
GACATTTCCTTCTTTTCAAAAATGTCGCTCATTAATGTAATAATACCACGCTTTTATTGAATTTTCAATAAAGAGCCTCACAAAACTGGCAAACAACTCACTCCCCCACATGCCGGTCGAGCCAAGCGCGATGAGCAAACCAAAAACGACCGCGCCTTCAATGGCTTCCAAAACTCTCATAAGGCCAGTCTCCGTTCTGTACGGAAAGACAAAGCACTGCGTTCCGATAAAGACAATCGATGTCCAAACAACAGCCTTAAAATATGCGGAACTTTGCTTGCGGTTGAAGAAGAAAACATAAAGACCAAGCAAAAGGAAAACAACGTCGGCCAAAAGGTTCAACGCGAAACGCTCAAGCGAAAAATTCACGCCAATGTCATAAAGGTCAGAAACGCAAAGCGCGAAGAAATATCCGGCAAAAACAAAGACCAGTGGCCCGCCCGCGTCTTTAGCTTGTAAAGCCTCGGAGTTTTTCGTTTCTATTGACCGAAACGCCCATTAGTCATAAAATAGTATTTCATGAGCGGCAATGAGGCCTTGGACAAAATTCTCAAATCGTTTGAGCGGTACTATAATGTCACAACCAAAGGGATAGAGCCTCCGTTTGCCGCCGAAGCCGCGTTCAAGTCACACAGCGAGCAGTATTTTTTGGTCAAGGCCGCAAAGGTCGCGGACATCGATTCCAACGAATTCGTTTTCTTCTATTCAAATGACAATGTTCCGCCGCAAACACAAGACGACATCGCGCAAATCGCAGACGCCGCGTGGGAGCGGGGCCTTTCCAGAATAACGCCCTACTACGGCCACCGCAACACGGACATCACGCTGATCGTCCTTTCGGAAAAAATCGGCGAGGACGCGTTCAAAAAAATCAAAAAATTAAAGCATTACAAATCGTATAAATTCGGCCTTTACGGCTGGAGCAGTTTTAGGACATTGGCTTATGAAAGTTCGACGGGCCGCCTTGCGACGAATTGGCGCGGACGCGGCCTCAAAAAACTCATAGGCTCGATATAACAACAGGAGGAAAAAATGTCAGCGTTGCTTATCATCATCGCGGCAATCGCCTTGCTTTTCTGCGGCTATGTTTTTTATGGCTCATGGTTGGCAAAGCAGTGGGGAATCGACCCCGCGCGAAAAACGCCCGCCCAAGAAAATGCGGACGGAGTGGATTATGTCGCCGCAAAACCGGCGGTCCTTATGGGACACCACTTTTCTTCAATCGCGGGAGCGGGCCCGATCAACGGTCCGATTCAGGCCGCGGTTTTTGGCTGGGTACCGGTTTTCTTGTGGTGCGTTGTCGGAGGAATTTTCTTCGGCGGCTTGCAGGACTTTAGCTCCCTTTTCGCTTCCGCCAGAAACGAAGGAAAGTCAGTCGGCGAAATCATCAAGACTTCGATGGGAAAAACTTCAAAGAAGCTCTTCATTCTTTTCGCGCTTTTGGTTTTGATTTTGGTCATCGCCTCGTTCGTAAATGTCGTCGCGGGAACTTTTGCCAGCGCAGCCAACGCGGCCGGCCAAGTCGCTTTTGGAATCGTGTCAAATCCGACAGGCCCGCAAACAACCGCGATGATTTCTCTTTTGTTCATCGTCTTGGCCGTCGTTTACGGAATTCTCACAAACCGCTTGGGCCTTTCAACTTTGCCTGCGACAGTCATCGGATTGATTGGAATCGTAGTGGCCGTCGTCATCGGATTGAACTTTGGCTTTGCGATGAGCAGAACGGCGTGGATTGTTTTTATCGGCGTTTACATTACGGTTGCATCTCTCGTTCCGGTTTGGATTTTGCTCCAGCCGCGCGACTACCTTTCGTCGTTCTTGCTTTACGCGATGATGGCTTTGGCTTTGGTCGGAATCGTCGTCTCGGCGATTACAGGAACCGCGACGTTCGAGCTTCCCGCCTTTACCGGCTGGTCAACAAAAATCGGCCCAATGTTCCCGGCCTTGTTCATCACCGTCGCGTGCGGCGCGTGCTCAGGCTTCCACTCGTTGATTTCCACAGGAACGACTTCCAAGCAGCTTGACAACGAGAAGAACGCCAAGGCGATCGGCTACGGCTCAATGCTCATCGAATCCGCGCTTGGAATCATTTCTTTGATCGCGGTCGGAATGGTTTCAAAAACTTTCATCGTTGACGGAGCCTTTAAAGGAGCGCCGCCGGTTGCGTTCGCGCAGGGCATCGCAAAGATGTTCGGCTACGCGGACAACAACAACGCGATTTACGCGCTTTTGACTTTGGCGGTTTCTGTATTCGCGCTGACTTCTTTGGACACGGGAACGCGCCTAAGCCGCTTTATGTTCAGCGAGCTTTTCCTTAAAGAAGGAGAGGCGACTTACAAGGACGCAAAGAATCCAGTCCGCAAAGTTTTGGCCTTCCCCTTGTTCGGAACGGTATTGATGGTTGTAATCGGCTGCGTTTTGGGCGGCCTAAAGCTTTCGCAGATTTGGGGCTTGTTCGGCGCGGCCAACCAATTGCTCGCCGGCATCGCGCTTATGGCCGTGGCCGCATGGTTGGGCGAAGTCGGCAAGAACAACAAGATGTTCATCATTCCGACAGTCTTCATGCTCGCGGCCACATTGACCCAGCTTGTCCGCACGATCATCACAAAAGTTTCGGCGATGACCCATGCGGCCACCCCGGAACTTGCCGCAAACGCCTTCCACTGGGGCAACTGGTTCCAGCTTTTGTTCGCAAGCGCGATGGCGATTCTTGCCGTAGTTCTCGTTGTAGAGGGAGCCAGAACTTTCTCTAAGCAATGCAAAAAAAATTAAGGAGGACACAATGAAATCTGACGTTTGCAAAATCACTGGCGACAAAGAGTCACTTTCCGCCATCTTGAACGAAACGGAAAAAGCCGCGGCCTACAACAAGCTTGACGAAAAAAACACAAAGCTTTTGCGCCTTATGGCCGAAGAATTAATCTCGATGCTCCCGGAGCTTCTTGAATACGCCGAGGGCGACTTTTGGATCGAAGCGGAAAACAACAAGTACAAGTTGCGCACCAGTCTTGTCCCGACAAAGCCGATGTCTTCCGACAAGCGCGACAAGCTGCTTGCCATTTCTTCCAGCGGAAAGAACGACGCCGGCAAAGGCGTGTTGGGAAAAATCCTGGTCGCCGCGCAGTTGATGATGACCGACTACGCGCAAGTCAGCGCCACTTCCGGAAACTTCTACGAGATGGGCCGAAGCTGGTCTTTGGACACCTACCGTTCCTACGCCGGAAAGGAAAAGGGCGAAGCTTGGGACGAATTGGAAAAGTCCATCATCGCAAGCATTTCCGACGACGTGGTTGTCCGCATCCACGAAAAGAAAGTTGAAATTATAATTACAAAAAAGTTTTAGACTAAAGCAAAAGGCTGCCCCAAAGCGGGCAGCCTTTTTTTTACAATTTCGTCAGCGTTTCTTTTTCCATCCGCACTATCTGAATCATGCGGTCGATCGCGCAGATGTCGATGTAGGGAACTTTTGCGGCGAGCATTTTGTCGCGGTTTTCTACCGTTCCTTTTTCGTATTCGTCAAGAAGCGCGGCGCGTTTTTTCTTTTCCTCTTCCAACTCTTTTTTGCTGAGAATTCCCGAATACATCACCGCAAGGCTGAACCAAACCGAATCATAGTCAACCCTCTCAAAAAGGGCGCGAACGGTCGACTTTAATTCTTCGCGTCCGGATT
>CADCBK010000078.1 GCA_902799665.1 uncultured Spirochaetaceae bacterium | reverse complement strand
GCAAGATAGCGGCCGCGCTTTGGCAGGAAGTTGATTCAAAAAATTCTGCTATATATTTGCGCGTCCAATTTTACAAGAACCAAAAATGGGAAGAAGCCGTCCGCTTTGCGGGCCCCTTTCCGTATTCCGGCGAAGTTCCCGACCTTTACAGCGCCGCGATGAATTCAAACGGCGTTTTGGCCGTCAGCGTTCTTTCGGACGCGAGCGCGATTTCTATTTACACAAGCGCGGACGGCGGCGCGACTTTTAGCCAAAAGAAATTCAGCAAGCAAAACCTTCCGCTTGTCGCGCCGCGCATCTACGACAGTTTGAACGGCGCTTTCGTTGTGTTCACATCCCTTGGCCGCGACGAAAGCTTTACAATGCTTTACGCGCGAAGCCGTGACGGCCTTTCTTGGAGCGACTTTAGCGAGTTTTCCCCGGCCCAAAAGAGCTTGAATCCTTTTTTGCCGGTCTTGCTTTCAACGCCAAAAGGCGAGCTGGTCGTCTTTCAGGCGCAATACAGAACCCAGTCAAGAATTGTCTACAAGCTTTTTTCAACCCAGTCGTCGGGCGGCTCAACATGGTCAAACCCGCAAATGCTTTTGACTGGGGCGGAAAATGATTTGTCCAGCGACCAGCGGCCGACATTGTTCCGCTTTGAGCAGAACAATTACATAGCCTGGGAGCGCACCCCATACAATTCTGAAAATTCAAGCGTCTATTTCGCGCAATTGGGAAGCGACGGAAACATTTTGGGAAGGACGGAGCGCGTCTCAAATTCCGGAAACGCCAACAGGCCGATTTTGTTCAGCCACAACGAAAAGTTGAGCCTTGTATGGTTTGACACTAGAAGCGGAGTCGAGCGCGTTTATTTGACGCAAAGGCAAGGCACCTTGTGGGGCGAGCAAGAAGTTCTTTCTCCGCAGCGAACTTCCGCGACTTTTGTTTACCCGATGATTACAGACGAGGGAAAGACGCTGGCCTTTGTTTGGCAAGGCTCTAGCGGATCTTCGTCTTGGATTTACAGGCTGGAAAGCGACCATAGCGTCTTGGCTCCAGTTGTGACGCCGCTTTCCTTTATGGCTGGCCAAAGAAGCCGCGACGAGAACGTCCGCTTTAGGGTGTCGATGCCGCAAGACTCTTCCGGCATTCGCGGCTATTCTTGGCTGTGGACGCAAGACCCAAGCCAAGACGCGCCTGAAATATTGATGAGCCTTCCAAAAGAGACGACTCTTTCGGTGAAGGCCAGCGCCGAAAAAAATTGGTATCTAAAAGTCCGCGCGGTTGACTATGCCGGAAACTGGTCCGAGAGCGCCACGGTCTCTTACTACCGAGACTTGACGCCGCCTAAAGCGCCTGTGATAACCGGGCCGCAAATCGACCCAGCGGGCTTTGCCGCAAGCAACAACTTTGACTTTTCTTGGCGCGACGAGTCCGAAGACGAATCTATCGAAGGCTACTCATATGCTTTGGAAATGGTAAAAAGCCTTCCAAGGGAATTCAACAGCTCTAGGCGGCATCCAAACAAGATGTCGCAAGCGGAGCTTTTTGACAAGCTTTTAGCGTTCAAGCAGGAAAACCCAGAAAGCGCCTTTAAGCCAAAGACGCCCGCCGCCCGCGTCCAAAGCAAAAACAGCGTCGCCCGCTTCACTAACCGCAAGAATGGCGTGTATGTGTTCAGCGTTCGCTCTATCGACAAGGCGGGAAACGCGAGCGAGCCTTCCTTTGTCGCCGTTTACGCCAACAAGTACGAGCCTTTCACCCGCGTTGATTCTGTTCAAAAAAGCTCGGACGTTTTTGGAAGCGTTTCTTTGGATTTGCGCGGCTCGGGCTTTAGGTATGACGGAACGATTTACAAAATCGTCATTTCAAGGGAAGGCGAAAAGGAACCGTTCGCGCTTGAGCTTAGCCTAAGGGACGGAGACTATTCCGTTCCAAGCGACGAAAGGATAAACGGCATAAAGCTTGACAACACGATTCCGCAAGGAAAGTATTCGATAAGCCTTTATCATTCCGACAGAGGGCTTTGCAAGGCCGCGTCCGCTTTTGAGATAAACGAAAACGGAACCGTGAAAATCGCGGCCAATTACCTTTACAAGCCTTCATGGCAGCGTGTTTACGACACTGGAAAATTCTTCGCGCGGACAGGAGACATTTTGTTCGCGTTCATCATTATAATCGCGCTTGGCGCCTTGGTTTTCGCGGCGCGAGGACTGCTTGTTTCCGCAAGGGAAGCGGTCCTTGTCAAACGGGAAATCAGCGCGCTGCTTTCAGGAGACCTTATGCCGCTGGAAAAAAAGAAAAAGGCCCTGGCCTTAAAAAAGCGGGGAACAAGCCTAAAGCTTAAGCTTGCCTCTTTTACCGGAATCATTGTCTTGATGGTAAGCCTTTTGGTTTCGATTCCCCTTGGCTACATAATGACAAGAACCCAGGAGCGGACTTTGTCCGTTGGTTTGGAGGAGCGGGTTAACGTTTTGCTGTCCAGCCTTGCAAGCGGAACGCGCGCTTACATGCCCACGCAAAATGTTTTGGAATTGAGCGCCCTTCCTGAACAGTCTTCCGCCATAAGCGAAGCCAATTTTGTAAGCATCGCGGGCCTTTCTTCAAGCGACGAAAATTCCAGCGGCTTGGATTGCATTTGGGCCTCTAACGATTTGAATTTGGCGAAAAAAATAGACGGCGAAATGCTTAATCCCGGCGTGTCAAAGATAACGGACCAAACAATGCTCTCGGCCGCGGAAATTTGCCAAGAGTTGAACCAAGCCGCCGCCCAAAGCGCTGGCGAAATCGCGAAGAACATCGCAAGCCTTAACGCGGAAGGCGCGTCGTTGGCGCTAAAGTCTGATTCTGTCTCCGTAAAGCGCCGCGAGGAAATCTCAACGGTCACGACCGAGCTTTCAACGCGCCTTTCAAGAACCTTGAATGAAATGTCCGAGTCGGCGACCGGCAGCTTCCCGGAATACAATTCAGCCTTGCTTGACAGGGAGAACACGGAATACTTGTTCTATAGGCCTGTCCTTTACAGGCAGGGAACTTCGTCGACCTATGTCCGCGCGATAGTTTTCATTTCTGTTTCGACGGCAAGCCTTGTCCAAAGCATAGACCAAGCCACAAAAGCCGTTCTTTACACGGCGCTTTCGGTTTCGCTTTTCGCGGTCTTGATAGGAATAATCGCTTCATGGATTTTGGCGGGAATCATTGTCCGTCCGATAAAGCGCCTTGCAAGCCACGTAGTCATGATCGGCAACACCGTCAACAAGGAAAAGCTTGCCGGAAAGGAAATCGTGATAAAAAGCCGCGACGAGATTGGCCAGCTTGGCGACAGCGTAAACGAAATGACCCGCGACTTGGTCAAAGCCGCCCAAGACGAGCACTTGGCGATGGACGGAAAAGTCGTTCAGCGAGCGTTCTTGCCCTTGTCGCCGGACGAATCGGGCGCCAAGCAAACGGTGGCGATACTTAACGACAAGAATTTCCAATGCTTTGGCTACTACGAGGGCGCGAGCGAAGTTTCGGGCGACTACTTTGACTACAAGAAATTGGACGATAGCCATTACATAATAATAAAGTGCGACGCTTCGGGACACGGAGTTCCAGCCGCCCTCATCATGACGGTTGTCGCCACCTTGTTCCGAAAATACTATGAGAATTGGTCTCCCAAAAAAGCCGGCGGCGGGGGTCTCTTGCAAGGTCAAAGTCTTTTGCTTTTTTGCGGCGGAATCGTAAATGTGGACAATGTTGTCTCCGGCGTTGCAAAGGCTCAC
>CADCBK010000077.1 GCA_902799665.1 uncultured Spirochaetaceae bacterium | reverse complement strand
AAGCTCCTCAAAAGAAATTTTTTTTTTTTTTTTCTACTCGTCGCTTTGCAAAAGCTCGTGGGCTTCGGCGATTTTCGCTCCGGCGGCCTCGTCGTTAAAGGCCAAGACTTTTTCTATCGTCACGTTCTTTGACGGAAGCGCGGCAATGTCCTTTTCGCGAACTTTTACCGTCTCGTATTTTGCGGCCTTTCCTGTGTCGGTGGCCGCGGCCGTTCTATATTTTATGACAAACTTGTCGCCTTCAATTTCCGTGATTACGGCGGCGTTTTTTTTGTACAAAACCGCTTGATTTTTTTCCAACATATCTTCATTATAATAAATAGAAGAATAAAATGGAAGACAGTGTTTTTTACATCGGGAACTTTTCTCAAAGCGGCCGCGAGGACTTGGAAGACCTTGAGTTTAACGAGCAAGTCCACGCTGTTGGAGTCGGCGCCTTTTACGGCTGCCCCAATCTAAGCCGCGTCGCATTGAACAAAAACTTAAATTACATCGCGCCGCTTGCCTTCGCCGCCTGCCCTTCCCTAAAGGAAGTCGCCGCAGACTCAAACATAATCGCGCTGGCCCCATCCGCCTTCGCCGCCGAAAACCGTTCGCAAGACCAAGAAGCGGCGGCGTTTGGCGCAAGCGGCAATTCTTCGCAAGACCAAGAAGCGCGCGAACAAAAATCGCTTCAAGACCAAAAGGCGCGCGACTTTGCGAAAAGCTTTTTGCTAAAAAACCCTTCCTACAAATGCGAAGGCGCGATAGTCCATAACGCAAAGTGGCGCTCCCTTCTTTTTGCCGAAACAAAAGACTTGCGCTCGCTTTCTTTTCCGCGCGGAACAAAGTCAATCGGCTGGTTCGCCTTTGACGGCTGCGCTTCTCTTGAAGAAATCGACATACCGCCGACAGTCGAATGGATCGGCGAGCGCGCCTTTTCAAACTGTTCCGGCCTAAAAAAAGTAACGCTTACAAAAAGCGTCCGTCAAATCGAGCAGGCGGCCTTTATGAACTGCCGCTCGCTTGAAGAATTTAAAATTCCAAAAGGCTTGGAAGAAATCGCGCCCATGACATTTAGCGGCTGCGAAAAATTGAGAGCCGTGGAAATACCTTTAAGCGTCCGCTCGATTGGCGAGGCCGCCTTTGAATTTTGCTCCAGCTTGGAAAAAGTGACGGTCTCCAAATGGTGCCAGATTGAAGACGGCGCCTTTGAAAAGGGCGTGGAAATCCATAGAATATAGAATATATAAAAAAAACGCTACGTCGGGCAAGCCCTCCGTTTTGCTATAGGAAATTTATTCAACTACGCTCTCACGAGCGCGGGCAATACCGGGCGCGGATACATCTGTCGGCACCGCTAGCTAGCGTCGCTCCACGCGCATTGCGCCTTGAAACTATTTTACTATGCCGCTATCGCGGCATGCGCAATGCGAGTGTTGCCGCAGCCGCCCCGCTTCCTGCGTCGTTTTACTCCGCTTTGAATAAGAAGTTATCCACTCGCGCTCTTACGAGCGCTGTCAATCGCGCGTTTTTTTTATTTTTACAATCATCTATGGTTTCTCAAAACATCCACGAGATGACTTCCGGCGCCCAGGAGTTCCGGCCGCTCGGAAATTTCAAGCGCGTAGTTTTTAAAAAGATCGAAAGATTCTTCGTCCATCGCGTTAAGCTCGCGGCGCATGTAGTCGGCCGGTCCGTCCGGCGAAAATATTTTTACCCGCTCAAGGCCGCTCTTTTTTTGCAGGGCGTTTATGTCTTCCAATCTAACGTAGGAATACAAGTCGCCGTCGCGCGAAATCGTCTTAAAGGATTTGTCGATTTGGCCGGCAGCAAAGTTTTCCTTTATTTTGTTTTGGCCAAAGCAGTATTGCGTGACGGCGTATTCGTTCATCGTGTAGGCGCAAAAAATCAAGCCGCCCTTTTTTGCGACGCGAGAGGCTTCGGAAAGCGCTTTTAGCTTGTCTTCTTCTGTGTGAAGGTGGTAAAGAGGCCCCAACATCAAGACGATGTCAAAAGTCGCGTCGTCCAAAAAAGAAAGGTCGCGGGCGTCGCCTTTCCAGCACTTTACTTTTTCGTGCTTGGCGCGTAGTTTTTCCAAATTGCTTTTTACAAGCTCAACGGCTGTCACGTCAAAGCCTTGCCTGCTAAGAGGAACGGAGTAAGCGCCAGTGGCCGCGCCGACGTCAAGAATTTTTAGCGGAGCGTTTGGGCGCGCGGGGGCGGCCCCTTCTTGGCCTTGCAAACGCTCCGAGACTGCGGCCCATTCTTGGCCTTGCGAACCATTTTCGGAGGCCGCGTTTTGGGCTTTCAAAAAGTCTCCGCTTGCCGCGGCCAAAATGTTTTTCATGGTAACAAAAAATTCGACTTGGCCGTGCCGCGTTTTAAGGCGGTGGTCCTCGTCGAATTTTTCGTAGTATTTTTCTAATTCTGTTTTTTGCATCGGTTCAAGGCCGCGAGTTTTTGCGGAACGCAAAAACTCGTCAACATCAAAAGGCCTTTAGGCCTTTTGAGCGTTATTACTCAGTCGGGCGCTTTTTGAAAGACTTGCTTTCCAAAATGGCCTGGCCTTCGCCGACCTTTTGCTCCATCATCGCGCGGACTTTGAGCGGAAGGCCGAACAAGGTGATAAAGCCCTGCGCGTCCTTGTGGTCGTAAAGGTCGCCAGTTGTGAAGCTCGCGATGCTTTCGTTGTACAAGCTGTACTTGCTTCCAGAACCAGCTCCGCGAATCATTCCCTTGTTGAGGTAAACTTTTGCCCAGCCAGTTACGGTCTCTTCTGTCTTGTTGACAAAGGCCATCAATGAGTCGAACAAAGTCGTGAACCATTTTCCGTCGTAGATAAGCTCGGCGACCTTGATGGAAACCTGCTGCTTGTAGTGGTATGTGTCGCGGTCAAGGCAAATGTGTTCCATCATGCGGTGGGCAAAGTACAAAATCGCTCCGCCGGGAGTTTCGTAAACGCCGCGGCTTTTCATTCCAACGCATCGGTTTTCACAAATGTCAACCAAGCCGACGCCGTGCTTTCCGCCAATCTTGTTCAATTTTTCCAAGAGAGTAAGCGCGTCCATTTTCTTTCCGTTCAAAGCGACGGGGATTCCCTTTTCAAAGTCGATCTTTACGAACTCGCCTTTTTCGGGAGCCTCTTCGGGAACGGTTGTGTTCTTGAGCATGTGCGGATAGTTGGGCGCGTTCTCAGTCTTCTCAAGCTCCAAGCCTTCGTGGCTAAGGTGCCAAATGTTTTCGTCGCGGCTGTAAGACTGGTCGTGCTTCATCGGCACTTCAAGCTTTCTGTCCTGAAGGTACTTGATCTCGGCCTCGCGGCTGTCCATGTTCCATTTGGGGTCACGCCAAGCGGCGATGACCTTAAGGTCGGGAGCGAAGGCTTTGATGGCAAGCTCAAAGCGAACCTGGTCGTTGCCCTTTCCTGTGGCTCCGTGGCAAATCGCGACGGCCTTTTCCTGGCGGGCGTACTCAACCAAGATTTTTCCGATAAGGGGGCGGGCGGTAGAAGTGCCCAAAAGATATTCGTCTTCGTAAACGGCGTTGGCCTTGAGGGCCGGCCAGCAGTATTCTTCGATGTATTCCTTTCGCGCGTCGACGACATAGCAGGCCGAGGCGCCGGTCTTGAGGGCGCGGCTCTTGATTTGCTTCCAATTGTCGCCCTGTCCCAAGTCAATGCAAACCGCGATTACGTCGTAGTCGTAGTTTTCCTTTAGCCACGGAATGATGACGGTTGTGTCAAGTCCGCCTGAATAAGCCAAAACAACTTTGTCTTTCGCTTTTGCCATAATTTTTCTCCTATCCGCGCAAAAAACGGAACTGTATATTTATGCAAAAAATTGTAT
>CADCBK010000076.1 GCA_902799665.1 uncultured Spirochaetaceae bacterium | reverse complement strand
TTATCGGCTGCCTAAAGTCCGCGCAAAAAGCGAGCTTTTTCAGGAACCTGTAAGAAATGCCTATCGCGGCTGATGTCGGAAGCGGATCGTCAAGGCTGATTGAGCTTTGCGAGCCAAAGCCCGTCAGCGCCGCGCCAAGGTTCAACACGCTTAACCCGATTTTTAAATTTGGCTCGCGGGAGTCAAAATTTTTTAGCGCGTCAAAAGAAAGCATCACTCCTAGGTCGGCCATCAAGCCCAGGGAGCTTTGCGAAAGGCCAGAGCCTTTTATTATCGCGTTCGTTTCGTTGTTAGTGTAGTCGGGAACCGATCTCCATGAGCTTTTTAGGTTCGCTCCGACCGCGAGGCCCTTGAAATAGTAGCCGTGAAAGAAATTGTAGCTTATGTTGACGCAGGCTGTCGTTTCGCTGTAGTAGTTGGCCGCGACGCGGTCTCCAAAAATGTTGTATTCGGTGAACGGAACGTAGAAGCACTTTAACTTGGCGCCAAAGCCAAAATCGTTAATGCGGTCGGCCCAAGCCAATGTTTCCATGTTGGAGTCGGCGATCCAAGAGTTGTGGAAGAGCGCCGCTTCTCCTTTTTGCAAGAGGCAGGAGGCCGCGGGATTGTAGTCAAAAAAGCATATGTCGTCGCAAAGGCCGGTAAAGGCGCCGCCCAGGCTTTCCTCCCTTCCACCGCAAGGGATGTTTAATGACGGAAAGGAGGTGAGGCCTTCGTTTGGATCGACCATGTTGTAAAAGGGGTTTGAAAGCGTGTGAAAGACATCAGTCATGTCCAGGGCAAAAAGCTTGGACGCAAGGGAGAAGGCTAGGAATGTCAATAACTTTTTCTTGCTTGTAATCATTCTTTCAATGCGCTATATTTATCATGCGATTGGAGATTTTGGATATTATTGCATAAAATCTCCAAAATGTCAATTTTCGCATGGCATAATGCGGTTAATCTTCTTACTTATTATTCGGTCTTTTTGGCTTAATTGTTAATCCTTATTTTCCGAAATATATATATAAGAAGAAAAGGGGACTTTGCGCGCGTTTTTTTCGCGCCCTCCTTTGGGTGTTGATTATTAAAAGATTCGCTTTTTTGACGATTTTCATTCTTTCTCTTTTAGCTTTGCCGCCAATTGCCAGCGCCGAGGATTTGTCCTTGCGCGAAATTGACGCGTTGATTAAGCAAACCGATTACGACAACGCTCTTGAGGCTCTTTCCTCGTACATGAAAAAATTTCCCGACGATTTGGACGCGGCCCAGCGGCGGGTTGATTCGATTATGAACGCGCGCGCCTATTACACACGCCTTGCCAACGATTTGCTGGACGTGATGGAAAAGGAGCCAGAGAACGCCGAAAAAAAATTGGCGATCATCAAAGAGCTTGAGTCTTTGGAAAAGCATCCAACGCAGGAACATTTGGCTTTCATCAAGCAGGCGAAGAGCGCGGCCGAGTTCACTTATTACCGCGCCCAGTTCCGCCGCATTTTGGAGGAGGGAGCCAAGAACGCGCGCGGCCAAAAGTACGCGGACGCCATAGCGGTGATTCAAAGCGGCTATTACATGTACCGCGACGAGTTCTACGACGAAAATCCAGCCGCCCTTCAAAACGCCGTTACGCAAATCGCAAGGGACTTGGACGCGGCCACGCAAAGCTATTTGTCGGCCCGCTCGGATTGGAACGACGCCTATAAGAATTTCATTCAAGCGGTCGAGTCGGGCGGCTGGCAAAACGCATCCCGCGCTTGGCAAAACTTTCAGGCGCGAATGCAATCTTTCGCCGCCGCTTACAACCGCGTCGTCGAGATTGGCGGCCGCTTTGACCAAGCCTTCGCCCAGCTAAAAAGGCAAAAGCCTGATCTTACCGAAGCCTCTTACTTGCCCTTTATGACCCGCTTTACCTTGGGAATATCAAGCATTGAAAATTCCGGCGTCTTGGGCGCCCTTGACTGCGAATGGAATTTCATGCTCGCCAATTGCAAGAGCGCGCTGGGAAAGGCGGTGAGCCAAAAGTTCGGCGAGTACTCAAAGTCCGCTCCCTTGCAAAGGGCGCTGGAGATGTCATACGCGCCTGACCAAGCGCGTTTGGCTGACGCGGATAATTTCGCAAGCCTCGCGCTTGACTTGGGCGCCTTGAACGGCCTTAGGAAAGACCGCGCCGGAAAAGCCTTGGGCGAAGGCTCTCCTCTTTACGCTTCTTCGATGAGAAGCGCTAAAAGCCTTGTTGAAAACACGAATTCCTCTGTCGCCAATTTGACCGATTACCGTGAAGCCTTGTCGCGTTTTTCGGCCTTGCAAGTTCCGGAAAATTCCTTGGACAGCGCGAGGACGGACGACTCTTACGCCAAGGAGCTTCTTTTTGTCTTGCGCGTTCTTGACCAAACGGAAAGGAAGGCCGCCGCGAATTTAAGCGAAAGCTGGTTCTTAAGCTACAAGACGGCGGCGGAAGAGCAGAGGGCTTCTGACAAAAAAACAACAGACGTAAAATTTGTTGACAAGACATTGGACTTTAAGAGCGCTTTGGACTATTACCAAGGCTTGAACGAATTGGTGAAAAATTCTTCCGCCGCCTTAAGCCAAAGCGCGTGGAAGAGCCTTTCGGACCATAGCGAAAAAGCGGCTGACATGCTTTTGGGCAATTACCAAGACCTTTACGCTGAGGCCGAAAGCCTTTTGCAAAAGCATTATCCGGAAGAAGCCGTGAACAAAGTCAGGTCGGTGCGGGACACGCTGGCGTCCGACAAAAACGTTTTGGCTTTGATGAAAAGCCGCCTGCAGGAAAATCCAAGCCAAGATCCGCGTGTCATTCAAAAGATTGACTCGTCGATTTCGTCGCTTGACCAATGGTCAAGGCAGGGCGTTGAGATTGACGCAAAGGCGCGGCAGGAATTGGTTATGGCGCAAAGCTCAAAAAACCAGGCCGACGAAATATTTAGGAGGGCTGAAAGCAACTACCGCGCCGACAGGTTTTCCGCGGCGAGAAGCGATTTGCAGAGGGCGCGCGAGTTGTACAACGAGTCTTTGAGCCACCAAGAGTCCGATTCGCTTAGGCAAAGCAGCGACAAGGCTTTGGCTGATTTGGGCCAAAGAATCAACGAGTCTGAGAACAAGTTGATTGTAGCGGAAGTCCGTAGCCTTAAAACGCGCGCCAAGAATGATTATTACGCTGGCGATTTTGAAAGCGCCGAGAGCCTTTTGAACCGCGCCGAAAGCCGTTGGGCCGTCACGAATGTCGAGGAAGACGAAGAGATTAAAAACCTTAAGCTTTTGGTTCAAAACGCGCTAAGCATGAAGACCGGCCGCGAGATAAAGCCGACCGCTCCTTTGTATCCCGAAATGTCGCAAATATTGAGCAACGCGCACCAGTTCTTTGACCAAGGCGAGGCTTTGATAAAAGCCGGAAAGCGCGAGGAAGCCTTGGCGATTTTGGCTGACGCAAAGAAAAAGCTTCAGGAGCTTCAAATGGTTTATCCATTGAACCAAGAGGCCGCGCTTTTGACCTTGCGCATCGACGAGTTGGTCGATCCAAAGCAATTCAATGAAAGTTTCTCGCGCAGGGTTCAAGCGGCGCGCCAAAACGTAAAGGTTCCCGCGACCCAGCAGCAGGGCTACAGCGATTTGCTTGACTTGGCGCAAATCAGGCCTGGCTATCCTGGCTTAAGCAAGTTGATTTACGACGTTGAGATTGAGTTGGGAATCAGGCAAAAGCCGGTTGACCAAAGCGCCTTGCGCCGCTCCAACAGCTTGACCCAAGAGGCGCAGCGCCTTTATTCTAGCGCCAAGGGCAACGAAGAAATTTTGCGGCAGGCGTTAGCCCGCCTTGACCAGGCGATCGCTTTGAATCCCAACAACGACGGCGCTATAATGCTTAAGGATAGAATACAAATCGCGGTAGGAGGAAAGGCGGCCGTCGTTCTTTCAAGCGCGGACGAGGCGCGCTACAACCAGGCAATCCAAGAGCTAAGAAACAACAACGTTCTTGGCGCCTACACAATCGTCGAAGGCCTTTTGCAAACGCCGGCCAACAGACGGTCTTCTAAGATTTTGGACTTGCAAAAACAAGTCCAAGCCAGGATGTAAGCGGCGGACGCAAATTGCGCTTGCCGAAAGATTTTGTTATAATGGTAAAAATGCGTACAAAGCGCTTTGTATGGACAGTTCTTTTTTCTCTTTTCTTTTTTGCGGCTCCTCTTTGCGCGCAAAACTACTTTTGGGAAAACCCTGTCCGCCTGTCGCAAAGCGGCGTTTGCTTTCCAAGCGCGGTTTCAAACGGCAAGATAGCGGCCGCGCTTTGGCAGGAAGTTGATTCAAAAAATTCTTCTATATATTTGCGCGTCCAATTTAACAAAAAAAAAAAATGGGAAGAAGCCGTCCG
>CADCBK010000075.1:4708-6449 GCA_902799665.1 uncultured Spirochaetaceae bacterium | reverse complement strand
ATAATTTCTTTTATCTGTTCAATAATCCAGTTTACTTCGTGAGGCATAAAGTCGGACAACTTTTTGTAATAACTCATAGCCTCACAATATCTCCCTAAAGCATATAGTGCGTCTCCTTTGTTTGCTAGTGCTTCGTCATTATCAGGTGCTAACATAACCGTAAACTTTTTGCGCGCCCTTGTCATCGACAAAAAGATTGTCTTGCAGGGAATCGCCGACTCAAGCGCGATTGTCGAAAAGGCCGTCGTGCTTGCCCAAAAGGCTTACCCCGACTACAAGGTCGAGTCGGCCATCAGCGTAGTCCAAGACTTTAAGACCTACAAATGAGCGCGCAATTGACTTTTCAGCCGGCGGTTTTCTTAAATTTAACTTTCGTTTTTTGCGGCGCCTTTTTGGGAAGCCTTGCCTGCCTTTTGTGCGGAAAGCTTTTCCATAAAAAGTATTTCCATTTTCGCCTTTCGCTTTGCTTTTTGCTTTTGGCGGCGGCGATTGTATTCGCCTCGCTTTTTGTGATCGCCGAAAAGACCAACAGCGCCGCGGCCTTTATAAGCCATTTAAAGAATTGCGCCTTGATCGCGGCCCTTTATTTTTTGGCCGGCTTCTTTTGTTCGGCCAGCATAAAAGTGTTTTTTCCTGTCGCCGCGCTTTTGTACATCGCCTGGACCTTGGCTTTTGGTATTTTCCTTTACAAAAAAATTCCGCTTCCGCAAAAATACACAATCACCGTAAGCGAGTCTTTTGTCCGCGACGACGACAGCGGCCGCGAATGGAAATTCTCTTCGCAAAGCCAGGGAGCCTTTTTGGACTTTAGCGTTTGCGAGCTGGACAAAAACGCTCTCTTTCCGCTTCCCAGGTTTTGGCATTCTTTGGCAGGAGCGCGCGGCCTTTCAGAAAGCCCCAAGCAAGCCGCTTTTTTTGACGGAACCGAAGGCGATTCCGCCGCGTCTTATGGCAAGGCTCAAAAAATTTTTTCGGCCGCGGCGAAAAGGCTTTTGGGCGAGCCTTATGTTTACAGCTTGGAAATACCCAAGCAGGCGCTGTATCCGGTAATCTTTGAAGTCAAAGTTTCCTCCGAAGGCGGAAAATTCTCCGCGAAATTAGAAAAAATAATGTAAAAAGCCTATAAAAAAGCCGAAAATCGCATAAAAGACTTGCAATTTTATGCAAAATTCGCTAAAATTATTGTATATTTTTGCATAAAACCCTAAAAAAGGAGGTAATTATGGTTAAATTTATTCAGGGCGGAGTTTGCGCCGCAAACGGATTTTCAGCCAACGGCATTCATTCAGGACTAAAAGCGAGCCGCAAGACTTTTGACACCGCCCTTGTCTACAGCCAAAAGCTTTGCGACGCGGCGGGCCTTTTTACCTCCAACAAGGTCAAGGCCGAATGCGTCAAATACACGATGAAAAAAATCGCCGCAAAAAAAATGCAGGCCGCCGTTTGCAACGTATGCTATGCCAACGCTTGCACCGGAGCGGAAGGCTACGAGACCGCTGCCCTAACGGCCGAGGCTGTCGCCAAGGAACTTAAAATAAACGCCGACCATGTAATCGTTTGCTCGACCGGCATCATCGGCCAGCCCATTCCCCGCGACATATTGCTTTCCCACATTCCCGAATTGGCGGCGGGCCTTTCCAAAGACGGAAACGAAAAGGCGCGGCAGGCGATTATGACGACTGACACCAAATACAAGGAGTGCGCCGTTCAGACAGAAATCGGCAGAAAGACTGTCACAATC
>CADCBK010000075.1:0-4661 GCA_902799665.1 uncultured Spirochaetaceae bacterium | reverse complement strand
AGCGGAATGATTCACATCAACATGGGAACGATGCTTTCTTTTGTGACGACCGACTGCGACATCAGCGGAGAAATGCTTGAGGCCGCCTTGCGCCAAGTTGTTCCCGCCACTTACAATTGCGTTAGCGTTGACGGCGACACTTCTACAAACGACACTCTTACGATTATGGCAAACGGCTTGGCGGGAAACGCGCGCATCCAAGAAAAAAATTCCGACTGGGAAAAATTTGTCCAGGCCCTGGCCGCGCTCAGCGAAGTGATGGCTAAAAAAATCGCGGCCGACGGCGAGGGAGCCAGCCGCTTGGTGGAATGCCTTGTGACTGGAGCCAAAGACCAAGAAACCGCGCGCCGCTTGGCCAAGGAAGTCATCGGCTCTAACCTTGTCAAAGCCGCGATGTTCGGCCGCGACGCAAACTGCGGGCGCATCCTTTGCGCGATGGGCTATTCGGGAGCTGACTTTGATCCCGACAAAACCACCGTGCGCTTTTTGAGCAAGGAAGGCGCGGCGCGCTATTTTGACGATCCGGCCGCGGACTTGTTCGCCGGCGCGGAAAGCGTTGAGGTTGTCCGCGACGGAGTGGGCCTTGCCTTTGACGAAGAACTTGCGACAAAAATTTTGGGCCGCGAAGCCGTCCAGATTCTTGTGGAGCTAAAGGACGGAAGCGCGCAGGCCAAGGCGTGGGGCTGCGACCTCACTTACGATTACGTTAAGATTAACGGCGACTACCGCTCGTAGCGGCGGCCGCTTTTTGCGAGGAAATAAAAATGGAAGAAGAAAATAAAAGCGTAGACCCCAGGCTTGACAACGACAGCTGGTCCAGCGTCTTGATCGAGGCGCTTCCTTACTTTAAGCAGTGGGTCGGCAAAACCGTCGTCGTAAAGTACGGCGGAAACGCGATGCTCAACGAAGACCTTAAGGCCGCCGTAATGAAAGACATTGTTTTGCTTTCTACAATCGGCGTGCACGTCGTCTTGGTTCACGGCGGCGGGCCCGAGATCAACAAGATGCTTGAGCGCGTCGGAAAGGAAAGCAAGTTCATTAACGGCTTGCGCTACACTGACGCCGAGACGATGGAAATCGTCGAAATGGTTTTGACCGGAAAGCTCAACAAGGACATTGTCCGCATTTTGCTTGAGGAAGGCGGAAGGGCGGTGGGCCTTAGCGGAGTTGACTCGGGCCTTTTGCGCGCGCAAAAAATCGACAAGGACGGAGTGGACTTGGGCTTTGTCGGCGAGGTCACCGACGTAAACCCTGAGATTGTCACTTCGCTTTTGGCGCAGCATTTCATTCCGGTCATTTCCACCGTGGCGATGGGAAAGGACGACGACCAAAATTTTTACAACATCAACGCCGACACAGCCGCCGCAAAAATCGCCGTCGCGCTTAAGGCCGAAAAGTTTGTCCAGCTTACAAACGTTCCCGGAATTCTAAAGGACATAAACGATCCAAAAAGCCTCATCGCGCGCATTCCGCTGCCAAAAATTTCCGGCTACATGGAAGATGGAACAATCGCGGGCGGAATGATTCCCAAGGTCGAGTGCTGCATGATAGCGCTAAAGGGCGGAGTTCCGCGAGCGCACATCATCGACGGCCGCGTTCCGCACTCATTGCTGATAGAGATGTTCAGCGAGCGCGGCATTGGAACGATGATTTACTAGTAGCGGAACAATTAAGGAGTTTACTATGGAAAAGAAGGTTGTAAATAATTACGGAAGCTTTGATACGGTCTTTGTCAAGGGAAAGGGCGCGACGCTCTGGGACAAGGACGGAAAAAAATTCATCGACTTTATCGCGGGAATCGGCTGCAACGCTTTGGGCCACAACAACAAGGCGCTCGTAAAGGCCGTCCAAAAGCAGGCCGCCAAGGAAATTCACATTTCAAACTATTACCTTAGCGACGCGGGCCTTGAATTTGCCGACAAGCTTTTGGCGGCCACCGGCTTTGAAGGCGCCTACTTTGGAAACAGCGGCGCGGAAGCCAACGAGGCGGCCATCAAGCTGGCCAGAAAGTACGGCTACCTTAACGGCGGCGAAAAAAGGCGCGTCATCTACACTTTAAAGCAGTCCTTCCACGGCCGCACGATGGCCACCCTTACCGCGACCGGCCAGGACAAGTTCCACCCGGACTGCTTCGCCCCTTACGTTGAAGGCTTTAAGACAATTGCGGCCAACGATTGGGAAGCGATTAAAACGGCTTTTGACGACACGACGGCCGCCCTTATGATTGAGTGCGTCCAGGGCGAAGGAGGCGTTAACCTAATCGACCCGGAATGGGCAAAGGCCGCCGCCTCCGCCGCGAGAGCCGCCGGAGCCATCGTAATGGCTGACGAAGTCCAGACCGGCGTCGGCAGGACAGGCGCCTACCTTGCGAGCGACGCCCTTGGCTTTAAGCCGGAAGTGGTCACGCTTGCAAAGGGAATCGCTGGCGGAATCCCGATGGGCGCCTGCCTTTTTAGGGGCAAGGCGGCCGGAGTTTTCGCGGCCGGCGACCACCAGTCAACCTTTGCCGGAAACCCCTTGGCTTGCAGGGCCGCGATAACGGTTTTGGAAACGCTTCAAAAGCCCGGTTTTTACGAGCGCGTCCAAAAAGCGGGACAAAAAATCCGCGACGAAATTTCCTCTTGGAAAAATCCCCTTGTCGTAGAGGTTAGGGGAAAGGGCCTTATGATCGGCGTTCAAATAAAGGAAGGGGTAAAGCCCTTTGACATTGAGGTTGAATGCATGAAGAGCGGCCTTTGCGTAAGCACGGCCGGAAGCGACGTCGTCCGCTTTTTGCCGCCTCTTGTCATCAGCGACAAGGAAATCGACGAGGGCCTTAAGATTTTCAAGTCCGTCTTGGAAAAGTTCTAAAAGGCGTCTGTCATTGCCCGGTTTTGCCGGGCAATCTTTTTTTGTAACTTTCCATTATAAAGTTCATTTAAATCATAAAGAACAGCTAAAAAAACGGAGGTTCTTAGATGAAAAGATTCACTAAAAACATAGTCGGAGCGGCTGTAGCGGCCGTCTTGTCGTTTGGCTTGATTTCATTCTCTTGCAGCGGAAAGGCGGGGGCGGCCAACGGAGCCAACACCGCTTTCGCCGACACGGTTCCCGCGGTGAAAATTCCCGCCGAGTCTTTGAGCGTCTTGGAAGCGATGCAAAACGTTTTCCGCTCGATTTCGACGCAGGTTTTGCCGTCAGTCGTTGAGGTTGACGTTACCGAAAAAAAGACGCGGCCCGCCAATCCCTTTGGCGACTTGCCGTTTAAGTTTTTCGGCTTTCCGGACAACGACGAGCCGCAGGAGTACGAAACCCAAGGCTTGGGAAGCGGCGTCATCATTCGCAAGGACGGAAAAAAATACTACGTTCTCACCAACAACCATGTCGCCGGAAGCGCGACCGAAATTTCCGTTAAGCTAAACGACGGCCGAAAGTTTGACGGAAAGCTTGTCGGAGCCGACGAGCGCATGGACGTCGCTCTTGTTTCATTCGAGTCCGACGACGCTATTCCTTGCGCGACTTTGGGCGACAGCGACAAGGTTCAGACCGGCGACATTTGCTTCGCCATGGGCGCGCCTCTTGGCTACAGCCAGTCAGTGACGGAAGGAATCGTTTCCGCCACGGGCCGAAGCGGAGGGCAAATCGGAAACATCAACGACTTTATCCAAACCGACACCGCGATCAACCAAGGAAACTCTGGCGGCCCGCTTTTGAACATTTACGGCGAGGTAATCGGAATCAACACTTGGATCGCAAGCCAGTCGGGCGGAAGCCAAGGCTTGGGATTCGCGATTCCGATCAACAACATAAAGCACGCGATTGACGAGTTCATCGCCAACGGAAAAGTCACCTATGGCTGGCTTGGAGTGAGCCTTGTCGAAATCCGCGACGAAATCAAGGAATCGCTTGGCGTAAAGGGAAAGGACGGAGCCTTCGCTTCGCAAATTTTCGTCGACTCTCCTGCCTTTAAGGGCGGAATGCAGGCCGGCGACTACATCATCGAGTTGAACGGCCGCGCGGTAAAGAGCGTCGACCAGCTTGTCCGCGACGTTGGAAGCTTGCCCGCCAACAAGGAAGCCAAGTTCAAGGTGATTCGCGGAGCCAAGGAAATGCCCTTAAACGTCATGATAACCGAACGCACGAAAGAAGTTTCTTCTTCCACCGCAAAGTTGTGGCCGGGCTTCATTCCGGTTCCGCTTACGGAAGACGTGCGAAAAAAGCTTGAGCTTGACAACAAGATTGAGGGCGTGGCGGTGACAAACGTCCAGGCCAAGAGCCCCGCGGCTTCGCTTCGCTTGCAGGAGGGGGACGTCATCACGGCGGTCAACGGAAAGAAGGTCAAGAACTTGGCCGAGTTCTACGCCGCTTTAGACCTTACAAAGACTAAGTCCATCCAGTTTACGATTGGAAGCGGAGCCGGCTCAATCACGACCGGAACCTACAGCTTTTAGTTGAACTGATGGAAAAAGCGCAAGACGCCGTTCCCGCCCAAAATTTGCGGGGCGGCGCGTTTCAAGAAAACATTAAAACTGCCAAAAAAGCGGCGCGCTCTAAAGCGCGTCTGCTATTGAAAGGCCTAAGCGCCACCGAGCGGGAAGAGCAATCCCAAAAGGCGGCCGCTTCATTTTTAAATTCTTCCATATATAAAAGCTCCGACTGCGTGGCGGCGTTTTTTTCGCTCG
>CADCBK010000074.1 GCA_902799665.1 uncultured Spirochaetaceae bacterium | reverse complement strand
CTTTACAACTATAGGAAATTTCTACATTCGCCTTTACGAAAAGGCGGAAAAGGCCGGCGACAAAAAAAACATGGCCGAGCTTAAGGAAATTTTAAGCAAGCCGATTCACAACGCAAACGGAAAGAACCGTTTGTAAAAAACGAGCGGCCTTTTTTGGCCGCGGAGATTTTGTCAAGGAGGAGAATGTAAAATACTAGATGCGGCTCATAAAGCTATTTTGGGTCGCCGCCCTGCTCTTGGCCTGCGCAAGCCTTTTGTCTTGCGCAAACAAGAAAGCGGCTGGAATCTTGTACATAAAGGCTCTGGAGTCTTACAGGCAAAAAGATTTTTCAACGGCCGAAGCCTTTATCAACCAAAGCCTAAAAGCGGACAAAAAAAGCAAACAGGCTGTATTTCTAAAAGCAAAAATCCATTTGTTTCAAGGCCAATTTCAAACGGCCGCGAAACTTTTTTCCGACCTATATAAATCCGAATCCGACAACAAAGACATTCAACGCTACCTAATCCAAAGCCTGATTTTTTTAGAAGACTATGAAAGCGCCAAAAAAGAAATCCAAGAGGCGCTGAAAAAAGACAAGGGGGACTGGCGCCTTTATTTTTTCGCTGCGACTGTCGCGGCAAAGGAAAAGAAGGCGGACGAGCGCTTAGAGAGCCTGAACCTTGCGAAAAACGCTCTCGCGCCCGGCGCCCAAGTTTACTTTGACTTGGCGTTTTCATGGCAGTCGCTTGGAATCGATGAGAAAGCCAAGGAGTATAGGGATAAGTGCCTTTGCCTTGACTCTAGCTATCAAGCGTTTTTTAAGGAGGAAAAAAATGAGCCTTACGGAAAAATTCCGTGAAACAATTCGTGAAACATTCATCGCGAAATTCAAGCTTTTTGCGCTGATTTGCGCGTTATTTGGCCTAAATTTGCCGAATTTCGCCCAAAGCTGCCTGCAAAAAAAGCCTGGAATTATAGTGGAAAATGTGGAAGTCATGGTTGACAACATTTTTGAGGAAGGAATTTCATCGCAAATTTCTGGCATCGCGAAGAACGCCTTTAACGGATTTTGCGGGCAGGAAAAAAATTATTGGATAAAAATCAATTTATGCGAAAGGTCGTTTTACAAGAATGTTGACAACTTTCATTCCCTTTACGCCAGCTACCAACTTTTTTCGGAAGAAGGAGAATGCGTTTTGGAAAATGTCTTTTGCAGCGAAAGCAAAAAATCGATTCTATCCGCGCTGGTCCAGCAAAGGCAAATCGAAAAAATCGCGAAAGACATAAAAAAGCATTTTAAAAGCGGAAGCGAAAGCGATGCGTAAATTTATTCTCATCGCTCTTATGGCGCTTTGCCCGCTCTCCAGCGCCTTAAGCCAAATAACGCTGGAGAGCTTTTCCGACGCGTTGAAAATCGCCGTGACAAACGACATTGACGGCGCTCTTCAAAGTCAAAGCGCGCAAGAAGAGTTGAGGCTTTCAAAAAGAAATGTCGGAGGCTTTTTTCCGGTTCTTGACTTCGCGCTTACAGACGGCGCGCGGGTTCAAAAAGGAAAAGACGACACAAAAAACAAAACGATTGAATTTGGCTTGACGCAAAAGATTTTTAACGGCGGAAAGACATTTTTGGAATGGAGGATGCAAAAGGAAAAAAGCTTTTATAATTTTTTAAGCGCGCAAAAGGAGCGGGAAAATTTTAAGGACGAGTTTTTGCGGCTCTACTACAACACCCTGCTTTTAACGCTAAAAAGCTGTGTATTGGATAAGAATGTTGAGAACGCGGCGCGAATAGTAGATGCGGCTGCCTTGGAAAAAGAGCAAGGAATGATTACAAACGCTGGTTACCTAGAGACGCTCTTGCAATTCAAGAAAATGGAGCTTGAAGCGAAAGTTGCCGGCGACGAACTGGAAAAGTCG
The DNA here is from genome assembly GCA_902799665.1 of uncultured Spirochaetaceae bacterium. GTDB lineage: Bacteria > Spirochaetota > Spirochaetia > Treponematales > Treponemataceae > Treponema_D. The sequence goes on along the minus strand of CADCBK010000074.1, from coordinate 2,779 downwards.
GCGCAGGAACTAAAAAGAGCGATGGGCTTAAGCCGTTCCCAAAAAGTTGTTTTAAAAGAGACGGAAATTTTTGAAAAAGCGTTGGACAGGTACCAATTGCTTGAAGGGCTTGAAGAAAAAAAAATCTCGCTTTGCCAAGGAGCGATAAAAAACAGCGTTGACTTAAAGCTTGCGTCGGCGGAGCTCGCTTGGGCGAAAAAAATGAGGTCTATGCAAAAACGCTTTATGCTCCCCAGCGTGTCAATTAGAGGCGGCGTGGCGTTTAGCGGAAGGAACTACCCGCTAACATCCCCCGTATATTCAATGAAAGTGATTTTAAGTTTTGACGACAATCCTTGGCTAAAAACGTCAGTGTCAAGGCAAGCGGGCTTTTCTAACGGAAAGTTGGAGTCGCTTTCAGACTCTATTTCCGGGCAAGCCTTGGCCGACACAAGTTATTTTGGACGGCTTCGCCTAAATAAAATTGATATCGCTCGAAAAAAGCTTGGCGTTGAAAACGCAAAAAAGCGCATAGACGATAGCGTTTGGGATTTATTGAAAAGGATTGAACAGTCGCAAGAAAGCTTTCTTTTAACTATGGAGAGCGTGAGAATCAAGGAGCTGAAATTGGCCTTGTCCGCCATTGAGCTTGAGCAAGGCAGGATAAAGAAAAGCGACTACCTTGAAGAAATGGGCGAATTGTCCAAGCAAAAGATTCAAGCTCTAAGCTTGTTAAAGGAACGGGACTACATGGCCAAGCAGCTTGAAACCATGTCGAAAATCGATTTGCGAAAAAAGGAGGAAATATGAAAAAAAGCGCGGCAAAACTTGCAGCGTCGCTTTTAGCCGCTTTGTTAGTTTCTTGCGCTGGAAAGGAAGCGCCTGACAGCCAATCGATAGAAGTGAAAACGCTGGTCGCGGTGAAAAGCAAACAAAGCGTCACGCTTGAAAGCTACGGATCGATCACTTACAAAAAAAAGAACGAGGCGCGCTCCATTGTTGAAGGCACTATCGTTGAGCAAAACGCGCTTGAAGGAAAAAGCGTTAAAAAAGGCGAGACTCTTTTTAGGCTGGAAAACATTCAATATCAAATTCAAAGGGCCGAAAGGCAAAACCAATTGAATTCCGCGCGCGCCAAGCTAAAAGCGGCTAAAAACAATTTGCTTGAACAAGAACGGAGCGCGCAGTCAACGATAATCGCCCTGGAAAACGCAAGGACAAATTTAAGGCAAAAAAAAGACGAAAGAGCGCTTTTGCTAAAGAACCTTGAAAAAAACAAGAGGCTTTTTGACGCTGGCGGCATTTCAGAAAGCTCCTTGGAGCAAATGCAAATGGAGGAACGCGCTTCAAAAAGCGAAATCGATGTATTGGAAAAAGAATTGCAAATGAAGTCTTTGGGTTACAACGAAAGCGATCTTATAAACGCAGGCATGGAGCCAAGCGCGGACGTTGAAACAAGGCAAAGGCAATTGATTGATTTGAATAGCCAAAGCGCGAAAATTCAAATAGAGCTTGCGGAAGTTGAGCTGAAAAACGCCGAGAGGGATTTAGAGTCAATTGAGGCGCTGATTGAGGCTCTTACGGTTACGGCTCCCTGCGACGGAATCATCGGCGCCATTTATTTTGAGAACGGAGAGAGGGTGGCGCAAAATGAAAGGCTCGCAACGATTATTGACATGAAAATTCCATACGCAAAGGTATTTCTGCAAGAAAGGGATATGGAAAAGATTCAAATAGGAGCGCCCACTTTGGTTGAGATTGATTCCGCCGCCTTTCGCCAAGAAAGCATTGTTGACTTTATAAGCCCTTTGGCTGATTCGGAGACAGGAAACTTTTACATAAAAATCCCTGTGGACAACAGTGAAAATAAAATAAGGTTCGGAATGTTCGCAAAATGCGCCATACAAACAAAATCTACGGGGGAATATTTTGAGCTGCCAGAAAGCGCTTTGCGGCGCAGGGATGGAAACACAGCATATTTTTTTTGCGTTCAAAATGATTTTTTGTATCAAAAGGAATGTCCTATTGAGATGGAACGCGATGGAAATATATACATAAAAAGCGGCTTGAAGGAAGGCGACAAAATCGTTGCGCGCCCGACAAACGCCCTAAAGGAAGGTTTGCGTGTCAAATGCATTTAAGATTTCGATTTTGGCCATGCTATTGGCCGCAAGCTGCTCGCGCGCCCTACTCTCCTTTGATGAATTGGAAACGGACGTGTTTGTTGAAAGCCGCGTAAAGATCGCCTTTTCGCTTGGAATGGACAGAGGCTCGGTTGAAAGTCTTTTGTCGTTAAAAGAAGACGGAAAAAGAATTGACGCCAAAATTGAATGGGAAAAGGACAATTGTTTCGCGCAAGCGATAGGCGGCTTTAAAAAGGGCTGTAAATACACTCTTAGCTTGCAGGGAGATGTTTACGCAAGCGACGGAAGAAAGTATTGGCTTAACGTCTTTAAGGAATTTGTTCATGGAGAAAAAGGCGGCGCCTTTACGCTTGATTCTTATGAAGAGCGCAAAAACGAGCGCGGCGATGTCGAAGGCCTGGAATTTCGATTTAACAAGCCTGTTGACGCGGCGATGTTTGAGCGGGAGTTTGGCTTAAGCCCCTTCATTCAAACAAAAAAAATATTTTCGGAAGACTTAAGGCGCGTAGAAATAATTCCCGGCGAAAAGTGGAAGGCTAACGAATTTTACGAATGGAAAATCGACAATATTTTTAGCCATGACGGAACGAAAATTTTTAAGGAATACAAGGGGGCGTTTGTTGGCGCCAAAAAAGAAAAGGCTCCTAAGCTTTTGA
>CADCBK010000073.1 GCA_902799665.1 uncultured Spirochaetaceae bacterium | reverse complement strand
CGCGTTTCCGCCGGTCGTCGTCTCGGGGTTTCCGAACATGACGCCGATTTTCATGCGGATTTGGTTTATGAAAATGACGGTGCACTTGCTCTTTCCGACAATCGCGGTGAGCTTTCTAAGCGCCTGGCTCATAAGGCGCGCCTGCAAGCCCATGACGCTGTCGCCCATTTCGCCTTCGATTTCCTTTTGCGGAGTAAGGGCCGCCACAGAGTCGATTACGATTATGTCAACGGCTCCGCTACGCACAAGGTTCTCGCATATTTCCAAAGCCTGCTCGCCGGTGACGGGCTGGCTTACCCAAAGCTCGTCGATGTTCACGCCAAGGTTCTTCGCGTAAACAGGATCCAGCGCGTGCTCGGCGTCGATGAAGGCCGCGATGCCTCCAAGCTTTTGCGACTCGGCCACCGCGTGAAGCGCGAGCGTTGTCTTGCCCGAGCTTTCAGGGCCGTACATTTCTATCACGCGGCCGCGCGGATATCCGCCGATTCCCAAGGCCTCGTCCAACAAGATGGAGCCCGACGGAATCACGTCGATTTTGGCCGTGTCCGTCTGAGTCCCCAATTTCATCAGCGAGCCTTGGCCAAACTGTTTTTCGATTTGCAGGCGCGCCGCTTCCAAAGCCTGAAGCTTTTCGCTGGCTGGCGCCGCTTCCTTTTTTTCTGCCATGTATTATGACCTCCACCCTTAAGGTATAAATTTTATTTAAAAGTTTGGGATATTTTAAAGCAATTTTTAAAATATTTCAAGGCTAAGGGGGAGAAATACTATACAAATGCTTGAATTTTCAAAAAAAAGCGCGTTAAAAGTCTTTTACGCTTTGGTAGAGGGAGCGGCCCTTTAGGACAAGCTTGTTTCCGTCAAGGCCCACTTTTCCCAAGACGCGGACAGGCTTTTCGGCGTCAAGGCCCCGCTCCGGCAAAAAATCAAAGGTCACGCGGACGATTCCGTCCAGCTCCTTAAGGTCCTCGTAGCCGACCAAAAGGTCAAACGAAAGGCCGCTCTCGCCCTGGACAATGTTGGACGCCCTTCCCGACCAGTCAACGTAGCAGTCCAAGTAAAGAGCTGTTTGCGCGGCCACCTCTTGGTAGCTAAAGTTGTCCTTAAGACTGTCAAAGCCTGGCGCGGCGAAGTAGCTCATAAGGCTTCTGGCCTTTTGCTTTAGGCCCGTCGAGGCTTGGGAGTTAAGGACGCGGTTCACCTCGCGCTGGGCCGCGTTGTCGCGATTTTGCTCAAAGTATTCCAAAGCCTGGTTGTAGGCCTTGCGAACGCCGCGAGCGTTGACGCTGTCGTCCGCCGAAAGGATTAGCGAGGACAAGTCCGCGCGCGAGCTTTTGCTAAAGTCGCGGGGCCAAAAGCGGACGGCCAAGGCGCCGACCAAGGCGCCCAAGGCAAGGGCCAGGACAAGCGCGCGGACTTTTTTGGGGTTGGCTCCAAGCCTTGGATAGTAAAGCTCTATGCGGCCGTCGTCAACCCAGCGGCAGACTTCCTCGTAGTCGCCATGCTCGCGAACGAATTCCAGGGCGCGCTTGGCGTCCTTGTTGCCGGGGTCAAAGTCAAGAATGTCCAGGTAGTATTGAACCGCGCGCTCGGTGTTGCCGCGGCGCAAGTGGATGGCCGCCTGCGCGAGCAAGAGGTTCGCGTCGTTGATTTTTATTTTTCTGGCTTCGTCAAAAGCGGCCGCGGCGCTTCCAGTGTCGCCGGCGTACAAAAAGGCCAGGCCCAGGGTGTAGTTAAAGTCAAAGCTTTCCTCGTACACTTCCCGCTTTTCGTTGAGGACTTGAATCGCTCCCGCAAAGTCGCGGCATTTCATCAGCCATAGCGCCCGGTCTATCGCGCTTTTCACTTGCCTCTCCTAAGGACTTTCAGCACTTCGTCAACTTCCGTCTGAAGCTGCTGGATTTTCGCCTTGTTCAGGCTGGGGTCGCTTTGCTCAAGCGAGTTTATGTGGTCTATCAATTGCTGGACGTACTCAAAGTTCGTTTTCTCGGGGTCCAAGCGTTCAACCGCGTTCTGGCCGTCAACAAGAAGGTTGTCGTCAATCGGCTTTTCCTCCTTGCCGTCTTCCTTTTGCGGAACTTCTGAAAAGCCCCTTGCGTCCTGGCCGGAATTCTGAAAGTCAGAGTCCGAGAAATTTATGATGTAAGAATAGCTAACGCTCTTTCCTTCGTCCAGCTCCACCGGGTCCCAAAAGAGGGCCAGCGACGAGTCGTTGTATGACAAAATCGAGTCAAAGCTGTTTCCGGGATTGAAAAGCGTTATCGGCGTGGCAAGGTCGATGACGTCCTTGTTGGCCATGACGGCCTTTTTGGGCGCGGTCACGCCCTTTCCGTAAACGACGAATTCAACGGCGTTCTGGCCGTCGCTTGAAATGATCCAAGACTCCTTTTGAGACGGAATCAGGACATGCTCGCTTCCAATCGCGTTGTTCAACGGAGTTGAAAAATGCGCGCGGCGGTTCTCTCCAAGGCAAAGGTTGTAGACGGCCTTTAGCGAAAGCGGCGTCTTTTCCTTGGCGAGGTTTGTGACGGACACCTTGACGCGGACGCAGTTTGAGGCCTTGTCGCCGGGGCGGTACTTTCCAATCTCGTAAGAGGCCGTCACTTGCGCGACGCCCTTTACAAGCATGGTCTCGACGATTGAATTGGCGCTTACGTCATACTTGTACGAGCAGCGGCCGCCCTTTGTCAGCCTCCATTCCTTGGCGCCGGCGAAAACCGAAAGGTAGTTGCTTTGCCCGTATTCCGAAGTCTTTACGGCGGGATATATTTTCTTTCCGTTCACGACATAGAACAAGACGGCGCCGCTGGCCCGCGCGGTTTCCATGCGGACCAATCCGTCGTGGACGGCCATGTCCTTTCCGACTCTCTTTACGCTTTCGACCTTTTCGCCTTCGCCGCTTTCGCCGTCCGGCCTGGACGCCGCTTCCTTGGCGGCTTGGGACAAAACATCGCCAGAGCGCGCGGCCTCAGCTTGCGCGGCTTGCGCTTTCGGAGCCTGCTGGACTTCGGCCTTTGGCGCCGGCGTTGTTTCCGCTTTGGCGGCCTCAGTTTTTGCGGCCGCGGCCGGCGCTGTTTCCGTCTGCGCGGCCTCAGTTTTGGCAGCCTCGGCTTGGACAGCTTCTGTCTGGACGGCCTCAGTTTGCGCGTCCTTCGCGGCCTTCGCCTTGTTTTTCTTCGCGAACAAAAGGCCGCCAGAGGCCATAAGCAAAAGGGCCGCCGCTAAAAGTCTCTTTGTCATTTGGAGCCTCCGTCATCGTCAAGAAGGCCCTGCGCCTCGGCGGCCGATTTTTTAAGGCGGGCCAAGGCGTCGATGAAATTATAGTCGCTTGAGGCGGCCGGGGCCAAAGCGGCGCTTTCCCTGGCGGCGGGCTTTTTCTCCTCGCCAGCGGCGGGAAGCGACGCCAGGCTTTCTTGGGCCGCGGAAACCTTTTCTTCCTGAACGGCCGCGCCTTCGTCCTTAGCCGCTTCTTCCGCCCTAGGCTGGGCAGAAAGGCCAAGAGCGCTCTCAAGCTCGTAGCGGCGCAAGGCTTTTTCGTAGTTCTCTTTTGAAGACAAGTAGCTTTCGCCGGTCTGCTGCAAAAGGTACAAAAGCTTTTCCTCGCGAAGGCGCTGGTTTATCGCGTCAAGGCGGTACTTGGCGTCAACGGCCTTGGCGTCCTTTGGAAAGTCGTCCACGACGCGCTCGTAAAGGGGACGCGCCTGCTCAAAGTTGTAGCCGGAATAAAAGCACTCCGCTATCCAAAAGAGCGCGGAGGAATACATTTCGTTTGACGGATACTGGTGGCAAAAGTCGCTTAGGGCCAGGACCGCCTTGTCAAACTCTCCAAGGCTGTAAAGGCACTTTCCCCGCTGGTACTTTATGAGGCTTGCGTACTTTGATTCGGGATAGTTTTTAAGGAAGTAGTCAGAATCGGACAAGGCCGCCTTGTAGCCCATCGCCTTCATCTCGGCAGAAATCAGCATGTAGAGGGCGGCGTCGCTTTCGTTTTGCGGGTCGCTCATGGCCTTTCTAAAAAGCATTACGGCGCTCTGCCAGTCCGAGCCAAAATAGGCGTTGTAGGCCGCTCCCAAAATGGCGGCGCCTTCTTCCTCCTCCAAGGGAGCCGAAGGCTTTACGCGGGCGGCCCCGTAATCAGAGGGCCGGGCGCCTTCCGAGGCTAAAAGGCAGAGGGCGATGGCAAGAAGGCCTTTTGAAAAATTCCTAAAAATGCGCTTCACTTTTAATTTCTCCAGCAAAGAGAGCCGTTAAAGAAAGCCGAGCCGGACACCACGATGTCCACTCCGCTTTGCAAAACGGAATCCAACGTTTGGGCGTTAACGCCGCCGTCAACGGATATTTTATAGCTCAAGCCCAGCTTTGAGCGCAGAGCGGCCAATTCCCTAACCTTGTCCAAACATTCGGGAATGAGCTTTTGCCCGCCAAAGCCCGGCTCGACAGTCATTATCAATATAATATCGGCAAATTCCAGCGAATTCTTCAATGTTTCCACGCTGGTAGCGGGCTTTACGCTGATTCCGGCCTTTTTGCCAAGCGAATGTATTTTTTTTATAAGCTGAACGGAATCCAAGCCGCCGTTTTTTGCCTGCTCCACCGCGGCCTCTTGGTGGAAGGTTATCCAATCCGCGCCCGCGGCGGCGAAGGACTCGATTTGCCTTTCCGGGTTTTTGACCATCAAGTGGACGTCAAAGGGAAGCTTTGTAAGCGGCCTTAAGGAGCGGGCGACGACCTGTCCAAAGGAAACTTCGGGAACGAAGTCTCCGTCCATTACGTCTATGTGGACGGCTCCCGCGCCGCCCTCCTCTATCTTTTTTATCGAACGCGCAAGCTCCCCGAAATCGGCCGAAAGGAGCGACGGCGCCAAAAGTCGT
>CADCBK010000072.1 GCA_902799665.1 uncultured Spirochaetaceae bacterium | reverse complement strand
TGGCTCCCGATTTTATGACCGACCTTGACAAGTACTACACGGAAGACCCCGACAGTTTTCCCGACAACGACACAATCGGCCTTATAATGAAGGCCCACAAGAAAATTTCAGAAAACCCTTCCATAAAAAACGTCGTCATTGACATTAGCGCAAACCTTGGCGGAGCGGCCGACACGGCCGTGTTCGTGGCGGCCTGGTTTTTGGGCGAGGCGGCCGTTTCGTTTAAGGGCACTATCACAGGCGCCTTGTGCTCCACAAGCTACCGCTGCGACGCCAACCGCGACCATTTGTTTGACGAAAACGACACGCTTGGAAACCGAAAGCTCTTTTGCCTTGTCTCGCCCTGCAGCTTTTCTTGCGGAAACCTTGTCCCAAACGTTTTCAAGGAGTCCGAAAAAGTCACGCTTTTGGGAAGGGCTTCGGGCGGCGGCGCCTGCGTTGTCCAGTTCATTTCCTCGGCTTGGGGAACGTGCTTTCGCATTTCAGGCCCCATGCGCCTTTGCCGCGTAAAAAACGGCTCCTACTACGACATCGACAGGGGAGCCGAGCCTGACTACACGCTAAGCAACCCCGCCGATTACTACAACAGAACCGCCTTGGCCGCTTACATCAGCGCGCTCAAGTAAGGCGGCGGCGCCAGCCCTTGACAAGCGGCGCTTCTTCCTATATAATTGTTCTACTATACATTTTAAAGTTTTAGGAAGGCAAATATGTCGTACTTACCCCTTTTGCAAGCCGCGTCTGGCGCTTCGCAGTCGCAAAGCTTTGGCTCGTTGATTGTAACTGTAGTTTTGATGATAGGAATCTTCTATTTTTTCCTTATCAGGCCCCAGAGCAAAAAGCAAAAAGAGATGGAAAAAATGCTTGCCGCGCTTAAGAAGGGCGACAAGGTTGTCACAATCGGCGGAATTCACGGAGTCGTTTCCTCAACAAAAGAAAAGACGATAATCCTTAAGGTTGACGACAACACAAAGCTTGAGTTCAACCGTTCGGCGATCGCTTCCGTGGTCAATCCCGAGCCTGAGAAAAAGGCCGGCGACAAGCCCGCGAAAGCCGAAAAGTCAAAAAGCGAAAAATAAAAATAATATAAACATATTGGAGCACAACAATGGAAAAGTCGAGCAAAAGATGGCGCTTTGTCATTCTTCTTGTGGTATTGGGAATTTGTTTGGCGTTCTTGCGCCCAACAATCAATTGGTATTTTAGAACTAGCGAAGCCGACCAAAAGCTGGCCTTGCAGTCCCTTGAAAAAATCAAGGAATATTCGGTGAAGCAGGCCGCCAAGGATGTCAAGGCTTTGGAAGCCTTGGCCGCTTCCAGCCCCGATTCTCCTCTTGGCGAGGAATACGCCTGGCTTTCAAAGACTGTAAAAAAGAATTACAAGGAATACAAGAAAGCCGTTCCAGAGCCGCTTACTTTGGGCGCCGCGCTTTCTTCATTCAGCCTTGGCCGCGTTGCCAAAAGCGACGAGGACAAAAAGAGCGTGGCCTCGTCAATCCACTCAAAGCTTTTGGAATTGTACCAAGAGCGCTACCGCGAGCGCGTTTTGGCCGACAAGCGCAATTACACCAACTCCGTAAAGCTCGGCCTTGACCTTTCGGGCGGAATGAACATCATCGTCCACGCAGACTTGGACGCGGCCGTAAAGAACAATTCAGAGTCTGTCGCCGCCTCGGGCGGAGAGGCCGCCTTTAAGACCCGCGCGATGGACCAGGCGATTGAGACCCTCAAAAGCCGCATCGACCGCTTTGGCTTGACAGAGCCTGTAATCCGCCAGCAGGGCGAAGACCGCATCTACATCGAAATCCCTGGCTCGGAGCAGAGCGACGCGATCAACACAATCATCATGGGAAAGGGCATCCTCAACTTCCGCCTGGTGGACGAGGAAGCCACAAACCAATTCCTGCAGCATTACTACTCAAATCCCGACTCAACCTTTGACGATGACGGAAAGTTGATTGATCCTTCAATCGTTCCCGAAGACGTTGAGATTTTGGGCTACTACACAAAAGACTCTTACGGCTTGGACGAATTTATCCAGTACATGGCCCTAAAAAAGGAAATCGCGCTTGACGGCCGCTACGTAAAGAGCGCCGACGTAAGCCGCGACCAAATGGGACAGACCGGCGTTGACTTTACTTTGGACATGGAAGGCGCCGAGATTTTCGCCAACTTCACCGGCGACCATGTGGGCGAACGCCTTGCCGTAATCAGCGACAACAAGGTAAAGAGCGCCGCCACAATCAAGACAAAGATTGGCGGCGGCCGCGTCCGCATCGACGGCTTTGGCTTGGAAGAGGCGCAGAACCTGCAAAAGGTTTTGCAGACCGCTTGGCTTGAAGTTCCCCTTAGCGTGGAAAGCCAGCAGGTTATCGGCGCAGAATTGGGAGAGCTTACAATCCGCAACGGCTTGATGGCCTTGGCCATCGGCTTGATCGCGATTTTCGTATTCATGCTTCTTTACTACAAGGGCGCGGGAATCAACGCGATTGTCGCCCAGATTTTGAACCTTTACATTTTGTTCGCCGTTCTTTCGGCCTTCAACTTGACTTTGACATTGCCCTCAATCGCCGGCATGATCCTTACAGTCGGAATGGCGGTTGACGCAAACGTAATCATCTTTGAGCGAATCAAGGAAGAGCTTCGTCTTGGAAAGAGCCGCGCGGCCGCCATCGAAGCCGGCTTTGAAGGCGCTTCTTGGGCGATTTGGGACTCAAACATCACGACATTCATCGCCGCCATGTTCCTTAGCCAGTTGGGAACAGGCTCCATCCAGGGCTTTGCGGTAAGCTTGGCCATAGGCGTCGCGTCTTCTGTGTTCACGGCCTTGTTCGTAAGCCGCTTGATGTTCGATGTTGGAACCGAAGCCTTTAAGAAAAAGACTACCAGCATCAGTTGGAGGGTAAAATAATGAAAAAAAGAATATCATTCAGCAAGGGCTTTTTGCCCTGCGCCATATTGTCTTGCGTTGTGATTCTTAGCGGCGTCTTTAGCTTTGTCACCCGCGGAATCAACTTGGGAATCGACTTTAAGCCCGGAACTGTTGAGGAAGTCACAATCAAGGGCGCCGCCGGAATCGAAGACGTCCGCGCCTCCTTGTCAGGAATCGGCGGCGTTAGCGTAAAGAAGCTTGGCTCCGCGGCCGACTCATACCAAATCCGCGCGGGCGTCGCCGAAAGCGAGGGCGGAAAGATTACCCAGGCCCTTGTCAACAAGTACGGCGAGGGAAACGTTGACGTTCTTAAGACTGACTTCATCGGTTCCAGCATGTCAAGCTCTTTGGCTCGCCAGTCAATCTTCCTTCTTTTGGGAACGATGCTCTTGATTTGGCTTTACGCGACAATCCGCTTTCACTGGGACTTTGCCTTTGGCGCGATTGTGGCCCTTTTGCACGACATCTGCATTATGTTCACGTTCATCACATGGAGCCAGATTGAGTTCAGCACCACGACATTGGCCGCCGTTTTGACAATCGTCGGTTACTCAATCAACGCCACTGTCGTTATCTTGGACCGCGTCCGCTACAATCTTCCGCTTATGGAAGTCAAGACATTCAAGGATTTGCTTGACCAGTCTTTGAGCGACACTTTGGCCCGCTCAATCATCACAACGGTTACAACCTTGTTCGCCGTAATGGCCTTGTACTTGTTCACTACGGGAAGCATCAAGGACTTCGCGCTTGCGATGACCGTAGGCTTGTTGAGCGGCTGCTATTCTTCAATCTTCATTTCTTCCGGCTTCATCAGCTTTACCCGCAAAGACTGGAAGCCCGAGTACGGCATCCATCACGCCAAGCCCAAGAAGGTTCAAGGCGTGGCGGCTGTTTGAGCTTGGTGAATGAAAATTGTTCGTTCTGAACTTTTAGGCTTTTGCAGCGGAGTCAGCCGCGCGATGAAGGGCGCTTTGGACGCCCTTGGCGCGGACGACGGCGGGCAAAAGCCTAAAAAAATTTATTCGCTTGGCCCCTTAATCCACAACCAAATCGCTTTGGACCGCCTTTCTCAAAAGGGGCTTAAAATCCTAAAGGAAGAACAAATAGAATCCCTTGGCCAAGACTCTTTGGTGATTGTCCGCGCGCATGGAGTTTCTCCGCAGGTTATGGAACGAATAAAGGAGCGCGGCGCGAAAGTCGTGGACGCCACTTGCCCCCGCGTGGCCTTAAGCCAAAGAAGGGCAGCCGAGTTTTCGGCGATGGGAATGTTCGTCATCTTGACCGGCGACAAGGGGCACGCGGAAGTCAAGGCGGTGGAGGGGAGCGCCCTTTTCGCGCAGACTGATTTTAAGCCCAAGAATGCCGCCGCGCAAAATGAAGGCAAGCCCAAGAATGCGCCGCCAAAATTAGGCCGTTTCATTCTTGTTCAAAACGCCGAAGAAGCCGCCGCTCTAAAAATAGAGCCGTCAATGCAAAACAACTCGGTTCTTTTAAGCCAAACGACATTTTCGCCGGAGGAGTACAAAAAAATCGCGGAGGTTCTTGGCCAAAAAATCCAAGGCTTGAAAGTCTTTGACTCGATATGCCCGGCTACCGGCGAGCGCCAAAAGGCTTTGGCGGCTCTTGCGGATAAAGTTGACGCGCTTGTGGTCGTCGGCGGAAAAAAATCCGCCAACAGCCAGCGCCTTTACGAGCTTGCCAAAAGCCTTTGTCCGTCATCTTATTTTGTTGAGTCCGCCGATGACCTGCCAAACGATTTTGGCGGCGCAAAGGTTGTGGGAATCGCGGCGGGCGCGAGCAGCCCTGATTTTGTCATCGACGCGGTTGAGAACGCGATAAAGTCCCTTTAGCGCGCGGCATATCCACTCTGAGCGAGCGCATCATATCCATGTGGCGCTTTGGCAAGGAAATTATCCACAGGTCCGCTCACGCGGACTGTCAATCTAGGCTCTGGATGTCGAGGACGCGCTCGTAGAGCTTTTTGGACTCCTCAACTGTTTTTATCCACCTTGAGGCGGGGGTCCAGGCTTTGTCTTCTTTTAGCGCGTCTTCCCAGTATTTTACGGCCGCGTCTTCGTTTCCTTTCGCGTATTCGTCCAAGCCCTTTGTGTAAAGC
>CADCBK010000071.1 GCA_902799665.1 uncultured Spirochaetaceae bacterium | reverse complement strand
TGTTTTGAACGCGGTCAAAAAAGCGCTCGTCCTTGTTGGCGTCGTTCAAAAGCAAGGGCTTTTTGTGCCGGGCAACCCAGCCGGCCAAGCTGTTCTTGCCGACAACGATGTTCTTGGCCTCGGCGCCTTTTGGCCCCAAAGCGACCGCGAAACGCAAACTGTCCCCGCCCTTTTGCGCGAGCAAAAGCGAAGAGGACTCGCATTCTATCAGCTTCATCGCCGCCTCAAGAATGTAGCTCATCAAGGCGTCAACGTCGGAAACCTTTAGGTTTATTCCGGCGCTGAGGTCGATGAGCGCTTTTAGTTTGTCGTTATAGGCAATCGAAAGGGCGCTCATCTAGGCTCGCGCTAATTGTCCTTTTTGGCGTTGAGCGCGTCGCCCAATGTGTAGGCTCCGTCGTCGTCGTTTGAAGAAGAGCTCATGTACTGGCTGATTTCGTCGCGCTGCTGCTTCTTTTTGAATTCGCGAACGCTAAAGGCAACCTGCTCTTTGTCCTTCTTTACGTCGACAACGTAAACGTTGATTTTGTCGCCAACGTTGTACTTTTTAACGGCTTCCTCAAAGGGAGTTTCGCGGTCTTCGCTAAGGTTAGACTTGTTGATGAGGCCTTCGATTCCAACAGGAGTCTTTACAAAGACGCCAAAGTCGGTGATGGAAGTAATCTCGCCTTCCAATGTAGAGCCGGGCTGGTACTCTTCGGCAAACTTCTGCCAAGGATCGTCAGTCAACTGCTTTAAGCCAACCTTGATGCGGCGCTGCTCGGGATCGTTTTCGATGACGACGGCGTCAACTTCCTGGTCAACCTTAAGCTCGCTGCCCGGATGCTTGACTTTCTTTGTCCAAGAAATGTCGTCTCCGTGCAAGAAGCCGTCGATTCCGTCTTCGATTGAAATGAAGGCGCCGGAATTGGTGATCTTGACGACCTTTCCGTGAATCTTGGTTCCGACAGGATATTTTTCGGCGATTGTGTCCCAGGGATTTTCCGTAACCTGCTTGAGGCCCAAAGAAACGCGGCCGGCCTGAATGTCGTATCCCAAAATCATGCATTCGATTTCGTCGCCGATCTTGAGAACGTCGGAAGGCTTGTTCACTTTCTTTGTCCAGCTGAATTCAGAAATGTGGGCCAAGCCTTCGATTCCCTCTTCCAACTCGATGAAGGCGCCAAAGTCAGTGAGCTTTGTTACCTTGCCCTTTACGATGTCGTTTACGTGGTACTTTTCCTCAAAGTGAACCCACGGATCTTCGGCAAAGTGCTTGAGGGAAAGGTTGATGCGCTTTTCTTCGGGATCAAGGCGGATAACCTTAAGCTCGATTTCCTGGCCTTTCTTTACAAAGTCTTTGGGGCGGGTTACATGGCCCCAGCTCATGTCGTTGATGTGGAGCAAGCCGTCAAAGCCGCCCAAGTCGATGAAGGCGCCAAAGCTTGTGAATGATTTTACGACGCCCTTTACGCTGTCGCCGATTTGAGTCTCGGCGAAGAACTTGTCGCGAGCGGTGTTCATCTGCTCTTCCAAATAGCGGCGGCGGTTAACGACCACGTTGGCCTTGTTGTCAGAGTAGAGGCGCTCTATATAAAATTTGCCCTTTGTTCCAAGCAAGCTTTCGGGCTTTTCAACCTTCTGGCTGTCAGACTGGCTGATTGGAAGGAAGGCGTGAATGTCGCCGCCAAGAGCGACTTCGTATCCGCCCTTAACGACCTTTTCGATTGTTCCGTCCACAACCGTCTTTTCGTCAAACGCCTTGCGCACGTCTTTCCACATTTGCTTGGCGTCGGCTTTCGCTTTAGAAACTTCAGGACCGTTTCTACCATCTTTTCTAAGAAGAACTACTGTTACAGTGTCTCCAGTCTTAGGCAAGTCTCCCGCGAATTCTGAAACAGGGATTTTTCCTTCAGACTTGTATCCAATGTCGATGAATACATACTCGTCTGTCACAGCGATAACTGATCCGTCAACAAGCTGGCCGTCTTCAAGCGGCTTAAGGTTGTTGAGAGACTCCTCTAATTGTGTTTGGATTGAGTCCTTTGAATTCTGGACATCGTCCATTTCCACTTCCATCTTTTCCATTTTTTATCCTTTCACTAGTGAATTTTGCTAAGTATTTTATCACAAACTTCTTCTATAGTCAAGTCTGAGGTGTCAATATAAAAGGCGTCGGGAGCGCGCTTTAGGGCGCCGACAGTCTTGGCCTTGTCAAGCTCGTCGCGCTTTTTTATCGCTTCCTTTATCTCTTCCAAGGTCATTCCGCTGACTCCTTGGTCGTAGCGCCTTTGGGCTTGGACGTCAAGCGAGGCGTCAAGGTAGAACTTGTGTTCCGCGTTGGGAAATACCACCGTCGTCATGTCGCGGCCCTCGCAGACGATGCTTTGGCTTTTTGTGATTTCATGCATGCGCGCGTCGGCGATTTGGCGGATTTGGGGAATCGCGCTGACCTGGCTTGTGTTGGCGCTGACCTTGTCCTCGTGCAGGCGCGACTCAACGTCCACGCCGTTAAGGATTAAATGCGAGTCCTTGTAGTCAAGGGTGAGCGTCTTTGCAAAGTCAATCACCGCCTGCGCGTTTGAGATGTCGATTGAATTCTCAAGGCAGGCAAGGGTTATCGCGCGGTAAAAGCTCCCCGAATTAAGGTAAGTGATTCCAAGCTTTTTTGCGATTATGCCGGCGATTGTGCTTTTTCCGGTTCCGGCCGGCCCGTCGATTGCGATTATCATTTTTTCTCCTATTATTGTCATGTTCGGGCTTGACCCGGACATCTTTAATGAAAACAACAAAAGATTGCCCGATCAAGTCTGGCAATGACATTGTTCACAGCTCATGCGTCGTGGCCGCGCCCAACAATTCCTGAACCTCAAAAGGCTCAAGGTCGCGCGACTCGCCCGCGGCCATCTCGTTTATGTTTATGTTTCCTATTCTAACGCGGCAAAGGCGCCTGATGGACGCCTCGCGCGACTCAAAAACCCGCCTGATTTCGCGGTTTTTTCCCTCTATTAACACGACCGCCATTCGGTGGGAATTAAGCTCCCGCGCGCTTTTGGCCTTGTAAAAGACTCCGTCAACCCGCATCCCCCTTTCAAAGTCTTGGTCCAAGCCGCGGGGCAAGGGAAGGCTTGTGTCAACCACGTATTCCTTTTCTATTTCGGCGCTGGGATGAGAAAGTTTTTTGGCAAAGTCGCCGTCGTTGGTGAAAATGATCAGGCCGCAGCTGAACATGTCCAAGCGGCCTACGTTGTAAAGGCGCTCCTTGTACTTGCCCTT
Organism: uncultured Spirochaetaceae bacterium; assembly: GCA_902799665.1. Lineage (GTDB taxonomy): Bacteria > Spirochaetota > Spirochaetia > Treponematales > Treponemataceae > Treponema_D. The sequence goes on along the minus strand of CADCBK010000071.1, from coordinate 1,803 downwards.
TAGAAGGTCGGCGGCGACGGGTCTGCCCTTTTCGTCGGACATCGAGCAAACATAGCCCACGGGCTTGTTCAGCAAAACATAGCGCTTGGCCTCTTCGGCAAAGACTTGCTTTCCGTCAACAAAGACTTTGTCGCCCGGCCCCACCTTCGTTCCAAGCTCGGTGATTACAGTTCCGTTGACCGAAACGCGGCCGTCCAAAATGATTTTTTCGCTGGCCCGTCGGCTTGCGACGCCCGCGTGGGCCAAAAAGGCCTGCAACCGCTGCCGTCCATCCTGGCCGTCCTTGCGCGTAGAACTATCTTGCAAGCTCGAACCTCTCTTCCTCTTCCTGGTCCAGCTTTGGCAAATCCGCGATGGAATTCAGGCGGAAGAATTTTAGGAATTCCTTTGTGGTGGCGTAAAGGGTGGGTTTTCCGGGAACGTCCTTCTTTCCAAACTCCTTTATCAAATTTCGCTCCAGCAAAAGGCGGATCATGTTGTCGGCGCTGACGCCGCGAATTCCTTCTATTTCAGCGCGGGTGATAGGCTGCGAATAGGCTATGATGCTAAGGGTTTCCATCGCGCTGCGGGAAAGGCGGCCTTCGCTCTTTGAGCCGTAGCGTTCCTTGACCAAGTCCCAGATTTTCTTTTTGGGAGTCAAGGCCCAGCCGCCGGTAATCATTTGCAATTCAAGGCCGGAATTTTCGGCCGAATACTTTTCCTTTAGCGCCTCAAGCGCCTTTTGGACTATATCCTCTGAAAGGCCCGAAACCAGAGAGATTGTCTTTTCGGCCAGGGGCTCGCTTTCCAAAAACAATATGGCCTCGATAAGGGCCGCTTCGTTGTCGAGATTCATTTCCATAATGGGGGAATTGTATAGAATTTGGGCGGAAATTTCAAGCGGCGCCTTTCCCGCCGTTTTCGGCATTTTTTTTTCTAGCAAAATCGCGCAAAGTGTGGTATAATGGAAGAATGGACAACGCGCAAAAAGAGGCCTTGCTAAAAAAGGCCAAGGAAATGCTCGCCTTTTCCTACACGCCCTACTCCAACTTTAAGGTCGGAGCGGCGCTGCTTTCTAAAAGCGGAAAGGTATTTGGCGGCTGCAACATCGAGAACGCGGCTTACGGGCCGTCAAACTGCGCGGAACGGACCGCGTTCTTCAAGGCGGTCAACGAAGGCGTCCGGGGATTTGAGGCCATTGCTATCGCCGGAGGCCCGGAGGATAAGGACGCGCTGGAGCGGCAAGCAGCCGAGAACGGACGCGCCATGATGCGCGAGGCCGCAGTCCTCATCAGGCGCGGCATCCGCAAGCCTCGCAGAAAGGGCCGGGCGAAATGACTGCCGCAACTCGCACGATCATCACCAGCGCGATCCGGGCAGACCTCACGATCAGCCCTTCCGCCAAAGCCAAGCTGCTGCGCTTCATCGCAAACCCTTCGGCAGAGCCAGAAATGCGACTGTTCACGGAGAAACAGGCCGCGCTTGTGCTGGGCGTGTCGATCCCGACCATCGCCCGCATGAAGCGAGACGGCGAGTTGAAGACCCGCAAAGTCCGCAAGACCACGCGGATCACCGCTGAATCGCTCTACGCTTACACGAAGTAGATCTAACCAAAACCACAGGAGGCTAAACCAAACCATGAACAACGAACTGAAAAACTGGTGCGACCGCAGCGCGTCCGACATGGACGCGGCGGAGACCGACACGGAGGCGGGCCGCAGCCCGCGCCGCCGTCACCGCAGCGGACGTCCCACCATAAATGCACACATCTGCCTGCGGAGCACACGCCCCCGCAGCCAGCAACACACAGAAGAGCCCCAGGCT
>CADCBK010000070.1 GCA_902799665.1 uncultured Spirochaetaceae bacterium | reverse complement strand
CGAGTTTGAGGAAACAAACGAAAAGCTTGGCGCGCTCATCGCGACGTTCAACACGGAGGAAAAATAATGATACTTGTAATCGACAATTACGATTCGTTCACATACAATGTTGTCCAAGCCTTGCAGGCTCTTGGAACAGAAAAAGTTGAAGTTGTCCGAAACGACGAGGTGACGGTCGCCGACATCGAGGCGATGAAGCCCGATTACTTGGTCGTTTCTCCGGGCCCGGGAACTCCTAGCGACGCGGGAATTAGCGAAGCGGCGATAAAATATTTTGCCGGAAAAATTCCAATCCTTGGAGTTTGTCTTGGCCACCAAGCGATCGCCGAAGCCTTTGGCGCGAAGATTGTCGGAGCCAAGTTCATCAAGCACGGAATCGTAGAAGAAATGGACTTGGACGGAAAGGGCCTTTTCCGCGCGATCGGAAAAAAAGGAAAGTTCACGCGCTACCATTCGCTTGTCGTTGACGAGTCCACTTTAAGCGACGACTTTGAAGTCACCGCTCGCGCTTCCGACGGCGACATCATGGGAATCCGCCACAAAAAGTACGACATCGAGGGCGTCCAGTTCCACCCGGAATCAATCGCAAGCGGCGACGTGGAAAAATTCTTTCGCGCCTTTTTGAACTACCGCCGCGAAAACCTTCCTGTCGCCGAATACCTTAACCAGCTGATCTTTAAGAAAGACTTGTCAGAGAAGCAAGCCGAATTCTTTATGGACATCATGACAGATGGAATGATGGACGAGCGCGTCATGGCCGCGATTCTTGTCGCCATGGCCGCCAAGGGCATCGCCGAATCCGAAATCACCGGCTGCGCCAAGGCCCTCCTCAAAAAGAAAAAGTCATTCCCTCTAAAACTTTCAGGCCACGCCGAAATCGTAGGAACAGGCGGCGACGGAAAGGGAAGCTTTAACATTTCGTCGCTTTCGGCGATTGTCGCCGACGCTTGCGGCCAGCCGGTGATCAAGCACGGAAACCGCGCCGTTTCCTCCAAGTCTGGCGCGGCGGACTTTTTTGAGGCGCTTGGAATCAACATCAGCGCAAGCCCCGACAAGACGGCGGAACTTGCCCAAAAGACAGGCTTTGCCTTTTTGATGGCGCCCCTTTACCATTCGGCGATGCGCTTTGCCGCGCCGGTCCGAAAGGCCTTGGGCGTAAAGACCGTGATGAACGTTTTGGGCCCGCTCCTGAATCCTTCTTGCCCCGACTACCAAGTGCTTGGCGTTTACAGCCATGATTTGCTTGAAACATACGCGCGAGCGGCAAAGGCTTTGGGAGCCAAGCGCGTGATGGTAATCGCAAGCCGCGACGGCTACGACGAAATCAGTCCTTGCGCGCTGACCGACGTTTTCCAAATCGACGGAAACGGAAACGAAACGCGCTATGTGATCGACCCTGCCAAGTTTGGAATCGAAGGCGTTGACGAGGCGGAGCTTATGGGCGGAAACGGAGCGGACAACGCCGCTCTCGCGATGGACGTTCTTAACGGAAAGGGAAAGAAAACCATCCGCGCGTCAATCGGCCTCAACACCGGCGCCGTTTTGTACTTGAGCGGAAAAACCAAGACGCTAAAGGAAGGCTACGACATGGCGCTTGCCGCGATTGACAGCGGAAAGGCCTTGAAAAAATTGCAGGAAATACAAACTGTTTCTAGGGAATTGGCGGGCTAAAATGGCGGCGGACATTCTTTCTCAGATTGTGGAAGGCCGAAAGGCCGACATAAAAAAGCGCGGCCTTGACTTTGACTACGAGATTCCGCAGGAACGAAAGAGGCGCGTCCACCCTTTTATTCAAGAAAAGGGAGTTGTTTTGGAAGTAAAGCGGGCCTCTCCCAGCAAGGGCGACATCGCTCCAAAATTGAACGCGTCGGAAACCGCCTTGGCTTACCAAGAGGCGGGCGCTTCCGCGATAAGCGTTTTGACCGAAGAAAATTATTTTAAGGGAAACCTTGGCGATTTGATAAGCGTTTGCCAATCCGTCGACGTCGCGGTTTTGCGAAAAGACTTTTTGGTTTTTCCAGACGAAATCGACATTGCCTACAAGTGCGGAGCGGACGCGGTCTTGCTCATCGCGCGCATTCTTGACCAGGAGACTTTGGCCAAAATGCTTTGCCGCTGCGCCTCTTTTGGAATCACGGCTTTTGTGGAGCTGCGCTTGGAAGAGGACTTGCAAAAATTGGCGGCGGCAAAATCTTTGGCGGCCGGCGAGCTTCCGGCAATCGTTTGCGGAGTGAACTCGCGCGACCTAAAGGATTTTTCGATCGACCTTTTAAAGCCGCTTGGCTTTTTGGAGCGGATCAAAAGCGTCATGGGAAGCGATTGCTCCGTCATTTTTGAAAGCGGAATCAGGACGGCCCAAGCCGCGGCCTTTGCCGGAAGCCTTGGCTTTACAGGGCTTCTTTTGGGCGAAGCCGCCGCGCGCGACACAAGCAAAGCCGCTTCTTTTGTAAAAGCCTTTGTGTCTGGAACGGAAACGCCCAACGCGCTTGCTTGGAAAAAAATCGCGGCGAAAACCGAAAGCGATTGCAAGGCTAAAAATCCGGCGGCGCTCTTGGGCGAGCGAAAATACCGCCCGCTTGTAAAAATATGCGGCCTCGCAAATGTTGAGGACGCGCTGGCCGCGGCGGATCTTGGCGCGGACTTTTTGGGCTTTGTCTTTTGCGAGGCCTCTCCGCGAAACGCAAGCGAAAGCGTCGTCCGCAGCGTCCGCGCCGCCTTGCGCGACAAAAACATGTCGCAAGCCGATAACGCCGCGCCGCGCGACAAGCCCGCAAGCGAAGCGTCGCGGAAATCCGCTCGAAACAACGATTGCAGTTTTGCGTTCGACGCTACGAGCGGACCTTTTATGGTCGGCGTAGTCGTCGACACGACAAGCGAGCAGGCAAAGGCCGCGCTTGCGCTTGTAAAAGAAGGCGTTTTGGATTACATTCAATTGCACGGCGAGCGCGCGGCCAAGGAATTTTTTGCCGACAAAGAGAACGCCTCTCTTCCCCATTACTGCGCGGCAAACTTAAACGGCGCGAACGTTGTGAGCGACGAAAACTGCGCGGGCGGCTTGGACAAAATTCAAGGCCTTCTTAACCTTGGCGAGCCGCGCGTATTGATTGACGCGAAGGTTGGCGACAAGGTTGGCGGAACGGGAACGCAGGTCGCTGAGGACTTGGTTTTTGAAGCCAAGAAAAAGTCTCCCTTGTGGCTGGCCGGCGGTTTGGGCGCGGAAAACGTTCGGGATGTAATAGAAAAGTATTCCCCCGAATTGATCGACGCTTCCAGCTTGCTTGAGGCCGCTCCAGGAAAAAAGGATTTGGAAAAACTAAAGGCCTTCTTTTCGGAGGTTGGCGCGGCCTATGCGGGCGGCGCGCAGTTTTAGGCTTTTGAACGCTTTTCTTGCGGCGCGACCTTCTTGGTCTTGCCGCAGTTTCAAGTTATAGGAGAAAATATGTCATATTCAACAGACGGATTTTTTGAACAATACGGCGGAAAGTATGTGGCGGAAGTTTTGCGCCGCCCGCTTGACGAATTGGACGCGGCCTTTAAAGAGGCCATGGCCGACAAAAATTTTTTGGAAGAGCTTGAAGTGATTCAGCGCGACTACATTGGCCGCGAAACGCCGCTTTACTTCGCTCCAACAGCCACAAAGATTTTGGGCGGAGCGCAAATCTACATAAAGCTTGAAGGCTTGGCCAACACAGGCGCCCACAAAATCAACAACGCCATCGGCCAGTGCCTGCTTGCCAAGCGCATGGGCAAAAAAAGAATCATCGCCGAGACCGGCGCGGGCCAGCACGGTTTGGCCACCGCCGCCGCGTGCGCAAAGCTCGGCCTTGACTGCACGGTTTACATGGGCGAGGTTGACGTTCGCCGCCAGCAGCCCAATGTCGCCGCGATGGAATTGTACGGCGCCAAGGTTCATGCAGTCACAAGCGGAAGCCGCACCCTAAAGGACGCGGTCAACGAAGCGATGCGCGACTGGGCGGCAAATCCAGACAGCACCCATTACGTTTTGGGAAGCGCCCTTGGGCCCGCGCCTTTTCCGGACATCGTTCGCGAATTCCAAAGCGTGATCGGCCGCGAAGTTAAAAAGCAGTGCGCCGAGCGGGGCGTAAAAATCGGCGCGATGGTAGCCTGCTGCGGAGGCGGCTCCAACTCCATTGGATTTTTCGCTCCCTTCATCGACCAAAAAGAGCCGCGCCTTATCGCGGTGGAAGCGGGAGGCGTTGGCCCCGACGTTGGACAAAACGCCGCGCGCATGACAGGAAACGCGGGCCGCATTGGAATCATGCAAGGCTACAAAAGCCGCTTTTTGCTTGACGACGACGGCCAGGCTTTGGCGACGCGATCGATCAGCGCCGGCCTTGACTATTGCGGAATCGGCCCGCAGCTTGCCGCCTTGGGCGAAAAAGGACGCGTTGAATTTACAAGCGCGCTGGACAGCGAGGCTTTGGACGCGGTTAAGTTCTTTGCAAAAAACGAAGGCATTTTGTTCGCTCTGGAAAGCGCCCACGCCGGCGCGGCCGCGATAAAGCTTGCGAAAGAGATTCCGTCTGACCAAGCGCTTGTCATAAACATGAGCGGCCGCGGCGACAAGGACGTTTTTATCACAAGCCCAGTCTTCCGCAAGGACGCTTGGCTCAACTTCCTTCATGCGGAAATCGAGCGCTTGGAAGACGCAAAGGACATTCACGACGCCGAGTCAATGGCGTAGCGGCAAATAAAAATTAACGCAAGCCAATAAGAGTTTGCTAGCCGCATAAGCGGCAACATTCGCGCTCGCAGCCAAACTCGCGCGAACAGCCGTACTTTTAGGAGGAACTAATTATGGCAAAAATAAAATTAATGTCGCATTTGGTGGCGGGCTATCCCACTGACGAACTTTCGCTTGAGGCGGCCAGGGCTTTGGTCGCGGGCGGAGCGGACATTTTGGAAATACAATTGGCTTTTAGCGATCCAAGCGCGGACGGACCCGCGATTCAGGGAGCGTGCACAAAAGTTTTGGAACGCGGCTACAAGACCGCCGACGGCCTTGCCTTGATAAAAAAAATCCGCGACGAGTTTCCGCAAACTGCGATTTATCTTATGAGCTACGGCTCGCTTGTGTTCACTCCGGGCGTAAAAGAATTTTGCAAGCGCGCCGCGGCCGCCGGCGTTAACGGAATGATCATCCCAGACCTTCCCTTTGACTTTGACGAAGGACTAACAGCCGCTTGCCGCGATAACGGAATGGAAAACATTCCCGTCGCCGCCCCCAGCATGAGCGAGGAGCGCATAAAAAAAATGGCAAGC
>CADCBK010000069.1 GCA_902799665.1 uncultured Spirochaetaceae bacterium | reverse complement strand
GTCTTAAGCTGCGCGCCGATTGTCTTTGTCTGCGCGGACGAGTTTTCGCTAAGCTTTCTGATTTCGTCGGCTACAACGCTAAAGCCTTTTCCAGCCTCGCCGGCGTGCGCGGCTTCGATGGCCGCGTTCATGGCAAGCAAGTTGGTTTGGCGCGCGATTCCGCTGATAACGCTGTTGGCGGTTTTTAGCATTTCGCTTTGCTGCTGAACGTCCAAAACCATTTTGTTGACTTCTTCCTGCTTGGCGACGCCGTCCGTCGCGCCCCTTTGAAGGACATTAAACGAGCCGGTAAGCTTTTCAACGGAAACGTTGACGGAATTGATGTTGCCAATCATTTGCTCGACGGCGGCGCTGGCTTGGCTTACGCTTTGGGCTTGGTTCTCAATCATCTTTCCCATTGAATCGATGTTGCTTGAAATTTCGGTGACGGCGCCGGCGGTTTGGTCCACCGAATGCGATTGCTCGTCAAGGCCCTTGCCCATGCTTTCGATGTTGGTAATGATTTGGCTGATAGAGGCGACGGTGTTCTGCGTGCAGTCGCGCAAGGCGGTTCCAGTGTTGACCAAAGTTTCGTTGGAATTTTTTACGCTTCCAACAATTCCCTGGAGCTTTTCGATAAAGCGGTTCAAGCTGTCGACAAGGTCATTTATGACTTTAAGGGCGCTGGCGCTCTTTAGCTGAACGCGCTGGGTAAGGTCCGCGTTTCCGCTTGAAAGGTCGTCAACGGCTTTTTTCAATGTTGTGGCGCTTATGACAATATTTGATATATAGAAGAAAACAAACAAAAGCGCTATGGCCACAAGACAAACCGCAAAGGGAGTCACCGCGGCCTGCAAGAAGGCCGAGGCAGTGTAATTGACTTTCATGACCATGTGCCAGCCAATCAAGTCCAAGGGGCCCAAGACCAACTCCGACTTTGGAGACGCGACGCACACAATCTCTTTTGGAAGGGGCTGAGTTTTTGAAAGTTCAGGCATTTTCACAGTGACCAAAATGTGTTCCTTAAGTATGGACTGGTCAGCGGCGCCGGTTATTTCCAAATTGTCGTTGTAAAGGAACATCTCGACGTCCTTTGGAATTCCTTCATACATGCTGTTGATGAAGTCTGTCAAAGGAATGCCGGTTCCCGCTATTCCGACCGGATTTCCGCGTTCATCGCGAATGACGGCGTTGACCCAAAGCATCGTCATGTTAAGGTCGGGGTTGTAGTTTATGTTAAAGTTGTACTCGTCCGTCTCATACATGGTCATCTTGTACCAATAGGTGTCAGGATCTTCGGGGTTCAGCGTGTAGGCGTATTTCATGTCGCTCCAAAATTCATGGTCTTGGTCGCTGACCCAAAAGACCGACTTGCTCAAAAAGGCGTCCTTGTATGACGCGAATTCCTTTTGTCCCATGGCGGAAGCGGTGGGATCCGCGGGGCTTATCAAATACTCTCGGACCAGGGGCGAACGAGCCATTTGCCGGACAAGAGTCAGCTGCTCGTTAAGGCTGGACTGAAATTCCAATGTTTTGATTTCAGCGGCGTGCGACAGCTTTAGGTCAGCCTGGCTCCTAAAAGAGCGCTCGGCTCCAAAAATAGTTACGACGACAGTAACGGCGGTGGCAATTAAGGCGGCCACGACAACCTTCATCTTGAAGTTCTTCATAATTCCCTCGTAATATTTCGCGTTAACTTATATTTTACATCGTTTTGCCAAAATTTCAAGCGTTTTTTATCTAGAAACAACAAATAAAAAGCGCTATTATTTTGGCATGAAAAAAGCTTCAATATTTATCCATATGGCAAGCCTTTGCTTGGCCCTCTCGTTGTCCTTTTTTTGCGCGCCGGCGTTCCCCCAGCCTAGCGGAGCGGAAAAGCCCTGGCCCAACACGACTGTCGTCGGGGCGGCGCAAGGCTACAATCCTAAAATAACCGACGACTTTTACGCGGCCGTAAACCGCGAATGGCTCTCTTCGGCCAAGATTCCCCAGGGATACCCAAGGACCGGCTCCTTCACCGAGCGCGCCATTCAAGTTGACAAAGAGCTTTTGTCCCTTATGACAAGGAAAGACATCAAAGGCCGCGACGCGCAAAACGTCCAAAACCTTTACGAGCTCTTCCTTGACTGGGAAGGAAGGAAGGCCGGAATAGACGAACTAAAAAAAATCATCGGCCGCGTTAATGAAATAAAAACGATTGAAGAATTCCGCTCCTACATCGCAAGCGACGCCTTCATTTACGACTGCGAGCCATTTTGCGACTTTTACGCGGGAAACGACATGAGCGAGCCGATGAAAAGCGCGCTGACGATTTACCCGACAAGCCTTTCATTGAACGACGCGGCGGAATACAAGGCGCTCACCCAAAACGGAAAGAACCAAAAGGCCTTTGTTGACGCGGCCACGCTTTTTGTCCTAAAAAAAACCGGCTTTGGCGAACAAGAGGCAAGCGCGCTCTTGGAAAACAAATACCAGTTTGAAAAAGAGCTCGCTTCCGGCATGATGGCAACGGAAGAAATAAACTCTCCTGACTACTACTCAAAATCCTTGAACAAAAGAAGCCTTGCGGAGCTTGCGGAACTTTCGCCGAATTTTCCGCTTGTCCAAATAATGAAGGCGCGCGGCATGGACAAAGCGAAAAGGATTTACCTGACCGAGCCGGACTGGCTGAAAAAGATAAACGCGCTTTTTGTCCAGGGAAATTTGGAAAAGGCCAAGGCCTACGCCATCGCCTCAACCGCGCTTGCCGCCGCCGCCTTTTTGGACAAGGAAAGCTACGACTTTCACAAGGCCGCTTCAAACAAGCGCATGGGAATAGCGCAAGCGCAAAGCTACCAAGACGACGCGAGGGATTTTGTTTCCGGCGCGATTTCTGTTCCGCTTTCAAAGCTTTACGCAAAGCATTGCGTTGACAAAAGCGCCAAGAGCCGCGTCACAAAGCTCATCAAGGAAACGATAGCCGAATACAAGAAAATCGTCATGGCGCAAGACTGGCTTTGCGACGCCACAAAGAAAAAGGCCGTCCAAAAGCTTTCGGCGACAAAAATCCACGTGGCCTACCCCGCCCTTTGGGACAACTACAGCGCGCTTGACATCCGCTCCAAGGACGAAGGCGATAACATTTTTAGCGCCGTAAAAAAAATCGAGGCCTTTTACATAAAGAAGACCAACAAGCAAGTCAACAATCCGTTTGGAAGCGGGATGTGGAACGGCAAGGTTTACGAAGTGAACGCCTTTAACGGCTTTACGAACAATTCAATCAACATAATCGCGGGCATTTTGGGCGGCGCTTTTTTTGGCCGCGACATGAAGGACGAGGAGCTTTACGGCGCCCTAGGCATGGTTATAGGCCACGAAATAAGCCATTCTTTTGACGCGACCGGAAGCCAGTTTGACAAACGGGGCGCGATGAGAAATTGGTGGACAGAAAAAGACTGGGCCGCCTTTGAGGAACGGACAAAGAAAATCGCGGACTACTTTGACAGCATGAACACGCTTGGAGACCGCCATCAAAGCGGAAAGACAGTCCAAGGCGAGGCGGCCGCGGACATTGGCGGAGTAAAGGTGATGCTGGCGCTTTCAAAAAAGAAGAGCGGCTTTGACTACGACCTTTTCTTTAAAAGCTACGCCCGCCTCTGGGCCAGCCTCTGCCAAAAGGAATTCGCCGACATCCGCCTTAACAAAGACACGCACCCCTTTGACTACCTGCGCGTCAACGTGACCTTGCAGCAATTTGAAGAGTTCCATCAATTCTACGGCATTAAGCCCGGCGACGGAATGTACCTGGCGCCGGAAAAGCGCGTGGGCATTTGGTAAGCCAAAAGGCGGCGGTCCGCCTAGGAGCGTTCGCAAGCCCAAAAGCGCGGAGGCCCCAACTTTTTGCAAGCCCAAAAGCGGCGTGGCGGCCGCAAGCCTGTCAAGACTCGACAAACTTCACGAGCAAGTTTGGAATGTCCACGCTCTTGGCCTTGACCATGATTTTGTCGTTAAGCTCAAGCTTCCTTGACGGCGCGAAGACCGTTTGCTGCGCCAATGACGGAATCATAAAGACGGCCTCGCTCCCCTTAAAGTCAACGCACACCGCCTCGCCCGTCCAGTCGGGATTTTGCAAAAGATAAACGAGCGTCCAATGCAAGTCGCTTTTTCGCTCGGCCTTTTTGCAGGCGTAGGCGGCTTGGTCTCCGGCCGAAAGGCGCTCAAGCATAGCGTCCTTGTCAATCAATTCACGGCCGTCCAAAAAGGCGCGCAATTGCTCGTGGCACAAAAGGTCTCCGTAGCGGCGAAGGGGGCTGGTGACCTGGCTGTAGATTCCCAAGCCAAGCCCCGCGTGCGGCCCCGGAATCAAGCCCACTTCGCGCCTGTGCATGCATTTAACTGTCCTAAACTCTCCCGCCAAGCCAGCCGGCAAATCCTTGGGAATGTCTGGAGCTTCTTGGCGGACGTAGACAAAAGGAATCTTGTTGGCAAAAGCGAAGCGCGCCGCGCCTTCGCCGGCCAAAAGCATCATCTCGCGCACTACTTCCGAACTTTGCGGATGCTCTTCTGGCGCTATCGAAACTTTTTTGTTTTCGTCAAGCGTGATGTGGACTTCGGGCAAATTGATTTCCACGCTGCCGTTTTTCTTGCGCCGCTCCAAGTTGCGCGCGGCGATGGCGAACAAGTCCTTCAGCTCGCCGTCTTTAAGCGCGTCCGCCGCCTGGTAGGTCAAGCGCTTCACGCTGACCAAAGTTTTCATCACTTGGCACTCTTCTATAGTTCCGTCGTCGTTTAGCAAAATTCGGAAGGAAAGCGCGCGGCTTTTTTGAGTCAAGCCCAGCGCGTAGTCTTCCAAGGAATCCTCGGCCAACATTCTCGCCGCGCCGTCAGGAATGTAAAGGGTGGCGCCCCGGGCCATCGCGGCCTTGTCTATCGGGCTTTGCGGAAGAATCGCGCTGGCCGGGTCCGCGATGTGAACCCAGACGTATTTTCCGTCAAAGGCCACTGCGTCGTCGGGATCGTTTGACCATTCGTTGTCTATCGCGTATGAAATTCCCGGAACCTCAAAGCGCTCCTCCTCCGGCGGAGAAGCCAGCGAAAGCGAGGCCGACTGCATCGAAAGGCCCCAGCGCGTCGGGTGCGGATTTTTTGTGATTTGCCAAACGCCTGTGTCAAGCAAAAGCTTGTGGGCGGCCTCGGGAGTCGCGGCCCTTTTGATTTCTTGCATGACCTTTGACTTGTCGCTTTTTCCAAGCGCCACGGACTCTACTTCGTTCATGAATTTTTGGTCGGAAGGAAGGTCAAGCGCGTTTTTCTTTAGGCGCTCGATGAAGGCCGCGTAGTATTCGGCCTCATGCGCCTTTAGGTCGGCCTTGTTTTTTAGCGCCTCGATTTCTTCGGCGGAACGCGGGGCAAAAACAAGCG
>CADCBK010000068.1 GCA_902799665.1 uncultured Spirochaetaceae bacterium | reverse complement strand
GTTCTTTCACAGAGCAACAACACCACATCGGGGCGCGTCTATCTTGCTGTCCTAAACGACGAGCGCGAAGGAAAATTCCACGGCGGAACAGTTCAGGTCATTCCGAACATAACTGATGAAATCAAGAGGCGGATGCTTCTTTCGACCAAGGAAACCGGTGCCGACGTGATAATCACCGAAATCGGAGGTACGGTCGGCGACATAGAGTCCCTGCCATTTATCGAGGCAATCAGGCAGATTAAATACGAGGTCGGCGAGGAAAACTGCTGCTACATCCACTTGACCTTGGTTCCCTTTATGAAAAAGGCCGACGAGCTTAAGACAAAGCCCACCCAGCACAGCGTAAAGGAATTGCAGGAATTGGGAATAAAGCCCGACGTCATAATGCTGCGCACGGAGCGCGACATCGGGCAGACAACCCGCGAGCGCTTGGCGGCCTTTTGCAACGTGGACCCATCGTGCGTAATCCAAAACCTCAACGCAAAGTCGATTTACGAAGTTCCCTTGCAAATGGAAAAAGAAGGCTTGGGACAGGCCGTTTGCAAAGTCCTTGGCCTAAAGGAAAGCCAAAGCCAGTTGGACGACTGGAAAAAAATGGTCGACCGCTTCAACAACCCCAAGCGCAAGGTCACAATCGCGCTTGTCGGAAAATACGTCGCGCTTCACGACGCGTATTTGTCGGTCGTAGAATCATTGATTCACGGCGGCATCCACAACGAGGCGGAGGTCGAAATCGATTGGGTTGACTCCGAGCTTTTGACCGACGACAAGACGACGGCCGCGCGCCTAAAGAACGCCGACGCGATAATCGTTCCCGGCGGCTTTGGCGACCGCGGAATCGAAGGCATGATAAACACCGCCAAATACGCGCGAACAAAAAAGGTTCCCTACTTTGGAATCTGCCTTGGAATGCAAATCTTGGTAATCGAATACGCGCGAAACGTCTTGGGCTTGGCCGGCGCCAACTCCACCGAGATGAACAAGGAAACGCCCTACCCGGTCATCGACTTGATGCCCGACCAAAACGGAAAAATCTTGGGCGGCACCTTGCGCCTTGGAAAATACGAATGTTCCGTGGCCTCCGGAAGCTTGGTCGAAAAGGCTTACGGCTCAAAGACGATTTGGGAGCGCCACCGCCACCGCTACGAGTTCAACAACAAGTTCCGCGACGACTTGAAGAACGCGGGTCTTGTGATTTCGGGAATCAACCCGGAGCGCGACTTGGTCGAGACTTGCGAGGTTCCCGGAAACCCATGGATGGTTGGGGTTCAGTTCCACCCAGAATTCAAGAGCCGCCCAAACAAGGCGGGCCCCCTCTTCCGCGACTTCATCGCCGCAGCCATAAAACAAGGGGCGTCAAAGGGCAAGTAAAATAAACGGAGAGTGAATGCGGTTTTCTGTAAAGAAAGTTTTAGGAATTGAAAAGCCTCGCGACGACATTCAATTCATTTTGGATTGCGCCAACATAAGGAATTCCAGAGTCATTTCGATACACCACAGAATCGCCTACGTCACGCTCTTTACAGCCGCCGCCCAGCTTTTTTTGTCTGTTGTTACGCATTCCGCCGAGATGGGAAAATTCACGCACAGGGCGCTGACCGTCAGGATTGGAATTTTCTTGACGACGCTTTCGGCCTTTGCGATTTACGTTTCAATCCTTGACTATGTTTTAAAGGAGCAGATCCTTGTGTTCATCACGCTGGAACTGCTCTTGGCCTGCATTTTCATGGTGCGCCCGGTTTATTCAGTCGCGCTCATCACGATTTCGTTTTGGTTCTTCTATTGGCTCATGGACAAGGTGGCCGGAGTGAGCGCTGCGACAAACGTAAACTATCCGATTCTTTACGTCTTTTTTGTCATAGTGAACATAGCCCGCTACTACCAGTATCTTAAGGTCGCGCGGCAAACGGTGATGAACCACGCGCTGGCCGAAAGCTTGCGCGAGTCTTCGCTTACTGACGCGCTGACAAAGTTGAAAAACCGCGCCGCCCTAAAATTGCGCTTTGAGGAAATGATTGGCTCCGAAATCACGATGATGCTGACCGACATCGACGACTTTAAGAGCCACAACGACAAGCTTGGCCACCGCCACGGCGACGAGCTTTTAGTCCGCTTTGCCCGAATCTTGCAGGCGGAGTTCGGCGCCGAAAACGCTTTCCGCTACGGCGGCGACGAATACATCGTTATGGTTCCAAAAATTTCCGCGCAAGAATTTGACGAAAAGATTAAAAACTGCCTTTCGTCCATCGCCGGCGCCTTTAACTTTAGCGGCGGCCGCACGTCCGGCCCGGTAAATTCCATCGACGACTTGGACGCCTTCATCAAAGCCGCCGACGAAAAGCTCTACCAAGCCAAGCGCGAAGGCAAGAACAGGGTGCTGGGAGAATAAGCTACGGAATTAGCCCCAAAAACAATCTATAAAAGTAATAAGGCATATTTGCAAAAAGTATTATACAACTAATAATTTGTAATGATTTTATTTTTTTCTTCGAACTAATCAACATCAAGAATGTCGCAAAGCACAATGGAAACGCCATAATATTATAATAGCAATAATATTCAAAATTTCCCTTACATAATGAGCACAATGCCCTCGTCACTCCACAAGTTGGACAAGGAAAATGAAAGAGGAAACGAAAAAGACAAGTGATACGAGTCATAAACCAATAATTATTTTATAAAAAAATTGCCATTTCGGACTTTCCCAAAATGGCAAATACAATAAATACTAATTCAAAACTTACAAAATTTTCATAAGTTCATTGTAATTGTATTCCTGAACCTTTTTTGAAATTCCAATTACATCTATAAGCCAAAGGATTCCGCAAAGACCACCAGTAAGAAGTTTCAAAATTCCCACACCAGTCTCCCCCATCATAAAGCGATCAACTCCAATACCACCAAGAAAAAAACTAATCAAAAGCATTGTTGTTGGATCTTTTAATTCAATGGAAGTGATTGTAGCATATCTTGAATCATCAACATGAACCATTTTTTCCCTAACAAGCAAAGCTTTCTCAGCGGGAAGTTTTTTTCCATTCGCTATAAAAAACATATCGATTTTATTAGCGTCCATAAAAATCCTCCTTGGATTTTAATTATCATATAAATATTTGCCGGAAGATTTTCTTGCCAACGGCAAGCGGTGTCAAGCACCATCAACCTAACAAAAAATTTCAGAATTCGAACAAAACATTCAAAAAAGTTTTATTTACTCTAAATTTAGAGTTTCTCAAATCTCAGTACACCACTACTCTATATTTAGAGCAATACCCGATGGATAAAGAAGTAGAAAAAGCGATAGAAAAAATTCGCAAGTTTCGCACAGAAAAGAAAATATCAATTCTCACTCTTTCCGTAGAATCAGGCGTTTCACGCAGCCACTTGTTCTATATTGAATCCAAGAAAACAATTCCTTCCCTTGAAACTCTCGCCAAAATCGCCCACGCGATGGATTTAAAGCTCCGCGACTTCTTTGATTAAATCGAGCCTTTCATTTTGCAACTAAATTTAGTTGCATTTTTTTCACATCTATATTATAATATAATTATGGGAAAGAAAGAAAAGCTCGTTGCAAGGCTCAAGTCAAGGCCCAAAGACTTTACATTCGAAGAGGCTGAAACCTTGCTTGGACTTTTAGGTTACGCAAAGGACAACAAGGGCAAGACAAGCGGCTCGCGAGTGATGTTCTTTGGCAAAAACAAAAGCGCGATATTGCTTCACAAACCGCACCCAAGAAAAGAATTGCTTGAATACCAAATAAAGCAACTGATTGAAAAGCTTTCAGAGGAGGAACTAATATGAACAACACGATATCTTACAAAGGCTACAACGGCAGCGTGGAATTTTCAGAAAGCGACGGAGTGTTTTACGGTAAAGTCCAAGGCGTAAAAAGCCTTATTTCATACGAAGGAAAAGACGCGAAAGAGCTTATTTACGACTTCCATCATGCGGTTGACGACTACTTGCGTGTTTGCGACTCAAACGGCGTCGAGCCCGAAAAAGCGTACAAGGGCAGTTTTAACGTTCGCATTCCGCCGGAACTTCATCAAAAAGCCGCCATTTACGCCATCAGGCACAATTCCACGCTAAATAAAGTCGTGGAAAATTCCCTGCGAAAAACGCTGGGCTAGCGCGACTTGAACCGCGCCACTAGCAAAACAAAACGAAGTGTTGTATAATGTATAAATGGAAAACACAAACAATCGCAAAAAAATCGTCGTTTTGGACTTTGGAAGCCAGTACGCGCACTTGATTGCAAAACGCTTTAGGGCGCTGGGCTTTTATTCAGAAATCGCCTTGCCTTCCGCAAGCGTTGACGTTTTCAAAAACGCAATGGGCGTTGTTTTTTCAGGCGGCCCGGCCAGCGTTTACGACGAAAAAGTTCCCGACTTCAATTCACAAATATTGAATCTTGACATTCCGATTTTGGGCCTTTGCTACGGCCACTACATCGTGCAGCAGGGCTACGGCGGAAAGGTCGGAAAAGCAGACGTCGGCGAGTTTGGCTTTGCCACGCTGAACTTTGCCGACGGAATGGGAGGCGATTCTTCCGCCTGTCCGCTCTTTAAGGGAATCAGCGGAAGCCAGCAAGTTTGGATGAGCCACCAGGACGGCGTTCTAAAAATGGGCGACGGCTTTGAAGTTGTCGGAAGCACAAAGGACTGCCCCTACGCCGCCACGCAAAACCTTTCAAAAAAGCGCTTTAGCCTCCAGTTCCACTGCGAGGTGAAGGACACCCCTTGCGGAAACCAAATCTTTGAAAACTTCGCCGCCTTTTGCGGAATGGAAAAAAACTGGGATCAGGCCACGGTCCTCAACACGATTTTGGAAAACATCAAGCGCGACGCGGGCGACAAAAACGTTCTCTTGTTCTTGAGCGGAGGCGTTGACTCGACCGTGGCGTTCGCGCTTCTGAACAAGGCGCTGGGACAAAAAAGGGTTTTGGGCCTTCACATCGACAACGGCTTTATGCGAAAAAACGAAAGCGCCTCCGTCGCGGCCGCCTATAAAAAGTTCGGCTTTGAAAATTTCATCGCGCGCGACGAAAGCAAAAGCTTTTTGGCCGCGATCGCAGGTTTGGTTGACCCGCAAAAAAAGCGCATGGCCGTCGGCGAAAATTTCATAACGGTCCGCGACCAATTCGTCGCCGAGCAAAAGCTTGACGAGGACAATTGGCTTTTGGCGCAAGGAACGCTTTATCCCGACATCATCGAGTCGGGCGGAACGAAAAATTCCAACACGATAAAAACCCACCACAACCGCGTGGCCGGAATCCAAGCCCTGCTTGAAAAGGGGCTTATAATCGAGCCATTAAAGGATTTGTACAAGGACGAAGTCCGCTCAATCGGAAAAGCGCTTGGCCTTTCTGACCAGCTTGTGATGAGACACCCCTTCCCAGGCCCAGGGCTTTCGATTAACGTTTTGTGCTCGGAAGGCGAGCTTTCCGCCGACCAAGTTGAGGAGCTTAAAAAGGCGCAAGCTGAACTTGACGGCATCAAAGTGGAAGGCTTTTGCGAGCATTGCTCGGCTTCGCTTAAAAAATACGTTTTGCCAGTCCGCTCGGTGGGCGTCCGAAGAACTGATCCGCTGGCGTCTGTGGAAGCGCACCGGCGGCGGTCTCATGGTCGAACTCGGAAGTCACCAGCTTGACGCGGCTTCGATTCAAATCACTAACGCCGCCTCCTTCATCAACCGGACAATCATTTGCCTTTACCAAAAAGCCGGCGCGGAGCTTCGCCTGCAAAAAGGCTATTGTACAAAGGATAGGCTTGACCAACTGCGAGAGGTTGACGACATCGTTTTGACGGCCCTCCACAAGTCGGGCGACTACAACAAGATTTTTCAGCACTTGACGATTGACCTTCCCTACGCCTCCGCGCCTGGCCGCGCTTCATTTGTCTTGCGGCCGGTGGTCAGCGAAGACGTAATGACGGCGCGATTCGCCCAACTGCCTCAAGAGCTTGTAAAAGAGATTGTTCAAAAAATCGCCGCGCTGGACTTTGTCGACGCGATCTACTACGACCTTACCAACAAGCCGCCGGCGACGTTTGGCTGGGAGTGACAAGTTCAAATTGGCATCCTTGCCAATTTGAACTTGACAAGAATTCGCTTCGCGAATTCTTGCAGCGTGTTTGACATACCATTAACGCGGCTTCCATGCCGCGACGTATTAACTGCTTTTTGCGCGAGACGACGCCCTTTAGGAAATAAACGTTGTCTTCCATTACAGGATAATTGAACAAAGAATTATGCTTTTGGTCCACGGCCAAAAGCATGATTGAATCAAGCTTTGTTATGTCGGTGACCAAGAGCGCGGCGAAGGCTCGCTTTGAGGCGGCGCGCATGGATTCAAGGATGTCCAAAAATTCCTTCTTGCGGCTCAAAACGTCGCGCGGATTGTCCACCTCGATTTGGCTGACCGAATAAGTGATTTTTCCCTCGGCGTATTCCTTAAGGTCTTGGTTTATGATTTCGGCCGCGCCTCGGCCAACGACGGCGCTTCCGGCGCGGATTATTTCTTCGCCCAGCGCTTGCGGGTCAAGGTTTGTTATCGCGCTCAAATACTCGACGGCCTCGCGGTCAACGTCCGTCGTCGTCGTCGACTTAAGTATAAGGGTGTCGCTTAAAATTCCGCAGAGCAAGAGCTGGGCAGTTTCAAGCGGAATCGAAATTTTATTTTCGCGGAAAAGGCCGGTAATTAAAGTCGAGGTGGAGCCGACAGGCTTGTTGATGAAAGTGATCGGATTTTTTGTGCTTAGCGTTCCGATGCGGTGGTGGTCGATGACCTCCAAAAGCTTGTAGTGCTCAAAGCCTTCGACCGCTTGGCTTGCCTCGTTGTGGTCAACAAAAACCAGTTCCACATTTGGCTCGCGCAACAAGTCGCTTTCGGAAATAACGCCCACAACCTTATAGTCGGCGTCAACGACAGGCAGGCAGCGGCAGGGAGACTCGCGCAAAAGCGGCTTGATTTTTCCAATCGTGTCGTCCGCCTTTACGGCAGGAATCGAACGGTCGGCCATCACGATTACCGGCGTTGAGTACGCGATGAGCATAGAGGTGGAAGAAGTTCCGTATGGCGAAATGATTACGCTGACGCCGTTTTTTTCGGCCTTGTCGCGAAGCTCCTTAGAAAGAACGTGGCCGATGGTCAAAACCAAAAGGCGGACGCCGGCGTCTATGCACTGCTCGTGAATCTCGGGCCTGTTGGAGGCGATGACGACCATTTGCTCGGACTTGTGCTGCTCCAGCTTGTGCACAAAGCTTTCGGTTGCCGACGAGCCAACCAAAATGCTGGCCTTAAAAAGCTCCGACTGGTTTTTTAGGATAATCGGCTGCGCCTTCATCGTTTGCATTATTAGGTCGATGCTTGTCGTAACCGGAGTCTTTTTTTCCGGGTTCATCAAAAGCAAGACGTTTTTGGCGAACTCGTTGTAGTGCAAAAGACTCTTGTAGTAGCCCTTGTCGTCAACGACAGGAAGCACCTGGTTTTGCGCGCTGTCGATTTTTTTGAGCGCTTCCCAAAGCGACGTGTTTTCGTTTACCGTCGCGCAGCCGCCGTTCATGTAAAAGGCGGTCTTGGGGTTAAGTTCGGCGACATATTCAGGCGCCTTTACCTTAAATTTATTGAAAATATATTCTGTCTGGGGATTCAAATGGCCGGCTCGCGCGGCGACATAATTTTTTTGTCCTAAAAGCTCTTTTAATTTGGCGTAAGCGGCGGCGGCGACAACCGCGTCCGTGTCAGGATTTTTGTGGCCAAAAATGTAAACAGTCTTTTCCATAGGCATCAATTTTAGCGCTCTTCGCGCTTTTTTTCTAGTCTTGGCATCCGCCTGCCTTAACATCAAAAGCGGCCAATCGCCAGTCCGCTCTTGCAAACATTCCGTATCACCGCTATAATTTCTTTATGAAGAAAATTGTTTTTCTTGCAGCGCTTTTATCGCTTGCGTCAATTTTTTCCATGGCCGCGCAAGAGCTGCCTCCCTCATTCGCAAAGGAATGGGGCGACAAGGAAAAAATTGGACTTGAGCAAGGCAAAATCATAATCCGCAACATAAAAAAATGCAAAAACATTTCAATAAAGAAAGGCATTAATTCCTGCGTTGACAAAGTGATAAATTGCGCCGAAAAAATCAACGCAAACTACTTGGCCGAAATAATCTACAAAATGCCAAAACGCGGAAACGAAAACATAATAGAGCAAGCGGTGAAAATTTTTGAGGACGTGAACCTTTACAAAGACATCATTTACTCAGACGAAAAAAAAGGAAAATCCCGCGCGCTTTTTCCACTGGTGGAACAGCGTTTTAAGAACAACAAGAACGGCTACATTCAAATCGGCTCGCATCTAAGGATGGACATGCTTTCCGCCTACGACTCCGAACTAGAAATCGAATGGGGCGCGGACGGATTTTTTTTCCACCAGCAAAACGTCACTCCGCTTATGTGGAAGTCATTCAAGGCCGTGAAAGACGGCAACATGATTGCGGGCATTTGCTGCTTTGAGTGGAACGATGAATATTACGTATACGCGTTGGGAGGAGTCCGCGCGCCCCGCATCCCCTTTGTCATCGCCGAAATCGAACGGCAATTCATAGGAAGAATAGAAGACTTCACGGTCTTTTACATAAAAAAATTTGACATAAAGCGATAGGAACAAAAATGACAAAGCGCGAGGAAAGCTTTAACCGCGCGGATTTTTTAGCCGCGTTTAAAAAAATTTACGGCGGCGCGGACGGCGTTCGGCTTTTCCGCTCGCCCGCTAGAATCAACATCATCGGCGAGCACATCGACTACAACGGCGGGAAAGTTTTTCCGGCAGCAATAGACCGCTACATGTATTTCGCCATCCGAAAAAGAAACGACTCAAAAATCATTTACAACGACTTGCAGTTTGAAGGAACTTTTGCCTTTGACGCCAACGAAAGCTTTGCCTACAAAAAAGAAAACAGCTACGCGAATTATTTAAACGGAATTCTTTCAATTATGAAAAAAAGGGGCCTCGCCCTTCCTTGCGGCTTTGAGCTTTTGATAGCTTCCACAATTCCGCCGGCGGGAGGAATCTCGTCTTCAAGCGCCTTGGAGTGCGGCTTTGCCTACGTCCAGTGCGGAATCATGGACCAATTCATAATCGCCACAGGAAAAGACAAAACGGCGGAACTCTTGGACTGCGCGACTCTTGAATTTGAATACGTTCCGCTTGTACTTGGCGACTACCGCTTTGTCGTAATGAACACAAAAAAAGAGCGAAGGCTTTCCGACTCAAAATACAACGAGCGGCGCGAACAATGCGAAAGCGCCCTTGCCCAGCTAAAAGCGGCGGGCCTCCCCTTGCCGGCGGGCGGCCGCTTTTCAAACACGCGCGACTTGCCAAACCTTTGCGCGCTTGCGCCGGAACAATTCGCCCAAGTTTCTTCTTGCATAAAGGACCAAACGATTTTGCGCCGCGCCCGCCATGTCGTAAGCGAAAACGAGCGCGTATTAAAGGCCGTCGCCGCGCTTAAGGCCGGAAATCTAAAAGAGCTGGGAGAGCTTATAAGGGAATCCCACGCCTCCTTGCGCGACGACTACGAAGTGACTGGAATCGAGCTGGACACCTTGGCCGACAGCGCCAACGCGCAAGAAGGCTGCATTGGCGCCAGAATGACAGGCGCGGGCTTTGGCGGCTGCGCCATCGCGCTGGTCCACAAAGACAAGGTGGACAACTTTATCGAAAACGTTCAACAGATTTACACAAAAAAAATCGGACACGAGGCAGGCTTTTTCGCCTGCTCGACGTCCGATGGCGCGCAATCGCTCTAACCCTTACTTTCCGCTAAAAGGCTCGTAATCCTTGTTGGGATTGTAAGTTCCCTCGCGAAGCTCTCCAGAGATGCTTGGAATTTCCATCTTCATTCCAGGAAGAATCAAGTTGGGGTCATTGGGGCGCGGCATTTTGCTCTTGTTGGCTTGATACAAGTTTTCCCACAAAAGCGGATTGTTGTAGACATACTTTCGGCCGCTGATGTTCCAATAGCAGTCCTTTGTCTCAGCCCAAGGGCGGACGACATAAAACTGCGGAAGCGGAGTAACTTCGTGAACTCCTTCAAGGGCGTCGCTTACGGCTTTTGCGTACTGCAAGGCGCTCAAATAATCTTCCTTTTCGTAAGCGGAGTTGGCGTTTGAGAACGCTTCCTCGGCGGCTGAATAGGCCGTGGGGAAAGTCTTGTCGGCGTTGACGCTTTTGGCCCAATCCAGCTTTTTCTTGGCTTCGGCAATCGCCTTTTCGGCGTTTCCTTGGGCCAGCATTTTGTCGATATAGGCCTTTGAAAGCTCCGCGTTTTCGGCGGCTTTTGCGGCGTACTCTTCGCTCAAAGCGTATTCGCCGGCGTCAAGGGCAGCCTCAGCCTTCTTTGTGTATTCGTTGGCGAGCTTTTGGTAAGTGTTGTTCTTGTAACTGGCGGCAAAGGCGCTAGAGGCAGCGGCCAAAGCCAAAACAAACGCAAACTTTTTCATTATTTAGCCTCCTGAACATTTTCGTCAATTTTGATAATCTCTTTGTCGGGATTCTCAAACTCGTCCTTTTCCAAGAGAACGGTGTCCTCGGCCTCGATTCCAGCCACAGGCTCGTCGCCAAGAGGCTTTTCAACGTCGGCTTTGGCCGCGTATTCATTGGAGGCTTGAACCTTTGCCTTAGCCTCTTCAATCGCCTTTTGGGCTGCGGCGCGCTTGGCCGCCACATCCTTTGCGAGCGCGTCAAAGTTTGCCGTCGCTTCCTTATAGCTGTTGAAGGCGCCTTCAGGATTTGAAGTTGAGTACTGTTGGTCGCCCTTGATAATCAAGTTGGCGCAGTTCTTGTATTCGTCCTTTCTTGCGATTTGCGCCTTGACGGCGTCGGCCTCTTTCTTTTTGGAAAGAGCGTTCTTGCGCTCATCGCTCGCGAATTTCTTGTAAGACTTAAAGTAAACGGCGTAATAAGAGTTGTAGGCTTCTGTCGCCTTTTTGCTGAGCGCGGCGCCAGGAGTTACCGCGGCGGCCAAAAGCGCGTCAAATTCAGCCAAGGCTTTTTCGCCGGCGTCGTAGTCGGCCTGGGCGTTCTTGGCCAAGCCTTCGTTGTCTATGCGCTCCTTAAGTTTCTTTGCCTTTGAAGCGGCGGCAAGCGCGTCAAAGCGAGCCTTAATGTCGGCAAGTTCGGCTTCGTGGTTCTTTCCGTCGTCAAGAGCCTTAATGGCTTCAAAGGCCGCGTCGTTGGCGGCAAAGGCTGTTCCATACAAGTCTTTGGCGCCGGCGTCAATCGCCGCTTGGCGGGACGCTTGCGCGGCTTCCAAAGCGCTGGCAGTCTTGCTAGAGTCCTCAGCGCTCGCAGCGTTGTCAGGCTCGTTTTTTTCTTCCGTCTCTTCAATTTGGCCGTCTGTAAGGCTGGCGGCCGATCCATTATCAGTTTCCTGCGATGTCGATTTGCACGAGGCAAAAACAAGCGCAAAAGCGACGCAGAAAAGCAAAAACAATTTCTTCATCACCTTTCCTCCAAAGATTCGTCTTTTAAAGTTATTATAGTATATTTTATCACAAATTCCCATTAAAATCAACTTTTTTTTAGAAAAGCGCCAAAAAAAGATGAAAAAATCCAAAAACAGGTGTATCTTATATATGACAGGAGAATTTTATGGACGATTTTTCATTCAAAATTGAAGAGAATGTCGCTGTGATTTCCAGCGGAAAGGGCGGCTGGAATTTGGAATTGAACAAGGTGGCTTGGGGAGACCGCCCCGCAAAATACGACTTGCGCCCTTGGTCGCCCGACCATCAAAAGATGGGAAAAGGGCTCACATTCACCGAGGAAGAGCTTAAGGCGCTAAAGGAAAAGCTTTCGGCGCTCGCCATTTGACAAAGCGCGGCTCCTTCCGCCTTACGCGCTCCAGCCTTCTTCCCAAACGGCGAGGGAGGCGCCTTTCTTTACGACAATCGAGTAGATTAGGGTTTGCAAAAGCGTGTCCTCCATTCCTGTTCCGCTGGAACGAATTTGCATGTCCACGCGCGAAAGCAAAGACTTGATGGCCACGGTTTGGCCAAAAGACCAAACGCGCGCGGCGGAAGAAAACTGCGTTCGGCTTTTTTTGCTTGCAAAGCCGTTTGTCTTTAAGGAGAATTCATCGGTCTTTCCCGCGCGCTCCAAGTTATGCCATGCCTCAAGGCGCCTAAAGCAGTAAGTCAGTCCGGCCAAAATCGCAACGCTTGCCGAATCCTTTGAAAGGCGGATTTTTTGCAAAATTCCCAGCGCCGTTTCCAAACGCTCGGCGGGGCTTTTTGCATATTCGGCCATCGCGTCAAAAAGAGTGAAAGCGCTTTCCTCGCGGTTATGCTCAATCAATTGCTCCACGTTTTGAACGGTGATTTTTGTTCCCGGCTTAAAGCAAACAAAAAAGCGCGAGCACTCGTTTTTTAGCGCTTGGGTGTTGTTCTCTACCAAATCCAAAATTTCTTCGCAAGCGTCGTCGGCAATCGAAAAGCCGTTCTTTGAAAAATAATTCTTCAGCCAGGGAATCTTTCGGTTCTCAAACATTTCCCAAAACTGCTTTCTGTTTTCTTTGGGAACGATTTTCTCAAGCTTTGAGTCGCAGGAAATTTCGTCGCTGACTAAAATCAAGACGCTTGCCTCGCCCGCGCCCTCGGCCCAAGCGGAGATTTTTTCAATGTCTTCCTTTTTTTTGATTGTCTCGGCGCCGTTGTAAACAACGCAAGTGGCCGCGCTAAAAAGGGACTCGGAATACAATTGGACGAGCGCGCTTTGGGGATCGGTCTCAACCGAATAATAGGTGTAGGCTTCCAAGCTGCCGAATTTATTTTTGAGTGAGCTTTTTACAGCGGCCACGGCTTCGTTTCGCTCGCCAAATTCCGGGCCGCTAAAAAGATACAAAGGCGCGCTCATCGCTTTGACACAGCCTTTTAGTAAGTGCGAACCAAGTTGGCCAAAATTCCAACGACGCGCACGTCCGTGCAGTAAATCGGATTAAAGGCCGGGTTTTCGGGCTGCAGGCGAATTCTGTTCTGCTCCTTGTAGTAGCGCTTTAAGGTAATCGCGTCGTCAAGGACTGCGACGACAATCTGGCCGTCAACAACGTCGGCGCGCTGCTCGACAATCGCCAAGTCGCCTTCCAAAATTCCGGCGCCAATCATGCTTTGGCCGCGAACGCGCAAGGCGAAATAGCTTTTGCCTGGACGAATGAAGGGCTCGGTCAAAGTGACGTAGCCGTCAAGGTTTTCCTCCGACAAGAGCGGCTTTCCGGCGGCGATTGTTCCAAGCAAGGGAACCTTGTCGACAAAAAGCTTCGGCTCCTTTTGGCGCTCGTCCACCAAAATGCGAATCGAGCGGGATTTTTTTTGCGCCAACGCGATGAAGCCCTTCTTTTGCAAGGCAACCAAATTATCCTGAACCGCTCTAATGGACTTTTCAAAATGGTCGCTTATTTCGCGCACTGTAGGAGGATAAGCGTTTTCGTCAATGAAGTCCGCTATGTAATTAAGCACGTCTTTTTGAACTTGTGTGATCTGTTTCATATAAACCTCCTTTTTTAATCTTCCTCAAATTTTCCGTCAAACAACTTTTCAATGGCGTTGGCGGCGTCCTGCTCGTCAGAGCCTTCAACCTTTAGGTTAATCGTAGTGTTATAGCCGGCGGCCATTGTGATCACGCCCATAATTGACTTTGCGTTCACCACTATTGAATCTTTTTCCAATGAAATCTCGCTCTGAAATTTATTGGCCAACTGCGCGATAAGCGAAGCCGGACGAGCGTGGATGCCCGCGCGATTTTTTACTGTCAAAATTTTTTCAACCACAATTTCCTCCAAAGGGCTATATTATTTTAATAGGAATCTTCCGTTCCGTAATAAGCGGCCTGCGCGTCGCCAGTCTCAATCCACTTAAGGATGTTCTGGTTAAAGTCGCGGGCGCTGTTGTATCCCATTTTCTTAAGGCGCTCGTTCATCGCGGCCGCCTCAATGATGATAGGCAAGTTTCGTCCGGGTTTTACCGGAATTTCTATTGACGGAATCTTAACGCCCAGCATGTCGGTTTCGCGAGTGGCGGTTCCCAAGCGGTCGTAAACCTTGTTGGGGTCCCATTCCTCCAACTCAACGACAAGCTGGATTTCCTTTTGCTCGCGGATGGCTCCGATTCCGTAAAGCTGCGAAATGTTTATGATTCCCAAACCGCGGATTTCCATATGGTGGCTGATAAGGGCGTTGGCTCCCCTGCCAAGAATAGTGTTTCCGTTTACGCAGCGGATCTCGACGATGTCGTCAGCAACCAAGCGGTGGCCGCGCTCGATAAGCTCAAGCGCCGTCTCGCTCTTTCCTACGCCGGAATGGCCGCCCAGCATAATGCCGACGCCGTAAACTTCAACCAAAACGCCGTGCAATGTTTTGTGGGGCGCGAAAATGTTTGAAAAAATGCGGGTAAGGCGCGCCATGAATTCAGACGATTCAAGGTCTGTCTTTAAGACGGCGCAGCAAGCCTCTT
>CADCBK010000067.1 GCA_902799665.1 uncultured Spirochaetaceae bacterium | reverse complement strand
TTTGCTAGTGGAAATATTCACTGCGCTCTCGCGAGCGCTACTGGCAATACCACGCTTTGCGTGGTTTTGCTAGTGGAAATATTCACTGCGCTCTCGCGAGCGCTACTGGCAATACCACGCTTTTGGCGCTTTTGCTAGTGGAAATCTTTGCCGCGTTCCGCTTGCAACAAAAAAGTAAAATCATTATAATAGAGGAATATGTACGATAACAAAGGCTGCGATTTAATCGATTACGAAGACTCGGACTTTAACACGATAATGGCCTCGGACATTTCGTTCACCGGAAAAATTCACTTCACCAAGCCCTTTATGATCAGGGGAAAAGTGAACGGCAGCATCTCGGCCGAAAGCGACTTGGTCGTTGACGAGGGAGCCGTTGTCAACGCCAACATTTCGGCGGAGCGCGTTTTGGTAAAGGGAACGGTAAAAGGAAACGTAAACGGCCGCGACTTGGTCTTTGTAACGTCAAGCGGCTCAATAACGGGAGACATCGCCTCGCGCCAAGTTGTTTTGGAGCCTGGAAGCCTTTTTAGCGGCCGATGCGCGATGGTAAAAGAAAATGAAGCGTAGTTTTTTTAAGCGCGTTTGCGTGTTTTTGTTTTTGGCGGCCTCTGGCCTTTCATTGTTCGCCCAGGGAAAGCGCGACGCCCTTGTTTTGTACAACAACCGAAATTTTAAAGAGGCGATTGAAGTTTGCGACGAAGAGATCAAGGCCGATCCGACCCACGTCGACTCTTACGTCGTTATGTGCTGGGCCTTGGTCGGAAACCGCGAGTACGCCCGCGCCGAGCAGGTGGCCTACGAGGGACTCAAGCAAAGCCGTTACGACATGCGCTTGATAGAAGTCTTGGGCGAGGCCAAGTATTACTTGGGAAAAAATTCCGAAGCCTTAAAGCAGTTCCAGGAATACCTTTCGATCGCTCCCGACAGAACGGGAAGCCGCGTTGGAACGGCATACTACTACATGGGCGAGATTTACATCCGCCAAACAAAATTCCAGCACGCCGACATCTCTCTTAGCGCCGCCGTGCGCAAAAATCCGCTCTCCGACTATTGGTGGACGCGGCTTGGCTACGCGCGCGAGATGGCCGGAAACTACTACGAGGCGATGGCCGCCTACGAAGAGGCCCTTAAGCTGGACCCGCTAAAGGCCGACGCGATTAACGGAAAGGACCGCGTCGCCGCCCATTTGAGATAATGGCCTTAAATAAAACCGTTCATTTTGAAACCCTTGGCTGCCGCTTGAACCAAATAGAAACGGAAGGGGCGGCCGAATTTTTTCACCAGCGCGGCTGGTCTGTCCAAATGGCGTCCGCCGCCGCGCGCGACGCGGAAGATCCTTCGGTAGTTCTTTGCGTCCTTAACACTTGCGCAGTCACCGGAAAGGCCGAGCAAAAGGCGCGGCGGACAATCAATCTCTTGCTAAAAAAATTCCCGGCCGCCGCCCTGATAGTGACAGGCTGCTACGCCCAGCTTTCGCCAGAGCAAATCGCGGCGATGGACGAGCGCGCCGTCGTTCTTCCAGGAAAGGCCAAGAGCGCGCTTTCAAAAGTTCCGGAATTTTTGGAAGGCTTTCTTTCGGCCAAGCAAAACGCGCCGAAAGACCTGGAAGCGGCGGGCCAAGAAACAGCCGCGCCGCAATCCCCGCAAGCGCAACTTTTGGCCGCGGCCTTGCGCGAATGTCTGCAAACCCAAGGCGCGGCGCAAGAAAAAAATCTGTCGCAAGGCCAAAGGGCGCCGGGCCTTCTATCTCCGCCTTCCATCGGCGACTACGCCTCAGAGCCATTCGCTCTTAATCCCAAAACTTTTTTCGCGCACTCGCGCTCCTCGATAAAAATTCAGGACGGCTGCGACAATTGCTGCAGTTTTTGCGCGATCCACATCGCCCGCGGAAAAAGCGTCTCGATTCCGGCCTCCCTTGCGCTTGAAAGAGTCGTGGCCTTGGAAGAGGCGGGCCAAAGCGAGGTCGTTTTAACAGGAGTCAACATCGGCCAGTACAAGGGCGAATGGCAGGGCGGAACGGTTGGAATCGCGGAGCTCTTGGAATTGATTTTGGAACGGACGCAAAAAATCGCGGTTCGTTTTTCAAGCATATACCCGGAGACCGTCACTGAGCGCTTTGCCGAAGTCATAAAAAATCCGCGCGTCCGGCCTCACTTTCATATTTCGGTCCAAAGCGGAAGCGACGAAATCCTTAAGCGCATGAACCGCCGCTACACGCGCCAAACTGTAATCCAAGCCTGCCGCCGCCTTAAAGAGGCCAAGCAAAATCCCTTCCTTGCCTGCGACATCATTACGGGCTTTCCGGGCGAGACAGACGACGGCTTTGCCCAAACGCTTTCCTTGCTAAAAGAGGCTGGCTTTGTGAACGCCCACGCCTTTCCGTATTCTCCGCGGCCCGGCACGGCGGCGGCAAACTTTACGCCAAAAATCCCGGAGCGGATAAAGGACCAGCGCGTCGCCGCCCTAAACGAGTATTCGGCGGCGGCGAAAATCGCCTACATTAACAGCTTTGCGGGAACGGTTCGCCCGGCCATTTCCGAAAGCGTCCACGGCGCCGCGGCCTTGTCCGTTCCGAAAGGAAAAAAGCTTTTGCGCGCAACCACCGACAACTTTATCCACTGCGAAATCCTTTTGGACCAAGAGGCCGCTTCTCCCAAGGACGGCCAGCCGATTATGGTAAAAATTCTAGCCGCCAAAGAAGAGGCCGTCCGCCAAGGCGCCGAATGGGAAGCGCTCGCCAAGCTTGTTTAATTGCCTGCAACGCTTTTTTTTCTATTATTTTCCTTGCAAAAAACGCGCTAAGCTCTTGACACATTCCGCAAAAATATGATAGTATCGATATACGCTTTTAGCGCGGGCTATTAGCTCAGCAGGTAGAGCAACGCCCTTTTAAGGCGTGGGTCACTGGTTCGAATCCAGTATAGCTCACAAGGTCTTCCGAACAGGAAGGCCTTTTTTTTTGCCCCATGCGGCCGCGCTTGCGCGAAATCCGCTCGAAACAACGATTTTTGTTTTTCCATATAAAGAACGAGCGGCAAATTCCGATAAAAAAGTAATAGAAAACTTTTTTAGAGGATGTCAAAATGATTCGTGGATGGTACACAGGAGCCAGCG
Source organism: uncultured Spirochaetaceae bacterium (assembly GCA_902799665.1). GTDB lineage: Bacteria > Spirochaetota > Spirochaetia > Treponematales > Treponemataceae > Treponema_D. The sequence goes on along the minus strand of CADCBK010000067.1, from coordinate 3,337 downwards.
GAATGGTCGCCCAGCAAAACAGGCTGGACGCAATCTCCAACAATTTGGCCAACGTTGACACGGCGGGCTTTAAGCGCGACGTGACTGTTTCTAAGTCTTTTAGCGAGCTTTTGTTGCGCCGAAAGGATTTTGACGGCGTTTACACGATTCCCGAAGGATCAGCCGACGCGGCCCCAATCATCGGAAAGCTTGGCGTAGGCGTTGAGACCAACGAAAACTACACCGACTTTGCCGAAGGTTCCCTCAAAAACACAGACCAAGCCACTGACTTTGCCCTGCACGGAAAAGGCTTTTTTGTAATCCAGACACCCACAGGAAACCGCTACACCCGCAACGGAAACTTTTACATCGGAAAAGAAGGTGTATTGGAAACAAAGGACGGCTATCCTGTCCTTGGCGAAAACGGAATCATCCGCTTGGAAGACGACAAGTTCAAAGTCAACGAAGACGGAATGATTGTCACAAAGGACAACCAAGTCGTTGACCGCTTTTTGGCCGTCCGCTTTGACAACGAGCGCTACCTCAAAAAGGCCGGAAATTCATTCTACATGGAAAACGAAATCTCAGGCCCGGCGCACATTGCCGAAGGCGAGGAGCGCCCGCAGTTCATCCAGAACTTTGTCGAAAGCTCAAACGTCAACGTCGTCAACGAAATGGTTCGAATGATCGAAGTCAACCGCGCCTACGAGGCCAACCAAAAGACAATTCAGAGCGAAGACCAAATGATGTCAACCTTGTGGAACCGCGTCGCGGCCCGCGCCAGATAATTTTTGAAAGGAACGATAGGAGATAAATTATGGTAAGAAGTTTGTGGACAGCCGCTACAGGAATGAACGGACAGCAGGCCAACATTGACGCGATTTCGCACAATCTTTCAAACGTAAACACAACCGGCTACAAGCAGCAGCGCGCCGAGTTTGAGGACTTGATTTACCAAAACTTAAAGCTTGCCGGAACTCCGGCCACCGAAGACACCGTGACTCCCGTTGGAATCCAGCAGGGCGCCGGCGTAAAGCTTGCCGCCACTCAAAGAATATTCAGCCAGGGCTCTTTGCAGGCCACCGGCGTTGACACAGACGTCGCGATTGTCGGAGACGGCTTTTTGCGCGTCCAGCAGTACGACGGCTCTTACGCCTACACCCGCGACGGCGCCCTTAAGGTGGACATGACCGGCCAGCTTGTAACGAGCGAAGGACTTCGCGTCCAGCCCGAAATCATTTTGCCCGAAGGCTTTGACATCCACACATTGTCAATCAGCGACGGCGGCCGCGTTACAGTTAAGGTGAACGGCGAAACGACGCCGACTGAGGTTGGCCAAATCGAGCTTTACCGCTTTCCAAACGAGGGCGGCCTTAAGGCTTTGGGCGACAGCTTGTACAAGGTCACAAACGCTTCGGGCGATCCGATAGCCAACCGCCCCGGCATTGACGGAATGGGAATTGTTAAGCACAAGTTCTTGGAAATGTCAAACGTCAGCGTCGTGAACGAAATGGTTCAGATGATTGTCGCCCAGCGCGCCTACGAGTTCAACTCAAAGGCCGTCCAGACAAGCGACAGCATGTTAAGCACGGCTGCTAACTTGAAACGATAATGACAGTCCGCGTGAGCGGACAAGTGAATAATTTCCTAGACATGATGCCGCGGGGCGGCAGAAAATAAGGGTGGGGAGGAATAAGAAATGACGGGAATAGACAAGATCGGAACGATGACTCAAAGCAACGCGGTGATTCAAAACGCGCTGCATAAAAACCAGTCAAACAAGTTCGCGAATATGTTAAAGGCCGCGCAAGAAAAGCAGGCCGCAGACTATTCCCACATTTCTTCCGAACAAGTCATTCCCGAAGGCCGCCTTAACGGCGACTTTAAGACCGGCTTTGACAAAACGTTCACCAGCGCCGCCGACAAAAACGCCGCTCCCCAAGGCGCGGCCGTAAACGGCGCCATCCGTTCCAGCGGAAAAAAAATCGACAAGACCTCAAAGCTCTACGAAAAGTCAATGGAGCTTGAGTCCTTCTTTGTAAAGATGATGGTCGACTCAATGAGAAAGACCGTCCACTCCGCCACAAAAGATTCATTCGCCAAGAGCATGTACCAAGACATGCTTTACGACGAGTACACTACAAGCCTTACAAAGCAGGCGGGCTTTGGCCTTGCCGACCAAATCTACTTGGAATTGGCAAGGTAAAGTTTTTTTTGTTGACATATATGGAAAATGGCGCTATAGTTTAAACATAAGAGTGGAACGCCACAACGGCGGCCGCCTCTTTTTGCTTGTTAAAAGCCTGTCGAGACTTCCAATGGGTCGGCAGGCTTTATTTTTTCGCTATTCTTTCAAGGTGTGGAAGAGAGCGACCGCGTTTACAATTAAAGAAAGAACTGCGATTGCAAGCATCGCAATTTCATAACTTGTCATGTTCCGCGAGCCTCCTGATTCTAAGAATTAAGAGGCGGCCTGCCTTTGTTATGGCGTTCCATATATAAGATAATAAAAGCGCTACTATACTCCTATGGGGAAAATATCGCTTCCAGAAGACTTTCATAACTATCGAGTTCATTTTGTGGGAATAAAGGGCACCGGAATGGCCGCCCTTGTCGAGATTTTTTTTGCCGCCGGCGCGGCGATTACCGGAAGCGACGTGTCCGAGCGCTTTTATACCGACGAGATTCTTGACGCGCTTGGAATCAAGGCGCTTCCTTTTTCCGAGTCTAACATTACAAAAGACATAGACTTGGTCGTCTACTCAAGCGCCTACAAGCTGCACCAAAACCCGGACCTTGTCGCCGCGCAAAGGCTGGGCGTCCCTTGCGCGCTTTACACCGAAGCCTTGGGCGCCTATTCCGAGCGGGCCTTTAGCGCGGGCGTTTGCGGCGTTCACGGAAAGACAAGCACGACCGGCATCGCGGGAACGATTTTGTCCGAGCTGGACTTGAACGCGCAAGTTTTGGCCGGAAGCGTTATCAATTCCTTTGGCAAAAAGTGCGTCTACACGTCGCCCGCAAATTCTAAGCAAGACCAAGAAGCGGCCGCTTCTCAGGCTTGCAACCATTCCAAAAAATTCTTCGTCGCGGAGACTTGCGAATACCAGCGGCACTTCATGTCATTTTGCCCGCGCGCCATTTTGCTTACCAGCGTCGAAAGCGACCACCAGGACTACTATCCGACTTATGAGGATATACGGGCCGCTTTTGTTGATTACATCTGCAAGCTGCCGCAGGGAGGACAGGTCATCTACTGTGCGGACGACAGGGGTGCGTGCGAGGCTGTGTCCCTTGCAAAAGAGAGGCGCGGAGATATAGAGGCAATTTCCTACGGGCTTTCGGAAAAAAGCGACTGGAA
>CADCBK010000066.1 GCA_902799665.1 uncultured Spirochaetaceae bacterium | reverse complement strand
GTCAATGTCTTCGTCGTGCGAAGGATAAATGTAAATCTTTCCGTTAAAGGCGTGGGCCGAAGGGTCGGCTGTATAAAGGTCGTTGACCAAGGGCTTTTTTTGAATGCTCATTTTTTTCTCCTAAGTTGAATAAGTACCGCTGTCCGCGCGCGTCGGTTGACAAGCGCGGATGTTGCGGCTTATGCGGCAATCCAGCAATTTATGTCTTGCCTTAATTTTATCTTGCCGCTATTTTACAGCATACCGCGCTCTTTTGTCAAAGGCTCGCGCTTGAATTTCGCGCGCAAATCCGCCATACTGTTCCCTATGAAAACACTTTCCATTAAAGAAGAACTTTCCTCAACAAGCTATCCTGGACGCGGAATCATCCTCGGAAAATCCGCCTGCGGAAAACACGCCATAGCCGCCTACTTTATCATGGGCCGGAGCGAAAACAGCCGCAACCGAGTCTTTGTTCAAGACGGAGACGGAATCCGAACGCAAGCCTTTGACCCGTCAAAATTGACGGATCCCAGCCTTATCATTTACGCGCCAGTCCGCGTCTTGGGCGAAAAAACAATCGTCACAAACGGCGACCAAACCGACACCGTTTACGACGAAATGTCAAAAGGAAAAACTTTTGAGGAATCTTTGCGCGGCCGCGAGTTTGAGCCAGACGCGCCCAACTACACGCCCAGAATCTCAGGCGTGATGCGAATAAAGGACGGCGCCTACAACTTCGCGCTTTCGATTCTAAAAAGCGACAATGGAAATCCCGCAAGCTGCAACCGCTTTACCTACGCGTACACAAACCCGCAAAGCGGAAAAGCGCGCTTCATCCACACATACATGGGCGACGGAAACCCGCTCCCCAGCTTTGAAGGCGAGCCAACCTTGCTTGACGCGCCTTGCGCTGACATCGACGAATGGACAAAAACAATTTGGGATTCGCTCAACGCCGACAACAAGGTTTCGCTCTGGACCCGCTGGATAGAAATCTCCACCGGCAAATTTGAGTCTCGCATAATCAATAAGAACAAATAGGACAATTTTTATGTTAAAGAAATCATTCGCGCTTTTATTAATCGTCGCCGCCCTTTGCGCGATTTCATGCAAACCGCGCGCGGCCCAAAGCAAGCTTCCCCGCTCCGCCTCATCGCTCGCGATGGAAAAATGCCTTTCCGCCGACCCGGCTCTTATGGCGCTTATGGAAAAGTCCATTAAAAAGGCGCGCTCGATTAACCCCGACCCCGACACTAATCCCGTGGGCAGCGTCTCCGAGCTTTACGACTTTTTGGATTGGGCCGACGTTTGCATGCCTTGGAACGTTTTGTCAAAAGGAAAGCAGCCCGCGCTCTACGACCGCATCGACCAAAGCGTGGATTACTTTTGGTTTGTCATCGACCAGCCGCTTGAAGAGCTTGAAGGCCGCGGCTACTACTACCCCACATTGCAATACCACGAGCCGATCGCAACATGGTGCCGCGAATATTCCGACAACTGGGGAAAATTTCTTTCCACCGAAGCAAGCTGGAACGACGACTATTACCAGAACATAAAAAACGACCCCAGCATGAACATGCAGTACGGTTGGTACGCCGACACGAACGTTTGGAAAACTTTCAACGAATGGTTTTCGCGCCATCTTGTCGATCCGTCCGTCAGGCCTATTAGCGACTCGGATGTCGTCGCTCCCGCCGACTCAACTCCGCAAGGAATATGGAAGGTTGACGCCAACGGCGACTTGGTTCAAAAAGAAGGCGTGGCGATCAAGTCGGCCAACTTCACTTCCACCGCGCAATTGCTTGGCCCCGACTCCGCCTACAAAGACGCGTTCAAAGGCGGAACGCTGACGCACACATTCCTTGACGTAAACGACTACCACCGCTACCACTTTCCCGTCAGCGGAACGATAAAAGAGCTTCGAAAAATCAAAGGAACAAACGCCGCCGGCGGAATCACAGTTTGGGACGCAAAGAACAAGCGCTATGTCCTTGAAGACGCGATTCCCGGCTGGCAAATGATTGAGACGCGCGACTGCGTCGTCATCGACACAAAAGAATTTGGCCTTGTGGCCATTTTGCCGATTGGAATGTCGCAGATTTGTTCATGCAACTGGGAAGAAAACCTTAAGGTTGGCCTAACCGTAAAGAAGGGCGACCCGATGGGCTACTTTCTTTTTGGCGGAAGCGACATCGTGATGGTCTTCCAATCAACGGCGGACGTTTCGCTTCTTTGCCAGCCAAACGGCCAGGGCGGCTACAAGCATGTCTTGATGGGCCAGCCCTACGCCAAAGTCAAGTAATCAACGCAATTTGTCGCCGCAAAGCCGCTCGGCGATAAGCAATTCGGGATGGTACTCAAAGTGCATGTTGTCCCAAATCGCCCAGCGGCCGCCCCAAATAAAGCCCTCGTCTTCAAAAGCCTTTATGACGGCGGCCGGCGGCATCCAGCGCGACTTTAACGGAATCAGCATCCAGTTTTTGTTTCCCTTTTGCTTTTCGTAACCCCAGTAGACGATTTTCTTGCCCCAGCCTTTCGGCAAAATGTCAACCGCGATTCCGTAGCTATGAAAAGAGCGCGTGGGGCTGTCGCGGATTTCGCGCCAATTGTAGCCGGAACAGGAGCTTAAAGTTTTTAAGAAATCCCGGACTTCCTTGTCGCCCTTTGCAAGCGCCCAAACTTTCGCCTCTATCTTGTCCAGCTTTTTTCCGATTTGCCTGTGAACGTTCAGAGGCTTGTTCCACAAAGTCATGCTGCGCAAGTGCGTCTCTGTCGCGGCGCGGGTCCTGCAATCGTAAATCGCGTCAAAAATAAATTTGGATGACACCGCGCCGGTCTTTCTGTTTTCGGTGGAAGAGTAGTCGCGGATCATCGCCTTTCGCTCTTCCGAAAAATCGGCGGGGTCTTCAAGAACGCGCTTGTACCTGTAAATGACGCGCCAGTAATGGTCGCGGTTTGGAAGCTGCTCTTTGGGAAGGTATAAGCCTTCCGCCCGATAATAGACAGAACTCTTTTTAAACGCCGTGACTTTTAGCGCCCAGTCCTTGACCTCTTTGTCGTAGTTCAAGTCAAACTGGCACCAAGGATAAGCCTCGCGGAAAATTTCCAATTCCTCTTTTGGAGTCAAGTTTGAAAGTCGCGCCCAATTCCTATCCTCTTCTTGAGCGGAACCGTTCAACAAGAAACAAAACAAAGCCAAGAGAAAGATTGCAAGAATTTTTTTCATTTTTTTTCCAAGCGCCTATTCCAAATAGCGGCCTATGGTTTTGCGCAAAGAGTCAGGGTCAACAGGTTTTGTCAAAAAGTCGGTCATGCCGCATTCAAAAGTCCGCTTTTTGTCGCATGGCTCTACGCTCGCGGTAATCGCTATGATTGGCGTTGTCGCCGAGTCAGGCCTGTCAAGCATTCTTATTTTTTTTGAAGCCTCGTAGCCGTCCATGACCGGCATCGATATATCCATCAACACGGCGCAAATGCTAAAGGGCTTGCTTTTGCTAAAGCTCAAAAGCGCTTCGGCTCCGTTTTGGGCGACAATGACATTCATTCCGTAGCGCTCCAAAATTGCCCTGATTACGGAATTGTTCATGTCGCTGTCGTCAACGACTAAAATTGTTTTTTCAGAAAACAACGCGAAGGGGTTTCGGCTTTTCAACTATTATCATCTCCAAAAAATTCCCCTTCCAAATTTATTATAGCGCGCGTTCACGAATTTTTCAACAAAAATGCAAGCATTTTTTTAGCCGTGTCAAAAAAGGCCGGCTCAATTATCTTGGGGAACTTTTCCTCTATCTCTTTAAGCTGAAGCAGCAAATCATCAGGCTTGGGCGAGCCGCCGATTAAAATTTCGCAAAAGCCCATCTCGCGCCTTTGCTTGGCCGCGTCGTTGTCGGTTTGGCAAAGGTAGTGGACGTAAGGAAGCGCGTAAAGGGCCTCCATTTGTTCCGGCGTCAAGTTGGGGAACTTTATGTTCAGGTAAAGGGGCGGATTTTCTTTCCACAAGCCGTCTTTTTTTATTGCGGAACAAGCGCAAGCGGAGACTTTTTCTTCGCCGCGATTTTCCGGCTCGCCTTCCAACCCTTCAAGGCCGGCCGCCGCCAGCGCGAAGTCCGTCAAAATGCGCGGCAAAGTCTTTCCCTTAATCAAGGCGATGGCCGCGGAGGATCCGCTAAGGCGCGGATTGATTTCTATGATATGCCACTTGTCCTTGTGAAAAACCAAGTCAACCTGCGCGATTCCCTCAAAGTCCAAAAGCCGCGCCAGCCGCTCCAACTCGCTCTTTAATTCATCGCACTTAAACTGCGGCATGGTCAGCGGCCCCAGCTTTACCGACTGCTTGGGGCTGCAAATGCCGTACTGGTTCACGCTGTACAAAAGCGGCGGGAATACGTCGATGGCCGCGCAATCTTGGTTAACAATAATGCCGCGCTTCGTCACATGGACTTCCGTTCCAAACTGGGGGCCGTCCAAAAATTCCTCCACCAGGCGGTTGGAATTGAATTTCTTTGACTCCAAATAATTTTTGACGGCGCCGGCAGTGTGGACCACTTCCATTCCGTAGGAACTTAAGCCCACCGTGTCCTTTATTATGACAGGAAAACTAAGCCGCTCGATTTGCCGAAAAACATATTCGCGGTAAACGTTATGACATACCTCGCTCTTTTTTCGTTTCGCCCAAAAAAGCTCGTAGTCAACGTAAACCGACTTGGCGCAAGAAAAGCCGTTGGCCCTCAAAAAATCGCTCGCGCCTTTTTTGTCAAAGCAAATCGCTTGAGCGGCGGCGCTGTGGCTTACGACCTTAACGCCTTGTCCGCGCAAAATGTCGGCGACCATCGCGTCTTCCAAGCCAAGCCAATCGTAAGGCGTAATCCAAAAGCTTGCGGCCACCGCGACGTCCGGCCTTAGCTCCAAAATCTCTTGGGCAATTTCTTTCGCGCCGCCGCCTTCCAAAAGGCAAACGTCGATTCCGTCCGGCTTTGAAATTTCCGCGCCTTCGTAGTCCAGCAAAAACATCGCGGGCAGCATCGTGGCGATTATAAACTGGTGCTGGGGGAACGATTTGGCCACCGCGCTCCATTCGTCCTTCCAAGACGGCAGCGTCTTTATATGAACGATTTTTGGGTCAAAATAATTTGAGCATGAACTGTAAAAGACTACGCGCATTTTTTCTTCCGCGCGCAATTATAAATAAAAAAGCAAAAAGTTTCAAATGCCCGCCTCATACGCGGCAAAAAACAAACCCGCAATTTTTTTACGAATTTTCCAAAAAATTTTATAAAAAATCTATAAAAATTTGTATCTTATAGTTATAGCGGCCAAAAAAATGCGGCCGCGCTATAAGGAGGTTTTATGAAAAGAAAATCCTTTGATGAGCTGACTTTCGCCGATGACGGAAGCCGTGCCGAGCGCTTGAGCGCGAGTGCAATACCTTGAGAGGCCACATTCCCGCAGGGAATGTGATGTTCCAAAAAGTTATGCAGGATCCTAAGCTTTCGGCGGAACTGGTGGAGCGCCTGCTTGGCGTCCGCGTCCGTCAAGTCGAGTATCCGGAACTGGAAAAGGCCATCGCGCCCTACTACACTTCCAAGGGCGTTCGGCTTGACGTTTACCTTAAGGATGAGGACAAGGCGATTGACGTGGAACTGCAGTCCTACCCGCAAAAGGCGCTTGGCAAGCGAATGCGCTACTACCAGTCAATGGTGGACTGCGACTCTCTGATGAAAGGCCAACCCTACACCCAGCTAAAGGAAAGCTACATTCTGTTCATTTGCAAATTCGACCCCTTCAGCGACGAGGCAAAAAGCGGATACGGCCTGGCTCGCTATACGTTCCGCAACATTTGCGCGGAAAACAATTCGGTGAATTTAGATGACAAATGTGTCAAAGTCGTGTATAATTCAAGCGCTTACGAAAATGTGAAAGACGAGAAAGTACGCGCGCTCTTGCGATTCATTCAGACCAACGAGCCTGGCGAGGACGACCTTTCAAAGCGCCTTTCCGAGTTCGTGGCCAAAGTCAAAGAGAACGAAAAATTCAGAAAGGAGTTCGCCGACATGAATTTGCACGATTTTGACATTATGACCGAAGCCAA
>CADCBK010000065.1 GCA_902799665.1 uncultured Spirochaetaceae bacterium | reverse complement strand
GCGCTATAGTTTTTTTGGAAGCGTAAGCAGCACCCACCTGAGCGTATATTTCGTGAAACTCAGGTTTGTAGCCATATCTGGCGTTCACCGCATTTATGGTTTCTGCCGCTTCCGTTTTTTTTGGAAGACGACACAACAAAAAAGCCTTGAATGGACAAATGAAAGAGGGATATTTTTTCCCACCCAGATGTCTACTCAAGGCTCTTTAAGTGTAAGCCAAAAAGAATATGTTGTCAATAAAGTAATGCTTTAATGCGCGGAACACAGACTTACGCTACCCTTCATAAACAATCAGTTCATCCATGGAAACACCATAAATCTTCGCCAAAAAGACAAGGTTTTCGATTCTGGGAAGAGTCTTTTTTTCGGGATTTTCCCAATCGTATACGGCCTGCGGATATTCAAATTTGAAGAACTTTTGAACGTCTGATATTTTTAGCCCGAGCTTTTCGCGAATTTCTTTGAGTCTCTTTGACGTCGCGGGAATGTCAATTACCGGCCTTTCCATAAACCACGCATGTCTCCTATCTGAACGTAGGATAACGCAGAAACGTTGAATTGTCATTAAAGATGTACTTTAACACAAACACTTTAAATTTTAAGTTTAATGACAAATTAAAGCAATGCTTTATAATCTGTAGACAGTGAATGCAATTGCAAAACCAACGATAAGCTTAAACAGGAGTTTTCCATGATTAAATCTTCTTATAAAAAGGCCGTTCCAGATTTGAAGGGAACCGGTCAAAAGATCAAGACGGTTATGAAACAAAAAGGAATAACGCCAAGGCAAGTTCAAGCCAGGCTTGGCTTTCCTTACGTTCAAACTATTTACAATTGGTTCGCCGGAAAAAACATGCCTAATTTGGACAACCTTTTGGCCCTGGAATCCATCCTTGGCGTAAAAATGGACGATCTTGTCGCCAAGGAAACCGTTAATTTTGATTTTGAGGAAGAGTGAACGGAAGGAATAAAGCGGAGTTTTAGCGCTCCTATCGCTCGCCCTCGTCTTCCTCGTATTCGCCTTGGTAATGCATTATAAAAACAATTGGGTCAAAAAGCGATTCGCGGGTTTCTTCCCTGTAGTCAATTTCAACAAGGCTTTCAAAGGGAGAGTTCAATATCCAGGACAATTTGTAAATGTCTTTTACGGTCCAAGACTGTTTTTTTCTTTTTCTGTTTGTTAGTGACTGAGGAGTTATGTCCAGTAAAGTTTGTATTTGCTTGTTTGAAAACTTCTTCTTTTCCAAAAGCGAAAAGATTTTTTCAGACGTCTTTTCGTCGTTCACATAAGGAAAGCGGTAAATGATTTTACCGTCTTCAACGCGTTCGTTTAAGTCGTATTCTGTTCCATAAAGAAGGAAATCCTTAAAGAATGACGGATTCGGCTCCTTTTTCATAAAGGTTATTCCATAAACCTGATCACAATCACTTTTTATGTCACTTTCCTTTTCTTTATAATTCGGAATCACATAAAAATCATTGTTATAAACCCCAAGCAATCGGTTGTTTGAAATGCCCGCTTTCCAAAAGTCAATGTCACATTCCACCCATTTTGGTTTTGCGAACAAGAAAGAATCAGGCGGAAGATTGAAAAACCTGCACAGGGTCAAAAAACAGTCAAGCGACGGTATTGAGCCATTTTTAAATTTATTAATTTTTTGCTCGTAATTAGTTTCCGCGCCGATGTTGCTCAAGTCCTTTGACTTTAATTCACGGATGCTCATTTTGTACTTAAATTCTTCGGCCCACCGTTCTTTGTTAATTTCCGGCACAAGAAATTTTACGCTCATATAATAAGAATATTAGATTTTTAGTTCATTGGCAAGTCGTTTGGGAATACGCCCTTATCACAAGCCTCGCGCAAGGACAGAACGCAGCGGGTGTTCTCAATCCAAGCCGCAAGGGCGACCAAAGCATGCAGCGCGACTTGGAAAAGCCTGGCAGCGTAGAGCACGATACAAAACGGTAAGCTTGCGATTAAAATTTAAAACAACAAAGCCGCCCGGTTTGGGCGGCTTTTCGTTTATCTGCTGTAGCTAAAGTCAAAATTTTGATTTTGCTGTTGATTGATTTTTCGTTTCATTACAGCCTTTGGATAAGCACCGCCGTTTTCAAAAATCCCAGTTACTTCCCAACTTTGTTTTCCAAGCTGATTCAATCGCTCTATGTTCTTCACATCCTCAATCGTGTATTCCCATTTGGTGAGCTCTTCCTCTTCCATTCTTCTTCTTGCGGCGGCGTTTTGCGCGGCCAGCCTCTCGTTCTCGGCCTTTATCCTTTCAGCCTCGGCGTTGATTCTCGCCGTTTCGGCGCGTATTCTCTCAATGTCATCGCCGCCGGGGCTCCGCCGGCCTGTTTCGAACATGTCAAGCTCGCTTGAATTTTCGCTCATAACAATCCTCCTTGTTTCCTTAAAAAATTCTAAGCCCTGCCGCCGCTTTTGTCAAGCGGCTTCCCGAAAGTTTTTCGGATTTTTTCATTCCGAACGGCCGGGCGGACTCTTCGCGGCCGGGACCTTTTCTCTCCCCAGCGCCGCTCATTCGCTCAAGAAAAGCCCGTTGACGTGGAGGAATTTCGTCTCCCCGTCGCGGACCTCGATTTCGGCGAAGCCCGTGGTGGCGACCGACGGAACGACTCCGAAGAGCGCGGTCACGGCGTAGACCTTGTACTTTCCGACGTCCAAGTAAATGTTTCCGTAGTTGGACTCAAGCCCGTGCTTTTCGTTCCACACGCGCGAATAGGACGAGGCTCCCGACTTCTTGGCGTAAACGCTCTTTAGATAAACGGCGTCGGACTCCGTGTCCACGACCAAAAGCCCCTGTCCGTCGGGGATTCCCATAGAGCAGGAGCACAAGGCCAGGGCGAACGCGAAAATAGCAATAAGAGATAATTTGATACAGAACTTCATTGCGGCCTCCTTTGTTTTTGACAATTATAAATGCCTTTAAGCCGGCTGTCATTAAAGCAGAGCTTTAATGCGCGAATCGCCGACTTGTATTAAAATTAAAAAAATAGATTTCACGGTCAGTGCATCGAAACAATTCACATTATGGAGAATAAGAAAATGAACCACGAAAAACAAACCCCGGCATACAGCGATCTTTACATAGAGGACGCGCGGAAAACCATAGCGCATTCTTTCGATTACGCTGTAAAGAAATTGAATTATTCGCTTGAGGAATACGCAAGGCTTTTCGCTGGCTTCAAATACATAAACCTAATTGAAACAGGCGACCCTCATTATCTTGCCGGAATGAGCGGAATAGAGTTGGCAAAAGAAATTTGCGGAAAAACTGGAGAAAGGTATGGCCGGATTCCATACAATCCCGGACTTGAATATTGGACAGGTTGGATTCTAAGCTATTACCAATGGTCAAGAAACATCGACTATAAAACGATTCTTAGCAAATTTCCAATCGAACGTTTTAGAATGGCGTATCCGACTTTCCACGAGGAAAACGAGCGGCGCATGTTTGAATATATGGACGATGTGATTTAATTGCCGCTATTCTCTTTCAGTTCGCGGAAAAAATCTTCCACAGTCCATTCGCGCTTTGACTTGGGCCACTGCAATTTTTTTCTTTCACCCGGAGCCAGCGAGACCCTTACGCCTTTGATAATAAGATCCAAATCAAAGTCGCCGCGATTTTCAACGTACATATTCCTTCCGCCGTTTTGGTAGGAATAAAACTCTATTAGTCCTTGCTCAACGTACCATCTAATGTCCACTTCTTTGTGCGTAAGGCGATCCTCAACCAAATAAGTGTCTGAATACATTCCAAGGTGTGGATAGGAAATAAATTCCCTCCGCGCTCCATTTGAGTCATAAAAGAAAATCGTCTCAAAATAAAACTCCTGCAAGTCCGACAAAACCAAAAGCATGTCGTCTTTGCCAAGGCCGCTTGCGTCTATCGGCTTAAAATACTCCGCCTTAATTTTTTCATAATCGGGAAGAACGATTTTTGAATTGTCCTGCTTTTCAAAAAAACAGGATTCAAAGGCGCAATGGTAAAGAGTGTTTTCCGTTTGAATCAAATATTCCTTTTCGTCGTAGTCGATTGAAATCTCTTTTACAGGCGAAGTATGTCCGATTGTAAAGTCATAGATTCCTGGCCGGTTGAAAAAAGCTCCGAACGCAACCTCGTAACATTCGCCGTACCATTCCATTTCGTCCACATGCCACTTTCGCAAAGTGTTAAGCTTAAAATTCACTTGTCTGAACATAGCGTTCGCCTCCTGTTTTTGCCAATTATAAATTCATTTAAGCCGGCTGTCATTAAAGCAGAGCTTTAATGCGCTCTTGCCGCTCTTTGCGCTATAATGACCGCATGAAAGTTTTAGTTGTTCCAGACGTTCACGGCTCGCGCGAGTGGGAGGCGGTAAAAACTTTTCCGCAAGATTCCTACGACCGCATTGTCTTTATGGGAGACTACTTTGACGCGTGGGAAAACAAGTGGCCCGAACAAGGCGAAAACTTTGAGGCGATTTGCGCCTTTGTCCGCCAGGCCCCCGAGCGCAGAAAGGCGCTTTTGGGAAACCACGACTGGAGTTACCTAAGCGCGACGGTTTACGGCTCGGGATGTTCCGGCCATCAAAACGCAAGGTCGAACATAATAGAGAGCCTCTTGCTTTCCGCGCGCGACATCTTGGATTTGGCGTTTGATGCGGACGGCGTGGTGTTCTCACACGGCGGATTTTCCAAAACTTGGGTCGCGACAATACTAAGGCTTTTTAACATGAACGCAAGCGAATGGTCGATTGATTTTTTGAACAAGACCTGGCGTTCGCTTTCGCTCCAAAAGGGCGACGCTGCGTTCAACTACGAGCTTGAGGAACTATTGGACTGGCACGGATATTTTAGCGGAAGCGGAAACGAAGTCACGCAAGGCCCGCTGTGGATCCGGCCAGAAGCGCTTTTGCGCGACGCGTATTACCAAACGCAAGTGGTCGGCCACACAGAATATTGCCTTGGCGATTTTGTCGCGCTCAAGGACAAAGACATGAAGACTGGCCGCGAAAATATCGTGGTAACGACGGACTCAAAGCGGCATCAAGTTTTTGGAATCATCGACACAAATAGCCTTGGCGTCCAGCCGATGACGCTTGTGGAATTCAACAGCTTCTACAAAAAGACAATGAAGAAAATAAACGACATAAAGTCGCAAGTCGGAGCCGAGCCAAATTGGAGCCAAGAAAGCGCGACGCAAAAACTTGCCGCCGTCTTTGGCCAACCGCTCGCCTCGCGCTTTTACAAGGCGTTCTTTGAGAAAGAAGAATGAAGCACTGCGGGCTTGCCGGCCCCCTCTCCCCTTTCACAAATCAAAAACGTATATCGGTTGGCGTAAATCCTCCGAGTGGCCGAAAGCCTCGTCGTTTTTCAAAACGGCGCAGGGCTGCTCAAACGTTGAATTGCGCGCGAGGGCTTCTTCTATCGTGTCGCCTTTAACCTCAAGGTTTACGCCGCCCAACATTTCATGCTCCCAGCTGGAACTGTCCTTTAAAAGAATCACTTTTGTTGAATGGAACACTTGCGCAAGATTTTCTTTGATTAACGAAACAAGATTTTCTTTCCATTCCTTGGCATAATTGACATTCTGGGCAAAGAAATCGTTCATTGCATGCCAACTGCAAAAATCCACTTTATCCATCCAGCCGGGCAAATTCCAAACCATCAATGTGTTCTTCGCCAAATCCAGTTCAATTTCTGAATCGCCTTCAACCTTATAAATATGTACGCTGCCGCCCGGATTTGGAAAATGCTTTTCCAACGAACCATCATCTTCATCGTATAAAACTTGCCATTTGCCGTCCGCTCCGGCGCGCCTGTTAAATTCAGCCAAAAAATTTTCCGCGCAATCCGTCGGCAAGTCATGGTCCACATAATATAAAATGTCAACGCCCATATTTGTCATTATAACGCGCGCCGCCAGTTCGCGCATTAAAGCAGAACTTTAATGACATAAAGGCGGACGCGCGGCATATTGGGTTTTCTTGGCTCTTTTTTTTGCAAAAAAAATGCCCAACGATATCATACAGTCGATGGGCAAAAAAAAATCCTCAAGTGGTCAAGCGAAAGAGGGCTACCATTGCCCCCGCGGTCGGCCACTCAAGGCTCTTTAACTGTAAGCCAAAAAGATGAAGTTGTCAATAAAGTATTACTTTAATGACAAAAACCCAGACGCGCGCTATATTGGAAAACGCCGGGGGAACAACGGAGAAATCCGCTAACTCGGGTGTTTGCGGCAAGATTTTTGTCTTGCCGTTTTATGAGCCAAGAAAATCAAAACACCGCGTAATAAGAGCGCGGCACATGCCCAACGATATCATACTGAAAACATACTACAGTGGAATCGGTCGATTGGACAAAAAAACGCCTCCGTCAAAAGACAGAAGCGTTATATCGGGCAACCCGGATTTGAACCCGCCTAAAATCGAAGAGCCGTTAAAAATGGAGCGCGCAAGCGGTCCATTTAGGCTCATCGATAAAACGGCGCGCGGACTTGCTTGCAAGGCCGCCTTCCGAAAAAAAAACAAGCCCTCGTTTGAGAGCTTGCTTTCCTAGTCGGGCAACCCGGATTTGAACCGGGGGCCTCTACGTCCCGAACGTAGCGCGCTACCAGCTGCGCTATTGCCCGATTCCGCAAAAAGCGGAACTGAAAAAAATACCCATTCCGGAGAATGGGTTAGACGGGAGCGAAGGGGCTCGAACCCTCGATCTCCGGCGTGACAGGCCAGCGCGATAACCAGCTTCGCTACGCCCCCGTAAGTTGTTCTATGTTAGCAAATTTCGCGCTTTGTGTCA
>CADCBK010000064.1 GCA_902799665.1 uncultured Spirochaetaceae bacterium | reverse complement strand
CTGCCAATGTTCGGCGACAATATAAAGGGGCAGTGTCAAAAGGCTTACCGCGCAGCTGACTCCAATTACCGAAATTCCGGTGTTCCCGAAAATTTTGTAGCAAAAGCTGTAGACGAATTCGATTATTTGCGTAAGCGGATAGATGACTAGTGTGTAGAACATTCGCTATTCTCCTTGCGGCGCGATTTTTTCCAGCGCGTCACGCTCCATTTTTCTTCCTGGCGAAAGGTGGAATTCGTTAAAGCCTGGCTTGGTAAACTCGTCCGTTAGTTCTGCGGAGATGACTGTTCCCGGGTGGAACAAAAGTTCCAACGTGGCGCCGCGCCTTTGGCATTTTTTTGTAAAATTTGGCAGGGCTGTTTGAACCCGTTCCGCGCCCATAAAGCCGCTGAAAAAGACGCCGCACAAAAGGTTTTGTCCTAATCCGTTCTTTTTTTGCCAGCGCTCAACGCGGCGCGCGAAATGGTTTAGTATCAAGCACTTTACGATGTTTGCGGGCGAAAAATATTTCCAAAGCGCCGGAACAAAAAGATAGCATGAGATTGGGTCGCGCGAATTCCTGACGTATTCCGGCGTTATTCGCAGTTCCGTCAAAGCGTCGGAGAGAGCGTCAAAGAAAACTGGAATCATGTGCGGATGTTGGTGGCTGTCCAGCCTAAGGGCCGCCGCGTCGCAAAGTCCCGAATCAATCGAGCGCTTTATTTGCGCGATTATTTCCGCCTTTAGCTGCAAGCGGATTTTATTCCTTTTTAACGGGTTTAGCGAGGCCAGGAAAAGCTTTCCCCATGATGTGTCAAAATATCCGTCGCTGTCCGCCAAGTCGGGGAGGGCGGCCTTGTCGGAAAGGCATTTTCCTTCCATCACGTTTAAGTGGACAGAAACCTTCACTTCCTTTGGAAAGCTTTTTTTTGCCGCCAAGAATTTTTTTGCGGCGGAGTCGAATATCTTTAGGTTTGGAATCACGCTAATGCTGTCAAGCTTTCCTTTCTTGCAAAGAGCGATGATGTCGTTGTCCGAGTTTTCTGTAAGCGCGTAGTCGTCCGCGTGAAAGTCAATTCTTTCCATCAAGTTTTTTTCCTACGATGTATTGCGGGCGGCCCTTTACTTCGTCGTAAATTTGGGCGATGTAAACGCCGATTATTCCAAGGCTAATCATAATGCCGCCGATTCCGATGGCCACCAAGAAAATCAAGGTTGGGTAGCCGCTGGCGGCCTTTCCTTGTATGAAAGATACAAGCGCGTCGATTCCAAAAACCGCCGCCACAAGCATGAAGGTGATTCCCGCTCCCGTTACGATTTGAAGCGGCGCGTAGCTAAAGCAAATTACGTTGTTAATCGCGTATTTTATAAGCGATTTTGTGGACCACTTGGACTGGCCGCTCGCTCGCTCGGCGACTTCGTAGTAAACTGTTGTCTTTTTAAAGCCCACCCAAAAGGACAGGGCGCGGAAGAATGTGTTTCGCTCCTTTAAGGCCGAAAGTTCGTCCAAGACTTTTCTGTCCAAAAGCTTGTAGTCTGAGGAGTCCCGCATGTCCATTCCTACGGCCTTGCTAATCATTCCGTAAAAGATTTTTGTAAAGGCCTTGTGCAATAGGCCTTCCTTTCCGCGGTCGCTTTTGACTCCTTCAACGACTTCGTATCCGTCGCGCCATTGCTTGACCATCTCGATTATCGTCTCTGGCGGATGCTGCAAGTCCGCGTCCAAAACAACCGCGCAGTCTCCGCTTGCCGCCCTAATGCCGCTAAACAAGGCAGCCTCTTTTCCAAAGTTGCGCGAAAAAGAAACGCACTTCACGCGCTTGTCCTTTTTTCGAAGTTCCTGGATTTTTTCAAACGTGCTGTCCTTGGAACCATCGTCAACGAACATAAGCTCAAAGTCCGCGCCCTTTATTTGCTGGAAGACCCTGCAAATCTCTTTGTGGAATGGCTCTATGTTGGATTCCTCGTTGTAGCAGGGAACGATAAGGCTGATTGTGTCCATAGGTCTAATTATTTATCTCCATGCGTTAATTTAGCGCAATAAATAGAAAAAATCAATGTTGCGATGCGGATTTTTTTTCCATCGCTAGCAAAAACTCATGCAATGCGCTATAATTATGATATGAATCAAAGTTCTAACGTCAAACTTTTTCACGGTTCCAAAAGCGGCATAAATGGCAAAATAATGCCAATTAGCCGAGAGCTTTGCGATTTTGGCAAAGGCTTTTATATGGGAACGGAGGAAACACAGCCTAAAACCTTGATTTGCAATTATCAAAGCGCGACGATGTATGGGCTGGAGTTGGACACGAGGAGCCTTGTAATAAAAGACATTCCCTTGAATTTAGATTGGGCGATGTTTGTCGCTTTTAACAGAGGCCGTTTGACAAAAGACTTATCGCCTGAGCTGTTCGCCAAATATGAATCGTATAAGGATGGCGTGGATGTTTTTAAGGGTTATATTGCGAACGACAGGATGTTTGTCGTGCTTGACCGTTTTTTTGACGGAGAGATAACCGACATTGCTCTTGTTGAAAGCCTTTCAGCCTTAAAATTAGGAATCCAGTATGTAGCTGTCACTCAAAAGGCTTGCGATGCCATTACAGTTTTAAACGAGCGCGTATTAACCGCGGAAGAAAAAAAAGATTTGATAAAAGAAAGCGCTGAAAACCGAAAGCTGGGAGTGTCTCTCGCTAACGAAATTTGCAAAAAATATCGCAGGGAGGGGAAGTATTTTGATGAACTTTGCAAATGATTTTAAGACTCTTTCTCAGTTTGAGCGGCAGTTGTGCGGCGTGCAGGGGAAAATGTTTGAGCTTTCGGCAAAGAAAAACCTTTGCAGCAAGGATTTTATAGACTTCTACATGCAAAGCCAAACCGCAAAATACTTTGATTTGCCATACGACAGAACGCAGTGGCTTGGCGAAGAAAACCTGTTGCAGGACGCGCTGGAAGAAAACCCAAACCTTCCAATAGGCCCGTCTTATGACACGGAATCGCTTTTTTGGATGGGCTATCTATACCGCTATTGGCATTTTCTTACAAACCAAAGCAGCGGCCAAATTGCAAAAAAATGCGACGCGCAAACACTTAACGCCTTGTATCCCGCTTACCACACTTTGGACTGCTCGCAAGCAGTGCGGAGAATTTTGGAAGGCGCGGCCCTTTCCTAAAACCCTACAAAACACCCCTCAATCGCCTTCATTCGCTCTTCTGAAACTCCAGACGCGCTGGCAAAATCTTTCCATTTTTTTACGCCAAGAGCGACATCGGCAAAGGCGGCGTTTTTTTGAGCTTTTGTCAGACCGGCGATTTTCGCGCACTGGTCAAAGTCTTCTTTTTTTATGCCGGCCCTTTTTCCGTTTATTGTCATCTGGTGGCTGCTGGTCCATTCGCCGTTAGGGTTGTATGCAAATGAAACATCGTAGGCCGGAGCCAACGTCCATTTTCCCTTTTTGTCCATTAAAAAAGAAATGTTCTTTACATGGTCGTCGCAATTGCAGGCGCAAACGTTAAAAACCGCGCGCCTGAATAAATCCATTTTTTGCTGATGCCCGATGCCAAGCGCGTTAAGAATTGTAAAGGCTTGTTCATAGCTTGTCGAGCCCGCGACATTAAAGTCAAAGTGGCCCATCGCTCCAAGCGACTGCATGTGAAGCTTTTTTCCGTTTGCGTCGCGGTCAAAGCGCTTTGTCATAAAGTGCTTGTTCTTTCCGTCGTCCAAAAGCCTGCAGGGCGCCATCTTTATTCCGCACTCCGTAGCCATCAAATAGTAGGCGTATTCAATCATTCCAAAATCGGCCAAGTCTTCCGTTTCCTTGTCCTTGTTTCCATTGACTCCGCTAAATTTTATAAGCCAATGCTCAAAGCCTTCCTTGCAATCGCATTGGCCGGAGCGGACTTCGCTTGTCTTTGGATTTAAGGCTATCACAGCCTTTGCCCTGGCCCCGCCGGCCGACGTTCCAAGGCTGATTATTTGCTGCAGCGACGCGGAAAGTTTCTTTTTGTCGCATTCGTCAAAGACGGCCTTTAAATTTTTGCGGTTGGAAAGAACGATTGAAGCAAGCTCAACCAACTCGGAAACATGGATTTGTTCGGAAGAAGGCGAGTCTTTTAATATCGCGGGAAAGAACTCCAGCGCTCCCATGCCTCGCTTTCCCGTGTAGCAAAGGCGCTCAACGGCGTTAAAGGAATCCAAAAGACGGCCTTGCTTTGACAGCCACACGTTTATAAGCTCGTTTCCGAATTTGTCCGGCAAAGAGTCTGAAAGCAAGCCCGGAAGCCCGTGAAAACTTTGGTACGAAAGTTCCGGAAAGCTGTATACTCCTCCGCGCAGGGGCATTGCGATGGGTGAGACTTCTATTCCGCTAGAGGCGAAGCTTTTGTCGTATTCAAACATGGCGGTTCTTTGCGCGCCGTCAAGAGACACCGCTCCGATTGTCGTTCCCCAGAGTTTCACTTCGGCGGAATAAATCATTCTTCATCCCCCCATTTAAAAGTTCCGTACGGTTTGGGAGCGGGAGACCTTACGCGGCTTTTTGGCTTTTTTTGCTTAAGGATTTCAAATGGCGTCGCGTCTGTGTTTGGAAGCAGCGCCTCCAAGCTTGAGAGCTTGTTAAGGGCTCTTAAAATTTTTATCAAGCTTTCTAGCTGTACGCTTTTTCCATTTTCGGCGCGCTCAACGGTGCTTTTTCCCACGCCGCTTTCTTTTGCCAGCTGGTCTTGGGTTAGCTCCGACCTTACGCGGGCAAATTTAAGCCTTTCCCCCAATTCGGCGAGAATCTGTTCGTCATTTGCAAAAGCGTCAATCCGCATGGTTTTATTATACGATAGAAAGAAGATAATGTCAAGTTAATTCTTTAATTTTGATGAAATATAATTGTAATTTGTGATAAATCATTAAAAAAGATGAGTTATTACAGTGGTTTAAGCGCGCCTGTTTCACTCCCTTCCTTCCACAACCCCAATCATAAAGTCCGCCGCGCGCTGTCCGGCCTCGCCGATATGCTGCCAAGACTCGGCCTTGGCTTGGTCGCGGGCGGCTTTTAGGGCGGGGCTGTCAGACGCGTTTTGAATCACTTCCTTTATGCGGCCAAAGTCGGCCTCGTTGATTGCGATTCCCATTTTATGAAGGGTGGCAACTTCCCACAATTCATGCTTGATGTACCAAGCGTCGTAGGGCTTTAGGTCCATTTGCGCGTTGGCGTAAATGACCGGCTTGTCAAACAAGAAGGTGTAGTCAAATATGATGCCCGAAAAATCGCTTATCATTATGTCGGCCCTGTTAAGGCAGTGAATGTTGTCCCTGTCGTAGTTCCATTCAACGTTTGATGCGTCCTTGTAGCGCTCGCTTAGGCGGTCAAGCATTTCTTTTTCTGAGATCTTTGACTGCGGGTGGGGGCGGATAATCACTTTAAATCCGGACGCCACAAGCGGGTCCAAAAGGCGCTCGCCGTAAAGGGTTAGAAGGCCGCTCTTTCCCCAAGTGGGAGATACAAGGACAGTGAACTTATGTCCTTCCTCAGGCGGAAGTTCCTTTACGCGCTCTTGCATCAAGTCAAGGTACGTGCAGCCGACGGTGACCAAATCCTTTTGCTTTATTCCTCTTAAGTTTTCCAAAAAGCGGATGTCCTCCGCCTGGTAGTCGCCTGTCATAAGGACCGAGTCAAAAAAGTCCAGGCCAAACAAGCGGTACATCGACGAGTCGGTGGGCGAGTGGAAAATGTGCGAGTAATGCTGGACGTTCTTGCTGCGCTTTAGCTGGTAAACGTCTAGGCCTGGAGTGGACATGACCACGATTCCGGCCGAAAGAAGGTTCAGCTTTGCGTAGGCTGTGTTTCCTTCGCCGATGTATTCGGCCGCCACATGCTTGTAGCTTTGGCCAAAGACTCCGTCGTCCTTGGATGAGGTGTAATAGGTGACGTCAATTTGGCGCGCCTCAAATTCGTCCAAAATCGGCTTAAAGACGGTCCAATAGCGCTTGTCCTCGCAGTAGATGACATACTTTTTGTAGCTCTTGTCTTCCTTAAGCGCTTTTTTGTCGGCGCTAAAAAAAAGCTTTACCTTAAGCCACAAGGCCTTGAACAAAAAGAACAAGGTGGCGAAGGCTCCGATTAAAATTGAGAAAAGCATGCTGCCCGTGCCGGGGTCGATGTACAAAAGCGCTTGGTTTGCGAACATTATTTCTTTCCTTTAGGTTTTTTGCCTTTGGCTCCCTTTTCCTTTAGGAAGGCGGCGATAAGCTTGTAGGCCTTGTCCATCCAAGTTTTGGGAGCCACGGTCACGCGCATGGCCAATTGGCCCTTTTCGGTCCAAAGGCGGGTAAGGATTCCGTTGTCGGCCAAGTAGTCCTTAAGCGCCTGCGTGTCGATTTTGTTGTCAAAGTGGATAAAGACAAAGTTCGCCGCGCTGTCAAAGGCCTTTACGCCCTTTAGCTTGTTCATGTTGGCGATAAAAGCGCCACGGGCCGCGTCCAGTTTTTTTGCGAGAGCGTTGTAGTATTTTTTGTCGCGCAGGGCCGCCACGGCAGCTTTTCGTCCAAGGTTGGAGACGCGGAAGGGGTTTAAGTCCAGCTTAAAGACTTGCTTTGCCATCGGGGCGCAAAGGCCGTATCCGACGCGCGCTCCGGCCAAGCCGTAAAGCTTTGAGAAGGTTCGGCAGAAAACCACATTGTTGTAAGTTTCCAAAAGGCGGCGGACGTCGTGCTTGACGCCGCCCATTCCGTAGTAGGCTTCGTCAACGATTACAA
>CADCBK010000063.1 GCA_902799665.1 uncultured Spirochaetaceae bacterium | reverse complement strand
ACTTTAGGGCGAATTCTTCGCTGGTCATACCAAATTCTTTTATGCAGGGAAATACATAAAATGCACCGAAGGGTTCAAAACACTCAAGACCCATCTTCTTAAATGCGTCAAGAAGAAAACGACGTCTCTGATCGTATGAATCACGCATCTTTTTGACATCATCGTCTAATTTTTTCACAAGATCCCGATAGCTGTAGGCAAGTTTCTGTTTATGTTTGAGGGATACTACTGTCCAGTAAGCCTTGTCGATGTCATAGATCGTGCTCTGTGTCTTCAGGCTTTCATCGTTGTCGGCCATTTCCTCCGTGATGTCGGCAATGGCGTTGGCGGCTTTGATGGCACCACCCATGAAGATCGGCTGGCGCAGGATGACGGCACCGCCGAAAACGTTTTTCGTGTCGGTGCGGAAGGCGTCGACAATTTGCTGGCCCAACGTGTTGCCGATGCCGGCTGCGTACTGACCGATGGGAGCACCGGCCTGTTGCATCATCGCACCAATCTGCTGAGCCTGTTCCATACTGATGGCGCCTTGCTTCACCAGCTCGGTCATCTTCTCTGAGATGCCTTTTTGTAAGTCTCCCCCGACCTGTGTGCCGAGGTTGGTGCCCATGTTGTTGAGCATGTTCTTTTGCTTGTTGCTCAGCAGGTTGATGTCGCGGCTGGTGAATTCATAGCCGGCCAGAACATCCACCTTGGGCAGGTATTTCGTGCGTGCTGCCTTGCGGGTGTTCATTGCTACCTCTTTGCCCAGACGTGAAACGTTGATCTGTTTGTTGTTGCGAAGGGCCAAAGCCCGGCAACTGTCCAGTGTCAGCACAGTCTGTCCGTGGGCAGCCAATACGCATCCTGAAAGTAAAATGGCGAAAGTGAACTTTCTCATATCTGTTTACTGACGTTTATCCGTGTTTTTGTTCGGACCGTGGAGTCCTTATTCCAGCGTGAAGCTGCGCGAGCCGATCATGTTGCCCTCGGCGAAGATGCTCACGCGGTAGGTGCCGCCTTCCAGTGCCTGTCCGATGTTGTAGAAGAGGGTGACAGGTGTCTCGTTGCCATTATATTCCACCGTGCGCTTCATGTCGTTGATGTTGTTTACAATCATGTATGTGTCGAATGTTTGAATTTTTCCGCTGGAAGAGAATTTGTGAATTTCTTCCTGGACGACTTGCAAGGGAAGTCCTGACCAACTGGCGACGTCCGCTTGGGTTACGTTAAAGCGGCGGCTCTTTTCGTTGGGCTTGGCCGTCGGGTTCATTTCGTCGAACATGCAGAAGGTGTCGGCGATGCGGGCCGTGTTGTCTTTTATAGTCAAAATCTTAAGGCGGCGCTTTTGGTCGTAAATGCGCTTGCAGAAAATCTTGAGCAAAAGAATCGCGATTTGCGGGTTTCCGGTGACCAAGACTTCAAAGTTGGCCTTGTTGAATTCCAAGCATTCCACTGTTCCCAAAGCCATGCAAGTCGCGCTTCTTGGCGAGTTGTCCAAAATCGCCATTTCGCCGAAGAATTCGCCGGGCTTGAGTATGTCCAGGTTTTTCTTTACGCCGTTAATGCATTTTACAAGCTGGACCTCGCCGCTTTGAATCAAGTAGAAGGAGTCGCCGGGCTCAAATTCGCAAATGATGACTTGCTCGTTTTCGTACTTCTTTTGGAAGCGCTCAAAGGCCGGCAGCATGAATTGCTTTAGCGCGCCGGAATAGTTGGCTGTCGCGGCGGCCGCCTGGTCTTGTTTTTTGGCGAGCTTTTCAAAACGGAGCTTTGAGTCGGCGTAAAGCTTTGCAACCTGGTCCTTGTCGTAGGCGGTGGGGAAGTGGGTCAAGTACTTTATGCATACGTCGCAGCAGGCGCGGTAGTTTTGGTCGTCATAAAAGCTTTTTGCCACCGCGAACATTCCGCCCTGTTGGTTTGTGTCGTTGTCGTTCTGAAGGAGCGCCTGCGTCTTTTTGTGAACCTGGCGCAGCTGGCCGGAAAAGACGCGGAGCATCTTGTACACTACTTGCTTGTTGTTGCTGAAAATGTTTTCAAATTCTGGAACGGTCATAGAGACCGCGACCGCGTCTTGAAGCACTGTGGCGGTTTCTTCGCGCGGAAAGTGTCCTAGCGCGGATTTTACTCCAAAGAATTCTCCGTTTGTGAGCTGCTGCGTTTCTGTGGCGCCTGTCTCAGTGTCTGTCGTGGTCAAAATAACCACGCCTTTTTGGAGGATGAATATTCTTTCGTCCTTGTCATTTTCAAAGTAAATGATGGAACCTTTGTTGTATTGGACCGCCTTGGGCATTTTTTCCTCGTCCTGTTTTTATAAATTTTACAATTTAATTAAATAATTATAGCGCATAGTCAAAAAAAAATCTACAATTTTTTTTAAAAATCCCAAAAATAATTGTGCCTCCTCCTTTCTTTTGCTATAATGGAAATATGGTAGACTTGCACACCCATTCCACCGCTTCCGACGGCGAAAAAAGCCCTTCCGAGCTGGTTTTTGCCGCAAAGGAAAACGGCGTGGACGTTTTGGCTTTGACCGACCATGACACTGTGGACGGCTTGGAAGAGGCGGCCCGCGCGGCCAAAGAAGCCGGCCTGGTCTTTGTGCCGGGAATTGAGCTGAACATAGAGTGGCCCAGCGGCGAGTTTCATCTTCTTGGATTGGGGCTAAAGGACATTTCGCCTTCCATGAGGGAGCTCCTTTTTCGCCTAAGGAACAATAGGGTGGAGCGCAACAAAAAGATATTCTTTGCCCTTAAAAACGACGGCCTTGACGTCGATTACGGCGAGTTCGCGGCCTTGCAAGGCTCAAGCCACGCCGAGGATTCTTTGGGGCGGCCCCACATCGCCGCTTACATGGTTCAAAAGGGAATCGTTAAAAACCGGCAAAAGGCCTTTGACAAGTATCTTTCAAAGGGAACGCCTTTCTTTGTCGACTTTGAGGGCGCGCCCCTGCCTGCGGCCGTCAAGGCGGTTTTGGATTCGGACGGACTTCCGGTTTTGGCGCATCCGCTTTCGCTTTACGTTGGCTGGGGAAAAATTAAAGGCGTTTTGGAGGGGATAAGGGCCGCCGGCGTTTTGGGCCTTGAAGCCTGGCATCCCGGCGCCAAGGAAAACGACTGCCGCCGCTTGGAGAGCCTTGCCCGCGAGCTGGGCTTTTTTGTGACGGCCGGAAGCGACTATCACGGCCCCAATGTCCGCGCCGACAGAAAGCTTGGAAGGACTGCGGGCGGCTATAAAATCGACGGGCGCTTTTACTACGAGGAGCTCTTGCCCGCCTTTAACGGCTAAAAGAGGGTAAAAACTAAAAAAAAAATCAATTTTTTTTAGTTTTTTTCCAAAAAAACGCAAAACTCTTTAAAAAAATTTCTACCTTAATAGTGAGGTGAAATTTTTTTATGAAAATCTATTCTTTTAGCCCCTTCGGATACGAGGGGGCCTTGGTCTCGGTTGAGGTTGACATCAGGCGGGGCATTCCCGCGATAGACATGGTGGGCCTTGCCGACGGCGCCGTAAAGGAAAGCCGCGAGCGCATGAAAAGCGCGATAAGGAATTCCGGCTTTGAGTTTCCGCAGGAGAGGGTTTTGATAAGCCTTTCGCCGGCCGACCTAAAAAAGGAAGGCGCGGGCTTTGACCTTTCAGTCGCTTTGGGAGTCCTTTGCGCTTCGGCGCAAAACGGCTTTGACATGGAAAAGGCCGGCATGCCAAGCGTCCTGGTCTTGGGCGAACTGGAGCTTTCGGGCGCCCTAAGGCCGGTCAGGGCGGTCCACGCGGCGGCTTCCAGCGCCAAGGCTCTTGGAATAACCCATTGCATCGTTCCCCAGCCAAACGCCAACGAGGCGATGGAAGTCTCCGGAATGAAGGTTTACGGGGCGAAAAACTTGCGCGAGGCTTTTAGCGCCCTCTTTGACGAGAGCCTCTTTTGCGAGGCGAAAGGCTCCGGCCTTGATTCCGTTCCCGAAGGCAGCGTGGATGTCGAGGGCGTCCTTTTTCCGCCTGTTTACGAAGGCTCTGGCTTTGAGGATGTCGTAGGCCAAAAGGACTTGGTCAGGGCCTGCGCGATAGCGGCTGCGGGCGGCCATAACTTGCTTGCCTACGGGCCGCCGGGTTGCGGAAAAAGCCTTGTCCTTCAGCGCTTTTCTTCGCTTTTGCCGCTTTTAACGCAAGCCGAGTCCCAAAGCGTTACAAGAATCCATTCCGTCGCGGGCTTGATGTCTCCCGGGCAGGGCTTGGTTAGGGTCGCTCCCTTTAGGCAGCCCCACATGAGTTCCAGCCTTGAAGGCATGTGCGGCGGCGGGGTGTCTTGCAGGCCGGGAGAGGTTTCGCTTGCCCACAACGGAGTTCTCTTTTTGGACGAAGCCGCGGAATTTAGGTCCAGCGTCCTCCAGATGCTGCGCGTTCCGCTTGAAAGCCAAAAAATCGCCTTGTGCAGGGCTGGAAGGACGGCGCTTTATCCCGCTTCCTTTCAGCTTTTGATGGCCGCAAATCCTTGTCCCTGCGGAAATTACGGCTCCCAAAAGAAAATCTGCCTTTGCTCCTCGCGTTCGGTTGAGCTTTATTGGAGGAAGTTTTCAGCCCCTTTGCTTGACAGAATTGACCTTAGGGTGAAAGTGGACCTTCCCGACCAAGACGAAAGCCCCGCCTTTGCTTGGAGCACCCAAGAGCTTCGCGCCCTTGTCGCGAGGGCGGTCAAGGCGCAAAGGGCTAGGGGGGCCGGAAAGAACGCGCGCTTGGGGCCTGAGAACATTGAAGCCTTTTGCGCCATGGACAATGAGGCAGCCCGCCTTTTGGCCGAAGCGTCCGAGCGCTACGATTTTTCTCCCAGAGCCGCGGCCGCCTGCAGGAAAATCGCTAGGACGATAGCCGACATGGAGGAAAGCCCCGAAATTTTGGCTGAGCATGTCGCCGAAGCGGTGGATTTCAGGAAACGGACCGGCGTTTTGGACTAGAAGAAGCGGCGGAAAAAGTGAATAAAATCTTTGGGAATTTGACTTGCTTTTTTTTCAATATGCGTTATAATAGTTTATTATGGCTGATTTATTGACAGACGAGCAATTCGAACGCTTTAGAAAGACAATTTACGACGAAAGCGGAATCACTTTTTCCGCCACCAACAGGTCGGTGTTGGACAGCCGCTTAAAGGAACGTCTTAGAGAGAAAAAGCTTGATTCGGTGGACGAATACTACAAGCTGATCATCTCAAACCGCGAAGAGATGAAGATAATGTTGGACGCCGTCACGACAAACCTCACAAGGTTTTTTAGAAACCAGCCGCACTTTGACGCCTTGGTAAATTATGTGATTCCGCACATACTTGAGGAAAAAAAGAAGACGGGAAACAAAGTCGTAAAGGTTTGGAGCGCCGGTTGCTCGACTGGCGAGGAGCCTTATACAATCGCGATGATTTTAAAGGACATACTGCCATTCCCTTACACATTCCAAATCACGGCGTCAGACCTTTCGTTAAAATCGCTTATGGTCGGAAAGCAGGGCTTTTATCCCAACGCCCGCATCGGCGGAATTCCCGACAAATACCTGCAGCGCTTTTTCACCAAAACTCCCGACGGCTACCAGGCCAACAAGGAGATTATGGACACGATTCGCTTTGACTACCACAACTTGAAAAACGACAGCGGAATGCGCAACCTTGACATCGTCTTTTGCCGCAACGTGTTGATTTACTTTGACGAGCCGGCGCAGCTTCGCGTAATAAATCATTTTTGGGACGCGCTCGCCCCTCACTCTTACTTATTCATCGGTCACTCCGAGTCTTTGTTCGGAATGAAGACAAACTTTGAATTCCTAAAGACAGATTGGGCGTGTTTTTACCAAAAGCAGTTAAAATAGAAAAGAAAAGGGTGGAACTCAGATGGATGACATTTCGGTATTGATTTGCGACGATTCCGCTTTGATGCGAAATCTAATAACCCGCATTATAGACGGCACTGAAGGAATGAGGGTTGTCGGAAAGGCTTCCAACGGCCAGATGGCTTTGGAAAAAATTGACGAGGTCAACCCCGACATAATTGTCTTGGACATTGAGATGCCCGTCATGAACGGCATTGAATTCCTTAGGGCAAGAAAAGAAAAGCGCATTAAGATACCTGTCGTAGTCCTTTCGAGCGTGGCCACAAAGGGCGCGGCCGTCACGATGGAAGCCTTGGAATTGGGCGCCGCGGACTTTATCACAAAGCCTGCCGGTTCTGTTTCGGCCGACATTTCTGAAGTCGCAGACCAGCTTATAGACATGCTGGCTTCCTACGGCTCCCAATACGCCCGCCGGCAGGGAAAGGTTCCCTACATTCCGGAATTCTTCCAAAAGCAAAGAAAGCTTCTTAAGGCCGAAAGCTTTGTGGCTAACAAAAAGGCCGACGACAACGCGCCCGTTCAAAAGCCAAAGCTTGACGCGGCGCAGATTCTTAGCTTTAACACTGTAGAAAAAAAAGAGCCTGTTGTCGTCACTCCGATGAGGGAGGGCGGAAACATCGAGGTAATCGCGATCGGCATTTCCACCGGCGGCCCCAACGCCTTGCGCGATGTATTCAAGATGATTGACCCCCGCCTAAAGCAGCCGATTCTTGTTGTCCAGCACATGCCCAAGGGTTTTACAAAGGCCTTTGCCGAAAGCTTGGACAAGATTTGCCCGCTTTCTGTAAAGGAGGCGGAGGACGGCGAAAAGATTATGCCTTCAACCGTTTACATCGCGCCTGGCGACAACCATATCACGGTCGCCGAAAACGGCCCTGAGCGCGTGATTCGCTTGACCCACGATCCGCAGCGAAACGGACACAGGCCGTCGGCGGACGTCATGTTTGAGTCTGTCGCTAAAATTTACAAGAACCACGCGCTTGGCGTAATCATGACCGGAATGGGCCGCGACGGCGCCGCCGAGCTTGCCGAGCTTAGAAAGCAGGGCTCTTGGACTTTGGGCCAGGACGAGGAATCTAGCATTGTATACGGAATGCCGTTCGCTTATGAAAATGGCCGACGAGATAAGCGCCTTGGCCAGAGAGCATCTGTAATTTTAGAACACCTTGTCAATTATAGGCTTTGCGGCTCTAATCCTAAAGCGGCTTAGCGCCATGACAAGCGAGCCAGAAAAGAGAATTCCAATCAAAACGCAAAGGGCCTTAAAGCCTTCGGCGCTTTCGCGCTGCCAAAGGGCGCGGCTTATTGGGTTTGCTAAAAAGAAGGCCGCGACCGCAAAGAGAGCCGGCATCAACAGCGAAAAAATCGCTTGCAAGCCTTCCGCCGTTTGAGACGCCGTTATCCTGACCAAGTCGCCGGCCTTTATGCCAAGGCCCTGTGGATTTAAAGCCGCGAAGGGGCTTCCGCGCCTGGCGCAGCCTTCCTTGCAAGAAAGACAGGCTTCCGTGACAATCGGGCAAACTTGGGCTTCTTTGTTGTCTGGCGAAACTGAAATCACTTCGGCGCTTTGCGTCATAAATCCTCTTTCGGCTCCTTTAGCTTTTGGAGCCTCTCTTGGCAAATTTCTTTTCCGGCCTTGTTTCCAAGCTCGTCGTATGTGTCGCGCAAGTTGTAGAGCGCGTCGTAGTAGTAGGGGTTGATTGAAACCGAGCGCTCAAAGGCTTCGGCCGCCGACGCGTATTCCTCTTGGTTGAAGAACACAACTCCCAGTGTGTTCCACAAGTGGGCGTTGACGGGGTTAAGGTCAAGGCCGTTTTCGCAGTGCTGGACGGCTTCTAAAAATTCCTTGCGGTCTAGGCAAACGATTGCAAGTTGTTCTATCGTTTCCGCGTCTTCAGGATTGATTTCGTAGGAAGTCGTCAGCGCCCGCTTGGCTGCGCGCAAGTCGCCCTGCTTTTGGTAGGTGATTCCCAAGTTGAACCAAAGCAAGTGGTTTTCGCGCTCTATTGTAATCGCGCGCTTGTAGCAGGCGATGGCTTCGGTGAAATTTCCGCGAGACGTGAGTTCTATGGCTTGGTTGTTTAAAAAGTCCGCTGATTCTAGCATCGCATTCCCTTAAAAAAAAATTAGCGCTGGATTTTGGCGAACATGTCCAAAATCATTTGGCCAGCTCCCGATCCATTATCTTCCAAAAGCGAAGTTAATTCAAGCGCTTTTTGGCTTGCCGTTTGGTTTCCAAAATCAAATGCCTTTTTTATGGAGCCAGAGCTTTCCAAGAGCGCGATCGCTTCTTCTATTGCGGGGCTGTCGATTCCTTCGGCGGCGGCGCGCTCAAAAAGGCTTGCGATTTTTTCCTTGTCGGCGGGCCTCTCTTGGACGTGCAGCAAAACCGGAAGCGATTTCTTTCCTTCAATTATGTCGTCGCCGCGCTTTTTGCCAGGATTTCCGCTTGTAAGGTTTTGGACGTCGTCAAGGACCTGGAAGCCCATTCCGATTCCGGCGGCGACGCGGCCCGCCTTTTCGATCAGCGCCTTGTCCTTTTGGGCGGCCAAAAATCCCAGCCGCGCCGCCATGCAGGAAAGGGTTCCGGTCTTTAGCTGGACCATTTGCTGGTATTCTTGGACGGTCGGAAAAAAGCTTGGCTCGCGGTGCCAGGCTATGTCCATCGCTTGGCCCAAGTGCAGGCGGCGCAGTCCATCGGCGTCGATTCGAC
>CADCBK010000062.1 GCA_902799665.1 uncultured Spirochaetaceae bacterium | reverse complement strand
GAGCTTGCAGTCGGCCGCGTCATGTCCGTAAAGCCCGCCACCTACGCCGCCCTGGTCTTTATTCCCGTCGGGGTCAGCCCAGATGCTGTCGAATACCTCGGGCGACACCTTCCCTTGGATGGCAGTGAGGTACTCGGCGTAAGCGCCATAGGTGCGCTCTTGCTCGCTGTTGAGACCGTTCAGATTGCGACAAAAAAGCGGCCTGACATAACTCTCGTTCCCTACGGAACAAAGGCGGACGGCCCTTGGCGCTTGGAATGGCGCGAGGTTAAAGAGCAAAAAAATAATTTTTGGACACAAGCCTTGGGAGAAGCCTTTTTGCGCGTTCCGGGAAAGCACGAGGTTTTGGACGCTTGCGGAGCGGCCGCCTTGTGCGCCTGCCTTTTGCGCGAGGCCGGAAAGAACCCAAGCGACTATATAGAACAAATAAAGCGCGGCCTTGAAAAATTTTCCGGCGGAAAGCGCAGAAGCGAAGTCACAGGACGCGCAAAGAATTCTTTTGGAGACGACATAGTTTTTGTCGATGACTACGGCCACCATCCGACTGCGGTAAAGACAACGCTCGCGGGCTTTAGGGACTTTTACAGCGGAAAGAAAATTATCGTAGACTTTATGAGCCACACATACTCTCGCACAGAGGCTTTGCTAAAAGAGTTCGCGCAGTCCTTTGACAGCGCCGACACGGTAATCTTGAACATGATTTATTCGAGCGCCCGCGAAAATCCCGCCGACTTTTCGATAACCGGAAAAACGCTCGCCGACGAGGCGGCCAAATTCCACAAGGACGTTCACTACAAAGAAGACTTTGACCAGGCCGCCGCTTTTGGCGCGGAGATTCTGTCCAAGAAAGCGGGCGCCGAATTCCCCAACGGCTACTTGTTCGTAACGATGGGGGCGGGCGACAACTGGAAGGTGGCGCAAAAGATAATGGCCGCCGGATTTTTGGAGGGCGAAAAATGAACAGCATGACAGGATACGCCTACAAGGAAGACCTTGCGGGAACGGCGCAAATCAGCGTTGAGATAAAAAGCGTAAACAACCGCTTTTTGGACTTGAGCGTTTCGCTTCCGTCCTTTTTAAATCCGATAGAGCAAAAAGTCAGAAAAGTCGTCGCCGAAAAAATCGCGCGCGGAAAAGTGGACCTTGCGATAAGGGTTCGCGAAAGCGCTTCGGCTTCAAAAGTCACCGCCGACTTGGGCGCGGCCAAGGCCTACTACGACGCGATAAAAAGCGTGGCCGACTCTTTGGGCGCGGACAATTTTTCGGGCGGCGGCGCGATTCCGCTTTCGCTAGTCACTGGGCAGGAGGGCGTTTTGAGCCTTTCGCGCGACATTGACGCGGAGGAATACTGGAAAAAAATACAGCCCACCTTTGACGCGGCGATGGAAGCCTTTTTGGCCGACCGCGCGCGCGAGGGAAACAACTTAAAGGCCGACTTATTGAAAAAGCTTGACGCGCTTGACCAATGCGCCGCCTTCTTTGCCCAATGGCAGCCGCAAATGGAAGGAAAGTTCCGCGAGCAAATTTTGGCGCGCTTTGAGGAATTGCTTGGCGACAAGGTTGACCAAAACCGCGTGATGGCCGAAGTGGCCGCGCTTATGGTAAAGTACACGATCAACGAAGAGATTGTCCGCTTGCAAAGCCACCTAAAGGCGATGCGAAAGGAGATGGAAGAAAATCCCGCTCCCGGAAAGCGCTTGGACTTTATTTGCCAAGAGGCCAACCGCGAAATCAACACAATCGGAAGCAAAAACCAATTTGTCGAGGTTGGCCAAAAAGTGATTGACGCCAAGGACGCGCTTGAAAACATCCGCGAGCAGGCAAAGAACGTTGAATAAGAACGGTCAAGGCACGCTGCTCGATGATGGTTAAGTAAAATTTTTTGTAAAAAAAATACAATATATAAAGGAAATGGTGTAAAAAACTTTTATCTTTGTAAAGTAATAGTCAAAAAAACTAAAAAATGCTATAGTAATGCGTGGAAATTCGTTTTTGGGTGAGAAAATGACAACAACAAAAATAAATAACCGCCGTTATTTAGGTAATAAATACCGTCTCTTGCCGTTTATAAGCGATGTGATAGCAAAAGAATGTGGTAATTTTGAGACTTTTGCGGACATTTTTGCAGGGACAGGCGCCGTTTCTTCCGCTTATACAGATAAAACTTTGTACACGAACGATATACTCTATAGTAATTATTTATGCCACCTTACTTGGTTTTCTGATGAAGCATTCGATATCCAAAAAATTGAAAAATATATAGATTATTACAATTCTGATTTGCCTTATGAAGAAAACTATATGACGGATAATTTTTCAGATACCTATTTTTCAAGGAAAAACTGTTCTAAAATTGGTTTTATTCGTGAGAACATTGAAAATGAATTTAAGGCAGGCAAAATAAACACGCGTGAAAGAGCGATGTTGGTTACTTCATTGCTTTATGGCATTGATAAAATTGCAAATACTTGCGGTCATTATGATGCGTACAGAAAAGGTGTAGAGTTTCCCGAATCTTTTACAATGTGCGTTCCTGAACCAAATATAAACTTAAAGCACAATCATTGCTATAATGAAGATACAAATGAACTTGTAAAAAATATATCCGCAGATGTTGTTTACATAGATCCACCATATAACTCACGACAATATTGCGATGCATATCATCTTATAGAAAATATTGCTCGCTGGGAAAAGCCGGAAGTCTTTGGTGTCGCAAAGAAGATGGATAGAACAGCCTTAAAGAGTAAATATTGCACTCGCTCAGCTCCAGAGGCTTTTGAAGATTTGATAAAAAATCTAAAAGCAAAGTACATTGTTGTTTCTTATAATAATATGGCAAATAAAGGAAATGACCGTTCAAATGCCAGAATCTCTGACACTCAAATCTTAAACACACTGAAAACAAAAGGAAGTGTAAAAACTTACTCTGAACAGTTTAAAGCATTCACAACAGGAAAGTCTGAACATCTTGATAATGAAGAGAGGCTTTTTGTTTGTAAATGCAAATAAACTCAAATCAAGAAGTCATCAAATCACCTCTGAATTTTACAGGCGGTAAATATAAATTACTTTCTCAGATTCTTCCGCTTTTTCCAAAAGATATTTCAACTTTTATAGATTTGTTTTGTGGCGGTTGTAATGTTGCTGTAAATGTGTCTGCAAAAAAAATTATTTGTAATGATATAGATGCTAACTTAATCGGTTTGTTTTCATATTTCAAAAACACTTCTTATGAAGTTCTTCTTCCGAAAATTCAGAAAATTATTAATGATTACAATTTGTCTGATTCAAATAAAAATGGCTATACATTTTATAATTGTAATTCTGCAAACGGTCTAGGAAATTACAACCGAACAGGTTTCTTAAATCTAAGAAAAACCTTCAACGAGCTGCAAAAAAATGATGCAAATTATTTTTTGTTCTTGTATGTCCTAATTGTCTATGCCTTTAATAATCAGATTCGCTTTAATTCCGATGGCGAATTCAATCTTCCTGTTGGCAAACGAGATTTTAATATTCGAATGCAAAATAAGCTAAAATCTTTTTTGTTTACACTTTCTAACAAGAATATTTCTTTTTCAAACAAAGATTTTACGAGAATAAAGGTCTCTTCTCTTTCTGTAAAAGATTTTGTGTATGTTGATCCGCCGTATTTAATCACTTGTGCTACATATAACGAAAAATCTTGGAATGAAAACGAAGAAAAACGCTTGCTTGCCTATTTAGATGAGCTAAACGATAATAAAATTCGTTTTGCACTTTCGAATGTTCTTTCCACTGACGGTAAAACAAACGATATTTTGAAACAATGGCTAGGTGAAAAAGGCTATAATTGTTATCATTTGGATTTTTCTTATAATAATTCAAACTATCATAAAAAAAATATTTCCAAAACTGACGAAGTTTTGATTACAAATTATTAAGGGGGCATTGGATGAAACAATTATGGAGTTGTTCAACAACAATGAGAAATCCAGAAAGAGCTTTTCAATTTCTTTCAACAATAGCTGAAATGGAAAATCGAGAATGGACTAAAGAGGCTCAGGAAGAATTACAATCTCGCTTAATAAAAAATAGATTTTATACTCCAACCAAAATAGATATTCTTCCAAAAGAATTACAAGCTGCCTTTAATGATTTAAACCATAAATTAACATTAGACGAAGCAAAAACTATTTTTTACGCTCAAAACTATGAAGATGCCCCAATCAGAGGCCGCACTTCATTTGATCCAATTGAAAAAATGGGGCTTGTTGCCCTTATGGACAATAAGATATTTGTTACTGACATGGGGCAAAGATTTTTAGACGGAGAAATTGACATCGGTGATGTAATGCTTTCATATCTTCTGAAGTTTCAATATCCGAATCCATTAATGAAAGGTTTTAAGGACTACAATACCAATCCATTTGTAAATACATTGCGTCTTATTCGCTATGTTAATGAAAAATGCAGGAAACAAGGATTGAAAGAAAAAGGCATTTCAAAACTTGAGTTTGGAATCTTTGCTTTATCTATCGTTGACTATTCAGAGGTTGAAAACATTTCAGAAAAACTTTTAAACTTTAGAAAACAATACGAAGGATTAGAAACTGATAAAGAAAAAAACGCTTATACAGAGAACTATGTTGCAGAATATTTGAGAGATTTTAATAATCCTCAAAAAAACATACATGAATACACAGATAATATTATTCGGTGTCTTCGTCTTACAAAGTACATCTATATTCGTGGCGGTGGTTATTATATTGATTTGGAACCACGAAGAATGTATGAGATAAATGCAATTTTGGACGATTTGAATGGAGAAGCTAAGTATTACACAGTTGAAGGTTATCAAGCCTTTTTAGGCGACTATTACGGCTATACTCTTCCATTTGAAAAAGTAAGTGAACTTACAAAAATCGCCGGCGACATACAAAAAGAAATCAATGAACTTCAAAAATCCTTGCAAAAGCCAGTTTTAATAATTAATTTTGCAGATAATATAAAAGACCTTAAAAAACAAATCCAAAACTTACGAAATGAGCGTTTGGCTCTGCAGAATGAGACTTTAAAATTTAAATATGAAGATGATTCAAAAATTTCAGAAGCAGAAGAGGCATTAAAAAACATTACAAAGCTCGGAATGAAGCCTTCAATTGCTCTAGAAAAATGGGCAAATGTTGCGCTAAACATTATAGATGATGCAAAACTCATTAAGCCAAATTCTCCTTTGGGTGATGATAATGAACCAACCTTCACAGCTCCTGCAAAGGTGCCTGATATAGAATGTTTTTATGACAATTTCAGTTCTATCTGCGAAGTTACAATGCTTACAGGGCGTGACCAATGGTATAACGAAGGTCAGCCAGTTATGCGGCATTTAAGAGAGTTTGAAGATAATCATTCTAAAACTCCAAGTTATTGTTTATTCATAGCACCTCGCTTACATGATGATACAATCAACACTTTTTGGTTTGCTGTAAAATATGAATATGAAGGTTCTAAACAAAAGATTATTCCTATTACAATTACGGAACTGATAGAAATATTGGAAATATTCAGAACGGCTAAGTCTCAAAATATAAAAATTCCTCATACAAAAATGATGGAATTTTACAATAACTGTACAAATATCGGAACTGTTTCAAATTCGACAGAATGGAGAAACCATATATCAAATCAGATTAAAATGTTAAAAAAAGAAGTATGTTGTTAAATAATTGACTAACATATTTTTTAATATTATAGGAGGAACATAAATATGGACGCATGGAAAATTAAGGACGGGCGTGAGCTTAGAATCGCGGTCAGCGGAAAGAGCGGCTGCGGAAACACGACAGTAAGCGGCCTCTTGGCAAAGACGCTTGGAATAAAACTGATAAACTTTACCTTTAGGCAGCTGGCCGAAGAAAAGGGCATGACGCTTGCGCAAGTAATCGAAGCGGCCAAGACCGACGACTCCTACGACAAGACTGTCGACACCCGCCAGGTGGAACTTGCCAAAAAAGAGTCTTGCGTTCTTGGAAGCCGCCTCGCGATATGGATGCTTAAAGAGGCCGACGTAAAAATCTATCTTCTTGCAAGCGACGAGCTTAGAGCCAAGAGAATCCTTAAGCGCGAGGGCGGAGACTTGGCCGAAATCACGGCCTTTACAAAAATGCGCGACGGCGAGGACACCAAGCGCTACAAGGCTCTTTACGGAATCGACAACAACGACTACGAGGGAACGGCGGACCTAATCGTTGACACGGCGGTAAACGTTCCAGAGCAAATCGTCCAAAACATTTTGACCGAGCTTGAAAAGCGCGGCTTTGTCGAGCGCGCGTAGGGGAGTCTTATAAATGACCAAAAAAAAAGTCTTGCGCTTGGCCGCGATTTTTTTTATGGGCCTCGCGCTTTTTGCCGCCGGAAAATATTCCAAGGCCGCAAAAAGGAAAGCGCTTTCCGAAAGCTTTGTGTGGAACGGAGAGCCTTACGACATCGGCGCGGTAAATTCCTTTGACGCGAAATTCGCCCATGCCTACGACAAAAAGCTTTCAAAGCTGGGAACCCTTGCCGTCCTGTTTGCGATGGGAGCGGAGCTTTGCGTAGTCGGAGCCGTATCGTTCTTTCCCGCAAAAGACAAAAAGGGCGCGGTCAAAGGGCTTTTATTGGACGCCTTTGTTTTTGTAAATTGCTGGCTTTGGGGAAACGGCCTTTTGCAGTTGCTAAAGACCGCGGTCGGAAGAATCAGGCCCTACATGTATTTTTCAAATCCCAAGGGGCACGGGGTAAAAGGCGGAGACTTTTGCCGCTCTTGGCCCAGCGGCCACTGTCTTCGCGCCTTTGTCGTCTTTGGCTTTTTGTGCTTTTGGTTCTTCTTCCGAAAAAAAGATTCAAAGGCAAGGCTTCCCGCGCTTTGCGTTTTCTTTTTGCTTTCCGTTGGCGTGATGGCCTTGCGCGTTTTAAGCGGAAACCATTTTGCCACCGACAGCCTTTGCGGCGCGGCGATTGGCTTTTTGACAAGCGGCGCGGTTTTCCTGGCCTGCGAGAAAGTTCGCTCAGCGTCAAAAACGCCCCTTGACCAAAAGGCCTAAAAAAACTAATATATCAAAAAAATCGCCCGGATGGCGAAATTGGTAGACGCGCTAGGTTCAGGTCCTAGTGGTTAGCGTTGCAATTGGAGCGAAATTTGGCGCAGACAAAAGACCTTACAGTCGGAAATCCTCTTTCGCTAATAATAAAATTCGCGCTTCCCTTGTTGGGCGGAATTTTGTTCCAGCAAGCCTACAACATCGCGGACGCCGCGATTGTCGGCCGCTACTTGGGAGCCAAAGCCTTGGCCGCAGTCGGAGCCTCGTCGAGCGCGCAGTTTTTGACCTTTGGTTTTTGCATGGGAACGATGACAGGCTTCGCGGTCCCAGTTGCCCAGCGTTTTGGCGCGCGCGACTACGACGGAATGAGGCGCTTTGTCTTTTGCGCAAACATTTTGGCGGCGGCCACGGCGCTTTTAATGACAAGCCTTTGCGCTTTTTTTTGCGACCAAATCCTTTACGCGCTAAAGACGCCGGAAGACATTTTTAGCGACGCGCGCCTGTATTTGTTCACGCTCTTTTTGGGAACGCCCTTCATCATTTTTTACAACTGGCTTTCAAGCCTTTTGCGCGCGGTGGGCGACAGCAAAACGCCTTTCGCTTTCTTGGTCTTTTCAACGATGCTCAACGTCGTTCTGGACCTTCTTTTCATCGTTTGCTTTGGCTGGGGCGTTTTTGGAGCGGCTTTCGCGACGGTCATTTCATTGTTCGTAAGCGGCCTTCTTTGCGCGCTTTACATTCGCGCCAAGTTTGAAATCTTGCGCCTAAAAAAGGAGAACAAAGTTTTTGACATAAGGGCCGCCGCCGCCCTGGTAAAAATCGGAGTTCCGATGGGCTTGCAGTTTTCGATTACCGCGATCGGCTCTATGATAATGCAGGCGGCCAACAACGCGCTTGGAACCGTTTACGTTTCGGCCTTTAGCGCGGCCTCAAAGATAAAGCAATTCGCAATCTCGCCCTTTGACGCTCTGGCCGCCTCGGTTTCCACCTTCGCAAGCCAAAACTACGGCGCCCACAAATTTGACAGAATCAAAAAAGGCTTTGCGCAAGGCATCGCCGCCGGAGTCCTTTTGGGCGCCGCGCTCGCCGTTCTTTTGGTTTTCTTTGGAAGGCAATTGTCGATGATTTTTATTTCCGCCGAAAACGCGGAAGTCTTGGACGCTTCGAAAAAGTTCCTTTTTATAAGCGGCTTTTTTTATTTGGTGATTCCATTTTTGAACGTCTCGCGCCTTACGGTGCAGGGCTTGGGCTATTCCAACCGCGCGATATTTTCAGGCGTCATAGAAATGCTCGCCCGAATTTTTGTAAGCTTCGCGCTTGTGCCGACGATGGGCTGGACCGCGATTTGCTTTTGCGACCAAGCGGCGTGGGTCAGCGCGACATTCTTTATATTCACTTACTGCCTTTGCTTAATCGGACGCTTGCAAAAAGAGGCGCGATAAGGACAAAGGAGCCGCGCGAAAATTCAATTTGGACGGGCCGGCCAAGGCGCGCCCATTCTTCCTTTATCGTGTTGCTCACGCTGGGCATTCCATTTTTTCTAAAGAGGGAGCTTTCCCATTCAAGCCCTTGGCTTCGGATTTTTCCGCCTGAGTTTTTGCCAAAGGCGCGGGCGATTGAGATGACGTCGCCGGCCTTTAGTCCGCTTATGCTAAAAGACGCGCGCTCTGCCTTCCACAAAACTTGCTCGCCGCAAAGCCAAGCGTCGGGCGCGATTTTTGTTCCGAACAAATTGTAGATTGACAAAAAGTGGTCGGTCCTGCCGCCCGCGCCGCCGATTAAGGTGACGAAAGCCTTTTGGTCAAAAGCCAAAGATTTGCGGCAAAAAAAGCCGCGCGTTTTTTGGCCTTGCAAAAAGTTTTTCGCCATTTCCCGCGCCTTCTTTAGCGCCAGCTCGGTGTCGGTGTCGTCCTTGTAGCTGGGGGAGCGCTCGATTGCCGCGCCCTCGCATTCGTCCAAAATTTTTTTGTCGCTTATCGAATCAAAGTCGCCCAAAACAATGCTTGGCGCAAAGTCGTAAAGGCCTTCAAAATGTTTTTGGTAGGCGCGTAGCGTTTCAAGGCCAGAGTCTGCGGCGATGACAGCGTCCGGCTTTTGGCCGTCCGCCAAAATGCACTTAAAGTAGGGCGCCGCCTTTTCCGGTTCTGGAGAGCTTCCGCCTGTAAAGACGATTATTTGCATGGATTACCCCGCAAGGGCCTTGCGCTCCAAGAAGGCGGCGGTGTCTTCGGCCCAGCTGTACTGGTTCATGAACTCGCCTGCGTAGCGCTTTATCGCGTCCGGCTCTCCGGCCAAAAAGTCGTAGTAGTCGCACTTTATGGCCTCGGGGTTTATGCGGAAGTTGTTGTATTCTGCGGTGAAGAAGTTTTGGATTCCAAGTTTGGCTAACGACCGCTTTGCGTCCGAAATCAGGCTGCGAAAACTGGAGCCGTAGCGCGCGGAGTCGGCGTAATCTCCGTAAAGGACGCAAAGCAATTCCTTGGTGTTGGCGGAAGAGCCGTTCTTTACGATAAGGTAGGCGATTAATTCCAATGTCTTTGAGCGGGAAAATTTCACCGCTTTGTTCTCGTATAAGAGGGTAAAGTTTCCGAATGTCTTTGCCTCAAGGTTGTTCTTTTGCTTTTTAATTAGCGCCAAATGCTGTTTTAGTTTGTATCTGTTGATAAAGAAAAGGGTGAAAATGATCAGCGTCGCGATCGTGTAATTAAAGGTTCCGTAGGGGCCAAAAAAACGAACGACGCCTGGAACCATTGCGGCGCATGACACGATGATGATGGCAAAGAGGGGCAGCGACGCGGTGAATATGCACAAAACGATGTTGGTCGCGCAAAGGAAAACTATCAATCCGTTGTAATGGTTCGCTTGGTTGTAAAAAAGCATGATTGGGCAAGTGGTTCCGCACCAGCAGTAAATCACGTAAAACGGAAGCGTCTTTAGGATATACGCCTTTTGGCGGGGAACGTTTTTTGTCACCCTGGAAAGGACAAAAGAAAGCGAAATTGAAACGCAAGCCCCCGCCATATATATGATTTGGAATCTGTGCTCACGATAGTATTCCCGCTTAAAGACAAGCTCAAGGACAAGAAACGCGAGCACGACGAAAAAGCAAATTCCGCTCCAATATAAATTCATAAGGCGGTTGGATTCCGCAAAATCCGCTTGGTCTAGGGGCGAAATGTAATAATACTTTTTGTATAATTCCTTTAATTTTTCCACAAGGCCTATAATGCTAGCGCATTTTTTTGCCTTTTTCAAGAGAGGAGAGGAAAAAGCGCCCCCGCAAAGGGGCGCGAAAGTAGCTTGGGAATTGTTTTCGTTTTCTTTGGCTATTGTCCAAAGTCTACGTCAAATTGGTCTTGTCTGTCCTTGTCGCTCGCTTGAATGTAAAAAGTGTATTTTCCCTTAAATCCTACGTCATGAAAAACGCTTTTGTTGTTTAAGATTTTGTTCTTTACAAGCGCGAACTGGGCTTTTGCCACTTCGTCAAGCCGCTTGTTTTTCTCCGTTTCATCTTTATTCGCGTATTCCTCTGCCGTGACCACCGCGTAATAAGTGGCGCTTCCAACCCAAAGCTGTTTGTCCGGCTCGGCGCACTTTTTCGTAAGCTGCTCGTCTAGATTCGCGAGGTCGGTGGTATTCGAACCCTCTGGCGGGGTAAAGCCCATCACGTAAGTTCTATACGCGTTGCATGGTTTTTCAATGTGGATGTCCGCGTCAAAACTTGTTACAGCGCCATAAATGTTGTCGGCATATTCCTTGTGTGATTTGCTGTATTCACCGCAATAAATATCTTGGCAAATTTGGCTCCAAAGATGCAGCCTTATATGGTCTCTGTCCAATGATGTGTCGCCACTGGGAACAGAGAAAATGGCAAGCGTCTCAAACGTCGCTGTGTTTTTTTGTATGGGGCGAAGGCCGTTAAAATGCATATAGTATTTCAGCGATTTTCCTTTGTTTAGGTCTTTTGCTGTCGGACGAGGCGTCGCAAAATTCCAACAGGCTTTTCTATCGCCTTTTTTTGTATATGTCACGCTAACATCAGGAATGTTCGTCGTTGTTGATTCAGCAAAGGTTATGCCAGTGCTGACTGAGCCGCTAAATCCACCGGAAATTCCCAGTCCGTTGCTGGTTCCGTAAGACGGGGTGGCGCTTGCGCCGAAAGTTCCGCTAATGTTCGTGGAAACCCCACTGGTAAAACTTGAGCTTCCAGTGCTGGTATCGGGCGCGGCCTGGTCAATAACTCCTGCGCTGGAACACATTTCCAAATCTATGGAGTAAAAAGAAAAATACGGAGACACCTTTAGAAATCTTCCGCCCCAATCGGCTGTATCCCAATTTAGCTGGTCGTTTCTGCAAGTTGAACTTGTTTTTACAAGATACCAGTCTTTTTGGTTTGCTATGTCGCATACGGACCATACATAGACGGTAATTTCCACATTTTCCTTTCGTTTGTGGTCATAACAGCCGTTGTATCGCGGATATTTTTTTTCGCCGATGAAGAACTCAGCTGTAAAGTTTCTCCTTTCCACTTGAGCCCGTTTTTTGATTTCCAAAGCGGCTTGGTCGGCGTTTTGCACCACATTCTTCTGCAAATACGCAATGGCTTCGTCGTCCATTTTTTGAGAGCTGGCGGATAACGTTTCGGAATCTGAAATCCATTTGGCGAATTTTTCCGTGGAGTCAGAAATCAAGCGCTCGTAAGTTTCATGGGCGCTTTGGTCCGAGGGAGTAAAATTGTCTTCGACGTCTTCGTCTTCTCCTGCTCCTTGGTCCGGCCATGTATTGGCAGTTCCGTCGGGGGTGGCTTTTCGCTCCATCGGTTTGTCAACGTCATATACTATGTAAAAATCGTCTTTTCTCGCGGCGATGGCGTCGTACGGTTTTTCTTGCGACGAAGAGCTTTGCAAGCCTTCTTGTGCGTGCGTCGCTTTTTCCGTAAAGTGATATGGACTGTATGGGCTTATCAATGACTCCGCTTTTAGCTTGGCGTTCTTTTCTTGCTGCAAAACCGAGTCGACTTTTGTTTTAAATTGCGCGATATGTTCCAATGTGGGGGCGTCAAAAACCAACGTTTTCCCTTGGAGACAAGTCAAAACCGCAAGCCTTGTTTGGCTGTCGGAAAGGCTTTGCGCGTCGTTTCCCGAAACTATAAAAACATCTGGCGCTTGATTGCCAGAAATGTTTCCCAGCCGGCTGAAGTTTCCAAGTTTCTTTTCAATTCTGCTCGTATAATCAGATAAATTGGACGAGGCGACATAAATCGTCTTTGAACTTGTTTGCGGCGGCGCTAGGGTGTCGCCGCCGCCAGAGCTGTTGGAGCATGCCGCAAAGAATATGGCCGAGGCGCCAATAAACGCCGCCAGTAACGCGGTAAATTTTAACTTTTTCATAGCTATATCTCCCATTATTGATAATTTTGCCTTTATTTTACACTCCAAATCGCGCCAAATCAGCGCGCGATTTAGCGCCAAATCAGCGCAACGTAAAAAAAAACAGCGTCAAATTAGCGCAAAACAAAGTCTTTGCTTGCGCTCTTGCCCAAAAAAGCTTTTCCCGGA
>CADCBK010000061.1 GCA_902799665.1 uncultured Spirochaetaceae bacterium | reverse complement strand
AATGCAAAAAGTTTCGCCCGACGTAATCCAGGCGATTGACAAGACGATTCACGAAAAGGCCTCCAAGCAAGTCCGCGACGACTCCTTGCGCATAGACGGACGCGGAGCCTTGGCGCAAATCCTAAAGCGAATGGATTCCGGCGCCGAGCAGGAAATCTTGAACAACCTTGAGCGGACTGACCCCGAGCTTAGCCGCGACTTGCAGCAGCATCTTTTTACGATGGAAGACGTTGTCAACGCGGACGACAAGTGGCTGCAAAAAAAATTGGCTTCAATGTCCGACAAAGACATCGCCTACTTGATAACAGCGAAAGAAAAAGATTTTGAAAAGAAAATTTTGGACAACGTTTCTGTCGCGCGCGCTTCGGTAATTATGGAAGAGCAAGAAGCCGCAAAACCCATGCTTAAAAAAGACGTCGAGGCCATTACAAAATCCTTTATGGCCTCCCTTCGCGCCGCTTGGGAAAAAGGCGACTTGCGCGTGTTCAGAAAAGACGACGATGAGGTTTACGTAGAATGATTTCCAAATCCTACAAGG
The DNA here is from genome assembly GCA_902799665.1 of uncultured Spirochaetaceae bacterium. Lineage (GTDB taxonomy): Bacteria > Spirochaetota > Spirochaetia > Treponematales > Treponemataceae > Treponema_D. Next base: position 12,193 of record CADCBK010000061.1, on the reverse strand, counting down.
GCTTTGACTTGATAAGCGTTCAGGACGTTTCCGAAGCTTCAAGCAAAGGCGTTTACTTGCGCCACAGAAAAACCGGCCTTGAAGTTTACCATTTGCTTAACGACGACAAGGAAAATCTTTTTGCCTTTGCCTTTAGGACTCCAAACGACAAGTCCAACGGCGCGGCGCACATCGTGGAGCATTCCGTTTTTTGCGGCTCAAAAAAATATCCGTTAAAAGATCCCTTTGCCGTTTTGGAAAACCAAAGCGTCCAGACTTTTATGAACGCGATGACTTTTCCCGACAAGACTGTCTACCCCGCAAGCTCTATTTTGGAAGCCGACTATTTTAACCTTATGGGCGTTTACGCCGACGCGGTTTTTTTTCCAACGTTGAGCAAGCAAACTTTTATGCAAGAAGGAACGCGCTTGGAATTGGACTCCAAGGGAAAGCCAAAAATCGTAGGCGTCGTCTTTAACGAGATGAAGGGCGTGTATTCCTCTTTTTCGGGAGCGGTGGCCGACGCCGTCGACAGGACCTTGGTCCCCGACACAATTTACGCAAAGGACTCAGGCGGCGACCCGCTTGAAATAGCGAAAATTTCTTACAAGGAATTTACCGGCTTTCACAAAAAATATTATTCGCCGCAAAATTGCCTGGTCTTTTTATACGGAAACATTCCGACCGAAAAGCAATTGGACTTTTTGCAAAAAAATGTTTTGGACCAGCTCGCCGCCGAAACAACTGTTCACGCGTCAAAAAATCAAAAGCGTTTTTTGGAAGAGATTCTAAAGTCCGAAACGCAAAAGCGCTTTGGCAAAATCAAAAGCCGCAGGGAAATTGGCCCTGTAAGCCCAGGCGACAAGGATTCGACCGCGCTGCTTTCTTGGCTTTGGTGGAACTCGGACAACATTGACAATTACGCCGAGAGCGTTTTCTTGTCCAGCCTTTTGTGCTCGCAAGACGGCTCCCCGCTTTCCAAGGCCTTGCTCAAAAGCGGCTTGGGAAAAGACTTGTGCGACGAAAGCGGCGTCGACACTTCGGAGCGCATGATTACTTTTTCGGTCGGCCTTAGGGGCGTAAAAAAAGAGAACGAAGAAAAAGTAAAGGACTTTATCTTTGAACAAATAAAAAAGATTTACAACGAAGGCGTTTCGCAAGAAGAAGTCGAGTCAACCTTTAACGCGATTGATTTTGACAACAGGGAAATCAAGCGCTTTCACGAGCCGTTTTCTTTGGTCTTGATGCGACGAGCCCTGCGTTCGTGGAACTATGGCTCCGCGCCGGGCAATTGTCTTTTTGTTCGCGACGCTTTTGACCGGCTTAAGAAAAAGATTTTGGCTGACTCCGACTATATCAAGCGCTTGATAAAAGAATATTTGATTGACAACAAAAGCGTCGCATGGACTGTCGTCGTTCCTGACAAAAAGTATTTAAAAGAACGCGCCGAGGCCGAGAAAAAAATCGCCTTGGAGCTTTTTAAAATTAAAGGAAAGGAAGAAATTCAAAAAGAGACCAAGGACTTGCGCCAGTATCAAGAAAGTTCGGAAAAAGACTTGTCTTGCCTACCTCACATCCGGCCCAAGGACCTCAAGGTAATCGACGAAAAAATAAAAATCAGCCGTTCCCAAATAAAGACCAAGAAGGGCAGCGTTCCTCTATTTAAAAGCTTGGAGAACACAAACGGAATCGCCTATGTTACCGCGGCCTTCCCCTTGGACATTTTCGCTCCGGAAGAATATCCGTATCTTCCTTTCTTTGCCTACATATTGAACGAGTTGGGCTGGGGAGACCTTCGCTGGGACAAGGCCTCAATTTTAATCGCAAAAACATGCGGAGGTTTCAGCACTTCCGCCTTTACTTCTTCCTGCCCAAGAAGCGCGGGCGCCCGACTTCTTGCAAAAACAAACAAGGCGTTTGCAGGCCGCCCCTGGCTTTTTTGCAAAATAAAGGCGCTTGACGAAAAGATTTTTGAATCTGTCGACCTTATGCGGGATTGCCTAATGGGCGCCCGCTACGACGACAAAAAGCGCGTCAAAACTTTGGCCGAAGAAGTTTTGAGCGACTTGGAAAGTTCGGTTTTGCCAAACGGCCACAGCTTTGCGAGCGGACGCGCGGAGCGCAAGGCCGACCGGGCTAGCGCCGTCGACGAAATATGGAGCGGCCTTTGCCAAATATTCACTATGCGAAAAATTGTTTCCGATCTTGACGGAACGATAGAAAAAATGAAGGCAATCGCAAAGAAAGTCTTTGCCGCGGGAGCTGTCCTTCACGTCACCGCCGACAAGGACACGATGCCCAAGGCCTTGGCCGCCGCAAAGAAATTTGCAGTCGACATGGACCTTCGCTCTCCGCAAAAGAAGTTTGCCGCCAGCGACCAAGATTTTTACGCCTTGACGGACTTGCGCGGCGGATCCTCTCCAAAAAGCAAGGCGCAAGCCAGCGACGCGCGGACCTGCGAAAAAATTTCGGTCAACGGAATGGTTGGCTTTGCCGCGCTTTCGTTCAAGGCCTCAAAGTACGCCACGCGCGAAGCCGCGGCCGAAAAGGTTTTGGCCCACCTTCTTTCTAGCGGCGCCTTGTGGGAAAAAATCCGCACGGTAGGAGGGGCCTACGGCGCCTTTGCCCACGTCGATTCCCTTTGCGAACGCTGGACCATGTGCACTTACCGGGACCCCAACCCCGAAGCCAGCCTAAAGGCCTTTGACCAATGCCTTGAGGAGGCAGCCAAAAACGCCTTTGACGCCGAGACTGTCGAAAAGGCCATCGCAGGAACATATTCCTCCGCCATCCAGCCAAAGACGCCCAAGGGCAGGGGAAACACCGCCTTTTTGCGCCAGCTCTATTTGGTCAACCAAAAGGAAGTCATGGCCAACACAAAAACTTTGCTTTCGATAAAGGCAAAAGACTTGCAAGAGGCCGCCCGCCGCTTGCTCAAGGCCCGCCAAAAATCCGCCGCCAGCGCCCTGATCGTTCCCAAAGGCTCTCCCGCATCCCGCGGATCCATAGAGATTTAGGTGGAACAGGCAAAAAAAATGCCCCGCGAATCGCGGGGCGTTGTCGCATGGCAAAAATGCCCGCGGCTTACTTTACACTGGCTTCGCCGGCTACGTACTTAATCTTTGCGCTGTGGCGCTCTTGATAGTAGTCGTTAAAGATGTCGAGATTCAAGTCCGTGTTTCCTGCAAAATCTTTTGAGAATTTGTAGATGCGGTTCTTTGCAGGACATTCCCAAGAAAGAACGAACTTGTTGCTTTCCATTTCGCCCTTGAAGTTCTTTACCTTGGCTCGGGTAAAGGTGTAGATTGTGGCTCCTGAGCTGGCGTCTTTGAGCACGCAGAAGGCGTCGCTTCCGGTGTTAACTTGGAACTGCCAGTTGCAGTTGTACTTTGAGTCAAACCAAACGCCCTGCAATGTCTCGGAAACGTTGGCAACCTCTCCAATCGCCGTCGCGGCGCCCGTTACGGAGTCAACTCCGCCAGTCACGTCCTCGGCAAAAGCTCCGGCGGCCAAAACCGCGGCCGCGGCGAAAGCTGTAAATAATTTTTTCATTTGGAACCTCCTTTATAATCCCAAAAAAAAGTGCTGTTTAATTGTTACTTTTTAATCTCTGTGTAGTCGTCGCGCTCGACATAGTCTTCTGCCTCGACGTAGTCGTCGTTCTCAGCGTCGGCCTTAAGCGAGTTCAACTTTTCCTGCTCCTGAGAGTGGAAAAGACCTATGTTTTCTTCGCAAATAAATTCCTTGAGCTTTTGGGCTTGCGCGCGCGTGAAATAATAGTTTTGCGGAATTGTTTCTAGATTTGGCAAGTCTGTCGCGTTTCCCGCAAGCGCAAGATTCTTGGCCTTTTCGACATGAATTACAAAGTATGGGTTTCCTTTCATAAAAACATATCCAAAATGAAATTTTGGTTTTGCTTTGTAGTTCATCATGTTTATGGCGACTCCATACTCCTGATATCCTGGAGCGGAGCCATAAGTTTTTCTTGTTTTCTCTGCTTTTGCTTTTTTGTCTAATTTCTTGTTTGCAAAATCGTCCATGTATTTGTCAATCGCGTCGCAGCAAATTTTTCTGGGCCCTTCCGCCATTTCGACGGTATAGGCTGTGGTGTCGTAATAAATGCGGAAGCCTGCCACGTCGGTGCCGCGGCGGTATATGAAATTTCCTTTTTTTGCTTTTACTTTTCCGACCAAGTTTTTTATGTACATGCCGGCTTCGTCCAAAACCTCATATCGGTTGGTTCCTAAAAACTTTTCAAGACCGTTTCGGTCGGTGGGATGGATTTTTTTGTCACTGTAAAGGTCTTCTGCCTTTTTTGCAAAGGCGGAACAAATGACCGTTGCGAGTATTGCGGCAAAAACTATGAGTTTTTTATTCATAAAAGCTCCTTGAATAATGCATTTTTAAATAAATCAAAAATTTTTTTTTATTAACTTGTTTGAACAAGCAATGTCTCTTGCATTAAAAAAGCCGCCCGCTGCCGCAAGGCAAGCTGGGCGGCCATATCACGCCGCTTTAGGCGGCATGAATTGTTGGCTTAGAACCAGAATGAAGCGCGGATCGGAACAGCCCAAACCAAGGCGTCGACCTTGTAAGCTGTAATAAAGTTTCCGCCAAGAGCACCAGCGCCTGTTCCAGTCTTGTCTCCAAGAGCCTTAGCAGCCTGGAAGCCGATTCCCAAAGAAGCGTTAGAGCCGCAAGCGTAGTTGATTCCAACGAGGAAGCTCATTGTAGAGTCTGCGTCGTTGTTGGGCATCTTGAAGCGGAAGTCAGCAACAGCGCCGAGGGCGTCTGTGATGGCATAGTTAGCGCCTACACCAAAGGCCATGGCCATGTCGCCCTTCTTGGGCTTAGAAAGCTCAAAGCTGGCAGACAATTTGAAAGCTTCTGTGATTCCGTAAGAAGCGCCCAAGGCGAGCTTGAGCATTCTTGAAGCCTCGTTGGCATCCCACCAATCAGAAGAAGCCAATGTAAAGGCAACGCCGAGTGTGGCGTAGAGCTTGTCGATTCCTGTCAAGTCGAAAGCGGCTTCGATTGTGCCGTTCTTCTTGGCATCACCAGTGGCGTCGTACTCACCCAAGATTCCAGCCTTGATTGTACCGATTCCGTCGATTGTGTAGGCGGCGCCGACATTGGCGTTGCCGAAAGCTTTGTATGTGTCATTTGCTTTGGCTGAAAGGGGAATAGCGGCAAAAATCTTGAGGGCTTCCATCGGAGTGATTTCCAAGCCCAAGCCGTTCTCGTCGAATGTGCTGAAGCTGAATCCTTCGCCGTCATACAACCAGTTGTTCGGGCGGAGCCAATCCCAAGATCCGTAGCACATGTCGCCACGAACGCCAAAGCTGTTGTCCATCTGTCCAACGATTAACTTAACCTGGTCAACGGGCTTAATCCAGAATGTGTTGGGTGTGAAAGTTCCAATTGAGAAGCCTTTATCACCTGTTGTAACAGCATCACCTTTGTTGTCGCCAAATTTAGCTGTGTCGCCATACTCGACTGATATGCCCATTGTCATTCCGGCCTTTCCGTCGTCAGAAGTCCAGTTGGCCTGAAGGCGTACCGGTCTCTGTGAACCCCAACCCCAAGGATTTGTGATTCCGCTCTTCATTGTGTCTCCGTCAGAGGCAACAAGTGTGGGCAAGTTGCAAATCCAAGCTCCAAATGAAACCTCAGCGAAAGCTGAAGTAGCTACCATAGCAGCAAGAGCCAAAGCTCCAATCAATTTTTTCATAATGAAAAAACCTCCCTTTTTTTTAGAGAGGCGATTTTTAAAAACTGCCAAATTTCGCTGTTTTTGGAGCAGATATAACAATTTATTTAAAACTTTCGCACGATTTTTTTGAAAATTCCTAAAAAAAATAGCAAAACTTGCGTATAGTCCGCCCGCGGCGACTTTTTTTGAAAAAAATTTAAGATTTTTCCAAAAAAACGTCAATTTTTCTTCAACTATTTATATCTTATAGTATGGGACGCCACGGCGTGGCAGGCCGCCTCCTTAATCTTAGCATTGGGAGGCACGCAGAACATGACGAGTTACGAAATAGCGATGCTTGCAATCGCGGTTCTTTCTTTGATTGTGAATGCGATAGCCCTCTTCACCAAAAGTAAAGAGTAGCGAAAAAAAGCCTGCCCTAGTGTGACTACTCCGGCAGGCTTTTTAATAAAAGCACAAAGGAGGCGGCCGCCGTTGTGGCGTCCCTCTTCCCCTTTAAACTACCACGGTTCCTGCATTTTGTCAAGAATTATAATTTTCTGATTGAATTTTCCTATTCTTTTCATTATAATCATCGCTGTTTTTTGGAGTATATTATGTCATTGGAAAAAATGCGCAACATCGGAATCATGGCCCACATCGACGCGGGAAAGACCACAACAACCGAAAGAATTCTTTACTACACAAAAAAGATTCACAAAATCGGCGAGATTGACGACGGTCAGGCCACGATGGACTGGATGGCGCAGGAACAGGAGCGCGGCATCACGATTTGCTCGGCCGCCACGACAACATATTGGAACAACTATCAAATCAACATAATCGACACGCCCGGCCACGTTGACTTTACCGCCGAGGTGGAGCGCAGCCTTCGCGTCCTTGACGGAGCGGTTTGCGTCCTTTGCGCGGTTGACGGCGTCCAGCCCCAGACTGAAACTGTTTGGAAGCAGGCCGACGAATTCAACGTTCCCCGCTTATGCTTCATGAACAAGATGGACCGAATCGGAGCCGACTTCTTTGGCTCGATGGAAGACGTTCACAACAAGTTTGGCGTCACTTGCGTGGCCCTTCAAATTCCGATCGGCCAAGGCGCGGAATTCGAGGGCGTTATCGACTTGCTCAAAATGAAGGAAATCCGCTGGGACGCCGAAAGCGAGGGCGAAAAATTCACCGAAAGCGAAATCGACGCAAGCCGCTTGGACGAAGCCAAAGAGTGGCGCGAAAAATTGGGAAGGAAAAGAAATTTCTGTGGAACAGTTGAAGGCCGCGCTCCGCAAGGGCACTATCAACCGTTCCTTCGTTCCCTTTGTAATGGGAAGCGCCCGCCACAACCAAGGCGTGCAGCCCTTGATCGACGCTGTTGTTGACTACCTCCCCGCGCCGGACGAAATTCCTCCGGCAAAAGGCGTTCACGTAAAGCGCGACAAGACCGAAGACGTAGAAGTTCCCTGCAAAGAAAACGGCCAGGCCCTTGGCCTTGTCTTTAAAATCCAGTACGACCGCGAAATGGGCCCCCTTTGCTACGTGCGCATGTATTCAGGAAAAATCGCCGCGGGAACGCAAGTCTTTAACGTTGGAAAGAAAAAGCGCGAGCGCGTAAACCGCATCTTGCGCATGCACGCCGACAAGTCCGAGCCGATGGAAAGCGTTTCCGCAGGAGACATCGCGGTCTTCATCGGCCTTAAATTGGCGCAGACTGGCGACTCCCTCGGAAGCGAAGGTTTCCCGGTATTGCTCGAAAGCGTAACATTCCCCGAGCCTGTAATCAGCGTCGCCATCGAACCCGACTCTATCAGCGAGCGCGACAAGCTCAACGAAACTTTGGAAATCCTTTCCCGCGAAGACCCGACCTTCACTCATAAGGAAGACGCGGAAACTGGCCAGATGATCATTAGCGGCATGGGCGAGCTTCACCTTGACGTTTTGGTAACCCGCATGAAGGACGACTTTGGAGTCAAGGCCCGCGTAGGCGCTCCGCAAGTAACTTACCGCGAAGCCGTCACAGCCCAGGCCTCAGCGACAGAAAACTACAGCCGCGTCCTTGGCGGAAAGGAAAATACGGCCGGCATAACCGTAACGGTAAGTCCCCGCGAAACCGGCCAGGGCAACTCATACGAATGCTTGGTCCACGATTCTTCCATTCCCGAAGAAATTTACGACGCGGTCAAAAACGGCTTTGAAAGCGCCCTTTCCGCCGGAATCAATTACGGCTATCCTTGCGCCGACACGTCCGTCCAAGTCACCGGTTTGGACTACAACGAGCTTACCTCGACCACCTTTGCCTTTGAGGCTTGCGCCGTGGCCGCCTTTGACAAGGCTTGCAAGGGCGCCGCTCCGGAATTGCTTGAGCCTGTAATGGACGTTGAAATCTCATGTCCCAAGGAATTTGTGGGCGACGCGATGAGCCAAATGACCCAGCGCGGCGGAATCATCATGGGCCAGGACTCAAAGCCTAGCGGAGAGCTTATCCACTGCGAGGCTCCTATGGCAAAGATGTTCGGCTTTAGCACCAACTTGCGCAGCGCCACCCAAGGCCGCGCAAGCTTCCAAATGGAATTCAGCCACTTCCAAGTGAAAGTCGGCGGCCTGGGCAGCGCGTACTGACATCTTGACAGGGCAATATTTTTTTTGCTACAATCTAAGGATTATGGGAACAAGATGTTTTGCAATGCTTAAACCTGGCGTGTTGAACCGCAGGTTGGTCGGCGAGGTTATCAGCCGGCTTGAACACAAAGGCCTTAAATTGGTCGGCCTTAAAATGATGAATATTTCGCCCGAATTGGCGTCCAAGCATTACGCCGAGCACAAGGGAAAGGCTTTTTACGATTCTCTCGTAGGATACATCACCAGCGGCCCGGTTGTGGCCATGTGCTGGCAGGGCGACGACTGCGTCACTTTGGTTCGAAAGTTGGTCGGCTCCACAAGCCCCGCCGAAGCCCATCCGGGAACGATTCGCGGCGACTTCTGCTGCCACACTCAGTACAATGTAATTCACGCCTCGGACTCAGACACAAGCGCCGAGCGCGAAATCAATTTGTTCTTTAAGCCGGAAGAGTTGATCGACTGGGAAGACAACGCTTCCATTTGGTTCTAATTTTTTACAGAAGGCTTTGCGATGGCTGCTAAAAAGACTGTTGGAGTTATAGGCGCGGGCGCGTGGGGAACGGGCTTTGCCCAGGCTTTGGCGCGCGGCGGACATGACGTGACCCTTTGGGCCATGGAAGACGAGGTTGTCTCTTCAATCAACAACGAGCATGAAAACAAAAAATTTCTGCCCGGCCTAAAATTGGACGCAAACCTCAAGGCTTCGACCGACATTCAGGAAGTGGCCGCCGGCAAGGAATTCCTTGTCCTGGCATCTCCTTCCCTGTACTTGGCTCCAACGCTCAAAAAAATCACAAGCCTTCCCAACATCGCCGAAGGCAGCGCCAACATAGGCGTTTTGACCAAGGGCTTCGTTCCCTCCGCCGACGGCCCCAAGCTTATCGTAGAGACAATGGAAAGCGTCTTGCCTGACTTTTACAAGGGAAGCGTTTGCTATATTTCAGGCCCCAGCCACGCCGAAGAAGTTGCCATCGGAAAAATAACCGGCCTTGTCGCGGCCAGCGAAAACCCAAAGGTTTCGATTAGGTTCCGCGAGCTTATGCGGGTTCCGGGCCTTATGGCTTATTCCAGCTTTGACGTTGTTGGCGTGCAAATTTGCGCGGCGGCAAAAAACATAATCGCCGTCGTTTACGGGGCCCTTGACGCGATTAGCGAAACCAGCGACATTTTTGGCGACAACGCCGAAAGCCTTTTGATGGCCGCCGGCCTAAACGAGATTCAAACGCTTGGCTTTGCCATGGGAGCGACCCATGCAGAGACTTTCACTTCGATCGCCGGAGTGGGCGACCTTGACGTTACCTGCAAAAGCAAGTACGGCCGAAACCGCCGCTTTGGCCAAGAGATGATCAAGACCGACTTGCTGTCAAACTTTAAGGACTTGGTACCTTCCCGAAGGCGCCATCGCCTGCAAATACGTTCACCAAATAGCCCAAAGCAAAAACATAAAGCTTTTGATTTGCGACGGCCTTTACCGCATCCTTAACCGCGAGATTGAGCCGGAAGATTTTATGCTTGAACTCTTGATGGGAAATAAATGATGTCCGGGTCAAGCCCGAACATGACAAACGGTTGTCATTGCCGAACATGACAAACTGTCATTGCCGCGCTTGACGCGGCAATCTTTATAAATTAGGGGAAACTCATGCTTGAAAAACTGACCAACGCCTTTACCGACGTTTTTAGAACGATCAGCGGAAAATCTTCGATTACAGAAAAAAACATTGAGGACGCGGTAGAACAGATAAAGATGGCCTTGCTTGAGGCCGACGTAAACCTTCGCGTCGTCCGCCGCTTTGTCAACGGAGCGATAGAGGAAGCCAAGGGCGAGAAAGTCCTCCGCGCGGTGGACCCCGGCCAGCAATTCGTAAAAATAATCTACGACAGAATCGTGGCCATGCTTGGCGACACCAAGCAAGACCTTAAGCTAAAGGGCCCCGACACCCAGAGCGTAATCCTTATGCTGGGCTTGCAGGGCGCCGGTAAGACAACCGCCAGCCACAAGCTTGCCGCCCGCCTAAAAAAAGACGGCCGCCGCCCGCTTTTGGCCGCCTGCGACTTGATCCGTCCGGCCGCCGTCGAGCAGCTTTGTGTGCTTGGCCAAAAAATCGACGTTCCGGTTTACAAAGAGGACGGCGCCAAAGACGCGGTCCGTGTGGCCCAAAACGCGATTGACTACGCCAAAAAGAACGGACGCGACACAATCATTCTGGACACCGCCGGCCGTCTCCAGATCGACCAAGCGATGATGGAGGAACTTGTCCAAATCAAAAAGGCGGCCAATCCAGTGGAAACGATTTTGGTCGCCGACGCGATGACCGGCCAAAACGCCGTCGACATCGCAAAATCCTTTGACGAGCAGCTTGGCCTTAGCGGCGTCATTCTCACCAAGTTTGATTCCGACGCGCGAGGCGGCGCTGCCCTTTCGTTAAAGTCAATAACGCAAAAGCCCATTCTTTTTATCGGAACCGGCGAAAAGACCGAAGACTTGGAAGTCTTCCACCCTGAGCGAATCGCAAGCCGCATTCTCGGCATGGGCGACGTCGTAAGCCTTGTTGAAAAGGCGCAGGAAAAAGTCGACATGGAAGCGGCCGCCGCCATGCAAAAAAAGATGGCCAAAAACGAGTTCACGCTTGACGACATGCTGGCGCAATTCCAGCAAGTGAAAAAGATGGGAAACATGCAGTCGCTCCAGCGGCATGAAGCGCCAAGAGGCCATCATCCAGTCGATGACAAAAAAAGAGCGCGCCAACCACTTGATCATCGGCCCCAGCCGCCGCAAGCGCATCGCCAAAGGCTCCGGCACAAGCGTCGCCGAAGTGAACAAGCTTATAAAGCAGTTTGAAAAGACAAAGCTTACGATGAAAAAAGTAAGCCGCAACAAGGGCTTGCAAGCCCAGCTTATGGGCCAAATGATGGGCGGCGGTATGGGAGGAATGCCCGGAATGGGCGGCGCTCCCGGAGCCGGCGGCATGCCCGGCATGGGCGGAATGGGCGGCATGGACCTCAACGCCCTGGCCAAAAAGTTTGGCGGCGGCCTCCCCGGCGGCTTCAAGTTCTAAACTATTTTCTAAAAAAAATGCTTTTTTTTAGAAAATAGACGAAAATCTTTAAAAAAAAGCGTATCTTAATGTATGGAACGCCAGGATTGTAAATGCGGTCGCTCTCTTCCAAAACATGAAGAAATAGCGAAAAAAAATGCCCGCCCTAGTGACCAAACTCCGGCAGGCATTTCATAAATGCTAAAAGGGGTAAGCCACATTGTCGTGGCGTTCCTCATTCATCTTCATGATACATCATCTTTCCCTTATTGTCAACAAAAAAATCTTCTTCTACTCCACCACTAGCTTGGAGACCTGGCGGCCGTCGTCGGTCCAGGCCATGTCGTGGTTGGTGCGGTCGGGAAAGCGCTCGGCTCCGATGTAATAAACGTAATAGTAGGTTCCGCTCGGAAGCGGCAAGTCCAGCTCGTAAAGGCCGGCCGCCGTTTCCTTTAGCTCGTAAATCCAGCTGTCCCATTTTGTGAAGGTTCCGGCAAGGCGGACTTTTTGCCCGCTCTTTCCGCGGTAAACAAAGCGAGTCGCGGCGCTGTTGCCCGCGCTGACGGTTCTTGTTTCCGCTCCGCCGCGCTTGTGGATTGTCAGCTCCGAAAGGTGGATGCCAGTCTGCGTGTCGTAATGCTTTTGCGGGTTAAGGCTGTCCGTGGTCCAAAGGCCGTCGATTATCATTCTGTAGTAAATCTTTGAGACTTGCGGAACGTCTTCCAAAATGTAAAAATACCATGTCTTCACCAAGTCGCCGTTTTCGTCGTAGGAGCTCTTCCGCATGAAGGGATGGATGATTTGGTAGTTCTCAAAGTCAAATGCGATTCCCACGTAGCGGGGGCCCAGCTCCGCGCTA
>CADCBK010000060.1 GCA_902799665.1 uncultured Spirochaetaceae bacterium | reverse complement strand
CTTTGCAAGCAATTTAAAAATCCGCAGGCTTCCGCTCCCTGCGTCCACGTTGCCGGAAGCAAGGGAAAGGGCTCGGTGTCAAGAATGGTCAGTTCCATCTTGACCGCAAGCGGAAAGAAAACCGGCCTCTACACTTCCCCGCACATAAAGGACTTTTACGAGCGCGTTTCGATTAACGGCGCCTTGATGGACAAGGCTTTGTACGAGTCTTGCGCGCTCGAATTGCAAAAAAAAGTCGACGCGCTAAAAAACGGAGAGCTTCCTTCCAACCGGCAAATAACTTGGTTTGAGCTTGTGACTGTCTACGCCTTTTTGTGCTTTAGGGCGGCAAAGACCGACGCAAATGTTTTTGAAGTGGGCTTGGGAGGCCGCTTGGACGCGACAAACATTGTCCAGCCAAAAATCTCCGTAATAAACACAATAGAGCTAGAGCACACGGAATTTTTGGGCGACACGCTGGAAAAAATCGCCGCCGAAAAAGCGGGAATCATAAAAGAAAACACTCCGGTTCTTTGCGCCGAGCCTACAAGCCCCGGCGTCCGCGCGGCCTTTGAGGAAGCCGCCCGCCAAAAAAACGCGAGCCTCTATTTTGCCGACGAGCTTTGCGACGTGCTGGATTATTCCTACGAAAAAAGTCCGCAAGGCCGTGAAAGCGGCCGATACTTTATGAACGTCGCCATGCGCTCGCCGCTCTTTATCCGCCCCTTAAAGGCGCGCCTTAGCCTTTTGGGAAAAGTCCAGGCCCACAACGCCTTTTTGGCCGCGGCCGCCGTCCGCCTTGCCTTCCCGGAAATTACCGAAGACACAATCGAGCGCGGCTTGGAAAAGGCGGCACTCCCCGCGCGCTTTCAAACAATCGCGCTTGGCGGAATGGTGTCAAAAGCCAACGAAGCGGCGGCCGCCTCCAGCAATTTTGGCCTTGACTCCGATCGCGGCGCGCCAAACAATGGCGGCCTTTTGGTCTTGGACGGAGCGCACACAGTGAACTCCATCGCGGGAACTATGGAAACCTTCAACGCGCTTTTCTCGGACGACGCGCGGCCAAAGCGCCTTTTGTTCGCCTGCGCCGCCGACAAGGATGTGGTCCATATCGCGCCGCTTTTTAAGGACAAGGACGGCCGCTCGCTTTTTGAAAAAATTACGATTACAAAGCTAAATTCCGCCAAGCAAAGCGACCCGCAAAAAGCGGCCGCCGCCTTTAAGGAAGCCGGCTTGGAATGCGATTTAAACGAAGGCTACGAGGCGGCCATCCTTAGCGCGGTTGAAGCCGCCAAGCGCGACGGCGCGGTATTGCTTGCCACCGGAAGCTTTTATTTGGCCGCGGAAGTCTTGTCAAACGACAAAGCCTTGAGATAAAATACAGAGGAAGGATAAAGACGCGATGAAAAGATTCATTAGTTCCGTCAAAGAAGAAGTTAAAAGCCTAAAGCCGATGAACATAGTTGTTTTTGTCGTCATCACCGCGCTCTATTTTGTGGCGGGCTTTAGCGCGAGCCATTTTGCCGTGCAAAGGGGCTTCTTTGAAATTTGGGGAAGAAGGATGCCGCTCGCGTCTCTTGCCGGAGTTTTTTCCTCCGTTTCTAATATCTTTCTTATCACTTTGGTGGTCTTTTACGGAAAGCTGGGCTTTTTAGTTTCGATGGGAATCTCTGTCATTAGATTCGCGAGGCTTGCCAATGGAATAATCATAGCGCGCAACGTTCCAAGCATTCCCGGAACCGTATTGTCGCTTTTCGCGCTCATAGTCCTTATCTTGATTTACCGCAGGAACGAAAAAATCGCGCTTGTCCAAAAAGAAAAGTTCGACTTGATAAAAAAAGACCAAGAAAACCTTAGCGAAATGTTTTTGGAAACCGCCAAGGCCTTGGCAAGCGCGATAGACGCCAAAGACCGCTACACGCACGGACATTCCAACCGCGTGGCCAATTACTCAAAGGAAATAGCCAAGCGCGCCGGAAAAAGCGGGCAGGAAATAAAGGACATTTATTTTTCAGCGCTTTTGCATGACGTAGGAAAAATCGGCGTCGACGAAGCTATCATAAACAAAAAGGGAAAGCTGACGGAAGAAGAATTCAGCGAAATAAAAAAGCACACGATATGGGGCTGGGAAATTCTTTCAAACATCGTCCACTCTCCCACGCTCTGCATCGGAGCGCGCTTCCACCACGAAAAATACGACGGAACGGGATACCCGGAGGGCCTTGCGGGAGACGACATACCGGAGTTCGCCCGCATAATCGCCGTGGCCGACGCCTATGACGCTATGACCAGTAAAAGAAGCTACCGCGACACTATGCAGCAGGCGCAAGTCCGAAGCGAAATCGAAAACGGCATGGGAAGCCAATTTGACCCCAAGTTCGCGAAGATTATGCTAAAAATGATTGACGAGGACACGGACTACAAGATGAAGGAAAGCGCGAAGTAAGCCGCGCTACTTTACAAACACCCTTTCCACCCGCTTTCCGACGCAAGTTAAAATCTCGTAGCTAATCGTTCCGGCGTCGGCGGCCAAATCGTCGGCGGTCAAAAGCGCGCCGCTTTCCTTGGGGCCAAAAATCACCGCGCGGTCAAAGCGCTTGATTCCGCGCGCGCTTTCTAGGTCAACCATGCACTGGTCCATGCAAATGCGGCCGCGAACCGGATAAAGCTTTCCGCCAACGCTAACCTTTAGCGTTCCGGCTTGGCGGCGCAAAAGGCCGTCCGCGTAGCCGATTGGAAGAACTCCGATCGTCGTGTTCTTTGCCGCGGTCCACGTTGAGCCATAAGAAACGCCCATGCCTTTTTTAAAAGGCCGCAGCGCGCTTATTCCTGTGACAAGCGCCATGACGGGCTTTACTAAAAGCGGCGTTTTTTTTGCGCGCAAATACTTTGCGGTGATTTTGTCGGGATAGTAGCCGTACAAAATGATTCCTGGGCGAACCATGTCAAACTGCCATTCAGGCTTGTCCATAAGCGCGGCGCTTGCGGAGGCGTGGACGATTCCGGGCTTGATTCCGGCGGCCTTTACAGATTCCACGGCGGCGACAAAAGCGTCGCGCTGTTTTTTTGCGTAGGAACGGTCGCGCGCGCTAGTTCCGTCGGCGCTGGCAAAGTGGGTGCACATGCCGCCCAAGCATAGGTATTTTGACGATGCGATTCTTTTTGCCAAAGCCGCCGCGTCGCTTGGAAGGCAGCCTACCCGCCCCATTCCGCTGTCAACGGCAAGGTGGACGGCGAACTTTTTGGCGGCCGCTTTTTGGGCTTGCGATGCCTTGGCCGCTTTTTTTGCAGCCGTCTCGACCAAGCCTATGTATTCCTCGTCGCCGACAAAGGGCGTGATCTTGTATTTCACCAAGTCCGCCATCTCGGACGGAGAGCAGTAGCTTAAAAGCAAAATCGGGGTCTTGATTTTTGCCTCGCGAAGCTCGATTCCCTCGCCCACCGTGGCCACGGCCAAAAAGTCGGCTCCGCATCGGACGGCCGCCTTGGCGCAGGGAACCGCTCCGTGCCCGTAAGCGTCGGCCTTTACCGAGCAGCAAATCTTCACTCCGGGCTTTACGAATTTTTTTATCGCCTTTACGTTGGCTTCAAAGTTCTTTATGTATATTTCCGCAAATGTAAGTCTCATTCCGCTCATAATATTCATTTTCGGAAGATTTTGCAACAATGATAAGTCTTGAACTTTTTGGCGAAAAGCGCTATATTTTTTAAGTTACAACAATCATTTTAGGGTGGAAAAAAATGAAAAAAGTTTTTGCAGTTTTTCGCGGCGCTTTGGCGTTGGCATTGGCGGTTTTTGTTTTAGCTTCATGCGAGTCAACAAAGCAGGAAGCGGACGCTTTGCAGACGCAGGAGCCTGGCAAAGTCGAGCAAAGCCTTCAGTCGGAAAAAGAAGGCAAAAAAGAAGCCGCTCCTCTTGCTTCGACGGTTTCGTCAAAGCCTCAATACAAAAAACTTTTGCAGGACATAAAAATTTCTGTCCTTTCTTCTCCAAAAGAGACGACAAAGGGAAAGGCTTTTTCCAGCCCCTACAAGATTCAAGCGACGAACTTGTCCGGCCAGCCTTTGCCTTCCCTAAAAATAACGGCGGAATATCCCGCTTACAGAAAGCAAGACAACATTGGATGCGCTCAGGCCGAGCTTGTGACTGACCAAAACGGCGTCGCCGAATTCAGCGCGCCTGTTCCAGACTTCTCGGCCTCCGCAAGCGTTTTGTTCTATCCTCAGCCGCCGTCCAGCGATCCCGACTTGATAAAGCTCGCGTCTTCAATCGCGGCCGAAGCGCCTTGGAAGGCAAAAAGCAATTTGGGCGCCCGCACGGGAATCTTGGTTTCAATCGCTGACTACAGGCAAAATGGAAGCTACAACGCCGGAAACGGCTCGCAGCCTAGCGCCCAAGCCCTTACAAGCTCTTTGTGGCGCGCGGGATTCATGGGCGCGCAAAACGCTGACTTCCACAACTCCATCGAAGCGGACGATTCCGCTCGTATCAGGAACGACGCGCTAAAGCAGCTTAGCGGAAATTCGCTCTTTAAGTTTGTCATATACGGAAGCGTAAAATACGCCGGGCCTGTCACGCAGGACGCCGACGGATACTTCAATGTCACATTCAACGGAAGCCTTGGAGCCTTAAGCCTTTCCACCGGAGAGGTTCTGTTGAAGACGACAAAAAGCGTGACGGTAAAAGACAAGTCGGAATGGAAGGCGATTTCAAACGCCCAGCAAGAAATGGCAAAACTCTTTTGCGAGGAAGTCATTTACTCAGTTTCCAACTAGGAGAAAAAGATGATATACACAGACACACGCGACAACGAAGCGAAAGTTGACTTTAAGACTGCCGTGATGAACGGAATGAATTCCGCGACAGGCGGACTTTACGTTCCCGTTGAATTTCCTAAAGCCGACCTTTCAAAAATGACCAAGAACGGAAAGCCCGACTTTGTCAGCGTGGCGATAGAAATGGCCAAGCCTTATGTCGAGGGCGAAATCCCCGACGCGGACTTGGAAGCCTTGATAAAGGACGCCTATCCTTTTGAGCCAAAGCTCGTTAAGATTGAGGACGGAACATACGTCCTTGAATTGTCGCACGGCCCGACTTGCGCCTTCAAGGACTTTGGAGCGCGCTTCATGGCCCGCGCGATGTCTTTCTTTAACCGGGGCGAGGACGGAAAGCTTCACATTTTGGTGGCGACGTCCGGCGACACAGGAAGCGCTGTCGGAAGCGCCTTTCACAATGTAGAAGGCTTGGACGTTACGATTTTGTACCCGGAAGGAAAAATCAGCCCCTTGCAGGAAAAGCAGCTTTCGACCTTTACAGGAAACGTCCGCGCTCTTAAAGTAAAGGGAACCTTTGACGACTGCCAAAAATTGGTAAAGACCGCCTTTACCGACAAGGACTTGCGCGCCAAGTTCCGCTTGTCAAGCGCCAACTCCATCAACATTTCGCGCTTGCTTCCGCAGGGCTTTTACTACATGTACGCGTCTCTTGTCGCGCGCTCTGAAAACCCCGGCAAGGAAATCGTCGTAACCGTCCCCAGCGGAAACTTTGGAAACCTCACCTCTGGCCTTATCGCGCGCGAAATGGGCGCTCCGATAACAGGCTTTGTGGCGGCCACCAATTCCAACCGCACGATTCCCGACTGGATAGCCACAAGCGAATACAAGGCCCGCCCCAGCGTGGAGACTTACGCCAACGCGATGGATGTCGGCGCCCCCTCAAACTACGAGCGCATCGCATACATGTATTCTTTGGAAGAAGTAAGAAGGCTTTTCGCCTCTTATTGGCTTGACAACGAAGGAATCGTAAAGGCAATCAAGGCTTGCTCCGACTCAACCGGCTACACTATCGATCCGCACGGAGCGGTGGCTTACAGGGCCTGGGAAGACATAAAGGGCGGAGCTTTGGACAATCTTAATGGCATTGACATCACAAAGCCGGGAATCACTCCCAACAGGCCCGACTGGGCGGATTGCGCAAAAAGCGCGGTCGGAATCGTTTTGGAAACCGCCGACCCGGCCAAGTTCAGCGCGATTGTCAAGGACGCAATCGGAAAGGAGCCTTTGATTCCAGAGCGCTTGCAAAAGGTCATGGCCCTGCCCGACCGCGCGATTCCTATGGAAAACGACTACGAAAAGTTCAAGGATTGGCTTATCGCTAACCTCTGATAGGTTATTGCGGCGCGAACAAAATTTTCGCGCCGCAATAAGTCACATATCTTTATACGTCTGCACGGCGTCTTCCAAGTGCTCGATCTTGACGCCGGCTTCCTTGAACATTCTCATCGAGTCTTCCTCGTCGTGGTAGTGCTTTTCGCAGACCACCCTTTTTATTCCGCAGTTAATGATTAGCATCGCGCAGGTGCGGCAAGGCGTCATCTTGCAGTAGACCGTTCCGCCGTCAATGGAGATTCCGCGCTTGGCCGCTTGGCAAATGGCGTTTTGCTCGGCGTGAACCGTGCGCACGCAGTGGTTAGTGATCGAACCGTCTTCGTGAACGCTCTTTCTAAAAAGGTGGCCGACGTCGTCGCAGTGCGGAAGTCCGGCCGGGCTTCCGACATATCCCGTCACTAAAATCTGGTTGTCGCGGGCGATTACGCAGCCGCTTCTTCCCCTGTCGCATGTGGCTCTTTTGGCGATTGTCCTGGCCACTTCCATAAAATATTCGTCCCAAGTGGGGCGGACGTATTTTTCTTCGCTCATAAAAAAAATATACAAAAAATTTAAAAAAAAATCAAATTTTTTTCCAAAAAACGCAAAAAAAAGTGTATGATATAAATGTCAAAGTTTTTTGGCAAAAAAAAAGTTCATTGTTTAATGTGAGGGAAAAAATGAAGAAAGGAAAAAGAATCGCGGCAATCGCCGCTCTCCTTGCGCTGGGAACTCTTTTGTGGGCCGCCCCGCGGCCCGCGGAAGAATTTGACAAGGAAGCCGAAGACTACAAGAACTATTGGTTTGAAAGCGTCCAAAAGCATAAGGACGAAAAGTTCGGCCAGCTTTTGCTGCTGGATGACTTGCGCGCTTTTTGCAATGAGCGTCCGCAATGCCTTTTGTCCCGCGTGGATTTAGCGACGGAATCTTTAAAGGCGCGGAGGACAAAAGAAGGAGTTGAGGCGTTAAAGGCCGCGTCAAAAATTCTTCCAAGCGTTCCAGAAACTGAAGAAGGAAAATTCGCAAAGGCAAAGTACTACAGGCTTTCGGCGGAAGTGAATCTTTTTATCACGCCCGGCGGAAAAACGGGAGCCTTTTTGGCGAAAAGCGACGCGATGAGTTGTACAAAATACAACGAGCTTTTGGGAGCCCAAATTTATTACTTGCAAGGAAATTATTATGCTTCAAATGGTAAATATAAAGACGCAGTCTGTGCATTCAATTCAGCGACAAAACATGACAAAAATTTTAAATTGATGACGTCGAATGACTTAAACAACATAATTTATTGCAACAAAAAAATCGGAGCTATATACGGCATGTTGATTTTGAACAAAATATTCAAAGACGAAAAATTTTCATACTTTCCAAATCTTGGCTCAATATCAAGTTCTGGATTTGACTTTCTAACCGACAA
>CADCBK010000059.1 GCA_902799665.1 uncultured Spirochaetaceae bacterium | reverse complement strand
CGGTCTTTTCCGCCGCCGCGAAAGCCGCGAACAAAAGGCTTGCGGCTAAAATCAAAAGTGTCTTTTTGCCTGGCTTTTTCATGCCTTTATTATCGGAATTTCCCTCTTTGCTCTTGAACAATTCCTTCCAATTCGCTATTATAAGAAACACGCCAACTTAGCTCACCTGGTAGAGCAGCGCACTCGTAACGCGCAGGTATTCGGTTCAAGTCCGGAAGTTGGCTGTACTTAATGCAAACGCTTTCCGCCGGGAAAGCGTTTTTTTTAAGCCTAACATTTTTGAACCGAATAGCGGAGTGAGCGCGGAAAAAAGCGAGCCGCGCGATAAAATCTCGCTGCGCGCCGTTTTATCGATGAGGCTAAAAGCGGGCCGCGCGGAGCGTTTTTCACCCCGGAACAAAAAAAATAATTTTTTTTTCTTGACAAAGCAAAATATATGCGCTATCATAAAGGACAAAAGGCAGACCTAGTTCTGTTTTTTAAAAAATAAGGAGGTTTTTTCATTATGAAAAAATTGATTGGAGCTTTGGCTCTTGCTGCTATGGTAGCTGCTTCAGCTTTCGCTGAGGTTTCTTTTGGAGCTTGGGTTTGCAACCTTCCCTCACTCATCGCTTCTGACGGCGACGGAATCCAGGGTGGCGCTGTAAACAACCCGTGGGGCGGCTGGCGTCCTGCTCGCGCCGACATCAGATTCAACTCTGATGACGGAAAAGCCGGAATGATCTTGGGAGTCTACACAGACTTCCTCTCAACTGAAGCCGGAAAAGAGGGAACAATCGCTAAGGGTTGGTCACACTCAGACAACACACTTATGTGGGTTAAGCCTATTGACCAGATCAAGCTTTCTCTCGGATCTCACGACAACTTCTTCGGAACTCGCGGCGACCTTTGCTACGGTTCTTGGAACTGGCTCCGCCCGGAAGCCACAACAAACGGCGTTCGCTGGGGCGAAGAGATCACATTCAGCTCAGTTGCTGGCTGGAGAGATCACGGACTTGGATTGGAAATCACTCCTGTAGAAGCCTTGAAGATTTTCGGCTTTGTTCCGCTTGATGGAAACATCAAGACATTGGACAAGGTATTCGGAAAGGGCTGGGTTGGAGCTATGTACACAATCGACGGCATCGGAAAAATCAAGGCCCAGTTCATCGGTGGCTATGATGTTGTTGCCAACGACAAGAAAAAGCTCGGCACAATCGAGGCCGCTTTCGACTTGACAGCTGTTGACAAGCTCTTCGCCACTGTTGGCATCGAGTTCAAGGTTCAGGACAGCGACACATTCGGCAAGGGTGACAAGATGTTCGGAGTTGCTCTCGGAGCTTCTTACGGAATCACAGAAGCCTTCAAGGTTGCCGCTGACTTCTCTGTCTCTATCCCCAAGGAAGGAGACATGGGAATGGCCTTCGGCGCTGGTCTTGACTACGCTGTATCTGACGCCCTCGGATTGGTTGCCGACGTTCGCATGAAGATGCCGAACAACGACATCGACCCCACACTTTCATTCTTGGTTGGAGCCAACTATGCTTGCGGATCTAACGGTTCTTTGGGACTCGGATTCCAGGCTGCTGTAGCCATGGGT
The DNA here is from genome assembly GCA_902799665.1 of uncultured Spirochaetaceae bacterium. GTDB lineage: Bacteria > Spirochaetota > Spirochaetia > Treponematales > Treponemataceae > Treponema_D. The sequence continues at coordinate 11,257 of CADCBK010000059.1, read as the reverse complement.
GACAAGGCCGGACAGACTCAGATTAAGTATGTCAAGGCTGCTGCCGACGGAACAAACTTCAAGAAGTTCATCTTCGCTGTTCCTCTCCGCTTCAGCACATGGTTCTAAGCTAACCATTCACGCCGCCTAAAGCGGTGTGAGAATGGCCGCCTCGCTCGCCTTGCGGCAGCGGGCGGCCTTTTTTCTTGTCAAGAGTTTTCTTGACAAACATTTAGTAACCTTATTTAAAAACAATTGTTTAATTTAAAAATACCAAATTGCAAGGATTACATTATGAAAAAAATCATTTTAACACTTTTAGCTGTCTCGCTCGCCGTAACTTCAGTCTATGCAAAAAAGAAGACGGTGGATCCCTACGACGAAAAGAAAATGCACCCCACGGACCGCAGCGGCCTTGAGAAATTTTTGGGCACCAACCGCTACGATGTCTTGGACGAATGCTCAATGTACATTAAGCCGCTTATTGGAAAAATAAAGGCAAAAAGAGGAAATTTCATCTACCGCCGCGGAACGGACGTGGCGGGCTATAGAATTTACTACGACACAAGCGCCTACACGCTTGAGTTGGCCCAGGAACCCCGCGCCGCTTGCGTCGCCGCCATTGACCAGTACATGGAAGACTTTGAGGCCAAGCGTTTGAACCGCAAGGCCAAGGCCGACAAGACAAAGCGCGCTTACGGCTCAGCGCCCGCCTATCAGGAATTTGGCATCGCAATCGGCATGATGAACTACAAGGCAAAGCCAAATATTTATTTTGGCTACGCTTTTATGGACGGAAGCCCGTATTTTGTGATTCATGTTATGAAGGCAAAGAACTTGACGCTAGAAGGCCGTTCCACCGACCTTCCCAACCTAGAGACAATAGTCCAAAACTACTACTTTACAAGGGCGCAGGCTCAAAAGCTTAAGGAATTCATCTGCGAGGAAAACATAAGCGGCTACCACGCGGCCGAGGCGCAAGTTCTTGACAAATTAAAGGACGACGCTGTGACCGACGACTACGTTGAGGCCGATGGCGTGGTTCCCGAAAAGAAGTCCAAGAAGGACAAAAAGGCAAAGAAAACCGACGAAGAGGCGGCCAAGGAAGCGGAGGACTATTCCGAGCGAGATGACTACACGGAGATTAAGAAGACCGACGAGCGCTAGGCCGTCGCGTCATAATAAATCAGCATTTTTTTGGACATATAAAGGAGGTTCCAAAATGAAAAAATTATTTACAGCTTTCGCCGTTGCCGCCGCATTGACAGCCGGCGCCTTCGCCCAGGACGTTACTGGCGGAGTTGACGCCGTAACAGGCGCCGCCGCGGCCGTAGGAGAGGTTGCCAACGTTTCCGAGACATTGCAGGGAACATGGCTTGACTCAAAGTACAACTGCAACTGGGTTTTCCAGGTAAACAGCGGAAGCGACGCCTTCTGCGTTCTTAAGGACGCCTCAAGCGGAGCGGTGGTCTACAAGTTCACCCGCGGCAATGTAAAGAACTTCAAGGGCGAGATGGAAGCCAACAAGTTCGTTCTTTCTTGGGAATGCCCGGCCAAGAACCGCATTTACAAGTTCTCAAAGGAATTCGCCGGAAACTCCGACTTGCTCCTTGACATCTACAACGATTACTACAAAGAGCGCCACAACGCCAGAATCACTTACGTTTCCGGCGAGGCCAACATACAGTAAGTTGTTGGGATTTAAAATGCGGTTCGCGTAAAAGCGAACAATAAAGGCCGTCCAAGCGCAAGCAGGGGCGGCTTTTTTTTGCGGGAATGAAAAAGGTAAAGTTTGCCCGCTCTTATTGAGTTTGCTTTATAAAGTCTGAAAGTTGGGCCTTGGTGAAAAGAAGCCTAAGTTCGTCCATTTTTTTGTAGGCGGAGCCTTTTACTGCGTTGTTTTTGTTTTGGGCGGAATGGATTGTGATTGAAAAATAGGGCGCGGCTTTTACAAAAACATAGCCGATGTCGGCCTTTGTTTGGGAAAATCTGTCTAAGGCCGTTTTATCGCTTCCCCATTCAACAAAAGAATCGATAGTTCCGTATTTTTTTGAAGTCTCTTTTTTTCCTTTTTTTAGCTTCATCGAGTCAAATTCATAAAAATATTTTTCTGACGCTTGCTGGACGCTTTGCAAAGCATTTTTGTCAAAGTGAACGTTGTGCCAAATGTTTTGCGCGAAAATCAAAAGAGCGCGGTCTTCTTGTCCGTCAATTTGGTTTTGGGACACAAGCGCTTGTCTTGTCTTTGCGTCTACAGTGACTTTCACATGATTTTCCGCAAGGACACCGTTCGGCAAAAAAATCAAAATGGCTGCAAAAAGAAAATGCAAGCGCCGCAAAATCAATTTCATAAAACTATATTAGCGCTTTTAATAATTTTTTTCTATAGAAAAATGGCCCGCCATCTTTGGCGGGCCTAGTCGTCAACCAAATGTTGCGGCGAAAGCTGTTATTTTACGCTGGCCTCGCCGGAAACGTAGGTGATCTTTGTGTTGTGGCGTTCATTGTAAACATTGTGATAGATATCAATGTCAAGATCTGTGTCCATAGAATAAGCCTTTGAAAATTTATAAAGCCTGTTCTTAGCCACGCTTTCCCATGAAAGCGTGAAAGCGCTAGTTTTTGCTTCTGTTCTAAAATTCTTGACGTTGTTTCTGCTGAACGAGTAAATGACGTCGTTCGTACTGGCGTCGCGAAGAACACAGAACACGTCGCTTCCTGAGTTGACTTGAAAGCACCAATTGCAGTTATACTTTTTGTCAAACCATGTACCCTGCAAAGTTTCTTTCGCATCGACAACTTCTCCAACAGCGTTAGCCGTTCCAGTCAAGGCGTCAACTCCGCTTGTCACATCTTCCGCAAACGCTCCAACGGCCCAAAAAGCCGTGGCGGCGATTACAACTAATAATTTTTTCATTTGGAACCTCCTATATATGTCCAAAAAAATGCAAGAATATGGGCCAAGGCCTTGCGCTTAACGCTCCTTGTCCACTTTTATTTCAGTATAGTCTTCTTCGAATTCGCTATAGGAATCATCATCTTTTTTTTCCGACTCGGGCTTCTTGTTCTTCTTTGACTTTTCTTTTTTTGTGGGTACAGCGTCGTCGGCCTCAAAATACTCCGCAGCTTCATTCTGCGCGTCAAGCTCTATCGGCGAGTTGTCGTAATTTGCCATAAGGGCGTTCACATTGTCGTTTAAAATGAATTCCTTAAGCGCCAAAGCCTGTTTTCTCGTAAAATAAAAATTGAGAACTATAGTCTCATAGTTTCCATAGTCAGCGGAACTTTTTCCTTTCAAAACAAGATTTTGCGCCTTGTCCAAATGGATTACAAAGTATGGGCTGTTTTTTTCAAAAGCATAGCCAAATGTGGCGATTGGCCTTGCCTTGTAGTTCATCATATCCATCGCCACTCCAAACTCGACATAAACTTCTGTCTTGCCATAAAGTTTTCGAGTTTTAGTGTTTTTCAGCCTTCTGTCAAGAGCCTTGGCCTCAAAGTCGGAGAGATATCTGTCAATAGCCGCAACGCAAGTTTCGCGCGCTTCTTTTGCCATCTGGACGGCATAAGCCGATGTGTCATAGTGGCCCCTAAAGCCTGCTATGTCCGTTCCTCCTCGATAAATAAAGTTACCCTTCTTTACCTTCATTTTGTTGGTTATAGTCTTTACAAAAAAAGAACAATCGTCCAAAACGTCGTAACGTGTTGAGCTTAAAATGCTTTGCACTCCGTTTTTGGCGGTTCTTTCAGAAGATCGCAGTTTCTTTTCATTGTAGGGATCTTGTTTTTTAATTTTGGGGAACGTTGCGGACAAGAACAAGAAAAGCGCCGCAAACGCCAAAATTATTTTTTTCATATATGTCCTCACTGTAATTAGAACGTAAGCTCCGCTTTGATTGGAACCGCCCAGACAAATTTGTCGTTACCGACAGCCTCAACAATTTGGAGCGTGCCCGGTGTTGCCTTTTCGCCCAACCCGACAACGCCCTGGAAGCCCAGTCCTAGGCTAGCGTTGGAATTAACGGCCGCGTCAAGGCCCATCATAAAACTCAATGTGGAGTCTTTGTCATTATTAGGCATAAGCATGCGAATGTCAGCAACCAAGCCGAGCTCGTCGCTCAAGGCGTAGTTGGCTCCGACACCAAACACCATGGCGGGGTCGTTTGCGACGTCCTTGTTGAACAAAAGCGCCGCGAAGCTTGCTGTAAGTTTCAAGGCATCCGTTATTCCGTAAGACGCTCCCAAAGCCGCCTTAAGCATGTAAAGTTCGTTGATTTTGTTCGCGCCAGTCAAAGCGTTGCCTTTCCAATAGTCGGAAGAGGCCAGCCTAAAGGCCGCGCCCGCCGTCACAAACAATTTTTCTATTCCTATAAGGTCAAAGGCGCCTTCGATTCTTCCATATTTCTTGGAGTCGCCTTCAACATTGTCTTTTGTGTATTCGCCAAAAAAACCGGCTTTTACAGTTGCGATTTCTCCAAATGTGTAGGCGGCCTCGACGCAAGTTTCGCCAAAGCCGTAGTCACCGCGCTGCAAGGCGTTCTCAAGCGGCGTCAAAATAACGATTTTCAACGATTCGGTCGGAGTTATTTCCAGGCCCAAGCCTTGTTTATTTGGCGCGCTGCTGAATGTTATTCCCTCGTCTTCAATAACGATTGTGCTGGGACGCAGCCAGTCCCACGAGCCGTAGCATAAGTCCCCGCGAAGCTCGCCAAAGTTTTCGTGCCAACCAATTTGAATTTTGAGCATGTCAAACGGCTTAAGCCAGATTCCCACGTCGTCGTGCGTGTTAACTCCATTAGCGTCGGCATTAAGTCTCATAGAGAGCCCTGCCTTGCCGTCGTCTGAAATCCAAGTGGCGTCAAAACGCGACCAAAAGTGCTCTCCCCAAGAAACTGCCGTGGCGCTTGTCTTTATGTCTTCGCCGTCGGAGCCAACGAATGTGGGCAATGTTCGGACCCAACCGCCAAAAGCAATCTCGGCAAAGGCCGAAAAGGCCGCAATGGCGGCAAAAATCAAAACGCCAAAAAGTTTTTTCATAAAAGTCCTCGCGGTAAATATGGTATTATTAAATTAAAATAAACAATTTAGAACAAAAAAGCCCCGCAAAAGCGGGGCTAGCAAAAGCCGTCCCAAGTGGAACGGCTTTAAGCCGTCAGGCTAGACTTAGAACCAAAGCTCAGCTTTGATTGGAACAGCCCAAGCGAACTTATTGGGTTCTGTAGCTTCAACAACGATGAGTTTTCCTTTGTTAGCCTTGTCGCCGAGACCAACAGCGCCCTGGAAGCCGATTCCGAGGCTGGCGTTAGAGCTAACTCCAGCTACGATTCCAGCCAAGAATGACATTGTAGGATCAGCATTGTTGTTGGGCATAAGCATGCGAACGTCAGCAAGCAAACCAACTGTGTCGTTCAAAGCATAGTCGATTCCAACACCGAACTGCATGGCGGGATCGTCAGCAACGTCCTTGTTGAACATAAGCATGGCAAAGCTGGCAGAAATCTTGAAGGCTTCTGTAATTCCGTAAGAAGCTCCCAAGGCAGCCTTGAGCATGTAAAGACCGCTGGCTTTAGAAAGGTCGGTAAGCTTGTTAGCCTTCCAATAGTCGGAAGCCGCCATGCGGAATGAAACGCCAGCTGTCAAGTAGAGCTTGTCAATGGCTGTCAAATCAAAGGCGCCTTCGATTGTGCCGTACTTAGAGGCGTCGCCATCGGCGCTGTAGTCGCCGAAGAAACCAGCCTTGATTGTTCCGATTCCGTCGATTGTGTAGGCGGCGGCAATGCTGGCATTTCCCAAACCGATGTCGCCACGCTGCAAAGAGTTCTCAAGCGGTGTATTGATTACAATCTTCAAGGCTTCTACCGGTGTAATCTGGATGCCAACGCCCTGCTTTCCGTGAGCTGAACCAGGGTTGAATGTCAAACCTTCGTCCTCAATAAGCCAGCAGTTTGTGGGGCGGAGCCAGTTCCAAGAACCATAGCACATATCTCCGCGGAGACCGGCAAAGTTCCAAAGAGCGCCAACCTGAACGTAAATCTGGTCAATGGGCTTGAGCCAGATTCCAACGTCATCGTGAGTTCCTACTCCGCCTTTGTCGGCATTGAGTCTCATGTTAAGACCAGCCTTTCCATCGTCAGATGTCCAAGACGAGTCAAAACGAGCCCAGAAGGGGCCGCCCCAAGAGGCAGACAAAGCGCCTGTCTTAATGTCCTCGCCATTTGAGCCAACATATGTCGGCAAGGTGCGGACCCAGCCACCAAAAGAAACCTCAGCGAAAGCTGAAGCAGCTACCATAGCAGCAAGAGCCAAAGCTCCAATCAATTTTTTCATATAGAAAAAACCTCCCTTTTTTTTAGAGAGGCGCTTTTAAAAAAAGGATAAATTTCGTGAAATTTTTGACAAATATAACAAAATGTTTAAAACTTTCGCGCAAAATTTTTGAAAAATCGTAAAAAAAATAACAAAACGTGTGTGTAGTCTTGGGCAGGCTTTTTTTAACAAGCCGTTGGCAAAAGCGCGCAATAATTTTTGCCGCTTGGTTGACTTATTGAAAAAATAGGTTTATAATATTCTATTATGGCATTGGTAACGGCTCAGCAACTCCAGGATTATTACGACCATTATCGTGACTCCGAACTTACATTCACAAAAGAGATAATTGGCATTTTAAAAGTTGATCCTCGCCAAATCTATGTCAAATGCAACGGAAACCAATGGCCATGCATCGTAAACTCAACTTCGCTGATGGCTTGCCGCATTATCGTCGGAGTCAAGGGCGGCGCCTACGCGATGCTTTCGCAAAAAGAGACAGGCCCTGTCCAAGTGCGCTTTTGCTTCACCGACTCCGACGGACAAATGATAAGCTTCTTTGTCAACGGAAGGGTGAGCGAAATAAAGCCTTACATGAATTCGGCGGAGCTTTCCATTATAACGATTTCGTTCACGCAGAGGCCGCCGGACGATTTGATTGAGCGATTGGGCAGCTTGCTGGACGCCAACGCCAACGCGATGCGCAGAAAGGACGAGCGCATCATTTTAAATCCTGAAGTAAAGCGAAAGCTTGGCCTTGCAAAGGAAGAGTCCATCGTTCAAATTCAAGGCGTTCCCCGCCACTGCATAATACGCGACTTGTCTTTTGGCGGAGTCAAGATTATCATGGTCGGCATCCAAAAGTATGTCGAAAACCAGCAGGCGCTTTTGCAAATGCGCTTTGAGGAGCCGGCCGAAGTGATTCAAGTCGGCGGCGTTGTTGTCGCCTCAAGCCCGGTTGAAGGCCGCAAGGACATTTTGATGGTGTCCATAAAATTCGGCGACAAGACCGTTCCCATCGCGTATAGAATAAGAATCAACGGAAGCGGAAGAAAAAGCAAAGGCTGAAGCCGCTGGCAAAGAGGGAGGGGAGGCTGCCGTCGCGCAAGACGCTGCCGCAGAAGCCGCGCCCGCCAGTCAGGAAGCGGCCCCAAGCGGCCAGGCTTCTCCAGCCGATGACGGCGCGGCGAGCGTCGAGCCTGTTGAAGAGGCGGAGCCTGTTGAAGAGGCCGCTCCCGCTGGCGACGCTCCAGAGGAAGCCCCCGCGCAAGAAGACTCCGCCGCGGAGACAAAATGACCGGTTCGGAACAATTAAATTCAATTTATTACATCTCTCTTCCTGAAAACTTTGAGCTTTCAAAGAACGCGATGCATATCGACAAGACCATTCCGCTGCCGGTTCAAAAAAAGGACAAGGATTCCGCCGACAACTTCAACATGGAGGAGCTGACCTCCGAGCAAATTCTTTCCGGCATCTTGACGGTGTTGGCTTATGACAAGGCCAACGAACACTTGGATTATTACCGGAACATAATCAAGGACGCGCGCCCCAACCTTAAGCAAGAACTTAGCGCGGCCGCCATTTTAAAGACAAAGAACCAAGACTATGACTTGGCCGAAGAGATATACATGGCCTTGCGCGGCTTTGATCCCGACGACGTTGCCATAATCCTGAACACGGCGCTTTTCTTTGACCAGCGCGCGGACAGCTACAGAAGAAGCGGCCTTGTCGAGGACGCGGACGCCTACGATTCCTCGGCGGAGGAATACTACAAAATGGCGATGGACAACGACGAGCCGCCGGCGGATGCCTTCTTTAACGCGGGCTTTTTTTACTTGAAGAAAAACGATTTTTTCAACGCGCGCGGATGCTTTGAGTCTTTCCTTGCCTTGACATGCGACGCCAAGGACGAAGACCTAGGCGAGAACGGAATCTACAAAAAGGAGCGCGCCCAGCAAATCCTTGACGAAATCAAGAACGGCAACATGGACGACAAGCGCTTTAAGAGCGCCTACAATTTGATTCAAAGCGGCCAGGAAGAAAAAGGCATGGAAGAGCTCCGCGTCTTCTTGCAGCATAATCCAGATGTTTGGAACGCTTGGTTCATGCTGGGCTGGGCTCTTCGCCGGCTTGACCGTTTTGAAGACGCGGAAGCGGCCTTTAAGAAAGCCCTGGAATGCGGCGGCGACTCCAACGCTGACTGCTACAATGAGCTAAGCATTTGCTGCATGGAAAGCGGCCAATTTGACCAAGCCCAGGCGCATTTGCTCAAGGCCTTGGAAATCGCTCCCGAAAACACGAAGATAATCTCAAACCTTGGCTATGTTTCCCTAAAGCGGGGCGACGCCGCCGCCGCAAGAAAATACTTTCAATCTGTCCTTGAATTCGATCCCAACGACAAAATCGCCGCCATGGAATTGGAGCGGCTGGAGCGGGAGTAGGCCGCCCCAGTTAAGGTCTTGCCAATAATTAATCTCGCCGCTAAAAATCCAAGCTTAGTTTGTCGCCGGCTTTGATTCCCGCGCGGCCAAACCAGCCTTGCGGAACTTCAAGCGCGTAGCGGACGTAGCCGGTCGCGCTTACGTCGCTTAAGTCAAAGGGCTTCATGTCCAATATGTCTTTTATCACGCCCTTGTAGTCTATGTAGGCGATGCTTAGCGGAGTCGGCGTGTTTTTCATCCAAAAGCGCAAGACCCTGTCTTCCTCAAAGACAAAGAGCATGCCTGTTCCGTCCGGGATGTTCTTTCGGAACATGTAGCCTTTTTCGCGCGTTTGCGGCGTGTCGGCGATTTCGGCGGCCAGCGTTACGGCCTTGCCCGAAGCCGTGGCTATGCTAAGAGTTTTTGTCTTTAGCTTGGGGTTTCCTTTTTGGCAGGAAGCGGAAGCCAAGCAGAGAAGGGCCGCTGTAAAAACGGCCGCGAGTTTTTTTGCGCTGAATGCAGTCCGCTGTTCGCGCGAGTTTTGTTGCGAGCGCGGATGTTGCGGCTTATGCGGCGTCATTCCATTTTGGTCTTTCATTCTATTTCCTCGCCGCTATAGTTCTTCCAAAAACATTTGGCGGGTAACTTCCCAACCGTTTTTTTGCACGAGCGACTTTTGCGACAAGTCTTCCATCGTTTTGTTGTCGGTGTACTTTAATGTCAAAGGCCGCTCAAGGCTCATGGTGACGCTGTCGTTTTTCCAAACGCAGCGCTCCGGCGAAAAGTCTTTTGGCTCGCCGTATTTTTTGACGAGCGCGGTGTAGACGGAGTAGTGGTCGACGCGCTCCGGGTTTAGGTTGAGCGTTATCGAATAAAGGTTTTCTTGGTAAAACTGGAACCAGCACTGGGTCAAGAAGCCGTGCTTTTGCATGTTGCGCGAGTCGGTTTCTATCAAGACGCGCGCGTCGCCCGGCAAAAGGGAAACGTCGCGGTCGCCTGCGTAGCCAAAGTCGCTTTTGCTTTTTAAAGCCTGCTTGGCGCTGTCCAATGACATTCCCAACTCAACGCCGCCATAGCCTTTGGGGAGCGGCTCGGCGGCCGCGCGAAAAGCCGCGAAAAAGAGAATCGCTGTAAAAAGAAAAAAAGCCTTTTTCATGACTCAATTATCGGAAAAAGGCCGCGCTCTGTTTAGAAAAAAAATCCCGAGCAAAGCTCGGGCTTATGCGACGGACCAGCATTATGGTCTTGCTGACAATTGCATCGTCGCTACTAGGCTTTTGAGCGGTAGAAGGCCGCCGACTTGATGATTTCGTTGGGCTTTGAGACGTAAATCTTTCCGCCGACAATCTTTGGCTGCGCCAAATTTGTGAAGTCGTTTATGGCCTGCGCCTGGTGGCTGGTTGGAATTCCGCACATCGTGACCAAGTCTTGGACAGAAAGGTTTGTCTGGAAGCCCTGGGTGCTCGTGATGTTTAGCTTGGCCTTTTCAAGCTGCAAGGCGAGCATGTCCACCAATTTGTGCGAGTATTCCTTTATCTGTGAGTTTGTCAATTGCCTGTGCTGGGCCCAAAGGCGCTCGGCGAGCGTCGTCGTCAAGCGGGCGATAAGCTGCGCCTGGGTGGCTACCATCATGTCAAAGTTTTTGCGGTTGACTACCATCAAAACGCATTCCTCGTGGGCGATGGCCGAAGCGCTTCTGGGCTTGTTTTCCAACAAGGCCATCTCTCCGAACATGTCTCCCTTTCTAAGAACGGCAAGGGTAACCTCGTTTCCGTCAACGACTTTGCTGATTGAAACTTCGCCCGACTGGATGATGAACATGTCGGCGCCCGACTGGTTTTCGCAGAAAATCATCGTTCCCTTGGGATACTTGCGGGTCATTTCTTCGGTCGGCTCAAAGTAAACCGCGCGGGAGCGGGGCTTGAGCGCGACAAAGCGCTGCTTCGCCGTCTCGGCGTTGCTGCCGTTTGGGCAATTCTTTAGGTATTGGTAGTAGGCGTAAATGGCCACATCGGGGCGGTTGGCCTTGTCGTAAAAGCTGGCCACGTTAAAAAGCTGCTCAGGAGATTCGGAAGCCACGTTGTTCAATGTAAGCTTTGTAAGAACGCCGTTCAACACGCGCATTTTGTTTGCGAACGTGCGGATGATTTTCATGGCGACCGGCGTGTTCTTCATCATGACGCTGGGCTCCATCGACTTTACGGAGGGCTCCACCCTCGGTCTCGCGTCGATCGTCGTCAGCAAGCTCTCGTTTATCAGCATCCCCCTCGCCATCCTCGGCGGCATTCTCACCGGCGCCGCCATCGGCGCGATCAACGGCTTTTTCCATGTGAAGTTTAAGCTTCAGAGCTTTATCATCACCATCTGCACGATGTATCTTTTCCGCGGCGTCTGCGCCTATCTGACGACTGAGACCGCCGTCCCCGCCAGCGCCGCGATCAAGGCGCTCGACCTGAACTGGCTCAAGATCACGATCACGGTCGGCGTTCTGCTCGTGGCATGGTTCCTCTTCCGCTTCACCCGCATCGGCAACGACGTCAAGGCCGTCGGC
>CADCBK010000058.1 GCA_902799665.1 uncultured Spirochaetaceae bacterium | reverse complement strand
GAACGGCGAAAGCGTAATAGTGACATATGCTGTGAACGTTGACGCGGCTGGAAACGTCACTTACAGCGTAAAATCTACTTTTATCGGAAAAAAGCAAACCGTAGATATCGGCTCAAATGGCGCGACTGTTACAGAAGAGCCGACAAGCGCTGACCCCAGCGTGGCCACGGCGCAGAAATCATTTGACGAAAGCGGAAATGAAATTCTGGTCTTTACGGGAAAAAAGCCTGGAAAGACCGTTGTGACGGCTCCTGTGAAAAATGGCGAAAAGTCAGGAACCGCCGTCTTTGAAGTGACCGTTGACGAGCAGGGCAATGTTAGCTGTGTTGAGCAGGGGGCCGAAACCTCTCCCATTAGCAGCGTGGACAAGTTTGCCATAAGGGATTTGGACATCTTCAACATAACTGATTACACTGCAACTGTTTCTGACGCGCAAATAATCAAGGCGGAAGTGGTGGAAGACCGCCTTTGGGTTTATTCGCTTGTGGAAGAAGACGCGGCCGCGACCGTAACTGTTACAGGAAAGCGAAGCCACGGAGGAAGCTCTGACGACATAACGCTTGTTTTCAACGCGCAGGTAGAGCCAACAGGCGCTGTCAAAATTGTTTTGGCAAAATCAGTCCTTTCAATTTTAGTCGGAAGCCCTGTTGCGTCCGCGACAGTGGCCAAGGACGGAGTTGTGTCCGTAGAGCGCGACGGAAGCAAGGTTGTCCTTACAGCCCAAAATGTAAGCGCCGGAGCCAGCGACAGCACTGTTCTTACTGTGGCCACTTCTAGCGGAACGTCGTACAGCTACAATGTCATTCTAAGCTCCTATGGCCGAATCGTTTACGGAAGCTACAAGGGCATAAACTTTGTGGCCAACGACAGCGTCAACGGAAACCATATCAACAACAACGGCGATACAATCACAAGCGTCGTTGAAATGGAAGGCTTTCCGCGCTGGCACATTCCGCAAATGGTGACCTTCCTTGGAAATCCGACTATGACCGGCTACACCTTTGGCGGTTGGTTCAAGGCGTCGAACTTTAGCGGACAGGCCGTGACGCGCTTGGAAGACGCGGACTTTGGCGACAACACGGGAATCACCCTTTACGCCAAGTGGACGGCCAATAAATACAAGGTTTCCTTTAAGCAAAACAATGACCGCGACGACGCGAGCGGAACGATGGCCGACATGAACTGTAACTACGACCATGAGTACACGCTTACGAAAAACACATTTGACCGAACAAGCAAGGGCGTCACTTGGCTCAACTGGAACAGCCAAAACGACGGAAGCGGAACGGAATACGCCGACCAGGCCAAGGTCAAGAACCTTAGCCCAGCTGGTGGCGCCACGGTAAATATGTACGCGCGATGGAAGGGCAACAAGTACAAGGTGGCCTTTAATTCAAACGTGCCTGACAACGCGCAGCCGACTGTTGACCCGACTGCGGCCTTGACAGGCGAGATGGCCGACCAAAACTACGAATGCGGCATTCCGCAAAACCTTACGGCCAACGCCTACGCCATTGTTGGCTACACCTTTGGCGGCTGGAACACAAAGGCCGACGGAACGGGAACGAATTACGTCGACTCTTACAACGCCTACAGCCTTACGACAGTGGACGGCGGCACGTTCACCATGTACGCCAAGTGGACGCCCAACGCCAACACCGCCTACAAAGCGCGTCACTTGCAGCAGGACTACAAGAACGCGACGGAGCTTGCCGACACTTACACAGTCAAGGAAACGGAAACAAAGAGCGGAGCTACTTGGGCAGACACAGTCGCCGCGTCTAAAACTTACAGTGGCTTTACTTGCGAGGGCGTGGCGCAAAACCACATCAACGCCGACGGCTCTACCGTAATCGACATTAAGTACAGGCGCCACAAGTTTACGGTGAACTTTAACGTCAACAACACTTACAAATCTGGCGACAGCACTGCCTCGGAAAGCGGAAGCATGGCCAGCCAAAGCTTTGTCTATGGCTCGCCGCAAAATCTTAGGGCCAACGCCTTTGCGATTGTCGGCTACACCTTCGCCGGCTGGGCTACAAGCTCTAACGGAAACAAGGCGTACAACGACAAGGCCGACGGCTCAACAGCGTCAACTTCCGACGGCGGAAGCGCGACTCTCTACGCCAAGTGGACGGCCAACACCAACACGGCCTATAAGGTTGTCCACCAAAGAAAGCGAGCCGGCAGTGTTGTTGGCACGGAGAATGAAAATAAGACCGGAACCACGGGCGCCAATACAGCCGCCACCGCAAAGACTGGCGGAAATTACACCGGCTTTACGGCGGCAGGCATTACGCAAACTAAGATTAAGGCCGACGGAAGCTCTAGCGTGACAATCGTTTACAACAAGAACACTTACAAGGTGACCTTTGTCGGAAACGGAGCGTCTGGCGCCAATGTGGAACAGACTGGAATCTATCATGGAGAGGCGACAGCCTTGCGCGCCAACACGTTTAGCAGACAGGACTACAAGTTCAAGGGCTGGAGCGAAAACGCCAGCGCGACGACTGCCACTTGGGCGGACGGCGCCAGCATAACGCTTACCGGCGACAAGACCCTTTACGCCGTTTGGGAAGAGGATATGTTCTGCCAAATCAAGATGGCGGCGATTGTTGTGAGAACTGGCGGCGTGACAAAATATGTTGATTCCAGCAAGTGGAGCGCCAATCCGTCTAAGTACGCTGGTTGCACCCCTGTGGGCGTTGTCATAAACGCAACGCCAGGCAGCCAGCTTATGGTTGGATTGGAACGGCTCTATGGCTCTGATAAAGATTTCGGTTTAGCCTCTGTGGAACAATGGGCGAATGGTTATTCAGTCGACGGCTACACAAGCGGTTGGAGGGTGCCAACTATCGATGAGTTAAGATACATTCCTTTGAGCGGAAATTATAATACTGTAAATTCTGCCTATACGCTTGTGTCGAATAAAGGAAATGGTTTGCGTAACAGTGGCTTCTCATCAACACCTACAGGAACGGAAGGTTATGTATATATTATATCATATACCCGAGAAGACCTGAATTATACAGGAGATGCAAATGTAAGAAACCAGCAAAACGGCGATATAGTCCACTCATTGCCGTAAGCTTTCCCGCCGCGCTTTGTCCAAGCGGCAACGTTTGGGCAAAGCCTGCGCGCAGGCTTTCTTGCCCGGCTGTCGGGCACCAAGCGGTTTTGTTTGGCGCCGCCGCGGCCGGGCTTTTTTGTTTATGCTTTTTTGGCGTCGCAAATGATTTCTGTCGCTTCTTCGATGGTCATGTTCAGTGATTTGGCGATTATGTCAATGGAAACTCCGTTTGCGCTTAGGCTTCGTGCGGCTTCAACGGCTTTTTTTCGTTCGCCTTCGGCCAGGCCTTCTTTTTTGGCGATGGACATGCTTTCGTTGTAGTCTCGCATGGCGGTGTCCCGGCTAAACTCTCTAAACCAGTTGGATTCCTCTTCGCTCATTCTTTTTATGATTGTCTTTGCTTCCATAATTCCTCCTTCGCTGGCCGCGAGTTTATTGACATATTCCGTTTTGCTTTCGTCGTCCGCATAAGATAAATACAGGCCCCATTTTTGCAGTGCGGTCAATTTTTCAATGGGAGTTCCTACAAGTTTTTTTATTTCAAGCAGGTCGATGAAAATCACATTAAGCCGGCCAGCCAACTGGGCTCCCTTTTCGTCGCGCATAGTATACCATGACATTTCGCTTTTGTCATTATTTTTGTGAAAATTCAGCACGGAGATTTGATAGACTTTTTCCGAACTCCAGCCGCCGCCTTTTTTCGCGCTGTTGTTTAAAAGCCGCGCTGCTTGAACCTCGCTTCTTGCCGCGTAGTCGTATTTGCGGTCGCGCCCCTGCATTTCTATGGAAGCTCTTTCTCCGTCATCAAACTTTACCGCAACGTCAAATGTCATTTGCATTTGGCTGGGCGCGTCAACTGGCGGCTCGTTGGCCGTAAGATTGACTTCCTTTATGGTTTTTCCCAAAACGCTGGACAGAAACGACTTTAGCGCTATTTGAGAGCCTTCCGTCTCTTGGGTAAACATCGCTTTGAAGTTGACGTCAATGCGAGGGTTTAAGATTGCTGTTGGCGACGGCCTTAAAGTTTTCTTCATGTTCATGCGAACCTCCTTAAAGCGCGGCCTGATTTTTTTTCCGCCGCAACTATAAGGTAGGAATTTTTTTCAAGAATTTGGCGCAAATTTTTAAAAAAACGAAAATTTTTCGCGCGATTTTTGATATGATACAATACATTTGTTTTGGATGAATCTGGTTGCGCGCGCGGCGAAAATTCATTACAATAATGCGCTATGAAGCTTTACACACGCCGCCACTTGTTTTTTTCTACAATAACAACAGTGATGATAACCGCCGCCGTGATTTTGGGCGCGCAAAAAATATTCTCTTTTGTCCAAAGCCCTTCCTTTGCAGGCCAAGCCGCTCAAAAAGACGAAGACGGCGCTTCTAAAAACGGCGGCTCCTTGCAAGGCGCCGCGTCCGTTCCCGCCCCAAGCGCGCAAGGCGACGGCTCGCAGTTTTTGCAAAGCCAAACATTGGTTGCGTCTCCAGCCGTGACATACACCGCGGACGAGCAGCAAAACATTTCGGTTTACCAGCAGTTCAACGAGGCCGTCGTCAACATCACGACGCAAGTCATGGGCATGAACTGGTTCTTTGAGCCGATCGCCGAAGACGGCGGCTCTGGCTCAGGTTCCATCATAGACAGCCGCGGCTACGTCATCACCAACGTTCACGTTATAGAAAAGGCCTCAAAGATTTACATTTCGCTTTACGACGGAAGCCAGTACGAAGGACGCGTCATCGGAAGCGACGTAGAAAGCGACATCGCCGTTCTTAAATTTGACCCGCCCGCCGGAACGGTTTTAAAGACGATTCAGTTTGGCGACAGCGAAAAGCTGAAGGTTGGCCAAAAGGTCATCGCCATAGGAAACCCCTTTGGCTTTGAGCGCACCCTCACGACCGGAATCGTAAGCGCGCTGGGCCGCCCGATTAAAAACTCAAACAACATCATCATTCGCGGAATGATCCAGACCGACGCCTCCATCAATCCCGGAAATTCGGGCGGCCCGCTCTTGGACACGGCGGGCAACATGATTGGCATAAACACGATGATTTATTCGTCAAGCGGCTCCAACGCCGGAATCGGTTTCGCCGTTCCCGCCTCCACGGCCCGCCGCGTCGTGTCCGACCTTTTGCAGTACGGAAAAGTGCGCCGCGGCGCGATACAGGCAAGCCTTGTGCAAATGAGCCGGGCCATCGCTGACTACGCGCGCCTTGACATAAGCTACGGAATTTTGGTCAGCGAGACAGCGCGCGGCGGAAACGCCGACAAGGCCGGAATCAAGGGCGGAACGCAAGCCGTCCGCTACGGAAACTCCCGCAACGCGCGGACATTCTACATCGGCGGAGACATCATCGTGGGCATTGACGGCGTCCAGGTCACGACGTATTCCGACTACTATTCGATGCTGGAAAACAAGCGGCCCGGCGACACGGTGACGGTGACGATTCACCGCAACAAAAAGAACTACGATTGCAAGGTCGTCTTGGCCGAAGAAAGTTCGGTCCAGTGACGGCGGGCCGTTTTTGGGCTTGCGATGAATTTTTGTCGCGGCGTTTTTGGGCTTGCGATGAATTTAGGGATTATTGTCTATGAGAAAATTTGTGGTGAAGTCTCCATACGAACTTTCGGGCGACCAAGGGCCTGCGGTCCAAAAGCTTAGCGAAGGCTTTTTGCGCGGCGACCGCTTCCAAACTTTGAAAGGCGTCACCGGAAGCGGAAAGACTTTCACGATGGCCAAAATCATCGAGGCCGTCCAGCGGCCCACGCTTGTCATTAGCCACAACAAAACTTTGAGCGCCCAGCTTTACCGCGAGTTCAAGACCTTCTTTCCCGAAAACGCAGTCGAATACTTTGTTTCCTACTACGACTACTACCAGCCTGAAGCCTACGTTCCCGCCCGCGACTTGTACATAGAAAAGGACGCCGCGATAAACAAGGAAATCGACCAAATGAAAATGGCCGCCACCTACAGCCTGATGGAGCGGCGCGACGTAATCGTAATCGCGACGGTTTCATGCATCTACGGCTTGGGTATGCCGGAACTTTACAAGGCCATGCGCGTTCACATCGAAAAGGGAAAGTCGCTGGACCCCCGCGCGCTCGCCTTGGAGCTGGCCCAGATTCAGTATCACAGAAACGACATGGTCTTGGAGCGCGGAACTTTCCGCATAAAAGGCGACGTGATAGAAATCTATCCGCCCTACATGGAATTTGACGAAGCCTACCGCATAGAGCTTGACTGGGAGGAAGTCGTCCGCATCCGCCGCTTTAACGTTGTGTCAGGAAAAGTCACCGAGGAGCTTGACGAGACGACAGTTTATCCTGCCAAGAACTTTGTCGTTCCCCAGTCGGAGTTGGAAAGCGCGACCGAGCGCATCCAAAAGGAAATGGAGGAGCGCGTCGAAGTCTTGCGCTCTCAAAAGAAAATGCTTGAGGCCGAGCGCCTAAAGACGCGCGTCACCTACGATATAGAGATGATGAAAGAGATGGGCTATTGTTCGGGAATCGAAAACTATTCGGCTCCAATCGCAAACCGCGCGCCCGGCGTTCCTCCGGCCACCTTGCTGCATTACTTTCCCGACGACTTTTTGTGCCTGATTGACGAGGCGCACGTCACCGTTCCGCAAATCGGAGCGATGTACGAAGGCGACAGGAGCCGAAAGCAAAACTTGGTTGACTTTGGCTTTCGCCTGCCGAGCGCGCTGGACAACCGCCCGCTCAAGGCCGACGAGTTTTGGAAAAAAATCAACCAGGCGATTTTTGTCACAGCCACGCCGCGTCCCGAGGAAGTAAAGCTTTCCACGCAAGTGGTGGAACAAATCATCCGGCCGACGGGCTTGCTGGATCCGATTGTGGAAGTGCGGCCCAGCGAAGGCCAGATGGAAGACATTTACAAGGAAGTGCGCGAGCGCATAGAGAAGGGCGAGCGAAGCCTTATCCTTACGCTGACAAAAAAAATGGCCGAGGATTTGACCGACTATTTGCTGGGCCTCAACTTAAAGGTAAAGTACATCCATTCCGAAATCGACACCTTTGAGCGCGTGGAAATCCTAAAGGCGCTGCGCGCGGGCGAAATCGACGTTCTTATCGGAATCAACCTTTTGCGCGAAGGCATCGACCTTCCCGAAGTAAGCTTCATCGCGCTCTTGGACGCCGACAAAATCGGCTTTTTGCGCTCGACGACTTCGCTAATCCAAATCATAGGCCGCGCCGCCCGCAACGCCGAAGGAAAGGTTGTCATGTACGCCGACCGCATGAGCGACGCGATGAAGGAAGCGATAGACGAGACCCGCCGCCGCCGCTCCATCCAAGAGGCTTGGAACGCCGAGCATGGAATCACGCCCAAAACGATTAAAAAGGCCGTCGCCGACATTTTGGAGCATCAGGAGCAAGACGCCAAGGAAACGGCGGCGATCCAGCTGGAGGCGCTCAAAAAATCCGCCAATCTTATGGTGGCCAAAGATCGGCGCAAGCTTGTCGAGGCGCTCAAAAAGGAAATGTCCGACTGCGCCGAACGCCTAGAGTATGAACAAGCCGCCGCTATTAGGGACCAGATTATTGATATAGAAAAAACTTACGGTAAATAAATAGTAAGAAAAAATGCGGACAAGAAGGGGCGGGACGCAGAAAAAAAAGGGCGGAAGGACCCGTCAGCGATGCGGCTTAGCCGAAAGGCAAAAAGCCGCAAGCGGATGACGGGAGGCTCCGACTCTTTTTTTTCGTCGCTGGGACCCGCCTATTAAGTCTGCATTTTTTCTTTCTATGAACTATTGACACAAATCGCGATTTTCTATAAAATGCTAGAACTCACGATTGATTATTAAAGGCAGGTGAAATATTATGTCAAGAACATGCGCGATTTGCGGAAAATCTCCGATGCACGGAAACAGAGTAAGCAAGACTTACCATCACACACGCCACGTTTGGAAGCCAAAAATAGTAAATCGCCACCCCTGGCACGACTGTTCCCAGCGCGACTCCCACAAGTCCCAATCCCATGCGAACAAACAGAACGCTAAGAATAATATTTGCAACCCCATGCAAAATCGCGCCGACCGCTAAAACTTGATGACGCGCGACGCCTTGTAGCATCCGAGAATTAACTTCCGCGCTTCCACGATATAGTCCCTGAGCCGTTATGCACAGCGCGAGAGCTGGAAAAGCGAACAGATATTTAGAGCCAATCCAACGTTCGATAAAGACTCGACCCAAAAGGAGAATCCCAAAGGCGCCAAATATTGACGCGTAAAGAGACGCTCGCGTTATCGCGGAACGAGATCGATGGAACTCCTCTGAAAGATTCTTATTATCGCCGGCATAGCCCAACGTTCGAAGGAATCCTTCCTTGAAACTTCGACGTGCGGTTTCAGAGTGTTTGTCGTCCTCTTCGGTGTGCTCTTTCGCGGCAAGGTGCGCGAACCAGTTCGTCTCCCATGACGAACCCTCTGTGAGAAACGAATTGAAGTAGCTAACGAGCGTCACGACGACAAGATTGTAAGCTGTAACGTCTTCTATCGACGCCAGCGCGGCTATGACGATTAGATCGCTACGATTTACGGCAATTTCGCCCGCCTGCGCTAGAAACGCGAAAAAACTGTAGCTAAAAAGCGAACGAACGCGATCTTTACGAAAGAACTGTAAGGAAAACCGAAATTGTGGCGCCGCGATCCGCGTCAACGCCATATATGCGATTAATTGCAACGCGGTAATCACGCTGTTTGCGACGAGAAGAGCTACCACGCCGCCGCCAAGCCAAAGAACGGCAAGGTTCGTCAAACCGATCGCAATACGCGTTATCAACGCCGTCCAGCCGGTATATTCTTGTCGCAACGTCCCGCGAATCACTCCGCAAAACCCGTCGGCGACCTTGGATATTGCAAAAGAAAGCCCAGCAAAGAAGAGCGCGGTTGCAAGGAGACCTGATTCGTCTAAGACGGCGTTAAGAAGCCGCGCGGCAAGAAACGCGAGACAGGCAAGAAGAAAAACAAGCGCGGAGATTC
>CADCBK010000057.1 GCA_902799665.1 uncultured Spirochaetaceae bacterium | reverse complement strand
GTTCTTGAGCGGCATGTTCATGACAAACGCGGTCTTGGATATGATCGTATCTCCGACAAGCAGTATCTGCGGAAGCACGAACATGGTTATGAAAATTGAGATTATGGTTCCGCGTCCGAGACACTGACCGATGCCGTATATCGCACCGTCGGATGTAAGATTACCGATCAGTATACCCGCGACCGCAAGCATTGTTCCCGATGTGATGATGGTCGGGAAGGAGAAGTTCATAGTTTCGATTATGGATTCGCGTCTGCTCTTGGTCTCACGCAGTTCGGTATATCTGCCTGCTATAACGATCGCGTAATCGATGTTTGCACCCATCTGGATGGAACTTACGATAAGCTCGCTTAAGAAGAATATATTGGTCTGCTGCAGGGACGGAACGGAGAAGTTGATCCATATGCTTCCCTGTATGACCGCTATCAGCAGCACGGGCATGCCGGCGGATTTAAACGTAAACAGCAGTACGACCAGGACTACAAGTATAGAAACTATATTTACAACAAGGTTATCCCTTGAAAAAGTCTTCTTAAGATCGAGCTGGCTCACGGATTCACCTACGGTATAAATATTTCCGCTGTAATACTGACGCGCCATCTCATGCATCCTGTCTATAAACTCGTAGGTTTCGGGGCTCTCTTCGGGCAGGTTCAGATAGACGAGCATACGCGAGGCAGCTGTTCCTTGGCAAAATTCATCATCTTATATGCGTCATCAAGAGTCTTCTGAGTTTCATCATCTAAAGTCACATAGCCCTGCTCTATCTCATCATGGATGAACATGAACATATCTATGAGAGGCACCTTGTATGCCGACAGACCGTTAACGACCTTGGCATAATCCTCATCGTTTACGGCATAGGCGGTGTATATGAGCTGCGCCACTTCATAATCCAGATCGATAAGTTCGGCAAACTGCCTTGGTGAGAGTTTATCCGTGAGGGTATAACCGTTAAGTGCTTCCGTATTTGCAAGGCCCAGACAGGATTTTACTTCCTTGCACTGGGCCAGTTTATCCAGCAGTTTTTTCTCACTGTCGTAGTCGCCTGCCGGAACAACAAAAGCGATAAGATTTTCATCGCCGAAATTTTTGGCGCGCCGCTCACCGTTCCCGCAGGGAATGAAGAGCGCAAAACTTGAACTGGTGGAATTCCTTCGGCCACATCGCCCTCGACGTTGCTTACCAAGTGGATAACATGGCTGAAAGTTTCTGTTTCCATGTATTGGTTTACCTTTACGCTTCCGGGTTTGCAAACGCGGCCCAAGTCGTTTCGGGCCAAGTCGACCAACATAAGGTGCTCGGCGTTCTCTTTGGGATCGTTTAAAAGTTGGATCTTCAACTTTTCGTCTTCGGCCTCGTTCTTTCCGCGGCGAATCGTTCCCGCGATAGGATGAATGGAGGCCTTGCCCCCAACAACGCGCACCAAACTTTCGGGAGACGCGCCGGCCAACTGGAAGTCGCCGAAGTCGATGTAAATCAAATACGGAGACGGGTTTATCAAGCGCAAGCGGCGGTAAAGCTCAAGCGCGCTCATGTCGCATTCAAGCTGAACGCGGCGCGAAGGAACGGCTTGAATGATGTCGCCAGCGACGATATGTTTTTTGAGCTCGACGACTTTTTCGCAATATTCTTTTTTGCTTTGCTCGACGTTTGTTATCACTTTGCAGGGAGCGGATTCCTCCGTCTGCTCCATGTAAGAGAAGTCCATGTTGTTGAGTTTCTTCACAAGCTCGTCGACTTTTTTCTTGAGGTCGATTTGGCGCTCGGCGTAGTTCAAGCCAAAGATGTGAAGCTTTTCGGTAAAGTGGTCAAAAACGATGTAAATGTGGCCCGCGACAAAGCAGCACTCTGGAATGCGAAGTTCGTCAAATTGGTTTTCCAAGCGAACGGTGTCGCAGCGCTGGACAAACTCGTAGCTAAGGTAGCCAACTCCGCTTGCGGGCAAGGGAATGTCTTTTACCGGGCATTCGTTTTGGCCGGCCAAGTAAACGAGCGCGTCAAGGACGTCGGCCTCCTTTGCCTGCCCTACCGCGTTTTTGCTTACAACTCCGTCGGCGTTGAAGGGCAAGCGGCGGCCGTCAATCAAAAAGGCCACGCCCTCCTCGTCCTGAACAATTTTAAAGGCTTCCTCGGCCATTATGATTGAATAGCGCTCGCGGCCCTTGTTAAAACTGGCCGACTCCAAAATCGCTTTTGCGCCGATTTTTTTTGCCAACGAAAAAGGCGTGTATCGCTCGCTGGACATGCAGACATAAATCGTGTCGTTTCTCTTTTGCATATTTTTCTCCATTTTTGCGGAACCTAAGCCAGCCCCAAAATGGCCGCCCGGTCCCGGGAAGCGGTTGTTTCTACACATAGAAACAACCGTTAAAAGAAATATACAAGAGATTTATGTTTCTGTCAATAGAAACAGAGAAAAAAGTTGAATTTTTTTTTAGGGAGAAGCAGGCGGCCTTTTTACGCCGCCATGCTAAAAATCAGATTAGTTTTTTGCCTTAAGCAAGTCGCGGATTTCCTCAAGGAGAACGGCTTCGTCGCTTTTAATCACAGGAGCCTCTTCCTGGGGCTTTTCCTCTTCCTTTTTCTTAAAGCTTTCAAAAAGCCTTATCACGATGAAGATACAAAAGGCCACGATAAAAAAGTCGACAACCGCTTGGATAAAGCTTCCGTACTTAATCTCGCTTTCGCCAATCGTAACGCTAAGATCGGCAAAGTTAAGCTTTCCGACGGCAAGGCCAATCAAGGGCATGATTATGTCGTTCACAAGGCTTGTGACGATTTTTCCAAAGGCTCCGCCTATGATTACGCCAACAGCCATGTCAACGACATTTCCGCGCGAAATGAATTTTTTAAAAGCTCCAAGCTGCTTTCCCGCTCCGTTGATTCCATCTTTTAAAACTGACATATTTCCTCCTGCGCGATGCGCTAATTTTTATTTTACCACAAAACAACATTACTTCACCATGCTTTCAAGCGTGGCAAAAAGCGCGTCCGGCTCGACGGGCTTGCTTAGGTGGGCGTTTAGGCCGGCCTGCAGGCTGCGCTGGACGTCTTCGTCAAAGGCCTTGGCCGTGAGCGCGATGATCGGGACAGTCTTTGCGTCGGCCCTGTCAAGCGCGCGGATTTTCATCGTGGCCTCAAGGCCGTCCATCTCCGGCATGTTCATGTCCATCAAAATCGCGTCGTAATAATTTTCTTGGCTCTTGGAGAACATTTCCAGCGCCTCGCGGCCGTTTGTCGCGCACTCGACTTGCATCTCGCGCATGTTCAAGACCATGACCATAATTTCGGCGTTGACTTCCATGTCTTCGGCAAGAAGGATGCGCTTTCCCTTTAGGTCGGCCTTGGCCTCCTCCGCGTTGGCCGCCTTTTTCTTTCCAATCGCGTAGCGGAATTCTTCCACCACGTTGGAAGCGAAAAGCGGCTTTGCCAAAAAGCTGTCAACGCCGGCCGCGCGCGCCTCGTCAGTGATGTCGTCCCAATTGTAGCCAGTCAATCAAAATCAAGTTGTAGGGTTCGCGGCGCGCGTGGCGGATCTTGACCATCTCAATCGCCTGCTCGCCCGAAAGCGCGGTCTCGCACAAAAGGCCAAGGTTTCCCAAAGAAATCTTCGCGTTTTCGCAGGCAATCGCGTCGTCGTCAACGACAAGCGCGGTCATTCCCTTAAAGTCAACCTCACCCATCTTCTTTACCGAATCGTTCTTTTCAGAATCCAAAAGCGTTATCGTGACAGTGATTTCCGTTCCCTCGCCCTTCTTGCTCTTTACGGAAATGTCGCCGTTCATCATGTCAACCAAATTTTTCACGATCGCCATTCCAAGCCCAGAGCTTCCGTACTTGTTTCCGCCCGCCTGCTTTTCCTGCGCGAAGGTGTCAAAAATTTTGGGAAGGAATTCCTCGCTCATTCCGATTCCGGTGTCGCGAACTGTAAAGCGTATCGTGGACTTTCCGGCAAAGCGGGCCACGCGCTCCACGCCCAAATTCACTTCTCCGCCCGTCGGCGTGAACTTGACGGCGTTGCTCAAAGTGTTTATGAGAATTTGGCGCAGCTTTGTGTTGTCGCCGATGTAGTAGTCGTCCAAAGTTCCGTTGATGTGGCAGCTGTAGTTCAAGCGCTTTTCGCTGCACTGGCCGATAAAAAGCGTGTTGATGCTTTCGATGAATTTTGGGAAGGAGAACTCCTCGTTGTTTAGCGCCATGCTGCCCGACTCGATGCGCGACATGTCAAGGATGTCGTTTATCAAGTTAAGAAGGTGCTTGGCCGACACTCCGATTTTTTCCAAGTAGTCTCGCGTCTTGTCTGAAATGTCGGGGTCGTTGAGCGCGATGTTGTCCAGTCCTATGATCGCGTTCATCGGAGTTCGTATTTCGTGGCTCATGTTTGAAAGGAAGACTGTCTTGGCCTTGTTGGCGTCTTCGGCGGCGGCAAGCGCGTCGCTTAGGGCTTGGTTCTTTTGGAGCGAATCGCGCGTTTCAGCGTCGATGTCAACGAAGCCGATTCCGACTTTGTGAATCTCTCTGTCGTGGTCGTCCTCGTTTCGCTTTACGCCGGCCATCTTTACCATGCCGTAACGGTCAACGCCGCCGCGCCTTGTCACAAAGCGATATGAAATGACCGCCTCTTTTTTTAGCGCGGCCTTGATGTTTTCCTTGCTCACGAATTTCAGGAACTCGTCGCGCTTGTCTTCGATTATGTAAGTGTTTGCGTATTTGGTGAAATTTTTTGTAAAGGGGAAGGTTTGCCCTTCGTCGACGTTGCCCTTTAGAAACTTGTCCTTTCTGTAGCAAACGCCTTCGTCCTTGTCAAGGTCAACATAGTAAACGCTTCTGTAGTCCGACGAAAGCGCGTTTATCATGTTGTCCTTTTCTTTTTCAACTTCAAGCGCGGCGTTCTTTTTTATTTGAACGACAATCACCGCGAACATTGCCAGGAAGACAAAGAAAACGATTACGGTCAAGACAAGGCTTCGCGCCATCATTCCCTTTGAGACTGAACTTATCTTTTCGCTTATGACGCTGTCGCGAATCAAGTAAGTCAGCATCCAGTCCGTTCCTTGTATCGGAACGTAAGAAAGCGTCTCTTCGATTCCGCCATAGCCAAAGGCGACCACGCCATTTTTTCCCGAAGAAAATTCGCCCAAGAATTTTTCGATGGAATAGTCTTCCTTAAAGTCGGCGTTTTTCATCGCCTCCAAAAGGTTGTCCTCGCTGGCCAAGCCTCCCAAAACCATGTTGGTAAGGGCCTCGCCCCTTCGCGTGTAAATGTTGCAAAAGGTAGTGTCGTTGTTGTCGGACTGAAGGGAAACGCCTTGCAGCATGTTGGCCATTCCGATTTCCATAAAGCAAACCAAAAGCTTTTTTCCGTTAAGGCTCATGTTCTGGACGGGAATCGCGATGATGACTTTTTTGTCGCCGCTTTTTACGTCCTTGACAGAAATCTCAGGCTTTGACAAAGAGATGTGGTCAAAATTGTATTCGCCGATGTTTCTTTGCGTTCCAAGCGAAGTGTAAATCAAGCCGTCCTCGTCCACAAAGGCGAACTTTTCAAGGCCGTAGAGCTTTTTCATTCGCGCCTGGTAGGCTCTAAGCCGCTCCTCGCCGCTAAGGTCGGAACTGTCCATAAGGCTTGTGGCGACATAAATTTTGTCGATGTTGTTCTTTAGCGCGGTGGCGACGACTTGCTCGCGGCGGCCGGCCAGCTCGTCAAGGTACAAAAAGCTTACGGCTCGGACGGCCTTTTCGGTGTCGGACGAGGCTTTTTTTCCGACCAAAAAAGTTCCGACGACGATTATAAAAAGCGCGGCGACTCCGCCCGCGATTACAGGAAAAAGCAAATTTGTCTTTTTGTTTCTCATAGCGTCTCCAAGCAAAAGGGCGCGGCTACAAAGCCTTTAGTTCGTTTCGTTTTTCAAGAATTTTTGCGACGAGCGGGCTGTAGTCCATTTGGGTCTTGCCTCTCAAAAGCTCGACGATTTCGCAAATCGGCTCGTGGATTGGGCTAAGCGCGAGGTTGGCCAAAACGCCCTTAAGCGCGTGGGCCGCGTCAAAGGCCGCGCCAAGGTCTCCTTCTTTTACCGCGCCTTCAAGCTTTTCAAAGGAATCGTTTTGCGCGGCTTTTGCCACCATCTTAAGATAAAATTCCTCGTTGTTCATGCAACGGCGAAGGCCTTCGTCAACGTTGGCCCCAAATGATTTCAACGCCTCGACAGTCATCAGTTTTTTCCTCCCAATTCCTTTTTTAAAAGCTCGGCAAAGCCGTCCGCCGGAAGCGGCTTTGAAAAATAATAGCCCTGGATTATGTCGCAGCCCATTTTCTTCAACGCCTCAA
This sequence comes from uncultured Spirochaetaceae bacterium, assembly GCA_902799665.1. Lineage (GTDB taxonomy): Bacteria > Spirochaetota > Spirochaetia > Treponematales > Treponemataceae > Treponema_D. The sequence goes on along the minus strand of CADCBK010000057.1, from coordinate 7,022 downwards.
CTTGGCCCGCGTCCTCGACACCTTCGGCCACTACAGGAACGTTCAGGAATTTCGCGATGCTGATCACAAGCTCCACAAGCTTAAGGCATTTTTCGTCCTTGTTCATGTTGCGAACAAAGCTCATGTCCATCTTTAGAACGTCAATCGGAATCGTCGTGATCATGTTCAGCGAAGAGTAGCCGCTTCCAAAATCGTCCATCTCAATCTTAAAGCCCATGTCGCGCAAATGGTTCACGGCCTCTATCAAGCGCGCCGCGTCCTCGGAGTAAGCAGACTCGGTTATTTCAAGGTATATGTCGGCAGGCGTAAGATTTTTTTCTTTCAACAAAGAATTGACGCGCTCCTCAAAGCCTTCGTCGTAAATGTCGATGCGCGAAACGTTCACCGACACGGGAACAGAGGCGCCGATTGTGTCCTTCCATTCCCTGATTCTGTCGGCCGCTTCCCGCCAGACAAAATGGTCAACCTTTTGAATGAGGCCGTTTTCCTCAAACAAGGGAATGAAGTCGCCAGGACTTATCATTCCAAGCTTTGGGTGCTTCCACCGGACCAAGGCTTCGGCGCTTTTTAGGACAGGCTTCTCGCCAAGGATTCCGTACTTGGGCTGAAAGTAAACTTGCAAGTCGCGGTTTTTTATCGCACCCTCGATGTCGTTTATCAAGCGCTCGTGGTAAAGGTCCGCGTCGTTGAGTTCCTTTGCGTAAAAGAAAATTTGCTTTGTGTAGTCGCCCTTGATTCTGTCGCAGGCAAGCTTCGCGTGGTCAAACCATGTTTCCATCGGAGCGGACTTGTCGACGTTTTGGTAGATGCCGACCCTAAAGTGAATCTTTGGAATTTGCGTTACGCGCGAAAGCTCTTCTTGCAGCGCGTTGAAAATGGAAACGTAATCGTCCCTGTGAAAGCCACACATAAAGAAGTGGTCTGAATCGGTGCGGCACTCGATGTAAGCGTTTTCAAAGGCCTTCATCAAAAGCGAGGCCGTAGTCTTTAAAACGCTGTCGCCGATTTTTCGTCCGTAGCTTTCGTTAAGAATGTGGAAGTGGTCGATGTTGAGCGCGAGCGCGTCGATGCTCTTGCCCTTGTTGCAGTCTTCCATCTGGTGGATGTATTCAAAAAAGAATTCCCGGTTAAAAAGGCCGGTAAGGGAATCTTTTTCCGCCGCCTTGATGATGCTTTGGTCTTCGTAAAGAGTGATGATTCGCTCGCAGCGCGCCAAAATCACTTCGGGCATGTCAAAGGGCTTTGTGATAAAGTCGGCCGCTCCCAGTTTTATGCTCTTGACTTCGGCGGGCTTTTCAGAAGTCATTACGATTATCGGAACGGCCCTAAGTTTCTCGTCCGCTTGAATTTTTTCCAAAAGCTCAAGGCCGGACATTATCGGCATAAGAAGGTCCAGAAGGACAAGCGAATAATGCGCGTTCCTGTCAAAAAGCTTTTCAAGCGCCTCCTCTCCGTTGGCCGCGTACGAAAGTTCGTAGTGCTCCGAAAGAATGTTCCCCAAAAGCTCGCGGTTCACGTCTTCGTCGTCAACTATAAGAACCCTTCGTTTTATTCCGTTTTTTTCCATCAAGTCTTCCATATCGCCCTCGCCCTATTTTACCATAAATTCCACACTTTTTTCCATATCCCCGCAAGTCAAAAGGAGGCTTCCCCTTCCCTTCTTTCCGGTGGAACGGACGTAAGCCGCGCAATAGCCCGCCTTAAAGGAAACAAGGCCGGGGCCCACAAGCTCGATTGCGCCGCTTGCCCTAAGCTGGGCCGGCTCAAAGAAATATGGCAAAACGTTTCCGTAATTGTCGCGAGCGCTAAAACGGACAAGAGCGGCGTCCCAACTTTCTTCCTCATGCAAAAGATCGCATGAGACTTGAGCGCAAAGTTCGATTGATTCGACCGGGCCCCTAAAGACTGTCTTCACAAGCTTTCCGTCCTTGTAAGCCTCAAACTTAAAGACCGAAGCCTCGCCGCCCCAAAGGCCCACGAACTTTGTGTAAAGATCGGTAATCTTCGCGCGGTTGATTCCTCGCGCCAACAGGCGGACAAAAGAAAGCGCTTGGCTAAAGCCAACGGCGTTTTGGCCGTAAAGCGCGATATGGTTTAGAATGTTCTTAACGTCTTTGGCGGCGGATGCGGAAAGGCCGGCTTCGTCGGCCAAGCGGTTTCCGACATAGTCGTCAATCAAAATCGGCCCATGCGGAAGATTTTTGTAAGGCGAATCCGCGCGCTTGTATTCCTTAATGAATTTTCCGTTAAGGCGCATCTTGACCGAATCGGCGTTGGTGAAAATCCAGTTTTTTCCGCGCGCGCTGGCCGGATGCTCGCCAACGTCCATCGAAGAGGAAATTTCCAAGACAGGAATTTTTTCCTGCTGGCTTTGGTATACCGCCGCCGCAAGCTTGGGGTTTCTGAACATGTCCATCACGCCGTGGTAGCAAATGTAGTCGCCGCTTCCAAAATCTTTGTGGGTGTTGTAGTCAAAGGCGCACCAGGCAAAGCTTCCCGCGACGCCTTTAGCGGCGGCGACAGCGTCAAGAACGTTTGCGTGGCGCAAGGCGTGCTCGCTTCTGTGGATTTCGTCGTCAAAATTTTTTGTGGGGAACATGTGGCCCGCGTACTCTGAAACCAAGTAAGGCTTCTTTTTGTCGCGCGCGCGGACGACGTCGGATTTTTTTGAGCAGCCGGCGTTGTTTCCTTCGTGGATAAAGTCGTTGAAAGTGTAAACGTCTTCAAGCAAATGGGATTTTTTTATGCAGCGCACTCCGCCGGTCGGACGGCTTGGGTCAAGCGCGCGGCAAAGCGCGTTTGTTTTTTGGTAAAGCTCGTCGTCGTCCGGCGACTCGTTTATGCGGACGCCCCACAAAAAAATCGAAGGGTGGTTCCTGTATTGCTCCACCATCTCGCGAACATTCTGGACGGCCTGCTTCCGCCAAGCGTCGGAAGAGCCGATATGCTGCCAGCCTGGAATCTCGGTAAAGACCAAAAGGCCTATCTCGTCGCAGCGGTCGACAAAGTCCTGCGACTGCGGATAGTGGCTTGTGCGGACGGCATTTAGGCCCAGCTCGTTTTTAAGAATGTCCGCGTCAAGCTTTTGCATGGACGCAGGCATCGCGTAGCCCACGTAAGGAAAGCTTTGGTGCCTGTCGATTCCGCGCAAAAGCGTTTTCTTTCCGTTCACAAAAAGGCCGTCCGCCTTCATCTCTATGTCGCGAAAGCCAAAGCGGACGGTTTTTTCGTCAATCAAATTCTTTCCGTAAAAAAGGGTTGCTTCCAATTCGTAAAGCGCCGGGCTTTCTGGCGACCACAATTCCAGGTCAAGCGGCTCGGAAGCGGCCGTCAAAGAGTTTTCGTCCTTAAGTTCACATTCTTTTTGGAAAATGATTTTTTTTCCGCCAACCTTGCGCAGCGCAAGGCGGACAAGCGCGCCGGTCTTTTTGTCAAGGCTGACCTTGGCGCTAAAAGCCTTTCCCCTTGTCGTGACAAAAACATCGCTTATGAAATTTTCGTTGGAAATTTCCAAATACACGCCTCGGTAAAGGCCGCCGTAAGTCATGTAGTCGATCACAAAGCCAAAGGGCGGAACGTCCAAGCTCTCGCACGAGTCAAGCTTCACCGCCAAAACGTTTGTCTTTCCCGCAGGCGCGAGAAAATTGGTAAGCTCAAATTTAAATGCCGTGTAGCCCGAAGAGTGGCTTCCAAGAAGATTTCCGTTAAGGTAAACGTCGGCCTTGTGGGCGGCCGCCAGGAAAGTGGCAAAAACGCGCTTGCCTTTCCAAGACTTTTGGGTCTTAAACTCGCGCCTGTAGCCGGAAAGCGTTTGATAAAGGGCCGGCGAAAAATAGTTGTAAGGCGTAACCGCAACGCTGTGCGGCAGGCGAACCTTTTGCAAGGATTTTTTTAGCGCGGGGCTTTTTATTTTTGGGGAACAAAGTTCCGCCTGAAATTCAGGAGTCCAAATCCATTCGTCATTTAAATTGATTCTTTCCATAAATTATATTGTAAATTGTTTAAAAAAATATTACAATAGAAAGAAAGCGCGGAAAAAAAAAGCCGCGCGGCCTTAACTTTTTTTGAGTTAAGTTGTTTACTCTGTTAGAATTAGGAAATATTTATGAAAAAAACGAGCATATTCGCAGGCTTGATTTTGGCTGCCTTGACGCTTTTTTGCGGCTGCCAAACCGTTCCCAAAGAAATTTCGGAGGAACTTGACGCGCGCCAGCTTATCCAGCTGGGCCAGGACAATTACGACAACCATCACTACAAGGCGGCCGAAATCTACTTTAACACGGTTTTGGACCGCTATGGCGACGACCCCAAGCATTTTCTTGAGGCAAAGTACGAGTTGGGCCACCTATACATCAAGCAAAAAAAATACTCCGCGGCCTACGACAACTTTAATGAAATCCTGGAAATTTACGAAAGCGTTCCCGTCGGGCTTCCAGGCTCCTACAAAATTTTATGCGGAATAGAGCTTGCGAAAATTCCGGCGGAAAAAATCAAGGAATTTGAGGCTAGGAAAAACGCGCCCAAGACAGAGGCCGAGCCAAAGCAAGAAGCGGCGCCAGCTGTAAAAGAAGAGGCCGCTCCAAAAGAGCAAGAAAAAGCCCAAACAGAAGCCGCCCCTCAAGCCCCCGTAGACGAAACTAAAGAAGAAGCCAAGGAAGCGCCAAAAGAAATCGAGCCTCCCAAGACGGAAGGCTCTGGCGAAAGTTCCGCCGAAAAAGCTGTGGAAGAAAGATAGCGGCTTGGCGCCGCGTCAATCCTAGCGCCCCCGCCTGCCCTTGTCGTCAGGCGTGATGATCGCGGTAATGCTGACGTTCTTTTCGCGGGCGGTCTTTTCGACCAAGTCTTTGGAATACTTTCCGCTTCTTCGCGGCGTTGGATGAGGCTCCGCGTCGCCGATTAAGATTATCTTTTTGCTGGCATCGTCGCGCCATTTGTAAAATTCCATAGAAGCGAAAAGCGCCTCGTAAACAGGCTCCGGAATGTCGCCGCCTTCCATTCCAAGAATCTTAAAGCCGTTCAAGTTTTTGATAAAGTCGTCGAGCGACTTTGTGAAGTCAAAAAATTTAACGGGAAGGCCGCGCGTCCAAAAATTGTCGCCGTAGTCGCGGTAAAGCAAGAGTCCAAAGCGAACGTCTCCAAAACCCGCCAGCTCTTGCGTCAAGCGCGGAACCAATTTTTCGCGGAGCATCTCTATGTCGTCTTTCATGCTGCCAGTCGCGTCAATCGCAAAGACAACGTCAACCTTATCTTTGGGATTGATTGAAGCCAAGGCCGCGCTTATGTCGTCAAGCAAAGAGTCAGGGCCCTTTGAATAAATCAGCATGTCTGATAATTCCTTGAACTTGTCGGCGGCCAAGGGATTGTAGTCATCGGTAAGAACGACTTCTTCAGGCTCTGGCTCTGGCTCTGGTTCAGCCTCCGTCTTTGGCAAGCTTTCCTCGACTACAGGAACGGGCGGAGGAGTCGGACGCGGCCTCTTTCTTTTTTCAAAATTGAACATATAGGGGTTGTCAAAAAAAGCTCCCGTGTAGTCGCAGTATTTTTTTTCAAAGCCGCGTATGTTGATAAAAGTTCCCTTTCCGACTTGAACCGTTCCATGCCGCGTCCAATCGTAGCCGTAAACCAACTCGTCGGGAACAAAAATCAAAAAGGCTTTTCCAAACTGCGCGTCGTCGCCCGCGTTTGAGTCAACCAAAAAGTAAAGGCCCCTCTCTTTTGAGTCAAGAACCTCTCCGTCAAGAATCCGCTTTTCGTCGCCGTTAACGGGATTCCATTCGCGCGCTCGGTAAGCGTAGTTGTCTTCCTTTCCAAGCGGATCTTTTGTAGTTTCTGTCAGCATGACCGATTCAAGGCCGGGCTTCTTTCTAATGTAGATGTTTGTTCCGCCGTCAACTTTTTCGACGCGCAAATCTTCCGGAGAAATCAAAAGGTTATTTTGCGCCGCAAGCGGAAGCAAAAACAAAAGCATGAGAAAACCGTTTAACAAAAACTTTTTCATACATCTATTTTCGGCAAAAAATTAAAAAATTTGACAAAATTTTCCGATAAAGAAAGCGGAGGAAAGGGCGGAAAAAACGCGCCGTCCGCAAATAAAATGCCATCAAAGAAATCTTTTAAAATTAAATTCGACGCTCCTGTCTCAATCGTATTTTGCCTGATCGCGCTATTTGTTTTTATCCTTGACGCGGCGGCTCTAAAAAACTACAGCCTGGTCCAAAACATTTTCTCCGCCCCCGGCGCGAAAGGCGCGGATCCTGCCTTTAACTTTTCGTCAGCGGCAAACTACGCGCGCCTCTTTCTTTTTGTCTTTGGCAGCAAAAACTTTTTGCAATTGATTGTCTCTTTTGCCTTCATACTTCCTTTTGGCGCGCTCATGGAAGAACGATACGGTTCGCCCGCCGTCGCCTTGATGACAGCGATTTGCGCTTTTGTCACAGGCGCCCTCAACGCGTGCCTTGTTCCCAAAGCCTTGTGCGGAGCGGCCAGCGTAGCCTTAATGTTGATTTTGCTTTCATCCATAACCTCGCTGGCGAAAAAAGAAATCGGCTTGTCAAGCGTCTTGACGCTGGCCCTTTGCGTCGCCGCAAACCTTTACAACTCGGCGCTTGGAAGCGCCTTGGACCGCTTTGCCGTCATAGGCGTCTTTGTCCAACTGGCGGGCGCCTTGGCCGGAAGCATGGCCGGCTTTTTGACAGCGCCAAAAGCCCGCCGTTCGAGCGCGGCGTCAAAGGCTATGGGCGGCTCATCAGATTCAAGCCAGACAGCCAGCGAACGCCTTCGCGAAATCGACGAAGAGTCGCCGCGCAAAAAAAGTTTTTGGGGCGACAAAAAAGCCGACGACGAAACAACTGTCATCGGCTCTATAAACATATAAGCGCGCAAAATAAAAGAAAAATAAAAAAAACGCTCCCAGTCGCAGATGCGTCCGACGGCACCGCTAGATATCGTCGCTACACACATTTTGCCCCTTGAAACTATTTACGTCTGCCGCTAACGCGGCAGGGGCAAAATGAGTGTTGCCG
>CADCBK010000056.1:5147-15040 GCA_902799665.1 uncultured Spirochaetaceae bacterium | reverse complement strand
ATTCTTTGTTTGAATTTCTATTATTCCGCCGTCTGGACAGGCTAAATCGCATATCCAGCGGTCGACTTGAACCTCTTCTTGGGCTGAAAATTGGACCGCGTAGAATGTTTTTAGGGCCTTGTGAAGCTGGCTTTCGTTTAAGGTGTTTATCATCAAAAACTACACAGATAAATAGATGTTCGGCAAAAAAATGCTTATTTTTTTTATTATCGGCGCTTTTTTTAGTTGACATTATCAAATTTTGGGGTAAAATAGTCATAAAGTGGATTTTTGTGGTAAAAAGTGGAAGTTAGTGGCATGAATTTGTTGACTGGCGAGTATTCGACAACATTGGACGAAAAAGGAAGAATCTCTCTTCCGGCCAAAATAAAGGCCGCGCTTGATTGCGGTTCCTTGGTTGTCACTCGCGGCTTTGACAAATGCCTTTGGCTTTTTACTCCCGGCGAATGGGAAAAAATCAGCTCTTCAGTGATGGAAAAGGCTTCGCCCTTCAATCCGCAGCACCGTTCGGTTTTAAGGCATTTGATTTCGCCGGCGACGGACATTGAGATTGACAAGAGCGGCCGCCTTTCGATTACGCAAACTTTGCGCGAAAGCGCCGGTTTGACAAAAGACTGCGTGCTTTTGGGCGTCAACAAGTACTTGGAGCTTTGGGACGCAAAGGCTTACGCCGAATACTTGGAAGCCAACGCTTCGTCGATTGACAGCGCGGCCGAAGAGTTGGGCGCGATTGTGTTTTGATGACAGGAGATCGCGGTTTTAGAGTCGCGCGCTTTAAGACTGCCTTCCATCAGACATAAAATAAAAGGGTGGGAAAAATGACGCCGGTGCATGTTCCGGTTCTTTTGGCGGAATGTTTGGAGGATCTTTCGCCAGTTGGAGAGCCGTTTGAAAAAGACGCTTTTATGATTGACTCGACTTTGGGGGAAGGCGGGCATAGCGAAGCGTTCTTGAAAATGTATCCGGGCTTGAAGATTTGCGGGCTTGACGCTGACAAGGCTATTCAAGCCCGCGCGAAAGAAAGGCTTTCTGTCTTTGGCGACAGAATGTCTTTTTACAACGGGTGGTTCAACGATTTTTATTCGGGCTACCCCGAAAATTTGCCTAAGCCAAACTTGATTTTGTTTGACTTGGGCATTTCGATTTTTCATTACGAATTGTCCGGCCGCGGCTTTTCGTTTAGAAATGACGAACCTTTGGACATGAGGATTGATCCTTCCAAGGGAAAAAGCGCGGCTGACATTGTGAACGGTTTGAACGAGCGCGACTTGGCCGACTTGATTTACCTCTACGGCGAAGAAAAGCTTAGCCGCAAAATCGCGGCGGCGATCGTTCAAGCAAGGGCTGCGGCAAGGATTGAATCCAGCGCGGCTTTGGCTGAAATCATTTCGGACGCGGTCGGAGGCCGATACGCGCGCGAAAAGATTCATCCGGCCACGAGGACTTTCCAAGCCTTGCGAATCGCGGTTAACGACGAGTTGGGGCATTTGCCGAGGGCTCTGTTTGACGCCTTTAACGTCTTGGCCGCCGGCGGAAAAATGGGCGTTATTACGTTTCATTCCTTGGAGGATAGGATCGTAAAGAACTTTTTCCGCAATTTGGGAAAAGAATGCGTTTGTCCGCCCAACGCGCCAAAGTGCGTGTGCGGCGGAAGGCCTTGCGCGGAGCTTTTGACAAGGAAGCCGCTTGGGCCCAGCGACAAAGAGATAAGGGAAAATTCTCCGTCCAGAAGCGCCAAGCTTAGGGTTGTGAGAAAGATTATGGACGCGGGCGAAAATCGCCTGGCCGGCTTGGAGGCGTTAGGAAGATGAAAGGCAAGAACCTTGGCTGGAAAATATTTACGATTGTTTGCGCCATCTTGGTTCCGCTGCTTTTCGCGCTGAACGCCATGCAGGCCGCGCGCTATATGAAAGTTCAAAGTGAGGTCAAGGCCCTTGAGCAAAAGCAAGTGGAATTGGTCGAAGAAAACAAGCGCTTGATAACGGACATAAGCCTCTTGTCAAGCGGAGAGCGGATAGGCAAGATTGCCGAAGAGGAGCTCGGAATGCGCAAGGCCGAGTCTGAGGAAATTGTGCGCGTTGAAATGCGGCGTTGAGCCGCGAAGAAAAGCGGCGCTCCGGCTAGGGACGCCGCTTAATGGGTTTAAAAATGGGTGGGGAAGATTTTAAGGCCAATAGCCTTTTGACATTTGACGAACTCTTGGAAAGCGTGTACGGAAAGTACATCGGTTTTGCGGGCGGCGGCGCCAAGGTCTTTGGATTCACCTCCGTCGCGACAGACTCAAGGAACGTCAAGCCGGGAAGCCTTTTTGTTCCCCTTATCGGCGAGAACCAGGACGGCCATCGTTTTATTCCCGCCGCTTTGGCCGCGGGCGCGACGGTCGTCTTTGTGACCGACTCCGTTTACCAAAGCAACACCAAGTATTTCATGGACTTGGCTTCGGAAAACCTTAACATCACTTTCATCGCGGTTGAAAACAATTTGGCCGCCTTGCAAAACGCCGCCCGCGCTTACGTTCAAAAGTTCCCCAATCTTATAAAAATTGGAATCACTGGTTCCAGCGGAAAGACGACTACAAAGGAAATTCTCGCTTCGATATTGAGGGAAAAATACAATGTAATCGCGACCAAGGGAAACTTTAACTCCGAGACTGGCTTGCCTTTGAGCGTCTTTAACATTCGTCCGGAGCACGAAGTGGGCGTTTTTGAAATGGGAATGAACCGCAGGAACGAAATCGGCGAAATCGCCAGGGTTCTTGAACCCAACTACGCCATCATCACGAATATTGGAAACGCGCACATTGGAATTCTTGGAAGCCGCGAAAACATCGCCGACGAAAAAAGAAAGATTTTCAGATACATAAACGAAAATGGCGCCGCTTTTGTTCCCGATGAAGACGATTTCGCTAATTTTTTGCTTGACCGTGTTAAGGGAAGAAAAATTCGATATGGAAAGAATGTCGGCGCCGATATTAGCGGCGTTCAGTTTATAAGCAACGACGGAATTGGCGGAACAAGGTTTTTGGTTGACGGAATTGAATGCCGTTTGGCAATTCCGGGCCTTTACAATTACAATAACGCCCTCGCTTGCATCGCTCTTGCGAAAGTTCTTGGCCTTGACGCGAAGTTGATTCGCTCTGGCCTTGAAAAGGTTAAGAGCGTTGACGGCCGCGGCAATGTGCTTGCGATAAAAACAAAAGCTGATTCCAAGGGAGAGAGTAAAAAAGTAATGTTGATGTATGATTGCTACAACGCCAATCCAGATTCGATGGAAAAGGCGCTTTCGCTTTGCGGTTCGCTTGAAATAAAGGGAAGAATGATTTTTGTTTTGGGCGACATGAAGGAATTGGGCGACGCTTCGGCCGAAGAGCATTCAAGAATCGGCGCTTTGGCGACTTTGTCCAAGCCCAACTTGATTGTCTTTGTAGGGCCCGAGATGGAGAACGGAGCCAAAGCCGCCAAGCTTTCGGGCTTTACAAACATAAAATACTTTCCGACCGCCGACGTTGACAAGGTTAGCGCCTGCGTTTTGGATTACGTTAATGACGACGACTTTATTTTATTGAAGGCGTCGCATTCAATGAATTTTGACATGATCGCGCAAAAAATCAGCTCAAAGGAGGCTTTGTCAGCTTAAAATGGCGGGATACAGTTTTTATCCTGACAAACCCCTTTCTCAATACAAAAAAAGCGACACAGGCTTGATTGTTTCCATAATCTTGCTTTGGGGCCTTGGCGTCGGCGCCTTGTATTTTTGTTCGTCCGCTTACAGCGGAAAAATGCTTGGCGGCGAGTTCGCGCTTGTAAAGAGGCAGCTGGTTGCAAGCCTTGTCGGCTTTGCCGGCCTTGCGTTTTTTGCCTTTGTTCCGTTTTCCAAAATCAGGAGGCTTTTGCCGGTTTTGATGCTGGTGACCGTGGCTCTTTTGCTTGCGACTTTTGTTCCCGCTTTTAACGAGGAGCGAAACGGAGCCAAGCGCTGGGTAAAGCTTTTGTTCTTTAGATTCCAGCCGTCCGAGCTTGCTAAGTTTGCCTTGATTTTGTATTTGGCGAATTTCTTTGACAAGTACCAAAAGCAGGCGGACAACGACGAGCGCAGCGTTTTTCCGGCCGTTATGGTGATGACGCTTTTTGTTTCGTTGATTTTCGCGGAAAAGGATTTTTCAACGGGTCTTTTCTTGTTTTTGATTTGCCTGCTTTTGTTTTTCATAAGCGGAATAAAAACCCTTTGGCTTATTCCGATGGCTGTGATTGGAATTCCCGCCTTGGCGATGATGATTGTTTGGGAGCCTTACCGCATGGAGCGCATCGCGGGCTACTTGCATCCGGAACAGTTTGGACAGGGCGTGAACTATCAAACCAACGCTTCTTTGCGCGCGATAAGCGCCGGCGGCTTTTGGGGACAGGGAATCGGAAGCGGCTTGGCCAAGCTTTCGAGCATTCCCGAAGTTCAGGCCGACTATATTTTCGCCGGTTGGACCGAGGCGATGGGCTTTGTGGGCGTCGCGCTTTATTTTGTCATTTTGTGCGTCTTCGCTTACAGAGCCTTTAAGGTGTCTTTTTACTGCCCAAGCCGTTTTGGGGCGATTGGCGCTTTTGGCTGCGCCGCGGCCATTTTGTTCCAGTCTTTGGCCAATGTCGCCGTTGTGTGCGGAGCGATTCCTTCTACTGGAATTCCGCTTCCGTTTTTTAGCGCGGGCGGTTCGTCTATGATTATCACTTTGTGCATGTGCGGCTTTATGATTAACGCGGCGCGGGGCGATGAAGACGCTGATGAAGAATTGAATTTTGAAAAAGATGAAGAAATAAAAGTTTTAAACGAGGCGGGAGAATATGAGCGATTATAGCGCTGTAAGTGAATTTGACCAGTACATAGTGAAGCGAAGGCCGGACGAAAAGACCGACGATAAGTTCTTTAAGTTGATGAAAATTGTCGTGTCCGTTTTGTGCGCCATGCTTTTGCTTGAGCTTCTTCTTTATAAATTCGTCCAGCCAAGCGTCCGCGCTTCCCGCGTTGTCTTTGAAGGGCTTAAAAGCTATACGGCGGAAGAGTTGACGCAAGAGATTCTTCCTTTTTGCCGCGCCAACTATTTTAGCTTTGACACGGCAGCCGTCGCTTCCCGTCTTTCGGCTGTAAGCGGAATCGAGTCGGTTGAGATTGAAAAGCGCTTTCCTGACAAAATCATCGCAAGAATCAAGGAGCGCGAAAGCGTCGCGATGACTTTTGTAAGCGACGGCGGAACAACGATTCCGGTTCAAATCGACAAAAACTGCGTCTTGTTTGAAGGCGGTTCCGCGGCTCTTGATTCGGACGTTCCGATTGTTTCGGGCCTTCCTGTTGAATTCCTGTCGGGCGGAATGCGAATTCCGTCAAAGTACAGGACCTTGATTGACCAGATTGGCCGCATCCGCGAGATGCCGCAAAAGTATTTCGCGGCGGTTTCCGAAATTTGCGTTTTGCCCAAGAAATACGGCAACTATGAATTGATGATAATTCCCATAAATTCCAGGGCGCGAGTTTTGACCGATAGAGCCTTGAATGAACGCGCGCTTCAGTATATGATGGTAGCGTTGGAAGTTGTAAACTCTATCGCGCCTGACGCCACCGAAATTGACTTGCGTTATGGCTCGGTTTCTTACAGAACGCCGCATGGAGGAAGTGGTGAGTGAAATTATAGTTGGCCTTGACGTTGGCACCAGCGTTGTTCGCGTTGCGATCGGCGAAATGGCGGACGACGGCAAAATCGAAATTATCGGCCTTAGCCATAAAAAATCCCAAGGACTCAGAAACGGAGCGATTGTGAACCTTGAGGCCGCCAGCGCCATCATTAAGGAAGCGGTTGACGCGGCCGAGCAAAACGCGGGCTTTGAAGTTGAGTCTTGCGTCGCCGCGATTGGCGGCCCTCAGATTGAATGCCTAAACTCGCGCGGCCAGGCCGCTGTTTCAAAGAGAGGCAAAGAGAATGGCGAGATAACAAGGGCTGACGTTGACCGCGTCATAGAAAACGCCAGCAGCGTTCCAATCGCTCCTGACAAGCAAATACTGCATGTTATCCCCAAGAGCTACACCGTTGACCAGGTCGGCGGCATCTTGGATCCAATAAACATGATGGGCGTGCGCCTTGAGACGGAAATCCATATGGTGACCGCTTCTAAGACCGCCGTCCAAAACGCGCGCGATTGTGTGAACAGGGCGGGCTACGACCTTGACCGCATAATGCAAAAAACTCTCGCCGCCGCCCAAGCGGTCGTTCACCAAGACGAAATGGACTTGGGCTCGATTTTGATTGACCTTGGAGCGGGAACGACGGACGTTTTGGTCTTGTACAAGGGCGCTCCGCTGACAAGTTTTTCGCTTAAGAATTGCGGCTATTACGTCACCAACGACATCGCGATAGTAAAAGGCATTTCGCCCGCCGCCGCCGAAGAAATAAAGGTCAATGACGGCTGCTGCTTTATGGACATTCTTGACGATCCGCGCGAAGTGAAAATTCCCGGAGTCGGCGGCCGTCCGCCGGAGCTTACAGACCAAAAGGAAATTTGCGAAATCATTCAGCCGCGCATGGAAGAAATTTTCATGACTGTTCGCAGCGAAATCGTCAGAAAGACGGATTTGACGCGCCTTAGCGGAAACATTATTTTGACCGGCGGCGGCGCGCAAATGGAAGGCGTCTTGGAATTGGCCATGGACGTTTTTGGCACAAAGGCTGTGCGCCTTGGAATTCCAGAAAACCTTGGCGGAATAGAGGAAGACTACCGCAAGCCCGAGTGGGCCACAGCGATTGGCTTGGTCGTTTCGCAAAAGGACGCCAGAATGCAGGCCGCCAAAAATTCCAAGCATAAAAAACAGCAAGGGCCAAAAACGAATATTTGGCAAAAACTTAAAAAGGCATTTTTTTAATTGGTAGATATAATACAGTGGGAGGAATAAAAAAATGAGTTTGATGGAACATTCTGTTGTGGACAGTGAAGGAAAGGCCTTGTTGACGCCTAACCCGACAAAGATTAAGGTTGTCGGTTGCGGCGGCGGCGGATCGAATGCGGTCAACCGAATGATTGACGCGAAGATTCCCAACGTTGACTTCATTGTAGTCAACACGGACTTGCAGGCCCTTAACTATTCAAGGGCTGAAACAAAAGTCGCGATTGGACAGAAGGTTACCGGCGGCTTGGGAGCCGGCGGAAATCCTGAGGTTGGCGAAGAGGCCGCCGAAGAGGACAAGGAAAACATCAAAAACATTTTGGCCGGCGCCAACATGGTTTTTGTTACGGCCGGAATGGGCGGCGGAACTGGAACCGGCTCCGCGCCTGTAGTCGCAAGAATCGCCCGCGAAATGGGCGCCTTGACTGTTGGCGTCGTGACGACTCCCTTTGACTTTGAAGGCGCCATCAGAATGAATTTCGCCAAGAGCGGAATTGAAAAGCTTCACAATGAAGTCGACTCATTGATTGTGATTCCTAACCAGCAGCTTCTTAAGATAATTGACAAAAAGGCGCCCGTAACCGAAGCCTTTAGAGTGGCCGATGACATTTTGCGCCACGGCGTTGAAGGCATCTCGCGCATCATCACAATGCCCGGCGTTGTCAACACCGACTTTGCCGACGTAACCGCCGCCATGAAGGGGCAGGGCGACGCCTTGCTTGGCGTTGGCATCGGAAAGGGCGAGAACCGCGCCGTTGACGCCGCCACAAGCGCCATCAACAATCCTTTGCTTGAAAACATGAACATCGACGGAGCCAAGAACATTTTGATCAACGTTTCGTCTTCCGGCAGCGTTTCGCTCTTTGAGACTGAGGAAATGGCCAACATCATTAGAGCCAGCGCCGATCCCAACAGCCGTGTTTTCTGGGGCAATGTTGAGGATCCGACAATGGCCGATGACGAGTTGAGCGTAACCGTAATCGCAACGGGCTTTAATCAGCCTTCAACTTCCTCGTCTGTAAAAGAGCTTGGAGCGATTGAGTCAAAGAAAGACAGCAACGACAATCTTTTAGACATCAACGAGTTTGACAGCCTTATGAGCGGTTCTGTCAGCCATCACAAAAGCGAGGCTGTTTGCAAGGAATACGGCGTCTTTGAACCGGTGTCCGTGCAAAAAGACGGCGAGGAAACTGAAGAAGCCGGCAGCTTGGGAAAAGATTTGGCCGCCTCTTACAGTTCACGGCCAAGAGGAATGTCGATCGAGCCGCCCGCAGGCTTTAGCGCCAGCGACGATCTTTCGCAGCCTGCGTGCTGGAGAAACAGGGGATTGAGCCGCGAAATCAACTTGCGCTAGCGCGATGAATGAAATAGGTTTTGACGAATGACTTCAGATGAAGCGCTGAAAAAATTCTACGCCAATTTGATTATGGTTGACGGCCGTTCGGAATTGACGGCTCAAACGTACAAAACGGCGGCAAAGGAATTTTTGGGCTATCTGGAGCGTCAAAATATAGATTTGCCAAAAGTGACTGTCAGGGATTTGCTTTACTATTTGTCAAGCAGAAAAACTGACGGCTGCTCCGAGCTTACGCTCGCCAAGGACATCAGCGCCTTGCGAGCCCTTGGAGCCTTTTTGGTTTTAGAGAATGTTTGGGCGCAAAACGAAGCGCTTGTCCTTGACAGGCCAAAGGCCCGCCGCAGCCTTCCCCGCGTGTTAAGCGTTGAGCAAGTCGATTCCTTGTTGGACTCGATTGACGTTTCAAACGATTTGGGCCTTCGCGACCGCGCCTTGTTTGAGCTTATTTATTCTTGCGGCCTTAGAATAAGCGAAGCGGCCGGGCTTTTAATAGGAAACCTGCATTTGAAAGAAATGCTTCTTCTTGTTCGCGGAAAAGGCGACAAGGAAAGAATCGTTCCTTTTGGAGAGGCTGCGAAAGTCTGGCTGGAAAAATATTTGACCCAAGTCCGGCCGCGCCTTGTCGGAAAGAGAATTGTTCCTACTGTGTTTGTAAACTACAAGGGCGAGCCGATTTCCCGCAAGGGAGTTTGGAAGCGATTTAAGGAGCTGGAGGCCTTGACTGGCATTGACTGCAAGGTTCACACTTTGCGCCATTCATTCGCCACGCATTTGCTTTCGGGCGGCGCGGATTTAAGAAGCGTGCAGGCGCTGCTAGGGCATTCAGACTTGGCCACGACGCAAATATACACGCATGTAAGCGACGACGAATTGAAGGACTATCATAAAGAGTATTTTCCGGGACATTCCGGCGATTGATATCGTTTTTATTGGAGGTTAAAATGAAAAAAATATTTTTGCCAGTGGCGGCTCTTTGCTTGTTGGCCTTGTCCTCTTGCGCGAAATCAAACAAGACTATTATAAGAATGCAGCATATAGAGGAAGGAGTTTCAAGCCCGACGACAATAGAGGAGCTTAAGGACGCGATTTCTAAATACGAGGAGCGCGTCGCCGACATTCAGCTGGCAAACGGACAAATAGGAATTTGGCATAAAATTTTGGCCACGCGCTACTTGGATAAAAAAATGTACGGCGAGGCTTTGAAGAGCTTTCAGACGGCGCTGCAGTATTATCCGGACAACCAAAACCTTTACTACTATGTCGGCCTTTGCGCGGGCTATATGTCGCACGCGTCCATGGATTTTGACGCTGACGGACATTCGGAAAAACGCGACAATTATCTTAAACTAAGCGAGGACGCTTATTTGCGCGCGATTGAAATCGAGCCGCGTTACGCCCGCGCTCTTTACGGAATCTCTGTTCTTTACGTCTTTGAGCTTGGCGAGGATGAAAAGGCTATTCCTTACTTGGAAAAACTTTTGACGATAGAGACAAAGAACATTGACGCGATGTTTGTTTTGGCCCGCGCTTATTACATGAACTATGAATTTGACAAGGCCATAGAAATGTATGACAAAATTCTTTCCCTCACAAAGTCCCCTGAACGCAAGGCCGAGGC
>CADCBK010000056.1:0-5132 GCA_902799665.1 uncultured Spirochaetaceae bacterium | reverse complement strand
ATTAAAAAATAAAAAAAACGCAAAAATTTGCAAAATTTTCCATAAAAATTCGTATCTTATAGTAAGAGGAATTTTTATGGAAAACATCGCTCTTGCAATCGCGCTTTCGTCGATTGATTTTCTTAATTCATTTGAAAAAACGACTTTGCATGCAAAGCTAAAGGCGCTCGAAAGCGCGGGTCTTGTCAATCCGCTTGAATTCTTAAAAAGCTCAAGCTTTGGTCAAGTAGCCGCCTTGGCAGAGCGCGACAAGAACAGGCCGCTAAGAGTCCGCCGCTGGGATTCGGACGAAAAGGTCAGGCTTGCCAAAAAATCCGCCTTGGAGGCAAAGGCGATGGGTATTTCCTTTGTCTTGCGCCTTGACCCCTTGTACCCTCCGCTTTTGGCGGAAATTTCAGACCCGCCGTTCGCGCTCTTTTACAGGGGTGACGTATCCGCGCTGTCGGGAAAAACAGTCGCGGTTGTAGGAACCCGCCGCCTTTGCCTGGAAGCGAGAAGCGCCGCGCATGGCTTTTCTTACGACGCGGCCGCTTCCGGCTATTGCGTTGTAAGCGGCTTGGCTTTGGGCGCTGACGGCGCGGCGCATCAAGGCGCTTGCGACGCTTTTTTTGACAAAAAAACCGCTTGCGTAAAAACGGCGGCAGTCGTGGCTGGCGGTGTTGACAATGTCTTTCCCGCTTGCCACAAAAAGCTTGCCGGCAAAATCATTCAAAACGGGGGCGTTCTTTTAAGCGAGTGTCCGCCAGGCTTTCAGAGCGAAAAATGGCGCTTTGTAAGCCGTAACCGCATTATCGCGGGCTTGGCCCCAGCGACTGTCGTAATCCAGGCGCCTCCAGGAAGCGGCGCGCTTTTGACGGCGGACTTTGCCTTGGGCTACAACCGGGAGCTTTTTTTTCACCAAGCCTGCTTTTGCAAAAACGCGCTTGTCCTTTCAGGCTTGGTTCACAAAAAACTGGAGGCGCAAGGCGGAGCGGCCGCCGCCCGAAAAATCGAGACCCGCCCGGAAGCGTATGTGGCCGATGGGGCGCGCGTCATATCCTCTTTTGAGGATTTTGAAAGGAATTTTGAAGGCGCGGAACTTTTCCCTTGACAAGTCGATAAAAGAGCGTTATCTTCTATAATAATATGGCACAAGCAAAGGAAAAAACAACAAAAAAAACTGAAAAAAAGGCTGCGTCAAAAAAAGCGGCGGCCAAAAACACGCTTGTAATCGTGGAGTCCCCCGCAAAGGCCCACACGATTGAAAAATACCTTGGCCCCGGCTACACAGTGAAGGCTTCGATGGGCCATTTGATAGATTTGCCCAAGTCGCGAATGGCGATTGACACCGAGCATAACTTTGAGCCGGAATACATCACCGTTCGCGGAAAAGCCAAGCTCTTAAAGGAACTTCAAAAGGACGCCAAAAAGGCGACTTTAGTTTTGCTCGCTTCGGATAACGACCGCGAGGGAGAGGCCATCGCTTGGCACTTGAACAACGCGCTAAAAGAAAAAACCGACGCGCCCATTCAAAGAATTGTTTTTAACGAAATCACGCCTGTCGCCATCAAGGAAGCCGTTCAGCATCCAGGCGGCATTTCCGAGCCAAAAGTCAACGCGCAAAAGGCCCGCCGCATTTTGGACCGCTTGGTGGGCTACAACCTTAGCCCGCTTTTGTGGGCGAAAGTCAAGAACGGATTAAGCGCGGGCCGCGTTCAGTCCGTCGCCTTGCGCTTGATTTGCGAGCGCGAAAAGGAAGTCGAAGAATTCATCCCCGAAGAATATTGGAGCCTCGACGCCGACTTCGCTAAAGGAAAGTCGGCATTCACCGCGCAGCTTGTTTCCTACAAGGGAGAAAAGCCCGCGCTAAAAAGCGAGGCGCAAGTAAACGAGATCATCGAGCAAATAAAGAACGCTGAATGCAAGGTTAGCGCCATCAAGGCGACTGACAAGGTTGTCCGCCCAAAGCCTCCGTTCACAACGTCAAAGTTGCAGCAGGCGGCGGCGAACCGCTTGGGCTTCACTTCAAGAAAGACAATGCAAATCGCGCAACAGCTTTACGAAGGCGTGAACATCGGCTCAACCCGCGTGGGCCTTATAACTTACATGCGTACCGACAGCGTCCGCATTTCGCAAACAGCCCTGGCTGAAATCCGCGAATGGATCGGCAAAAACTATCCCGACGACCTTCCGCCCGAAGCGATTGAATACACCGTCGGAAAGGGAGCGCAGGACGCGCACGAAGGCATCAGGCCCACTTATGTTTCCTACACGCCCGAAAGCGTAAAGGAATATTTGACCCGCGACCAATTGCGCCTTTACACAATCATTTGGGAGCGCCTTGTTTCAAGCCAAATGAACAACGCCAAGACCCGCACGACCAGCGCCGAAATCACGGCCGGCGACGCGGTCTTTAGGGCCAGCGCCTCAAAGATTGTCGAGAAGGGCTTTTACCATGTAATCCACTTGCTTTCTTCAAAAGAGGACGCGACCGGCTCTCTTCCTTCGCTAAAAGAGGGGGAGGTTTTGGCCAGCGGAAAATTCTATCCAGAACAGCACTTTACGCAAGGCCCCGCGCGATACACAGACGCTTCCATCGTAAAGACTTTGGAAGAGCGCGGCATAGGCCGCCCTTCAACATACGCTCCAATCATCAGCGTTTTGCTTGACCGCTACTATGTGACGCGCACAAACAAGCAATTGGTTCCGACTTTGCTTGGAAAAATGATAAGCAAAATTTTGGTGGAGTCTTTCCCCGAAATCATCGACGAAGAATTCACCGCGCAGGTAGAAAACGACCTTGACAAAGTTGAGCAGGACGATTTGGTTTGGACTGACATGATAGGCCAATTCTATTCGCCGTTCAAAACGCGCGTGGGCCAAGTTATGGAAAAGACCGAAAGCGTCAAGGGCTTTTTGGACGAACAAACCGACAAGGTTTGCGAGCTTTGCGGAAAGCCTATGATTAAAAAGCTTGGCCGCTTTGGCTTTTTCTTGGCTTGCTCGGGCTTTCCGGCCTGCCACAACACAAAGTCGGTTCCGCTCGCAAAGTGTCCTGTTCCTGGCTGCGGCGGCGAGATCGTCGAGCGAAAGACAAAGGGCAGGGGAAAGGCCTTTTACGGCTGCACCAACTATCCCAAGTGCACCTTTATCAGCCACTTTAAGCCGATCGACTCCTATTGTCCCAAGTGCGGCTGGTTCCTTGTCGAAAAGTACGACAAAAAGAACGGAGCCTACAAGAGCTGCATTAATCCTGACTGCGACTACTTGCACTCGGCTGACGGCGACGAACAGGACAAATGACGGTAAAAGATTCTTGCGAAGAATTTTCCCTCTACCTTTCCACGGTTCGCGGAATGACGGAGAACACCGTCAAGGCTTACGGCGAGGACTATAAAAAGTTTTGTGAATTTGTCGGCGAGGACGCTCAAATCGACAAAGTCACTTTGCAAGACTTGCGCTTTTGCGTAGGCTCCTTGAGCGCGCAAAAATATTCTGTCGCGTCGATAAACCGCTTTATCGCAAGCGTCCGCGCGCTCTTTGCCTACAGCCAAAAATTCGGCAGGCTAAAAGTCAATCCAGCGCTTCAAATAAAAAGCTTAAAATCTCCCAAGCATTTGCCCAATTTTATGACTCCGACGGAAGTCGACGCGCTTTGCTCCGCTCCCGAAAAAAAAGAGCTTTTATGGGCCGCGCGCGACAAGGCTATTTTTGAAATGCTTTATTCATCCGGCTGCCGCGTGGCGGAATTGTCCTCGCTAAAGTTGGGCGACTTTGCCGGCGGAGGAAAAAGCGCCGTTGTAAAGGGCAAGGGAAAAAAGGACAGAATCGTTTACTTTGAGGCGGACGCCTTGGCCGCGCTAAAAGATTATTTACCCGAGCGCAAGGCTCTTTTGGAGCGGCTGAAAGTTCCCGGCCAAAAGGCGCTTTTTGTAAACGAAAAAGGCGGCCCGCTTACTACGCGCGGAATCCGCTGGATAGTGGAGCGCTATTCAGGCCCGGAGGGAACCAACCGCCATGTTTCCCCGCACGCCTTTAGGCACACCTTCGCGACAGCGATGCTTTCTGGCGGCGCCGACGTCCGCGTCGTCCAGGAAATGCTGGGCCATTCAAGCATCTCCACCACCCAGCGCTACACTCACGTGACCACCCAGCAGCTGATAGAAATTTACAAGAAAGCGCATCCTCACGGTTAGCGGTTTCGCAATTTCGTAGCGCGACCGGGAGCCGCCGTTTTTTATTCTTACTAATGTTGCCGACCGCGCGAAAATTCATTATATTATAACTATGAAGATAAGAAGCACTACTGTCATTGCCGTAAAAAGGAACGGAAGCGTCGCCATGGCGGGCGACGGCCAGGTTACGGCTGGAAACACAATCGCAAAAGGAAACGCCACAAAAGTCCGAAAGATTTACGACGGAAAAGTTTTGACGGGATTCGCCGGCTCGGTGGCCGACGCGTTCACGCTCTTGGATAAATTTGAAGCCAAGCTTAAGGAAGCTAACGGCGACCTTACGCGCGCCGCGGTGGAGCTTGCCAAAATGTGGCGCACCGAAAAAATGCTCCAAAAATTGGAGGCCCAGCTTTTAGTGGCCGACAAAAACAAAATCCTATTAATCTCCGGCGACGGAAACGTGATCGAGCCTGAAAACGACGTCATGGCTATCGGAAGCGGCGGAAACTACGCCTTTTCGGCCGCGTTGGCCTACATGGAGTCTTCGGACTACAGCGCCAAGGAAATCGCGCGAAAGTCGCTCGGCATAGCCGGAAAAATCTGCATTTACACAAACGACCATGTCACCGTGGAGGAACTCTAATTGGAAGCGATTGACTTGACTCCCAAGCAAATTGTAGAGCGCTTGGACAACTACATAATCGGACAAAAAAACGCCAAGCGCAGCGTCGCCATCGCGTTGAGGAACAGAAGCCGCCGCCTTAAACTTTCGGAAGACATGCGCGACGAAGTGGCTCCAAAAAACATTTTGATGATAGGCCCCACCGGCGTCGGAAAGACCGAAATCGCCCGCCGCCTTGCAAAGCTTTGCGGCGCCCCCTTCATCAAGGTTGAGGCCACAAAGTATTCGGAAATCGGATACGTTGGCCGCGACGTCGAGTCGATGATTCGCGACTTGATGGCCGTCGGCTTTAAGAT
>CADCBK010000055.1 GCA_902799665.1 uncultured Spirochaetaceae bacterium | reverse complement strand
CAAAATTTTCCAAAAATTCCAGCTTCATTCTCTCTGTCATAAGGTCGCCAGGATAAGCCTTGCTCTTAAAGGCTCCTGGGGAACGGGTGAAGGTGACCGCGCCGGCCAAACAAGCGCCGCGAACATTTTGCAAGCCCAAAAGGTCCGCCCGAGCGCGCTTTTCCTTCCATTCAAAAACCGCGTCAAAAAGCGCCTGGTGGCCCAAGTGCATTCCGTCAAAGCCGCCTACTGTAACCGCTGACGGCCCAAGACTGGCGGCCGGATTGTTCGCAAGCCCAAGACTGGCGGCCGCGCGGCTTTCCGCGCCCCTAACAACGTCGTTCCAAGAAAAGACTTTCATTTCGCCGCCTCCAAAGACGACTCGCTTTTGGGAACGACATACTCGTAAAAGGCGCGGCCGCCCTCTTTTTTTCTTTTAGCGGCTCCTCAAAAAAGGAAAAGCGCAAGGGCCGGCCGTTCCAAAAATTCTCTTCCTGCCCGGCGCGCAAGTAGGCCGCGTTCAGCCCGCAAAGGCGCGCGGTTTCTTCGTCCATTCCCCGCAAGGAGGCGGCCGTCAAATCGTCTTCGCTTGCGGCGTCCGAAAGATTAAAGTTTCCGACGCGCGTTCTTTTTAGCGTTTCAAGCCGGCCGGCCGAAGCGCAGTCCAGGCCGATGTCTCGCGCGAGGCTTCGGATGTAAGTTCCCTTGCTGACCAAAAAGCGGACCCGCGCGGATTTTACAAGGCAAGAATCGTTGGAAGCGCCGCGATCGCTTGCAAGGCCGCAATCGTAAGAGGCGGCCGCCTCGTTCGCTTCCCCGCCTTCAAAAGCCGCGCCAAGCTCATAGTCCAAAAGCTCGGCTTCGTAGACTTCTATCGGACGCTCTGGAAGCGCGGCTTCCTTTCCTGAGCGCGTCAAGTCACTGGCCCGCTTTCCGCCGATTTTAATCGCGGAAAATTCCGGCGGCCGCTGCATAAGCTTTCCTGTGAATTTTTTAAGGGATTCCTTTAGCGCGGCCAAAGTTGGAAGCGGCGCTGTCTTTACGACTTGGCCAGTCGGGTCAAGCGTGTCCGTTTGCTCGCCAAAAATTATTTTGGCTTCGTACTCTTTGTCAAAGGCGGTGATAAGTCCGGCCAAGCGGGTAAGGCTTCCGACGCAGACTACAAGAAGGCCTTGCGCGAACAAGTCCAAGGTTCCCGTGTGGCCGACTTTTTTTGTGCCAAGAGTTTTCTTGATTTTTCCCAAGGCGGAAAAGCTTGTGACGCCAGGCTTTTTGTCGTAAAGAATTATTCCGCTTGGACCGGTCATCGCAAGTTTAGTCCTCAGGCGAACCGGAAGCTTGCGCGGCGGCGGATTTTTCGGCGTCGCTTTTTACCAAGTCCTCAAGCTTTTTTGCCATTTCGTAGCCGTCGCGGATTGACGTGTCGGCCACAAAATGCAAGTGGGGAAATTGCCGTATAGTGAGTTTTTTCGCTATTGTGGATTGGATAAAGCCCGCCGCGCTGGTCAAGCCCTGCACGCCGCGATTGAGTTCCGATTCCGACATGAACGTGGAAACGTAAACTTTCGCGTGCGCCAAGTCCTTGGCCACCTCGACTCGGTTGATCGTCAAAAAGTTTGACACGCGGGGGTCTTTAATCTCGGCGCGCAAAATCATGTTGGCTATCTCGCCCCTGATTTGCTCGCCTAGCTTTAAAAGCCTATACTGTCCCATCAGGCCTGTCCTTCGCCGTTGTTGGCGGGCGGAACGGCATGGGGATTCACGCCGTGGGCGCCGGGCTTGGCTTGCTCGGCTTCCTTTCGCGCTCGGGCGGCGGCCTTTTCGGCGGCGATTTTTTCCGCTTCCTTGGCGGCCTCTTCGGCGGCGCGGGCTTCGGCCTCGCTTCGCTGTTCAGCGGCTGCGGCTTCGTTCTTAGACTTGTCGTCAATCAAAGCGTCGCCGAGCTTTCGGGCAACCTCGATGTATTCAAAGCATTCGATTTGGTCGCCGACCTTAATGTCCTGCCAGTTCTCCAAGCCTACACCGCATTCATAGCCCTTGGCCACTTCCTTGGCGTCGTCCTTAAAGCGCTTGAGCGATGTGACTTTTCCGGTATAGATTACGATGCCTTCGCGGATAAGGCGAACGCCGCAATTTCTCTTGATCGTTCCGTCCGAAACATAGCAGCCTGCAATCGTTCCAATCTTGGGAACCTTGAAAGTGTTCTGGACTTCGACAGTTCCGATAACCTGCTCCTTTGTGTCGGGGCTGAGCATGCCTTCCATAGCGGCCGTGATTTCGTTGACGCATTCGTAAATGATGGAGTACTTGCGGATCTCGACTTTTTCCTGGTCGGCCAAAAGCTTTGCCTTTGGCGTCGGGCGGACGTTAAAGCCGACGATGATCGCGTTGGAGTCCGCGGCGGCCAAGATGACGTCGCTTTCGTTGATCGCGCCGGCCGACGAGTGGATGACCACAAGGCGAATGTCTTTTGTGGAAAGCTTTTCGAGGGCAACCTTAAGGGCCTCGGCGCTTCCCTGCAAGTCGGCCTTGATGACAACCTTAAGCTCCTTGACTTCGTGCGCGTCAATCGTCTGGTACAAGTTGTCGAGCGTGACTTTCTTGACAGCCTTGGCGTCCTCAAAGCGCTTAAGCTCGACGCGCTTGGTGCTGATCGCGCGCGCCTCTTTTTCGCTTTCGGTAACCTGGAAGGGGTCGCCGGCGTTGGGCATTTCCTCAATTCCGATAACCTCAACCGGCTGGCTGGGTGTCGCTTCCTGGATGCGCTTGCCCCTGTCGTTGAACATGGCGCGGACGCGGCCAGAGTAAATTCCGGCCACAAAGGGATCTCCCTGATGCAAAGTTCCGCGCTCGACTACAATTGTAGAGACAACGCCGCGGCCTTGGTCGATGCGCGACTCAAGGACTTTTCCTTCGGCGCGGCAATCCCAAACAGTCTTAAGCTCAAGCATTTCGGCCTGGAGCAAAATCGCGTCCAAAAGGTCGTCGATGCCCTCGCCCTTCAAGGCGCTGATGTTTACGTATTGAGTGTCTCCGCCCCAATCTTCGGGCGTAAGGCCAAGCTCTGTAAGCTGGGTGCGAACGCGGTCTGGATTGGCGTCGGGCTTGTCTATCTTGTTGACCGCGACGATAATCGGAACCTTGGCGTCCTTGGCGTGGTTAACCGCTTCCAAAGTCTGGGGCATGACGCCGTCGTCGGCGGCGACAACCAAGACTACGATGTCGGTAATCTGGGCTCCGCGGGCGCGCATCATCGTAAAGACTTCGTGGCCTGGTGTGTCCAAGAAGGTTATTTTTCCCTTTTCGGTCTGAACGCTGTAAGCGCCGATGCTCTGGGTGATTCCGCCGGCCTCGCCTTCGGCTACATGGCTGTGGCGGATAGCGTCCAAAGTCTTTGTCTTTCCGTGGTCAACGTGGCCCATTACGGTTACGATCGGCGGACGAGGCTCCTGCTTGTCGTCGTTCCTTGTGTCGCGCGCGATTACCGTCTCGTCGTAAAGGCTTACCAAGTGGACTTCGCAATTGTATTCGGCGGCCAAAAGCGTGGCCGTGTCGCTGTCGATTGACTGGGTGATTGTCACCATCTGGCCCATCGACATAAGCTTCGCGATTATTTCGCTGGCCTTAAGGTTCATCTTGCGGGCCAAGTCGCTGATGGAAACAGTTTCCATAATGTCGATCGACTTGGGAACGTCGCTGACTTGGGTCTCGGCCTTTTTCTGGGACTCGTAGAACTTGTCCTCGTCAAAAGCCTCTTCCTTGTCCTTTCGGCTGTATTGCTGCTTCTTTCCTTTAAATGTTTTCTTGGGAGCGTTTTGGCTGGGCTTTCCGCCGGTCATGCCGCCGGGAGCGAACGAGCCGCCGGAGCCTCCGCCAAAGCCAGAGCCTGGCCTGTTGTTAAAGCCTCCGGGACCGCGGTTAAAGCCGCCGCCCTGGCCGCCTCGGTTAAAGCCTCCCTGTCCTCGGTTAAAGCCGCCGCCTTGTCCGCCTCGGTTAAAGGCTCCTGGGCCGCCCTTGTTGTCGCGCTCGCGGTTTTGGTAGCCGGCCCTAGCCTGGGCGCCTGTAAAGCCGCCGCCAGCCCTATTCTGGCCGCCGCCAAACGAGCCGCGGTTGTTTCCGCCGCGGTTCCACTGGCCGCCCCTTGAATGGTCGCTTAAATTTCCGGCCTTGACGTTGGGACGGGCCGAATTCAAAGAGAAAGGAGCCGCGGCTCTCTTTACGGGAGCGGAAGGCGCCTTGGGCGCGCTTTGGGCGGCTTGCTGCTCGGAGGGAACTTTCTTTTCTTCCGGAGCGGCAGGCTTTTCAGGGCTTTGAGTTTTTGGCGCTGAAGAAACAGCAGCGGCTCCGCCTGCGGGAGCAGCCGGAGAAGCGCGTTTCTTTACCAAAATGACCTTTTTCTTTTTTTCGGACGGAGCGGGCGTTCCCGCCTCTTTTTCAGAAGGCTTCGGCGCCGCCGCCTTTTTGTGCAAAACCACTCCGCTTTTCTTTTCTGTCTCTTCTGCCATTAACTCTTATTCCTCGTCCTCTTTAAATTCAAACTCGACGCCGCATTTTGGACAATGCGTCATGTCAAGGGTTATCACGGCGCCGCATTCCGGGCAGTGGTACTCTTCTGAATCCTCGGAAGAAGCCTGCTCCGATTCGGCGTTCTGCGAAGGAGCCTGCCCCTGGGCGTCCTCCTCCACAAACTCCACGTTTTGATTTATAAGCTCGTTGAGTTTTTCCAAGTCTTCCTTGGAAACGCCTTCAACGTTGATTGACTCATAGTTGTCGACAAACTTCTGGACGTCCTCGATTCCCGCTTCCTTAAGAAGGGCCGCGACGCGCTCGTCAACGCCAGGCAACTCGGCGATCGTCGCGATTTCCTCGTAGTCGTCGTTAAAGAGGCTTTGCGCGTTCTGCCTTGTCGCGATCTCGCTAAGGTCAAGCTCGGCGGCCTGCTCCTCTGTCTTTACGTCGATGTTCCAGTCGCAAAGGCGGTTGGCAAGGCGGACGTTAAGGCCCTGCTTTCCGATCGCCAAAGAGAACTGGCTGTCCTGCACGATGGCAAGCGCCTGCTTTTTGTCCTGGTCAAGGATGATCACGCGGCTGACTTCGGCCGGGCTAAGGGCGTTCTTGATGAAAACCGTCGGCTCGGGATCGTAGCGCAAAACGTCGATTTTTTCGCCAAGCAATTCGTGGATGACATTCTGAATGCGAACGCCTTTTAGGCCGACGCAGGCTCCGACAGGGTCAATGTCCTCGCGCGCGGAAGAAACGGCGATCTTCGTTCGGTAGCCGGCTTCGCGCACGATTTTGTTGATTTCAACGGTTCCGTCAAGAACTTCGGGAACTTCAGTCTCAAGGATTGAGCGAACCAACTCAGGCGCCGCGCGCGAAAGAATCAATTGGATTCCGTTTTGAGTCTTGGCTATGTCAGTGACCAAGGCGCGGATTCTCTCGCCCTTTTCGTATTTTTCACGCGGAGACTGGTATTTTACCGGAAGCACGCCCTCGACCTTTCCAAGGTCAACGTAAATCGTTCCGTTGCGCTCGCGCTGGAAGTAGCCGATGATGATTCCGCCAACCTTGTCCTTGTATTCCTCGTAAAGGCTGTCCTTGTAGCTTTCGTTAAGGCCCTGGTGTCCCGACTGCTTTCCGGTTGACACCGCGGAACGGTCGTAGCTCTTGGGGTCTTCGGGAATGTCAAGCTCGTCGCCGACTTCGCAATCCGGGCTAAGCTGGCGGGCTTCCTCCAACTCGATTTCCGTAACGGGGTCGTAAACTCCGTCAATGACTTCCTTTCTAGAGTAAAGGGTCACGTCGGTCGGAATGCCGTTTTCGTCCTCGTCAAAAACAACGACGGCGTTTTCATTCGTTCCGTGAGCCCGCTTGTATGCGGCCATGAGCATATTTTCAATGATCTTTTTCACCGTGTCCGGCGAATAGCCCTTTTCTTCGATAAGTTCCTTGATGGCCTCTGCCATCGACGACGAGTTGTCCTGAACTTTTTTTCGTGCCATAAAGTTACCTCTGTGTTTTTTTATGAATGCAAGAATTTAGCTTTTGCGATGTCTTCATATTTATAGACTTTGCTCTCCCCGCCGCATTCAAGCGTCAAGGAAGCCTTGTCCGCGCCAAGAATCGTTCCGCTTACCCAGTCGGAAAGATTCTTGTCCCAAACGCGAATTTCCGTCCCCTTAAAAAGCGCGAACTCCGCCGCGTTCTTGATGTTGCGGTCGGTGCCAGGCGACGTAAGCTCCATGTAAGTGTCGTCCCGTCCAAGCAGGGCCTCAAGCCGCGGCAAAAGCGCGTGGTGGACCTTTGAGCAGTCCTCGACGCCGATTGTTTTCGCAGGGTCCTGGCTTGCGATGACCGCGCTTATCTTTACCGTGGTTTTTTGCGGAATGATTTTTAGGTCAACAAGAACATAGCCCATAGAGCGAACCAATGGCTCGCACTCCGAATAATGTGGAATTGTGTTTAAATCAATAAAATCCATTCGCCTTACGCCAAAAAAAAAGACCTGCTTTCGCAAGTCCACTTTAAAAGGAGATTAAAATGTACATCCATAATCTATCAAAATAATTTTTTTTTGTCAATAGAAGAAGCGGAAAATATCGCCAAAATTTAGAACTGTTGAACAAGGAGCCTCTTTGCGCTATAATCGTTTCCTATGATTTGGCTTATCGGCGCAAGCGGAATGCTGGGAGCGAGCGTCGCGCTCCTTTTAAAAAAGAACAAAATTCCATTTGTCGGAACTTCAAGCGACGTTGACGCCCGCGACTACAAAAAGCTCAGGGAATTTGCCGAAAAATGGGAAAGCGACAACTATCTTAGCGCGCGCCAAAAAGGACTCTTAAGCCGCTTTAATTGGATTGTCAACTGTTCCGGCTACACCGCCGTAGAAAAGGCCGAGTCGGAAAAGGAAGCCGCGCGCGCCCTGAACGTAACGGCAGCCTCAAACATAGCGCGCGTCGCCCGCGAGCTTGGCGCGAAAATGATTCACATTTCAAGCGACTATGTCTTTGACGGAAAGGCGTCTTCGCCATACACGGAAGACAGCCGCAAAAATCCCCTTGGCGTTTACGGACAGACAAAAAGCGCGGGCGAGGACGAAATCCAAAAAATGATGACACAGTACTTCATCATTCGGACTTCATGGCTTTACGGCCGCGGACGGCCGAACTTTGTAAAGACAATGGCCCGGCTTATGAATTCAAAGGAAGAGATAAAAGTCGTGAACGACCAATACGGCTCGCCGACAAACGCGGACGACTTGGCCGAAGCGGTTTTGCTTATAATAAGGAACGTCGACAAGGCGGGAACGAACATTTTCAGCAAGGAAGCCGTTCCGTACGGCATATACAATTTTTCCAACGCGGGGCAAACGTCTTGGTTTGATTTCGCCGTTGAAATCCAGCGCCTGCTAAAGAAGCGAAAGCTTGTCACAAACGACTGCAAGGTCTTGCCATGTTCCACGGAGGAATACGGAGCGAAAGTCGAGCGGCCTGCCTACTCGGTCTTGAGCAAGGAAAAAATTCAGGCGGCGCTTAAAATCAAAATCCCCGGCTGGAAAGACAGTTTGAATAAATTCATAAAGGCGGAGCAAGGAGAACTCTTATGCGAAAATTAAAGAACATTTTGGTAACAGGCGGCGCGGGCTTCATCGGCTCGAACTTCATCCGCTGCCTTTTTGGCATGAGCGCCTCTGGAAAAAGCCAGTTCAATTTTGACGACTTTTCAGGCCGCGTCGTGAACCTTGACGCCCTGACTTACGCAGGAAACTTGGAAAACCTTTTGGACGTGGAAGAAAAATACGGAAAGGCGGCCGGGGCCGGCCAGCGCTACTTCTTTGAGAAGGCCGACATTTCCGACCGCGCCGCCGTCGAGCGCATTTTTAAGGAATACGACATAGACACTGTCGTCCACTTTGCCGCCGAAAGCCATGTTGACCGTTCGGTATTGGACCCGGAGGCCTTTGTGCGGACAAACGTTTTGGGAACCTACACCCTTTTGGACGTCGCAAAAAACCACTGGGGCTGCTCGCTTGACAATCCCCGCGACGACGTTTTGTTCCACCACATATCGACCGACGAAGTTTACGGCTCGCTTGGCCCGACAGGCTACTTTACCGAGACGACGCTCTACGACCCCCGCAGCCCCTACTCGGCTTCAAAGGCCTCCAGCGACCACTTGGTTTTCGCCTACCACCACACCTTTGGCCTTCCGATAACGCTTTCAAACTGCACCAACAACTACGGGCCATACCAGTTCCCCGAAAAGCTGATTCCTCTTATGATTCTTAACATTTCGCAGGGAAAGAGCCTTCCTGTCTACGGCGAAGGAAAGAACATCCGCGACTGGATTTACGTGGAGGACCACAACAGGGCGGTCTGGCTGATTTTGAAAAAAGGCAAGAACGGCCAAAAATACAACATCGGCGGCGAAAACGAATGGCAGAACGTCCAGCTTTTGGACAAGCTTATAGAAATAGCCTCCGCCAAGCTTGGAAAGGACGCGGCCGCCGTCCGCCAAACGATTGTCCACGTAAAGGACCGCCCGGGCCACGACGCGCGCTACGCGATTGACTGCTCAAAAATAAAGGGCGAGCTTGGCTGGAAGCGCGAGATGACTTTTGAGCAAGGCCTTGAGCTTACGGTTGACTGGAACTTGAGCAACAAAAAGTGGATTGAAAACATTCAAAACGGCGGCTACCTTAAGTGGGTAGAAAAAAACTACGCAAAGCGCTAGCTAATCGATGAAAAAACTTTTTTCCGCCCCCGCAGCCTGCCTTCTCGCCTTCTTTCTGGCCAACAGCCTTTGGGCCCAGTCATGGACAATCCGCTCCGTTGACTTTGATTCCAAAGGCGGAACAAAAGTCTCGGCCCTAAAGCGAAAGATTAAAGTCGATACGGAAAAAGTCTTCCAAAGCAAGGAAGAACTTGACGCCTATGTCGTTTCGATAAAGCAAAAGCTTATAAACGAGCGGCTTTTTGACAGCGTCCAGCTTGACCTTGTTGAAACAGGCGAAACTTTTGAAGGGGCCTCCGTCGCGGCCCTAAAGGTCTCGACAGTTGACAGCCGCCACTTTTTGCTTTTGCCCTACCCAAAGTACGACTCAAACGAAGGCTTTGAATTCAAGGTGAAGCTTAAGGACGACAATTTCTTGGGCCTTATGAATCCGCTTTCTTCCGACGTCTTTGTCCAATGGGAGCAAAAAGAAAACAAGAGCGACGACTTTGTCGCGGGAGCGAGCCTTAAGTACCAGCTGCCCTTTTCGATGGGGCCGATACAAGCCTCTTGGAACAACGACTTGTTCTTTAAATACGCCTTCATCCGCCAAGAGCCCGAATGGAATTTAAAGACCGGCTTTACCTTTTTATTGCCATTCAAAAACCTTGGCCTCCGCCTTGACTTAACGCAAGGCTTTGTCCGCGACGCCGACTACAAGGTCTTTGGCGACGAGCTTTATTGGACAGAAAGCGCCAAGTTCTCCGTCCCCATCATTTTGGAGCGCTTTGAAAAAATCGGAAACCTTGTCTACACGCCGGCCGCCGAAATAGACTGCAAGTGGGATTTGGACGGAATCAATCCAAAGGACGAAGACTTGATTTCGCCAAAAGCGACATTCTCGCACGAGCTAAGCCTTGGCCAAGTAAATTGGGACGGCAATTTCAGGCGGGGCTTTTACGCCAGCGCCGGCCAAAGCGCGGCCTACAATTTCAAGCTAAACGAATTCCAGCCCGGCGTTAAAATCACGGCCAACATTTTCGCCGCTTGGAAGCAAGCGGGCTTTAACTCGCGCCTTACGCTCTTTGCGGAACAAAACACATACAAGCGCTACGGCTATCTTTTGCGCGGCGTGGCCGACGACCAGTACTTGGCCGGCGTTCCCCACACGCCAAACGGCTATGCCGCAAAAGGCGCGGCCGCGATAGTCTTAAACATCGACGTTCCGATAAAAGTGTTTTCAACCGATTGGGAAAAATGGGGCTTTAACCGCCTTCGCTCATTCAATTTTGAAGTCCAAGCGGCGCCCTTCATTGACATAGCGCTGGCCGCCAACCGAGCCACAGGCCGCGTCTTTGATCCACGCGACGGCTTTTACTGCGCCGGCCTTGAAGTCTTGCTCTTTCCGCAAAAATGGAAGAGCGTTCAAATCAGGGCGAGCGCAGGCTTTGACATAGGCCGCCTTTTGCTAAAGGACTTTATAGACACAAGCTGGCGCGACGAAAAATCCAGCAAGAAAGAATTGACTATCGGAATCGGCTTGTTCTATTGATTCACTCTTTGGCCGAAAAATCCCGCGCGGCTTTTTTTGCGGCCGCTGACCAATAAGAGTCAGGACAAGATTCGGCCAAAGTTTGGCAAAGAGAGGCGCCGAAATTTATCCAGCCGTTTTCGACGGCGGACAAAGCCATATCGTAAAAGCCCCTCCAAACGCCGTTTTTGTTGGCCCAAGTTAAAACGTCTTCGTAGCGGCCGCATTCGGCGAAAAAGCCCTCCAAATCCTTGAATGAGAATTCAGGATTCCGGTCGCGCAAAATTTCCAGCATCCAAGTAAAGGCGCAAACAACGCCATTAGCCGTCATGCTCCACGCGTCGCGAGGCCTCTTTTGGCTTTTGTAAAACTGTCCCAATTCAAAATAGGCCTTTATCGAATTTATCGCGGAATATCTATGAAGCATGAAAAAATAGTT
>CADCBK010000054.1 GCA_902799665.1 uncultured Spirochaetaceae bacterium | reverse complement strand
GACGCCGCCAGTTGGAATGGACTTGTTCATTTCTTCATACACGTTCAAAAAGCCTGTTGGACAGGTCATTAAAGGCGTCCTGCCTTTCTTGCTTGTCCAACTGATTGTCTTGCTGCTTGTAACTTACATTCCCTTCTTTACGACGTGCCTTATAAAGTAAGAGTGAACGCGCGGCTTACGGCCGCGCTTTTTTTAGCCGCAATTCTTTTAGCCTCGCTTTGCTCCTGCTCTTTAAAGGCAAACGAAAGGGAGCGGAGGACGCGGCAAGCGGCAAGGGCGATTCAAGGGGAAAGCCTTGCCTTGGAAGAAAAAAAATCCGCCGCCCTCGACAAATACATTCAATCGCTGGCGGAGCGCGAGCGCCTTGCCCAGCTTTTTGTGATAAACCTTGAAGGCGATGAAAAATTCAGCTTTGTGGAACGCGTTGACGACGGCGGCCAAAAAGACAGGCCCCTTGTTCCAGGCGGCTATATTTTCTTTTCGTTCAACATTTCCAATGAGCCGGAAAAAATCGCCGCCTTCACCGATTCCGTCCGCGACTTCGCCCGTTCCAACGATTTGACAGAGCCTTTTTTGTGCTTGGACGCGGAAGGCGGCTACGTTAACCGTTTGCGCGGCGTGGCCGGCCCGCTTCCCGAAAACGAATGGGTGGCCAAAAACCTGTCCGCCAAGGAAGCCTTTTTGCTTTACTCGTTGAACGCGATCCAGCTTAGGGCCTTGGGCTTTGACCTTAACCTTTCTCCTGTTGTTGAAGTCCAGAACGAAGGGAACGCCGCCTTTTTGGACGGCCGCTCTTTTGGAAGCGCCCAAAATGTCCTTGTCTACGGCTCGGCGGCGCTTTTGGCCTATCAAACAAACAATGTTGCGGCCGTCTTAAAGCATTTTCCAGGCAACAACAGCGTTGACCCGCACAAGGCGCTTCCAGTCTTGAATTTCAGCGCGGCCGGCTTTGAGCGCGATGTGGCCGAACCGTTCGAAGCCTTGGCGAAAGACGCGCCGGCCGGCGTTTTGATGAGCCACGCGCTTGTCAGCGTTGACGGCCTTGGCCAAGAGCTTTCGCAAGGCCAAGCCTCTTTGCAAGGCCAAAAAACGCCCGCGAGCTTGAGTCCCTACTGGATAAGGAGTGTTTTGCGCGGCAGGCTTGGATTTAAAGGCCTTGTTTTTAGCGACGACATTTTTATGGCGGCCCTTGAAAAGAACGGCTGGCCCAGCGAGCGCGCGGTGAAGGGCGCCATACTCGCGGGCGTGAATTGCATCTTGATGAGCGAAAAGCGCTTTGCAGGCGAATGGAAGCTGGTGAAAAAACTTTACGAGGGCGACGCGGATTTTAGGGCGGCCGTTGACGACAGCGTTCGCCGTGTCATGAAGTTCAAGCTGGATTTTGGACTTTTGGAATACGATTATCTTTCGCAAAAAATTGTTCCAGCCCAAGAGAGGCCGCCTTTAAGCGAGCGGCTAGAACATTTTTACGGAGCCAAAAAACTTAACCAGGAGGCGCTTGAAAAATATGGCCAAAGATAAGGAAAATAGCCGGCATGGCGAAGCCGCCTTTGAAGAATATTATTCGGCTCTTTTTGGCGAGCGTTGGCCAGCCCTAAAAGCCGCGCTCTTAAAGGAAAGCGAGCCCAAGGCTTTTGTCGCATGCAAGGATGGCCCGGCCTATTACTTGGACGCCGCAAGTGTTTTGGCCGCCATAAGCCTTCCCCTTTGCGGCGCCCAAAATATTTTGGACATGTGCGCGGCTCCCGGCGGAAAAAGCTTGGTTCTTGCAAGCCGCATGAAAGCGGCCTCTTGCCTTAGATGCAATGAGCGCTCGTTTGACCGCTTTCAGCGCTTGCGAAAAGTAGTCGCAGACCATTTGCCGCAAGAAACTCAAGGGCGCGTTAAAATTTCATGCGGCGACGGAGCGCTCTTGTGCAAAAAGGAAAGCCTTTTGTACGACGCGATTTTGCTTGACGCGCCCTGTTCCTCCGAGCGCCATGTGTTGAACGACCCAAAATATTTGGCCGAATGGTCGCCCGCCCGCGTGAAAAGCCTTGCGATGCAGCAATGGGCGCTTTTGTCGTCGGCCTACAGGCTCTTGAATGAAGGCGGATACTTGCTTTACTCAACTTGCGCCTTGAACCAAAGCGAAAATTCGCAAGTGGCGGCCCGGTTATTAAAGAAGTTTCCCGAAGCCCGCGCCGTGCCCTTGGAGGAGCTTTTGGCCTTTCAGGAGACGGGCAGAAAAGAAGCGGAGGCTTTTTTTGACGTGGCGGCTTTGCCGAAATTTGAAGGGCAGGAACTGGGCTTTTCGATATTGCCGGACGCGCAGGGAGGGGCGGGGCCCATCTATTTTTGCCTGTTCAACAAAGGTATGGACAAAAATTCCTGAATGAATTATAATATTGGGCGATTATGAACAAGGATGAGTTGAAAAAAGTCAAAAACAGCTTGTCAAGCATAAGCGATTTTGATGAATTGCTAAATTCTCTTTTGACGCAAACTCGCAAGGCGATTCCTTCCGACGCAGGCTCAATATACCTTGTGGAAGACAAAAAGCTTACAATTAAATGCGCCCAAAACGACACGCAGCAAAAAGATCTTGAAGAAGGCGAGGAGCTTCCATTTGTTTCCTTCTCATTCCCGATAACAAAGACTTCAATCGCAGGCTACTGCGTTATTTCAAAAGAGCCCTTGAACATTAAGGACGCTTACAACATTCCAAAAACCGAGCCGTATAAATTCAATGTCGGAACGGACGTTGTGACTGGCTACAAGACGGTTTCGTCAATCGCGCTTCCCCTGTTTGTGGCGGGCGGCCGCGTGCTTGGCGTCTTGCAGCTTATAAACCGCT
This sequence comes from uncultured Spirochaetaceae bacterium, assembly GCA_902799665.1. Taxonomy (GTDB): domain Bacteria; phylum Spirochaetota; class Spirochaetia; order Treponematales; family Treponemataceae; genus Treponema_D. The sequence goes on along the minus strand of CADCBK010000054.1, from coordinate 16,672 downwards.
TTGACAAAGACGGAAAGGTAACGACCTTTAGCGACGACGATTTGGAAATCGCCCAAGACCTAACCTTGAGCATTTCGGCCGCTTTGGAAATGGCCGAGGCCGCGGAGCTGTCAAGCGCGGCTTATCGCGGCAAGCACTTGCAGAGCATTTTTGAAATCGATCAAAAACTCAACGAAATCCAAGATATCGACGTTTTGCTCGAACGCATTCTTACCGAGGCGCGAAAAATCGTAAACGCCGACGCCGGCTCCATTTACGAAGTTCAGGGAAACAACCTTGCCATTAAGTACGCGCAAAACGACACGCAAAGCGCCAAGCTTCAGCCAGGCGAAAAGCTTCCGTTCTTGGCTTTTTCGTTCCCGATAACCGAAAAGTCAATCTCGGGCTACGTCGCGTTGAGCGGCGAAACATTGAACATTCACGACGCGTATAAAATTCCAGAAGGCGTTCCGTATTCCTTTAACCCCGCGTCCGACACAGCCACCGGCTACCACACAAAGTCGATGCTTACGATTCCGCTAAAAATCGCGGACTCAAGCTTGTTGGGCGTCCTTCAAATCATCAACGCAAAAAACGAAGAAGGCGAATACATCGAATTTGACGCGGACGCGGAGCTTTACATAAACCACTTCGCCGCCAACGCCGCCAACGCTTTGGGCCAGGCCAAAAGCCGCCGCGACTTGATTGACGCCATGACAGAGATGGCCAACATGCGCGACCCCAAGGAAACCGGCTTGCACGTAGCGCGCGTTTCAAAATTCTCCGTTGAAATTTACGACCGCTGGGCCTTTAACCATAACATTGACGAGTCCACTCGCGAAAAATTCCGCGACTTTTTGGCCACCGCCAGCAAGTGCCACGACTTTGGAAAGATTGGAATCGAAGACAAGATTCTTAAAAAGCCAGGCCGCTTTGACGACGACGAGCGCGCGATTATGAACAGCCACACTTGCCTGGGCGCGCTCTTGTTCAAAAACTTCAATTCGCCGCTTTTCCAGATGTGCCAAAACATCAACTTGCGCCACCACGAATGGTGGGACGGAAGCCGCGGCTATCCGGGAAAATTGGATTGGGAGTCTTACGAGCAAGGAAATCCGCTTCCAAAGGCGGAATGCCTTAAAGGCGAGGAAATTCCCTTGGAAGCCAGAATTGTCTCTGTCGCCGACGTCTTTGACGCCTTGAGCCACGCGCGCGTTTACAAGCCGGCGTGGACAATGGAAGACGCTGTGAACGAGATTCAAAAGTCTGCGGGAACCCAATTCGATCCCGGCGTTGTGGAAGCCTTTATGCAAATAAAGGACCGCTTGATCGCCATCAGCAATTCTTACGGCGAATAACTTCGTTGAAGGCTTTTGCAAAGGCCTCAAATTCATTTTGGCCGTAGGAATCCCTTTTTTTTGTTCCCAAGCCCAATTGGCTCATCTGTAGGCTAAGCTCGCGCTCCTTTAAGGCGCGGTCAATCTTTTGCTTGTCAAAAACTTTTCCAAAGTCATTCATCGCCGCGACGCCTTTTCCCAAAAGGGAGGCGGCTAGGGGAATGTCGCGGGTAATCACAAGGTCGCCGGCGGCGGCGTTTGCAAGAAGCCACTTGTCGGCCGCCTGGCTTTGCGCGGGGCATACAATCATCTTAAAGTTTTGGCTTTGGCCGGCGGGCGAACCATCGGGCGACAAGTCGCGGTTTGCCGCGAAGATTAGCTCAATTTCGTTGTCTTTCGCCCGCGCCATAAGCCATTTTCGGACGCGCTTGGCGCAAGAATCCGCGTCAACCAATATCCGCGCTTTCATCTACTCAAGCGCCCTGTCGATTTTTTCAATCATGCTTTTTGCAAGGCGGGCGGCTGCAAGGTCTTCCAATGGGTCGGACTCGGCGGCGCTTTTTTGAGCGGCGTTTTTGGCCTCCAAAGCCTTTTGCTTTTCCTTAAAAAGCTGGTCTGCGATTAAAATTCCAGCCAAGACCGCGGTTTTCTTTTGATCTTGGATGCCGTCGCTTTTTTGGATTTCGTCGCAAACGTTTTTAAAGTATTCGTGGATTTTTTCTAGGTAAGGAAGCTCCTCTGGAGCCTTAAGGGCGAACGACGTACCTAATACGTTTATTTGTATTTCAGCCATGGGCGGTGATTTTTAGAAAATGTCTGGAACGCTTTCTTCTTGGATTTCAAAGGAATCGTCGCCAAACAAGCCGTCGCCGCTTTCTTGTTGCGGAGCGGGTTCTTCAGTTGTGGCCGCCTGGGCGATTTGCGTTGGCTCTGGTTGCGGAGCGGGTGTTGTAAAAGAAGCTTGCTGCTGGACAGGGGCGGCTTGCGGCTCCGTGTCTTGTTGGGCTGCGGGAGCGGCCGCTTCTGTTTGCGCTGTCACGGCGGGTTCTGCCGTCGCGGCGGCTGGGCTTGGACTTGTCGAAGGCGCCGCGCTTGCGCTCGAGCCACCAAGCGGGGCTTGGCTTCCGTCGAGCAGGGCGTTTTCAACCGTGTCCAAGCGGCTGAGGGCGCCGAGGATTCCGTCTTCAATCTTTTTTTCGTCAGCGCTAAAGCGTGAAAGCAGCTCCGATTTTTCAGAAAGCGCTTTTGTGAGCTCTGAACGCTCGGCGCGCAGAGCATCGTTTTCTGATTTTAGCTGTTCGATTTTTTGAACAGCGCTTTCAACTTTTTGCTGCAAAAGGCGGATTGTGTCAACGGAAATCATCGGCTTCCTCTTTTAGGCCAAAGCCTTTTTGGCGGCTTCTACGACAGCCTTGAAAGCTTTGGGATCTTCGATGGCCATGTTAGACAAGGCCTTGCGGTTGAGCGCGATTCCTGCCTTTGAAAGACCGTCGATAAAGCGTGAGTATGACAATCCCTCGTCGCGAACGGCCGCGTTGATACGGGCAATCCACAATGAGCGATATTCGCCTTTTTTGTCCTTGCGGCCTACATAAGCGTGGTCCAAGGCCTTTGTAACCGCGTCTTTGGCGGCCTTAAAGTTTGTTCCTCTGCGTCCCTTAAAGCCCTTTGCAAGCTTAAGGATCTTCTTGCGCCTGTCGGCTCTTCTTGTTCCGTCTACTGCTCTTGACATATTACGCTCCTATCAACCGTAGGGAAGCATCTGCTTCCTGACTTTTGCTGCTTCTGATTCCGCAAGAATTCCTTCTTTGCGAAGCTGTCTCTTTCTTTTGGGCGAACGCTTGGTCAAGATATGGCGCAAGTTCATCTTCTTGTACTTTACCTTTCCAGTTCCGGTAAGCGAAAAACGCTTTGAAGCGCTCTTCTTTGTCTTCATCTTAGGCATAGCTAAAACCTCTTTAATTTTTGGCTTTTGATGATATTGTCATCGACATGAACTTGCCCTCCATGGCGGCGGGCTTTTCGATGACATACGCCGAAGTAAGCCTTTTTAAAACTTCTTCAAGAACTCCAAATCCCAAGTCAGTGTGGGCAAGTTCGCGTCCGCGGAAGCGAATCGTTACTTTTACCTTGTTGCCTTCTTCAAGGAACTCTTGCACATGCTTAGCTTTCGTGTCAAGATCGCCCGGTCCGATTTTGGGCTGCATCCTGATCTCTTTTAGTTTCAATACCTTTTGCTTTTTCTTGGAGTCACGGAGCTTTTTCTCCTGTTCAAAGCGGTATTTTCCGAAATCGAGTATTTTGCATACAGGCGGGTTTGCAGTCGGCGCGACTTCAACAAGGTCGAGATCCCGGTCTTTAGCCATTTTGAGGGCTTCCATCGTGGGGACGATTCCCATCTGGTTGCCTTCATCATCTATAAGGCGAACTTCCCTGACCCGAATCCGTTCATTGATTCTAGGTCCCTTATTATTGTCTGCCAACTGGCCTCCTCGTGTCGCAAAAAACACACATGTATATTAAGCGTAAACTAGATTATACCGCAAATCGCATCGCTTTGTCTAGTGATAGAGGAGAAAAAAAAGCGGAGCGTTTTATTTTCTTGCAATTTTTTCAATTTTACGATATGATTTTTTTTATGATTATATTCGCCTTGCTCTTGTTTCCCCTTTATTTTTCCTATTGGCTTTTTGAGCAAAAGAAGCCTTTCGCTCCTTTCCTTTTCAACGCTTTTATGGGGCTTTTTTTGGCGGCCGTTTTTTGCGCCTACAAGTATTTCTTTTCTCCATATTATTTTTTGACCCCCGACTCCTTTTGGCGCAATTTCATCCACATACTGTTGGAACAGATTGTTTTGCCCTTGGGCGTGTTGACGGCCGCTTTTTTGTTCGTTTTTAAAAAGGACAAGATGGCTGACCGGATTAAGAACGTTTTTCCGTTCTACATCGGCTTTTACGCTGTTTGCTTGCCCTTTAGAATCTTAGGCGCGAATCCGCCGTATTCCGCCTTCGCGCTTTTTGTAAAGCCGGCCATGTTCTTGTTAATGCTTATGGCCTTTAATTCCAGGCAAAAGCTTTTGTTCGTTCCGGCAAAAAGGGCCTTGCTTTCGTTTAAGGAGGCGGCTCTTTGCTGGCTTTCCCTTGCCCTTGGCCTGCTTATGCCCGCCGCGGTTGAAGCCCTTTGGATTTTGGGAATGAAGCCGCCGCTTACGATTTTGTTCCTTTTAATTTACGCGGCCGGCGCTTATTTTTGCTTGAAAAAAGAGTCCTTGTTCAAGGATTAGGCTTTTTCCGCTTTTTGGCCTTGAAAAAGCCCGCAAGCGAAGCGTCGCGCCTCATTGCCTAGCGCTCGCTAGAGCGCAAGTTAATAGGTTCAACTTAGCAAAACGGCGGGCTTGCCCGACCGTATGCGGCGCCAATCAATTATGGTCATTCTAACCCTAAACTTCGCCGCCAATTTTGGCCTTGAAAAAGCCCGCAAGCGAAGCGTTGCGGCTCATGCGGCGACAAGCGATTTTGGTCATTCTAACCCTAAACTTCGCCGCTAAAATTCCGACAATTTAGGTATGAACTCATTCAACCAATCAATAGACTTATTGCACAGGGCCCTGGATGTAAACGCCCTGCGCTACCAGGTTACGGCCAACAATATCGCCAACGCCGAGGTTCCGAATTTCAAGCGTTCCTCCGTGAATTTTGAAAGCGAGCTAAAGCAAATTATTATCAATATTAAAAATCATAAAAATATAATCGCTATTCAAAGGATGAACATCATCAAAATCCAGATGCAGTATCGCTTGCTGAGCCAATTGGAAAATTTTGAGTTTAGCCAAGTAAAGACGGCTATGAGTCCTAACAGGTAGGAACGGCCTTAGGCTTGCGCAAGTCTGACCGTTCTGGCAAAGAAGCCGGCTCGGTCAGTTATAAAGATTTTTGTTAGGAGTGTATCATGGGACTCTTTTCTGCGATTAACATAGCTTCGACAGGCCTCTGCGCCGAGCGCCTTAGAACGGACGTCATTTCAAACAACATCGCCAACGCTTCGACAACAAGAACGCAAGACGGCGGCGCCTTTAAGCGAAGCCGCGTCATTTTCCAGCCTGTCGCCGACTCAAATCCCACCTTCCGCACTCCTTATCTTCCAAGCAACTTGGACAACGGGCCTGGAAAGGGCGTAAAGGTCCGCGAAATCGTCGTCGACACAAGCGAAGGAAAACTGGTATACGACCCCGACCATCCGGACGCCATCAAGACAGGCCCTCGCGCGGGCTATGTCGAGTACCCCAACGTAAACATCGTTAACGAAATGGTTGACCTAATTTCCGCCAGCCGCGCCTACGAGGCCAACACGACCGTAATCGAAGGCTCAAAGGACATGTTCAATTCCGCTCTTGAAATTGGACGCTAATCGCGCTAGAATGAGGGGAGGTGGGAAAAATGAAAATTAACGAAATGCCTGTCTTGCAAATGCAAGGCTTTGAAAAAATCAAGGACACAAATCCGCTTAAAGCCGCTCCCCATGTGAACATTCTTTCTTCCGCGGAAGAGAACCAGCGCTTAAAGGAAAAGTCTTTTGGCGAATATTTGTCGGAAGCTTTTGCCGCGATGAACAAGCAGCAAACGGATGTCGATTCCCTTACAAAGCAAATGATTACTGACCCAGACAGCGTTGACATTCACGACGTGACCACAGCGATGGCAAAAGCCCGCATGTCGATGGATTTGGCCAAGACCGTAGTTGACCGCGTTGTCAACGGTTGGAACGAAATCACGACGACACGCTAATGCAGGGGCAAATAAACAGGGACGGCGTCTACGTTCCCGACACGGGCTGCGTCTGGCCCCAAAAGCCGGACGAGCCGCTTTTAAAGCCAAAGCATTTGCGCGAGCTGGTCGTGGACGAACGCTACCCCTTTATCGAAAAGTCATTTAAATTTTTTCTATGGCGCAATTTCATTTTCTTTGTCATTTGGACGCTTGTCTTCTTTTTGCAGCATGTCCGCTACGGAATAAAATTCGAGGGCCTAAAAAACCTTCGAAAGAACAAGGCGCTTTTTAAAAACGGAGCCGTCACTGTTTCTAACCATGTTTACCGCTGGGATTATCTGGCCGTCGTTCAAGCGACTAAAAAGCGCCTGTGGTTTCCGGCCCGCGCCGAAAACTTGATGGGAAGCGACGCCGGCTTGATACGCGCGGTGGGCGGAATTCCCGTCGCCCAAAATTTTAGCGGAATGAAAAAATTTTACGAGGCCTTTGACGAGCTTCACAAAAAGAAAAAGTGGATTCATGTTTTTCCGGAAAGCTGCCGCTGGACTTGGTACCAGCCGATCCGGCCCTTTAAGCGCGGCGCCTTTGAGTTTTCCCACCGTTACGGCATTCCCGTGATTCCGATGGCCATTCGATACCGTAAGCCGGACGCCGTCCGCCGCTTTTTTGGCGTCAAGCATCCGCTTGTGACGCTTGTGGTCGGAGAGCCGATAATGCCTGACATGAGCCTTTCGCTAAAGCAAGATTCAAACAGGCTTTTGGAGGAGTGTCACAAGCGTGTCGTCGAAATGGCGGGAATCGTCCAAAACCAATGGCCGGCGTCTCTATAAGCGCCGCGCTTCCTGCAATTGCCGCCAAGCCTGCCATTGCGGGAAGTTCTTGCCATTGCCGGGCTTGCCTCGGCTTGTCCTGGCAATCTATTCCTTTAAGACTTCCGCCGCGAATTCATCCCATGAAAGCACGGGATGGCTAAAGTGCAGGATTTCCTTTTCGCGCCTTGTCTTGATTTGCACGAATTGCATTTCTGTAAGCCGCGCGCCAAAGCCGTCTGTGTCGTCCCGGTCGCCCACGACAAGGCAGTCCTTGGGCTTTGCGCCAAGGTCCGCCGCGATTTGCAAAAAGCCGCGCGGGGCGGGCTTTAGGCAGCCCATTGTCTCAGAGGAATAAATTCCTTGGCATAAATCCAGCGCTTCCGCTTTCACGCCGCAAGCCAAAGCCCGCTCGTAAATGTCGTTGTAGTCCGAGTAGAGCGCGATTTTCTTTCCGTCGTCCAAAAGCTTTTTGAAGACTTCGTAAATTTTTTCGTGAGCCGTAAATTGTTTGCCTTTGAGCGTCTTTGCCATCCGCTTTAAGTAGCGCTTTTCGTACCAACGCGCGAAGCGATTTTCGCTGCAAAGGGCCATTGGCGCGGCCCGCTTGTAAAATTCCTTTTTGAAATTTTGCGGCGTGTCAAAATCGCGGCCTTTAAGCGCTCTTCGTGTGGCCCGTTCCGCCTTCATCAGAAAAAAACGGAATGGGTTCCCGCAGAGCATGGCTTTTCCTATTCCCGTGTTGTCATAAAGGGTTCCGTCAAAATCGAAAATGACGGCCTTGAATTTCTTGATGTTCATTATTCGCGGACCAACTCTTTAAAGCATTCATGCCTCTTTTCGTCTTGCATCAAGAGGTTCAGCTTGAACTGCCCGTCGCGCGCGCCTTTCTCTATCATGGCGGCCTTGTATTTTTCGAATGAGTTCTCCACAAGAACTTTCGCGATTGGATCCTTTACGCGGAATGAGTCGCGCTTTGCCGCGTACTCAACGTTTTCGGCCTTTAGCTTTTTGTCTACGGCCGCCGCGAATTGGGCGCAAACGTCTTGGCCAACGCTTTTGTCCTGGAACTCAAAGTAAAAGCGGTAGGCGCTTTCCTGCAAGTCGGCGAAGCCAACGAAAAAGTTCAGTTTTTGCGACAAGTCTTTTTCCGTCTCTTCAACCGCGTTTATGAACTGCTGCTCGCTGAGTTTTTCGCCTGTCATCGAAATTATTCCGTTGATTTTTTGTATGAAGCGGATTGTTGGTATCGTTTTGTAGGCGCCCGAGCATTCCACCAAATCGTTCATGTTGTAGCGGTAAAGGCCGCCATATGTCGTTATGTAGGGGATGTAGCGCTTGCCTTTTTGCAGCTGGTGCAGCTGGAGGACATTCGGATTTTCGCTTTCCATATCTTCTTCCGCCACAAATTCAAAGTAGTGGTTGTGGGGGAATAGAACCGTGTCGTCGCCGCCGTTCATAACCAAGCCCGCGCGGCATTCGCTGGCAAAGTAGCCGAACTCTTGGTCCAGCGCGCTCTCCGGGAAAAAGTCCTTGTATCTGTCCTTGTAGATTTTTGTGTTTCCGCAGTGCCAAGTCGTTATGGTCTGCAAGTTGGGCCAATAGTGCTTTGGAAGAAGGCGGCCGTACTTTGCCTTAAGTTCGCGGAGTTCGGCGGCGCGCTCCGGGTTGGGCGAGTAGCGCGCTTCCAAGGCGGCCCGGTTTTCGGGCTCTATGTTCATTTTCGCGCTGAGCGTTCCATGCTCGATGTCGTCTATGTAGTCGTCAAGGTATTGGTCCACGTTCTTTTGCAGCTCAAGTATTGTTGAGGGGTTTGCGGTGACCAAGAGCGTTATGTTTTGCTCGATTCCGCTTCGCATCAAGGCGTAGTAGCGGGCGGTGTAGTCCTTTATGGCGAAAACCTCGCTGGGCGCGGAATAAAGGCCCTTGATGAATTCCGGGCAGTCGCGCTGGGTCACGCCCGAAACGGAGCCGCAAACCGTTCCGTCGGGAGCGTAGCCCTCGATTGACTTTCCTACAATGGAAACGCATTTTCCCCAAAAGGTTTTTGGCCTGTGCATTATGAAGGTATAAAGCCAAAGCTTTGACATTTTGCTGAAAACTTTCTGGTAGTATTCGTGGGTGATTGGAATCCATTTGGGCTCTTTTGTCGTTCCGCTTGTCGTGGCGTACATCATCGGCTTTCCGGGGAACAAAACGTTCTCCTCGCCGTTTTTGTGGCGCTCGATGTAGGGGCGCAAATCCTCGTAGTCTTGTATGGGAACGTTCTTTCTATAAAGCTCAAAAAGCTCCGCGGCGCTTTTTGCCTCTAGGATTTCTGCGAAATGATGGTCTTTTCCCCATTCACTGTCCTTGGCGTATTCCAAAATCGAGCGCAAGGTTTTTTCCTCGGCCTTTGAGCAGTTTTTTGCCGCCTTGTCTAAAATTTTCTTGTTCTTTTTTCCAACCCAGGTTAAAGCGAATGTAATTAAACCGGCTTTTTTCTCTTTCTGCATATTGAGCGCTCCAATATTATTATTGTGAACTGCCATTATAGGACTAAAAAAAAGGCTTGTCAACTTGGACCGCGTTTTGCTTGTGTTTTTACAAGAATCGCGCTATAATAATAGAACAAATGCGCAATGAGATTTTCGGAAATAAAGTTTCTCGTTTTTCCGCTTGGAAGGCGGGGCTTGCATATAAACTATGCAAAATGATTTTTGGCGAGCAAAAAGAGCCTCTTGATTTGGTGGCTGTCGCAAAGGGCGGCGTTTACAAGGACTTTAAGGCCCTTACTTTGGTGCGCCGCGACGACTTGGAGGCCCAAAAGGACGACGACGGAAAGGCGCTAAAAGCCTATGAAGTCAATCCCCAAAACGCTCTTGTAATCGGAACGATTAGAATGGGCTTTGGCCATTGGAGAATCGCCATAGCGCTTGCCAGCGTCGCGGCCAGCATGAACGTGCGCGCCTATATTTTGGACTTTCTTTCCTTCACCGACACGCCTATCGCGAAATCGATAAAATTTTTGGAAGGCCTTTACAACACCTTCTCGCGCCTGTCGCAAAAGTCCAAGTGGTTCAACAACCATATTTGGGAGGACGTCACCAGCCGCGCCAACGCCACGCTGGATTCGGCGATTCAAAACCGTGAAATTTCCAGAATCTTTACCGCGGCCTTCGCGCGCCTTCCAAAGGAAATCCCCCTTGTGGCGGCGCATCCTTGGGTTGGCTGGTCGGCCCTTCACTGCGGAATGAAAAGGGTGGTCTCCATGGTGCCCGACAATTTGCCCTTGGCCTTTTGGCTTGTCCAGGGAAGCGTCCATACGGTCCAGTCTCCGTCTGCCTACATGGGCTACCGCGCCCTTTTAAAGATGGAACGCGGGAAGCCTATTGACAATTGCCTTCCCGCCGACCAAATCGTTCAGACCGGCCACTATGTCGACTACGAGCTTTTGAAGTCCATCAAATCCGATTGCAAGGCCCGCCTTGACCGCGCCAAAAGGGGAGAGCCGCGCCGCTTCCTTTTGACCATGGGTGGAGCGGGCGCCCAGGCCCACAAATTTGGCGACATCGCCCATTATTGCAAGGAATACATCCGCCAAAAAAACTGCGCTCTTTTAATCAACATGGGCGACCACGAGGGCCGCTGGCTTGTCTTAAAGGACTTGCTTGAGCAAAGCATGATTCCTTACACGCTTCACACCGATTGGAAACAGACCAAGGCTTTTGCGAAAGACGCGGAAACTTCTCATGTCACTGGCGTCCACATTTTCCTTCACAAGGATTTTTACGCGGCCGTCTATTGCACAAACCTCTTGATGCGCGTCTGCGACTTTATGGTTACAAAGCCCTCTGAGCTTTCGTTCTACCCAATCCCAAAACTTTTCATACAGCGCGTCGGCCGCCACGAGGCTTGGGGCGCCATTCGCGGAAGCGAAATCGGAGACGGCACGAAAGAGGCCGAGGAGCGCAGCATTCTGCATCGCTTCCTTAAGATGATTGTGGAAGAGGACGACATTTTAAAAATGCAAGTTCAGAACATTCTGAACAACGACAAAATGGGAATTTACAACGGCGGCTACAATGTAGTAAAATGCGCGTTGCAATAAAATAAAATTTTTTTAGGAGAGCAGCGGCGATAAAAACGGTCGCAAGACCGCAATCAAAAGTCGCCGCATAAGCCGCAACATCCGCGCTTGCTAACCAGCGCGCGCGGACAGCGGCGCTATAGGAGGTTTTTAACATGGCATTCGTTGATGATTTGCTCAAAAAGGCCAAAGCGGCCAACAAGACAATCGTTCTTTGCGAAGGAGAGGACAAGCGCGTGGTGGAGGCCGCCGCTAAAATCGTAAAGGAAGGAATCGCGAAAATCATTCTTTTGGGAACGGAAGAGGAAGCCAAAAAGGCCGCGCCCGGCGTTGACCTTTCTGGCGTAAAATTGGTTGACCCAGCCACAAGCGCCGACGCCGACCGCTACGCCGAGATTTTGTTCAAGGCCCGCGAAGGAAAAATCAACAAAAAGACCAACCAGCCTGAGTACGCCGACGTTGCCGCGGCCAAAGCTTACATTCAAAAAGACCGCACGATGTTCGGAGCGCTTATCCTTAAGGCCGGCGACGCGGACGGCTTTGTTTCTGGCGCCTGCCATTCAACGGCCAACACTTTGCGCCCAGGCTTGCAGGTTATAAAGACCGCGCCCGGAATTTCAACCGTTTCATCAAGCTTTATCATGGTGGCTCCCGAGGGCGGAAACCCCTACATCAAGGAAGGCGTGGCGCTTTTCGCTGACTGCGCGATTAACATCGAGCCCGACGCCCAGCAGTTGGCCGACATCGCCGTCGCCACCGCCGACACTGCCAAAAAAATCGCCGGCATCGAGCCTCGCGTGGCCATGCTTTCGTTCTCTACAAAGGGAAGCGGAAACGACGACAAGTTCTTTAAGTCTGTTCCAAAAGTGCAGGAGGCCACGGAGCTTGCAAAGAAGGCCGCTCCCGGCTTGGCCATCGACGGCGAGTTCCAGTTTGACGCCGCTGTCGCTCCCGAAGTAGGAGAGCTTAAGGCGCCTGGAAGCGCTGTGGCGGGACACGCAAACGTTTTTGTTTTCCCCAACATCAACGCGGGAAACATCGGCTATAAGATTTGCCAGCGCATGGGCGGCTGGATGGCGATCGGCCCTGTATGCCAAGGCTTCGCCAAGCCGCTCAACGACCTTAGCCGCGGCTGCAACGTTGACGACATCGTCGCCACAGTAGCGGTCACCGCGCTGCAGGCCTAATTTTTTGTTTAAAAAATAGCAAAGGCTAAGAAGCAAGCGCAAAAAACGCGTAGCGGGAACGGGCGGCGAGAACTTAGGACACGTTAAGCTAATCACTTTGCCCTAAAAGTACCTCGTTCGCAGCCGCCCGGATTCCCGCGAGAGCGTTTTTTTGGTATTGAATTCTTTTTCCTTCTCTGCTATATTACAAACATTCTTGGATGATTAGCTTAGTGGTAGAGCGCTTCCTTCACACGGAAGAGGTCGTTGGTTCGATCCCAATATCATCCAAAAAAAACAGTCTGTGACTTGCCTGCAACTCCGCCGCGCTTTAATTTTCTTCCTAAAAAGAACGCCTTGTAATAGCTCTAGTCGTGGTTTCCCAAAAGCGCCTTCATGCGCTCCGGGTCTTTGCGGACTAAGGCGCAAATCGCCTCAAAGTTTTCGCCTTGTTCGGGCCACTTGTTTTCCCACGCGTCAAACTAGTCTCCCGTAAAGACAATGCTGCCGTAGGAGCGCATTAAAGCCATGCGTTAATTATTCAAGCGCAACTTTAATGACAATTCCCGTTTCATGCGTTATTCTAGGTTCATAAAGGAGAAATTAGCGCTTTATGGAAAGACCGGTAATTGATATTTCCGCAACTTCAAGGCGCCTTAAGGAAATTCGCGAGAATCGCGGACTGAAAATAACGGATGTTCAAAAGCTCTTCAAATTTGAATATCCGCAGGCTGTTTACGATTGGGAGAATCCCGAAAAGAAAACCCTCCCCAGAATCGAAAACCTTGTCTTTTTGGCAAAAATTTACGATGTTTCTATGGACGAGCTGATTGTTTATGAGCGGTGAGAGATCGTTAAGTTTTTTTGCTCGGCGCGGATTTCTTCAATTTGTTTGTCCAAATTCAAAAGACGCCTTTCCAAAGCCATGTATTTCGCTTCAAATTCTTTTTGCTCGCTTTGAGGCATAAAGGGAATTTCCAAAGTTTCAAGCGCGCTTTTTGAAAGTGTTTTCATTCTGCCGCCTGTCGCGATTTTTTCAAGGCTTTCCTGTCCTGCTTGCGATTCCAAAAAACTTTTTAAATACGAGGCCTTTAGCTCTGAGCCTGGCTTGATTCTGACGATAAAGAGACTTTCGGCTGGAAATAGTTTTTCTCCGGCGGGAACGAGCGCGATTTTTAACGGAATCACTTTCGCCAAAACTATGTCTTTTGGCTCAAGCGGGTCAAGCTTGCAGCCGTCCGCCACGCCTATGATGGGCCTCATTGTGTTTTGAACGCGTCCGTCGCCAATGTCCGATATTCTCAAGTAGCGGCCTATGAATTTTTTTGCCGGGCCATTTTCTTCTGCGAAACGAACTTTTGAAGCGCTTGGAGCGCTTTTCATAATCACGGCCTCTTCTCCAAGAGTGAATGTTTTTTTGTCCGCCCTTTCGTTCTTGTAAAAGGCCGCGTTCAATTCGCAGTTGTTTTCTTTTATATGCTCATAGGGAACAAAAATCTCGCGCTTGTCTTTGTTCCTTTCGTCGACGAATTTTATTCCCAAAAGGGCCGCGCTCTTTTCAAAGACCAAAAGGCTTGCGCTTACGTCTTTTGGCGTTATGGCTTTTTGCGGCAAGTGGATTACTTGCGACAAAATTTTTTCTTCGACGATTTTTTTGCGCAAGGCCTTGTAATTGCGGCTGAACAAAGCGTTGGACACAAGAATAACCGCGCGGCCGCCGTCTTCCAAACAATCCAAGGCGCGTTGGATGTAAAATTCCGTATTGTCGCTTTTTGTCCGCTCCATGTTAATGTAATCCCAAGAGGCGCGGGGCGAGCCTTCAACCGGCGCTTGGTAGATTGGCGGAAAGGCGTATATTTTTGAAAAGCGCTGTTCGATTTTTTCTTTTGGATTTTTTAAGTCGGCGGTTGTAAAAAACGTGTTTTTTGAAAAGTCGTAGTCGTCGTTCAGCAAATTGTAAGAAAGCCATTCATATTTATCTGCGTAAAAGGACACGGAGCGAATGTGTTTCGACAGGCGTTCGGCCGCAATGGAAAACTCGCGCGGATCTCCGTAAAAGTTCGCGATTGTTTCGCCGTCCTTTGCTTTTAAAAGCCCAAAAACTTTTTTGTACAAATCCAGGTTTGTTTTTGTGTATTTTGGCGAGTCGCAAGCCGCTTCAAATAAATTTGTGTTCGGCATAAAAAAATCATAGCCGTCATCGCTGTCATCGTCGCTAAAAAATTCAGCATAGCCCGTGCCCAAAAAAAACTTTTTAAAGTCGTCGTAAGAAATTTTTGGACAAATTTTTAGAACAATTTCTTTGACTTCAGGCGAAAGCGCCCTTTTGTCCAGCAAGGCGCGGACAGAAGAGCGGTCGCCGTCTTTTCCCAAATAGTTGAGGTAAAGCCTGACGAGCATATTCGCGTCTTGGGATTTTAGAAAATTGTCGTTGTCAAAATCATTCGTCATAATCGCAATACACAGCCTTTTCCGTTTTTAGCTTGACCACATTGTCCAAGCTGACCTTGTAGAATTTGCACAGCGGAACCAAATGCTCCAATTTTATTTGTCCGCCGATTTCCCAATTATACACGGATTGGCCCGTAATTCCAAGATGTCTTGCGACTGCGGGAACAGCGATTTTTCGTTCCTTTCTGATTTTACGCAAGGCTTGTCCAGTCTTCACCAAATCCAGCGTTTCGTGCTCAAAAACATGCTCAAATTCGTTCATAAAAGCCGCCTCCATTGATTTTTGTTAAGGGAGAACTCTCCCCAATGCTTAAAATATAGCGCCGCTTTTAAATTTTGTCAATAGGGAGAAATCTCCTTTTTTTCAAGCAGCCCTTTAATGACAATTCGCCGTTCCTGCGTTATCCTAGGCGAAGAATGGAGGTTGGTTATGAGAGTTTTGGAAGAAAAGAAAACTAATTGCCGCGAGATAGAGGCCGCTCCGGCGCTTTGCTTTGAAGACTATGAGCTTTCGTCTTACGTCTTTGACCAATGCTTTGAAGGCGTGGTTCTTGGAAGCGGAGTTTTTTGCGGCGAGTTGTTGGAAAGAGTTTATTCGTCCGATGAAATGCTACCAATTTTAAAAAATTACTTGACGGTTTTGGTTGAAACTTTTCACGAAGTTCTTTCCTTTAACAGGCGAGTGAAGTCCGCTCTTTACAAGGACAAGACTCCGATTGACAAAATGCTTGACAGTCCTTGCGTAAAGTCTTTTTGCGACGGCCTAAACTTGAACTACTATGAAAAGCAGCTTTTTATTTTTGCCGCGGCCCAGCGCGAGTGGGCGTGGATTTTTCCGCCTCAAAAAGGAAATAAATTCAAGTCAAAAATCTTCTACGACATCACGAACGCGAAAGAAAGGTCTGCCTTTGCTCTTGCCCGCAAGTTGAACGACAGAATGTTGCGGCTTGGCTTGTTCAGCGAGCCTTGGACGATTCGCGAATACGTCTTCGCTTTTTTTAAGGACGAGAACGCAAGCTGTTCGCTTTGCAAAATCGTTCCCGACGAAAAGCGGGACATTTACGACTATCACAAGCTTAGCGCGGACAACGACAAGACCCTTAGCCTTGCGATAAGCCAAGCGCTTGAGTATGGCGAAAACAAAAAAGGCTCTTGGCAAATCGTTAGCGGCCTAAGCGATTGGTCGGCGAGGAATTTTTTGGCATGGAACTGCAAGCGCGCGCGGATGGACCTTTACGAGTTTATGCCGGAACTTTCTTGCCTTAGCCAGGAAGAGCTTGAGTTTTACGTTTACGCGCTTTCAAGCCGCCTGCGCGGAAAAAAGGCCGCGATCTTTATAAGCCAAGAATGCGCGCGAAAGCTTTTGGACTGCCCCAAGGAAGGGCGGCTTGGCGTAAGGGTAAAGACAAAAAGCAGGGGCCGGCATTTTGTCGCGGAAGAAAACGGCTCTTTGCTAAGAATGGCCGGCTGCCCGATTTTTGTCGCCGCGCAAGACTCGCCGCAAGATTTAAGGGAGGGCTTGGAAGGCCTTGGCGCCAGCGTCTTGCATTGCGCCGGGATAAAAGTTCCAAAAGAAAATTTGCGCGAAGAGCGCGCCAAGGAATTTTTTTACGAGAAAAAAATTCCTGAAAAATTTTTGCAAGCGGCGAGCGAGAAAAGCGCCAAGCTGGAAATTCCGCCCGAAGACTGGGAAGATGCCGCCGAGATTCTAAAAAACGCCACGCGGCTCTCTCCCGACGCTGCGATGGAATTGCTTGAGGAAAAATACAAGAGGCGGCCTGCGGAGGAGGTTAGGAAAAACGCGCGCTTTTCTTTTGAGGCGTTGAACACGACGCCGCCGATTGAAGATCTTTTGAGCGCGCTAAAGAACGCGGACGAATATCAAAACGGGCAATACGACAAGGAGTCGGGCGTGCGTGTTTTGTGTTATGGAGTTTCGGGCGCGGGAAAGACCGCCTGCGCGGAAGAAATTTCCAAGATGCTGGAAAAGCCTCTTGTGACGGCGCGCGCGTCGGACATTTTGGGAAGCCTTGTCGGCGAAACGGAGCAAAACATCAAGCGCGTTTTTGAGGAAGCGGCGGACAAAAAGGCCGTG
>CADCBK010000053.1 GCA_902799665.1 uncultured Spirochaetaceae bacterium | reverse complement strand
GAACGGCGAAAGCGTAATAGTGACATATGCTGTGAACGTTGACGCGGCTGGAAACGTCACTTACAGCGTAAAATCTACTTTTATCGGAAAAAAGCAAACGGCTTACTTCTTAATCAAGAACTCGATTCTTCGGTTCTTCCACCAGTTTGCCCTGTCCTCTCGGCTTGCGATTGGATTGGCGTCTCCCATGCCCTTGGCGTCAAGGCTTTCGCGCGGGATTCCCCGCTCGGCGATAAGCTCCATGATTGCTTGGGCGCGTTTTTCGCTCAACGGAATAAGTTCGTTTTCATTCTCTTCCTTTGTTCCGCTAAGGTTGTTGGCGTAGCCTTCAACAGTGATTTTTGCGCCAGAAATTTTCTTGAACTTGTCAACAAGATGGCTGATAGTGTCGTCCAAGTCTTTTTTCTGCTCGGCGTTCAATTGCTTGAACGTTGCCTCATTGGGGTCAAAGCGGAACTTTGTCATCGCAACGCGCCATTCGTTGTCTCCGGTCTTTTGCAATACAATGCCGCTGTTGATTTCAACTCCGCCTTCCACTTTCGCGCTCATTTCGTCCATGCCCAAAAGCTCGCGGTCGGCCGCGCATGGAACGACGTTCAAGACAGCCTTGTAGGCGCTTTCCGAGAACACGGCGTCGCCCTTGTCTCCAATTCCGTCCCAGACAATTTCTTTTGGCGCGAATTCGTTCTTTCCGCTCCAAGTCTTAAAGGGGTTTCCGGACGGATCGTAAATGACCAATGACCAGCTTTCCGGCGCCGCGCTCATGTAGTTTGTCGCGGGTCGGAAGGTTACGGTGTCGTTGAGGCCGTCGCCGTCAGGGCTAAAGCCGGTCAACTCGCTCTTGTCCACGCCAAGCAAAAGCTCGGGGCTCTTTCGGACTGCCTCAAGGCTTTCCTTAAGCTGGGCTTTTTTCGCTTCGGCGCGCTCTTGCTCTTCAAGCTCTTTAGCGCGGCGCTCTTCTTCCTCAAGCTTTTTCGCGCGCTCTTGCTCTTCAAGCTCTTTAGCGCGGCGCTCTTCCTCAAGCTTTTTCGCGCGCTCCTGCTCGGCGCGGCTTTCCTCAAGCTCCTTCTGCAAGCGCTCCTTTTCCTTTCTTTCCTCGTCAAGCGCTTTTTCAAGCCGCGCTTTTTCGGCTTGGCTGGCCGCAAGCGCCTCGTCGTTCTTAGCGTCGTTCTTCGCTCCAGAGGCGCCTTTTATGTGCCAAACCGCGCCCAGCCTAAAGCCCAGTTGGTTCAACGTGTGGTCGTGTTCAACTGAAATCGTGTAAACCGGAGAAAATTCAATTTCAAAGGAATTTCTTGCCCATTCCGGCAGCTTTGAAATTTTGCTGGGCATCCACCTTAACGCGGGCGCGAAAACAAGCGCTTGGTCGGAATACCAGCCGCTGGCCTTTGAAAGGTTCTGTCCGTCAACATTGTGCAGATAAATCGCGTAGGAAATTTCCGGCTGAAAGGCAAAGGGCTGCCCGAACAGCGAGAAGGGCATGCGGTAAAAGGCTCCGATTGAAAAAGACACGTCGTCGCCGCGCTTTAGGTTGGATCCCTTTTTGGGGAATATATGCGCGTAGTCTACATGCTGGCTTATTCCAAGCCTCATGTTCTTTGGGAACTTGATTGGCAGCGTGTACTCAAGGTCAAGCCCCAACCCCAATGTCGTGAGCGCGAATTTGCCCCATTCGCCCAAGCCGTATTGGTTGGTCAAAAATCCGCCAACAGCGAAATCCGAAAAAACGGGAACGCTGGGGTCCAAAAACACAAAGGCCGGCGGCTTGTCGCTGCCGCTTGTCTTGGCGCTTGTTTGCTTGGCGGCGGCCGGAAACGCCAACAAAAACAGCGCGGCGACCGCCAAAAAAGTTCTTCTCATAAGAAACTCCTTCCGAAAAATAATTGTAGAACTTTTGATATTAATTGAAATAAAAAACGAGCGGCTATGAACTACGCGACGCGAGAGTCCTGCGGCTTGAATTCCGAAGAGAAAATTGTCTGTGGATTAGAAAAGGATTCTGTCCAGACCCAAAGAAATCTAGATGGCGTATGCCCGAATTGCGAATTGCGAATTGCGAATTGCGAATTGCGAATTCTGCGCCGTGACTTGATTCATGTCAAGCCACCTTGTGAGAAAATTCGCATTTTTTCGCGTCGTATTTCGCGGCGTTTCAAGCATTATTTAATTTTAGCGCGGCTATCGCAATTTGTCAATCTTTTTTAAAGAAATGTTATATTTGATTTTGAGCGCTCTTTCCGCCCTACTACGCGCGGAAAGCGACTTCAAATTCCACGTAGACAAGCTTTATGTCGGAGGAAAATTCAAAGCCAACGACGGCGCCTTCGTCTTCCAAATTTTCGCGCGTCCGCTCGCGCCATTCTTCCAACGAGGAATCCTCGCCTTCGCACGCGGCCATTTCCCATGTAACCTGGTCAAACGGAACAATTTGAACGCCGGTGATTTTTATCACGCAAAGGGCCTCGCGGCCTGAGCCGCAAACGATGTAGCGCTCGTCAGAAACAGGAAGTTCCTCGTTGTCAACGGCGAAAGTCGCGTATGAAAAAAAGGCCGCGGTTTTTTTTCCGGCCAAAAGCGAGGCCAAGCGTTCCGCGCCCGCAAAGCCTTTGGCCTCAAAGCCAAAGTCGCCCGAATATTTTGCCTCGTCGCCAAGGCCCGTTGTCTTTACGTATTTTTCCCAAAGCTCAAGTTCCGTCATAAATTCCGCCTAAAAACTCAACGCTTTTTTGAAAGCATGAATATTATCGCCAAAAACAAAAAGAGCGGAGGAAGCGCGTCAAAGGCCAAATCCAGCGCGGGGATTCCAAAAAGCTCGGTCCGCAACTCCAAGGCGATTCCCAGCGAGCGGAGAATTTTATAAACCTCGCTTGCGTAAAAAGTGAGCACAAAGGCAAGAAGGCAAAGGGAAGCCGCGCTCCTTTTTTTGGAGCAAAGCAAAATCGCGGCGAAGGCGCAGAGGCCGCCAAGAATCAGGCGGACGCAATGCAAAAAAATTTCAGGCTCAAACATTTATCTCCCCCATTTTTTTTAGGACGCCCTTGTCCGCGCCATAGGGAACTATGGAGTCCGCGTTGTAGTCGGGGTTTATCGCGACGCCCGCGTCAAGACAGGCCAAGACAAAGGCGTCGTATTTTTCTTGCGGAACTTTGGGTCTAAGCCAGCATGAACGGCGCTCAAAAAATTTTGTCAATATCTTGTCGTAGATGAAAAAATCTTTTTCCTGCCTAACTTTCAGCGCGGCAATCAAGTCGTAAACAGAACGCGCCGCCGCGGCAAGCAAGGCCGGCGGAAATTTTTCGGATGGAAGGATTGCCGGGTCAAGCCCGCCGCTCGCCGCCAAAACCCAAAAATTGTTTGTCCACGGAAGCGGCGGCGCGACAATCACGTTCTTCACCGCCGAATAGTCAACGCCGATAAAGGGCTTGTAAACGCTCGCGCTATTCGCGTCCAACAAAAGCGCGGCTTCCATCGCGGCCCTTTTGCTTGAAAACAAAATTATTTTCCGCTCGCTTTTCAAAAGTTCCGAAAGCGCTTTTTGAAGGCGCGCGAAGTGGGCGGTCTCAAAGGAGCCGGCCAAGCCCTTGCTCAAAGTGTTTTTAAAGACAGTGTAGGCCGAAGAGTCCCAGCCCAAAATCGCCCGGCCGCCTTCTTGGTTCAAGTCCGTAAGGCGGACGTTTTTTTGCGTGTACAAAAAGGAGCCTCTAGCCCTGGTGATTATTCCGTAGCGTTTTTTTATTTCTGAATAAAAGCGTTCAATTTTCATCGGCTTTAACTATCTCTTTCTTCCATTATAACGAAGGCGGCCTGGGTTGTAAACAAGCGCGACTTGTCAAGCCCTGGCCGGTCGGCCAGCGCGGCGGCCTCGCGCCTAAAGGAGCCGAAGCGCGCGTCGCAAGCCGTGCAGTTTTTCGCCGCCACGATGTTTTCTTCCAAAACGCCCGCTCCAAGCAAGACGTTTATGTTGGCGCGCAAAAGCGAAAGCGCGTAATTGTGTTCATGGCCAAAAAGTCCCGGGCCGCCCGCCTCTTGGTCTTGCGATGCCTCGCGGACGCAGTCGCTTCCAAAATTGTCCGCAAAGTATTTGGCGCGCTCCTTGTCAACCAAGTAGCAGCAGTCGTGGATGTGGGGGCCAATCGCGGCCAGAATGTCGCGCGGGTCCGAGCCGTAATTTTTTTTCATCATCGCAACGACTTGGGCCGCGATTCCGGTTCCCTTCCAGCCCGAATGCGCCGCGCCAAAGGCTCCCGTTCCCGCGTCGTAAAAATAAAGGGGAACGCAGTCGGCCGCCGTCACGACAGGAACAAGCGACGGGTTTTGCGTGACAATTCCGTCGCCCTGCTTGTTAAGGGTGTCGCCAGCCTCGCGCGCCTCGCAAACTATTTTTGAATGAATCAATTCAAGGGGAACGACTTGCTTTTGGCCGCCCTTCCCCGCTCCGCCAAAGAGCGCGCAAAGTTCGGAAAGGAATTGGTCGCGGTTGGGATTTGTTTCGTTCCACCTAAAGCGCATGGAGCCGGCGGCCTTCATCGTCATGCCCCAAAGGGGCCGCGCGACTTTTGGGCTTGCAAGGCGCTTTTGGCTTGCCCCGCATTTTGGGCTTTCGAAAACTTTTGGAGTGCGGCCTTCAAACGGCGCGCCGTTTTTGTAAAAGGGAAAAAGCCGGTAGCGCGGCCCTTCTTGGGCTTTCTGGCAATTTTCGGAGCGCTCATCTTGGCCTTGCAAAAAATCAACTAACTTCATTTCGCGCCGTTGTTGGGCATGTCGATTTGCTCAAGCTCTTTAGCGCCGAAGCGAACACCTTTTGGCTTTGCATTAGCGACGCCCTAAAGCTGGCGTTTTGTCCGCCCTGAATCGAAGCGAGGTTGTGGATGCCGTCATAGCGGGTGTCTTTTTTTTCGGCGAAAACGCCGTTCAAAATGTTAAGGACGGAGCGCGCTTGATCGCAAAAAGAATTTTTCGTCGACTTCACAATCGCTTCTTTTTCTATGATCAGCGTGTCGATTTTTGACTGCGCGGCCAAAGTGCGCAAGTGGTCGCTGGCAAGCTTTTCAAAAACCAAGCCGGTCTGCCCCTTGTCCGAAAGGTCTTCCTCAAAGTCGTACATCCTGGACGAAATTTGCGACAGCTCGTTAAGCGTGTTGGCGAACTCCGCGCGGTTTTCCTTGTTGACAAACTGGCCTTCAAGCAAAAGAATCTTAAGAGGCTCGACAACTTCGTTTTGCTTTTTGGAAACGAACCACCACAAAAAGCCCGCGGTGTTTTCAAAGTGAAAGTCGACGCCCGTTCCCCACATGTTGGCCCAAGGCCTGACAGGCAGCAAGGGAATGGCGTCTATGCCAAAATTGTCCTTCAACTGCTTGTTAAGGCCCGCGCGCTTTTTTTCCTTAAGCCAAGAAGACCATTGGTCGTCAAAAAGCTTTTTCCACTGCTCCTTGTACTTGGCGAACCAATCCTCCGCGCCGGAAAACTGGTCGGGCTGCCATTGGATGTTGTTATAGACAACCTTGTTCACATAGCGGAGCGGAACGCTGTTTATGAACATGTGGATAATCGTAAAATAGGAATTGGCCTTGTCCATAAATTCTTTGGCGCGCGAATCTTCGTCCTTTGCCTCGCTTGAGGCTGGAACCATTTTCTTCGCCGAGAACAAAAAGATTGACTCAAAGGCTTCGACCGGCATGCTTTTTCCATTGCACAAAATTTTAGAAAAAGCGTTCAGCTCGCTTGTAACGCTTTCAAAGCGCGCCACTTGCGAATCGGTCAAGCCCGCTCCAAAGGCGGAGACAAAACGTTCAAAAGGCAGCTTTGTAAATTGGTAGAGCCAGTCGACAGAAATCGCGCACTGGTACAAGTAGGCCCTTCTGTGCTGCGGAAGCTCCTTGATTATATCTTCCATTTTGCGCAAGAAGGAGGCGCGCAATTCTCCCGTAACCTCGCGGTCAAGGGGAAGGCTCATCGGGTCGACTTCGGAATTCATTCTTTGCGTGACTTCTGGAGCGACAATCGATCCCAAGAAAACATAGAAGGCTCCGATGTTTTCGTAAATCGCGTCAAGGTAAGGCCTAAAGAAATCTGCGGCCCTTCTAAGCTCCAAAAGTTTTTCGTAAAAAATTCCCAAAAGCAGGGCGCCCTTGTAGTCGACCAGGCCGGGGTACTCGCGGTTCAACTTTCTAAAGAGGGTCATTATCTTGTCGTCGTTGTAGAGCTGCTCCTTTGAAGTCGAGGTCAAGACGGAACGGAGCCAAAGAATCAAGCGGTAAATGATTGACTCCTGCTTGAGGTTTTCTTCCAAGACGATTTCGTCAGCGTTCATCGAGGGGTCTTTGTCAGATTCCAAGGCGCGGCTGTCGGGATCTCCTTCCAAAGGCCGCATTTTTTCCAACAAGGCCTTGCGCTCGTCTTCGCTTATAAGAGAAACCAATCTTTCAAATGTCGTGGGAGCCTTTTCCGCCATATTATATAGTAATTATACCATACTTTGATAAAAACAACAACTGCGGCGCAGAAGGAAAAGAATGTTACAAAAAAATTTTAAGAATTTTCGCAAAAAACAGCAAAAAAATACAAAAAAAAGCCTATCTTATATATGCGGAGAAAAAAATTGAAAACAACAAAAGCCTTGACAAAACGTATCAATAATGATACACTAAAAGAAGCTTTCCAAAAACGGATTCGCGCGGACTTTTTTAAGACCGAGCAAGGCAACGAACCGGCGAGAGACTTTTTAAAAGCCCTGCCGCTCGTTGACAAAAAATCCGTTGGAGCGGACATTATGACGGTGGAAATGCTTTGGCCCATCGGCTACCCAAAAGTCAGAAAATTAGATTCCGATTTATGGGAAGTCAGATCGGACATTTCCGACAAAAGAATTTGCCGTGTCATGTTCACTGTAGAAGGCAAGAAAATGATTTTGCTGCACGCTTTTATAAAGAAAACGCAAAAAACTCCAAAAGACGATTTGGAGTTGGGAAAAGCGCGGCGAGACTTGGTTTTAGGAGGCAAAAAATGAACAAAGCTTATGTTGGAAGTTCTTTTGAAGATTTTCTAAAAGAAGAAAACATCGCTTCCGAAACAAGAAACGAAGCCGTAAAGCGCGTTCTCGCTTGCAACTTGCTTGACGAGATGAAGCGCCAAAAACTCACAAAAAGCGACATGGCGAAAAAAATGTCCACCTCGCGCGCTGCACTGAACAGGCTTCTAAATCCCGACAACGATTCCGTCACGTTGGGCACTTTGACAAAAGCCGCGAATGTCCTTGGAAAAAAGCTTGTGTTGAAACTGCAATAGACGCCGCAGCTACCTGGCGCTGTCTTCCAAAAACAATTGGGCGCCGAGCAAGGCGATGAACTCTTTCAAGAAATCAATGTAGAATTTAAGCAGCTTTTTTCTGTAGGCATAGCCAACCTCAGATTTCGCGGCCTCGCCGCCGTGATAAAAGGCGTTGCGCTCCATGTATTGAATAAACAGCAATTGCTCGTAATCAAACGCTTTAGCGCCCGCGGCAATATAATCTCTATACCTGTTCTGATTATTTTGAGTAATACTATCCAATTCAGAAAAATGCTCAAGATATTTTTTATAAGTTTGCCAATCAGACTTTGTAGACAAGAACTGGCTTTTAAATGACTCCGCATGCTTTTCAAGACAATCTTTAAGTCCGTTGTTTTTCAAGAACCTTTCGTTCCACTTTTTTGAACGATTTGAGCAAACCGAAAGTTTTCTTCCATATCCTTGGCACGCTTCATACACATTCCACAAATCCATGAATTTAAAAATCAGCTCATACGTTTCTCTTACGTCTTTTCCTTTTGTGGAAGAATATTCGGTTTCAATGCCAACGCGCAAGTCAAGGCTAAGCCTGTAGCGAATGTCAAGCAAACGGGCTTCGCGCTTTACTTTTTTCTCACAACAAAGACTATTGAAGCAAGAAGAAAAATTTTCCACTTGTTTATCCAAAGCTTTCTTTCCCATAATCTTTTCCTACAAAAATCATTATCCATTACACGGAAGCGGGAACGCGCGACGCGCGGCCGGGCTTCCGTTGTAAAATACCTAAATCAGTTTTTCAAACACAAAGCGGGAACAACGCCAAAAGTACTGGATGCGTAATACCAATACATTACTTTGCGTTCCCAATGGTCACTGGTATCAACGTAGTTTGTGTGTGTGCTTCCATCTGGAAGCACAAAGCGCGCGTATACAGTGCTGTCTTTATTTTCGTAATAGTTACCTGGTCTATATGAAGACCGAAGCCACCATGCATCTGTATAACTACTAGATTTTGCCTTTGCAAAATTTGTGCCCTTTGGCCTTCCGCCAAATTTCCCATACTCTGATAAACTTAGCAAAAATATTTTATCGCTTGTGTCATTGCAAGCATATCCTTCGTTGCCAGTTGAAGCTAAGCTGTTGTCAACAGTTGTTTCCGCGATTGAGTTAAATTCGCTTGGAGTAAAGGCGGCCTGCAAAAAACCTTTGTTCAAATAATCGTCGCAAGCCTCTTGCCCGCCGCTTTTAACATTTTGATAACTAAGGCCATTCAAGAACGCGCGGATTGCCGAATGCTCGTAATCGCTACATTTGATAGTGTTTCCGTTTATTATCCTGCCATAGCCGCCAGAATAAAACACGCAGACATCAATAATGTTTTTCGCATGCAAAAGTTTTTTTCCTGTTTCGTTGTAGTTTGTCGTAAGAACTTTCCACTCTATCGGCTCCACCTTGTAATACTTGTCGCTCAATTTTGCGTACCAATGTCCGTCGCTTCCAGCATAATATGTGAAATCTGCGGCCGCAAGAGTTTCGCTTTCGTCAACGGCTACATCTTCCGCCTTTAATGTCTGGGGCCATGAGCCAAAAGTCACGATGCCGCTCTCTGCTTCAGTGTAAGGCGAGCTTGGTTGAACGGCGTTAAAGGTCGCGGTGGCAGTGGCTCCACCTTCTGGCAAAGTGAACTTTCCGTTGGCGTCAACCGTAACAGGATTTGAATTTGAGTCCACCACGGTGAACGAGTCAAACGCAAAGCAGCTTGATTTTGACGAAGCCGTCAAAGTGATTTCTGTTCCGGCATATCCAGATGCGGGGCTTGCCGTCACAGTTCCCCTTGATATAACCGGCGTATTTACGCTGAAGACGGGAAGCTCGGACCACAAGGCGTACAAGGTCTTGTCCTCCACGGCTATGTAGCCAGCCTCGTCCGCGTACGAAGACGTCGCGGCGCCAGCCGTCAGTCCCCAGCCCTTAAAGTAAAAGCCGGCCTTTGAAAAGCCAAGCGACGATACGGACTTTAAGGCGGCGGCCTCTCCCTTGGTGAACTTTTGCGTCGCGGTGGCGGGATTTTCGCTTCCGTCGTTGGCGTTAAAAGTTATCGTGTATTTAACCGCGGGCGCCGGCGTATCCGTCGTTGTCGTCGTTGTTCCCGTTTGGACAAGAACCACTTGCGGGTCGCTTCCGCTTCCATTGGAGCAAGCGGCCATTCCAAAGGCCAGCGCCGCGCAAGCGAGCAAGGCGCCAATCGCGCGGACTGTTTTGTTTTTAAAGGATTTCATTTTTGTTCCTCCATTTTTATGCGATTTAAAAAACAAAAAGCCCGCGGCAAGGGGCACAGCCGTCCCATTCCGCGGGCATTGGTTAAAGTTTTAAAGACTATTCTTCTATTGATTGATTGATTGATTGATTGATTGATTGATTGATTGATTGATTGATTGATTGATTGATTGATTGATTGATTGATTGATTGATTGATTGCGCCGCGCGCGCGGATTTTTGTCAACCCCTTCGGGCAATTTTTTGAGAAAATTTTTCGGAGTTCTGCCATGCGCGCCACTTTCATAATGCTTGCATTATAACGCGAAGATAGGGGTTGGGTCAAGGTTTGACGAAACGCAAGCGGATCGATCGCGGTTCCCCCTTGATTTTCTTCTTAAATTTCACTAAACTTTTTCAAAATATATAAAACGCGGCCAGCCCGCCGCATAAGGAGAATCTATGTCCACGCCTTTGGAAAACTACCTTGCCAAGTCAAACGGAAAGCCCAACGCCGCCATGTGCGCCTATGTGGCCAACTTGCAGCAAGTCGCCGCCGTCGGCCCGGAAATCGCCGCGTCTATCGTAAGCGAATTGGAAAACCAGCGCAGCCACCTTAAATTGGTCGCGAGCGAAAACTACTGCTCGCTCAACGTTCAGGCCGCGATGGGAAACTTGCTCACAGACAAATACGCCGAAGGCTATCCAGAGCACCGCTACTACGGCGGCTGCGTGAACATCGACGCGGTTGAGAACGCCGCCGCCCGCGAGGCCGAAAAGCTTTTTGGCGCGGACTACGCCTACGTCCAGCCCCACTCAGGCGCGGACGCAAACCTCGTTGCCTACTGGGCGATTCTTTCAAAGAAAATCGAGACTCCCACTTTGGAAGAGCTTGGCGTAAAATCTTTGGCCGACCTTACAGACGCCCAGTTTGACGAATTGCGCAAAAAGTTCGGAAACCAAAAATTGATGGGCTTGGACTACTCTTGCGGCGGCCACTTGACTCACGGCTACCGAATGAACGTCAGCGCCCGCATGTTCGAAAGCCATCCTTACGGCGTTGACAAAGAGACAGGCCTTTTGGACTACGACGCGATTGAAAAGCAGGCGATGGAAGTGAAGCCCTTGATTTTGCTCACAGGCTTTTCCGCCTACCCAAGAAAAATAGACTTCAAGAGATTCCGCGCGATCGCCGACAAGTGCGGCGCCACATTGATGGTTGACATGGCTCACTTCGCGGGCCTCGTCGCTGGAAAGGTTTGGACAGGCGACAACGACCCCGTTAAATGGGCCGACGTTGTGACGACGACAACCCACAAAACTTTGCGCGGACCTCGCGGCTCGATCATTCTTTGCAAAAAGGAATACGCCGACTACGTCAACAAGGGATGCCCGATGGTTTTGGGCGGCCCGCTCGGCCACGTCATGGCGGCCAAGGCAATCGCGCTCAAGGAAGCCAACACTCAGGCCTACCGCGACTGGGCCTCACAGGTCGTAAAGAACGCGCAGGCCCTTGCCAAGTCTTGCATGGATTTGGGAATGGTATTGCAGACAGGCGGAACGGAAGACCACCTTATGCTGGTTGACGTTACCACTTACGGCCTTACAGGAAAGCAGGCGGAAGCGGCGCTCTTCCAGTGCGGAGTGACGGCCAACGCCAACGCGCTTCCCTACGACAAAAACGGCGCCTGGTGGACCAGCGGCATCCGCATCGGAACTCCGGGCCTCACGACTCTTGGCATGAACGAAAAGGACATGGCCGAAGTCGCTTCGATCATCGACTTTGTTCTTAAGGGAACCAAGCCCGGCCTCACAAAAGAAGGAAAGCCCGCCAAGGGAAAAATCGACCTTGACGCTTCGGTTCAGGCCAAAGCCAAAGAGCGCGTCAACGCCTTGTTGAACGCGCACGTTCTTTACCCAGAACTGGACTTGGACTTCCTCAAGGCGGAGTTCTGCCAGCGGCGATAAAAACGGTTGCAAGCCTAAAAATGAAAGCCGCCGCATAAGCGGCAACATTCGCGCTCGCAACCCAACTCGCGCGAACAGCCGTACTGATTATATAGCGCGACAATCGGTCACTGACAATAAAACGGCAAAAAAAAACGCGTCGGCAAGCGACGCGTTTTTTTTTTGCCTTAAAGCGATTGGACTAATCCAAGGCGTGGCCGGCAGAGCCGAGGACGTTCACGCACTTGTGCATGTACATCTTTTTGAGCTCTTCGCGGGCCGGAGTAAGGTACTGGCGGGGGTCAAAGTCGCCCGGGTGCTCGGCAAGGTGGCGGCGGATGGCAGCCGTCATGGCCAAGCGTCCGTCAGAGTCGATGTTGATTTTGCAAACGGCGCTCTTGGCGGCCTTGCGCAGCTGGTCTTCGGGGATTCCGACTGAATCCGGAATCTTTCCGCCGTACTGCTCGATAATCTTTACGTATTCAACGGGAACTGAAGAAGATCCGTGCAAAACAATCGGGAAGCCGGGGAGCTTTTGCTCGATGGCGGCCAAAACGTCAAAGGCCAACGGCGGAGGAATCAAAACTCCGTCGGCTGTTCTTGTGCACTGGGCCGGAGTGAATTTGCAGCGGCCGTGGCTTGTTCCGATAGAGATGGCCAATGAGTCGCAGCCAGTCTTAGAAGTGAAGTCGATTACTTCCTCAGGCTTTGTGTACTTTGACTCTTCGGCTGAAACTTCGTCCTCAACGCCGCCAAGAACGCCAAGCTCGGCTTCTACGGTAACGTCGTACTTGTGGGCGTAGTCGACAACCTTTTTTGTCACGGCAACGTTCTCGTCGTAGGGAAGGGCCGAACCGTCGATCATGACAGAAGAAAATCCGTTGTCGATGCAGTCTTTGGCAACCTCAAAGTTGGGGCCGTGGTCCAAGTGAAGGACGATCGGAATGTCGCAGCCAAGCTCGTGGGCGTACTCAACGGCGCCGCGGGCCATGTTGCGAAGGATGTTGGCGTTGGCGTAGGCGCGGGCTCCCTTTGAAACCTGCAAGATGACGGGAGACTTGACCTCAACGCAAGCCATGATGATAGCCTGCATCTGCTCCATGTTGTTGAAGTTGAACGCGGGAATGGCGTATCCGCCTTTCATTGCCTTGGCGAACATATCGCGAGTGTTCACAAGGCCCAAATCTTTGTAGTTAACCATAAAAAAGCTCCTTAAGGATTTTATGCCCAATATTATAGATAAAAAGCCGCTTTTGTTCAATAGCGCGGACGGCGCGGCCAAAGGCAAAAGGCCAAAAAACGGCGGCCCTCAATTCCACTAAACTTGCTTCCATATATTCCGATAATACAAAAGAATATCTATCTTTAAAAAAAAGCGGGGTGGATTTTTATGAAAAACCAACTTTTAACTTTTGTCATCGCGATTTGTTCAATCGCCTTGGCCTTTTTTGTCAACGGCTGCGCCACAACAACGGAAAAAAAGCCGACGACCGCGCAAGAATACATTTTGGCGGGTGAAATCGACAAGGCCAAGGGGCTTTTCACAAACCAAGCGGACATAAACACCGTCGACGAGGACGGAAACACGGCCCTGCACATGGCCGCCAGAATAAACGACTCCGACTTGGTGACCTTCCTTGTGATAAAGGGAGCGGACATGGAGCTTAAGAACAATTCCGGCGACACCGCCCTTCACGCGGCCATCAAGTCGGATTGCTACGAGTCTTCCAGGGCCTTGACAAACCTTGGCGCGGACATTTTTTCGTTGGACGCGGAAGGAATAAGCGCCCTGGAAACTTCACTTGCCCGCGGCGACGTTTACTACGACATAATGATAAACGACAAGACCGCCCAGCTTAAGGACGAAAACAACGGAAACGGCATCGTCCACTACTTTGTGAACACGCAAAACAAAAAAGCCGTTGAGTATTGCATCAACAGAAAAATCAACATCGACAAAAGGAACGCGCAAGGAAAGACTCCGCTGGCCTTGGCGCTTGAAAACCCAAAGAACATTGTCACCGCGCAAATCGCCGCCGAATTGATCTACGCGGGCGCGGCCACAGTCAACGGGCCGACAAAATATTTTGAGGACGCGGTTGAACAAAGAAACATGTCGCTTAGAATGAGCGACGGCCAGACTCCCCTTCACATGGCGGCGATTCACGGCCACACCGGCATCGCCCAGTATTTGCTTGACAACGGCGCCGACACAAAGGCCCAGGACATCTCTGGCGCCACGCCCTTGCACGAAGCGGTCCGCTACGGCCGCTCGGAAATCGTTTCCCAGCTTTTGGCGGCTGGAGCGGACGTAAACGGAAAGGACAGCCTTGGAAAGACACCACTCCTTCTTTTGATTCCGCAAGAAAAGCAAAGCGAAATCTATTCAATGCTTTTGGCCAACGGCGCCAACGTAAACCAAAAGGACATGTACGGCGACACGGTTTTGCACGTCGCTTCAATGATAAAAATCAGCCCAGAAGTTTTGGGAATGTTCACGGGAGCCGGAGCGGACATCAACATCCGAAACAAAAAGGGCTTGACTCCGCTTGCCACCGCGATTGAGCACGGAGAGGCCGAGCAAGTCAAATTCTTTGTGACCAACGGCGCCGACATCCATGCCGAAGACGCAAAGAAGGCCACCCCGCTTATCAGCGTCCTGCGCCGAAGCGACGACTTGTACAAGTCGCTTGTCATAAAGGAAAACGCTTCCAGCACGGACTCTGAAGGAAACACGCCGCTTTTGGTCGCCCTAAAGCAGGACGCGGCCTACGAAAGAATCGAATACATCGCGGGGCTTGACTCAAACGTAAACGCCAGGAACCGCGACGGCGAAAGCGCGCTTTTCATCGCGGTAGAAAAAAACAACCGCAAGGCCGGCGAGCTTTTGCTTTCCCGCAACGCGGACATCTTCGCCGCCAACACGCAGAACATCTCTCCGCTAAGAAAGTCTCTTGAAAGCCTTAACGGAAGCGAGCAATGGCTTTTAAACTCAAGGACAATCACCGCCATTGACGGAAGCGGCAATTCCGTCTTGCATTACGCCGCTGAGTGGCAGCTTCCAAACGAAACCTTGTCTTTATTGATTCAAAAAGGCGCGGACGTCAACGCGGTCAACGGAAACGGCGAGACTCCCCTATTCAGCGCGGCGAAAGGCGACAACACTTCCGCCATCGACTTGCTTGTAAAAAGCGGCGCTTCTTTGGCCGCCCGCGACCATTTGGGAAGCAGCCCCTTGCACGCGGCCGTGCGCTGGGACGCCTTGACCGCGGCCGAAAAATTGATAAGCCTTGGCTTTAACATCGACAGCCAGAATGTCGGCGGAAAAACGCCGCTTGCCGAGGCCGCCGTCGAAGGAAACACGACAATGGCCCGCCTCTTGCTTAGCCACGGCGCCAATCCCAACACTTACGACCAAAACGGCCGCACAGCCTTAAGCGACGCCATAAGAGGCGGCCAATATGAAATGACAAAGCTTTTGCTTTCGGCCAAGGCGAACCCGCAGATTCAGGACATGAGCGGAAGAACGCCCTTCCACGAAGCCGCGAGCTTGGGCGACAAAGACATAATCGCCCTACTAAAAGACGCGGGAGCGAATCCCTTGTCGCGCGACAAAAGCGGCGCCACTCCCCTTTCAATCGCCTTCGCCAAAGATTCCGAAACAATGTACGCGGTCTTAGGCGGCGACAAAATGATAGCCGACTCCGACGGAAACACGCCGATTCATATCGCGCTCAAGGCAAAGGCCGACGTCGCCACCTTGCAGTCTTTGATAAGCAAGGGCTATCCCTTTGACACAAGAAACTCCTTGGGATACACGCCGCTTTCAATCGCGGCCGACACAAACCAAAAGGACGCC
>CADCBK010000052.1 GCA_902799665.1 uncultured Spirochaetaceae bacterium | reverse complement strand
GGGAAAATCAGCCTGTTATCCCCGGAGTACCTTTTGTCCGTTAAGTGACGGCCCTTCCACTCGGCACCGCCAGATCACTAAGACCTGCTTTCGCACCTGATCGGAATGTCTTCCTCTCAGTCAAGCCCCCTTGTGCCTTTACACTCGCGCCCCGGTTTCCAATCGGGGTGAGGGGACCTTCGCGCGCCTCCGTTACAGTTTGGGAGGCGACCGCCCCAGTCAAACCGCCCGCCTGACGCTGTCCCGGGCCCGGATTCGCGGGCGCGGTTAGAAATCCCATTCGCCAAGGCCGGTATTTCACCGACGGCTCCCCGCAGGCTGACGCCCGCGGCTCGCTGCCTCCCGGCTATCCTACACATGGCGGATAGGATCCCAACGTCAAGTTGCGGTGAAGGTTCACGGGGTCTTTCCGTCTAATTGCGGCTATCCGGCTTCTTTAAGAATCGTTACACCATTCGTGCGGGTCGGAACTTACCCGACAAGGAATTTCGCTACCTTAGGACCGTTATAGTTACGGCCGCCGTTTACCGGGGCTTCGGTTCGCAGCTTCGCCTTGCGGCTGACCGCTCCCCTTAACCTTCCGGCACCGGGCAGGTGTCACCACCTATACGTCCCATCGCTGGTTCGCAGATGGCTGTGTTTTTGATAAACAGTCGCCTGGGCCCGCTTTCTGAGGCCCGCAATTCTTTCAAACGCGGGCCGCACTTCTCCCGAAGTTACGTGCGCATTTTGCCGAGTTCCTTAGCGCGGGTTCTCTCGTGCGCCTTAGATTACTCATCCCGCCTACCTGTGTCGGTTTGCGGTACGGTCCGTCCAGCCTAGCCTAGGAGCTCTTTCCCGGCGCCTTGAATCCTTCCGCTTCCTCCCCCCTAGGGGGGCCTCGCCGTCACGCCTTCCCTCGGCGGGTCTTTTGACCCCCGCCTCGTCGGGTCGGGCGCTTGGACGGGAACTACCGTTCTCCCGCCGGAACTCTCCTCACGCGTCGCTCCGATAGAAACTGGACGGGTTCCGGAATGTGGACCGGATTCCCGTCGCCTACGCTTTTCAGCCTGAGCTTAGGGGCCGACTTACCCAGGGCGGATTGCCCTTGCCCTGGAAACCTTAGGCTTTCGGCGGACGGGGATTTCACCCGTCTTTTCGTTACTTATGCCTGCATTCTCTCTTGGACTTCCTCCAGGGGCCCTCGCGGGTCCCCCTTCGTGGGTTGGTCCAACGCTCCCCTACCAGTCAACGCGAAAGCGTTGAATCCGGGGTTTCGGCGCCGCGCTTAGCCCCGTTACATTGTCTGCGCGGGGGTGCTCGACCAGTGAGCTGTTACGCACTCTTTCAAGGAATGGCTGCTTCTGAGCCAACCTCCTGGCTGTCCTTGCATCCCCACTTCATTTCACACTTAGCGCGGCTTTGGGGCCTTAACCGCCGGTCCGGGCTGTTTCCCTCTCGACCGCGGACCTTGGAGCTCGCGGTCTCACTCCCATGGGCTGGCTTCCGGCATTCGCAGTTTGATTGGCTTCGGTAGGTTTTGACGCCCCCTCGTCCATCCAGCGCTCTACCTCCGGAAGCTTTCCATGAGGCTGTCCCTAAAGGCATTTCGGGGAGAGCCAGCTATCTCCAGGTTTGTTTAGCCTTTCACTCCTTGCCGCGGGTCATCGCTACCTTTTTTAACAGATTACCGTTCGGCCCTCCGCGGGGTGTCACCCCCGTTTCAGCCTGCCCGTGGCAAGATCACCTTGGCTTCGGGTCCGCGGCATGGGACTCGTTCGCCCGTTTCGGACTCGCTTTCGCTCCGGCTCCGGGACTCCGATCCCTTAGCCTCGCCCCATACCGCGACTCGCAGGTTTATTCTACAAAAGACACGCCGCAAGCGTCGCCGCCCGCGGCATCTTGAAGGTCCATGGTTTCAGGTTCTCTTTCACTCCCCTCGCCGGGGTTCTTTTCACCTTTCCCTCACGGTACTATGCGCTATCGGTAGCCGTCCGTATTCAGCCTTGGATCGTGGTCGACCCGGATTCGGACAGGGTTCCACGTGCCCCGCCCTACTTAGGCACCGCGCCACGGAGTCAGGATCCCTTCGCCTACGGGGCCGTCACCCTCTTCGGCCGCGCTGTCCGGCGCGTTCGGCTGGTCTCCTGTTTTCTCATAACTCCGCGGGTCATCCCCGCGCGGCCCTGCAACCCCGCACAAGCGGTTTGGGCTCCTCCCCGTTCGCTCGCCGCTACTTGGGGAATCTCTCTTGATTTCTTTTCCCGCGTTACTTAGATGGTTCACTTCACGCAGTGTGGCCTCCGCGCCCTATTTTGTTCAGGCGTTCGGATGCACGGCTCGCGCCGTGCGGGTTACCCCATTCGGGAACCCCGGGATCAGCGGACGTTCGCTCCTCCCCCGGGCTTTTCGCAGCCTGCCGCGCCCTTCTTCGCCGGACGGCTCCAAGGCATCCGCCATGGACCTGTTCTCGCTTGACCATATTGTCCCTTCCGCGCCCTCAAGCGTGGGCTCCCGGAAGGCCTTCTTTCTTCGCTTCTTGTTTGTCTTCCCTTCCCTGGTCGTGTCAAAGAACGCGCGCCCCGAGGGCGCCCTTTATTGGAGATAAGGGGGTTTGAACCCCTGACCCCCGGCTTGCAAAGCCGGTGCTCTAGCCAGCTGAGCTATATCCCCTTTATTCCCGGGGAGGCTCCATCTCCCGCAGCCTTGGAACGGCGGGAAGCGGGAAGAAAACGGCTTGAAGCGGGCCCGGCCGTACACCGGCCGGCTTGCCTTTCTCTTAGAAAGGAGGTGATCCAGCCGCACCTTCCGGTACGACTACCTTGTTACGACTTCACCCCCCTCACGAAGCGAGCCTTCGACGGCGCCCCCCTTGCGGTTGGACTGCCGGCTTCGGGCGCACTCCACTCGGATGGTGTGACGGGCGGTGTGTACAAGGCCCGGGAACGTATTCACCGCGCCGTGCTGATGCGCGATTACTAGCGATTCCAACTTCACGGAGTCGGGTTTCAGACTCCGATCCGGACTGAGGACGCTTTTTTGCGCTTCGCTCCGCGTCGCCGCCTCGCTCCGCTCTGTGGCGTCCATTGTAGCACGTGTGTAGCCCTGGACATAAGGGCCATGATGACTTGACGTCGTCCCCGCCTTCCTCCGGCTTGTCGCCGGCAGTTCCGCCTGAGTGCCCGCCTTGACGCGCTGGCAACAGACGGTAGGGGTTGCGCTCGTTGCGGGACTTAACCCAACACCTCACGGCACGAGCTGACGACAGCCATGCAGCACCTGTTCACAGGCGCATTGCTGCGCTGACACATCTCTATATCATTCCTGTGCATGTCAAACCCAGGTAAGGTTCCTCGCGTATACCATCGAATTAAACCACATGCTCCACCGCTTGTGCGGGCCCCCGTCAATTCCTTTGAGTTTCACCCTTGCGGGCATACTCCCCAGGCGGCACACTTAACGCGTTCGCTACGGCACCCAGACTCATGTCCGGACGCCCGGTGTGCATCGTTGACTGCGCGGACTACCAGGGTATCTAATCCTGTTTGCTCCCCGCGCCTTCGCGCCTCAGCGTCAGTCGTCCGCCGGAAGCCTGCCTTCGCCATCGGTGTTCTTCCTGATATCTACAGATTTCACCCCTACACCAGGAATTCCGGCTTCCCTTCGGCGACTCCAGCCAAGCAGTTTCCAAAGCAGTTCCCGGGTTGGGCCCGGGGATTTCACTCCAGACTTGCTCGGCCGCCTGCGCGCCCTTTACGCCCAATAATTCCGAACAACGCTCGGGGCTTACGTGTTACCGCGGCTGCTGGCACGTAATTAGCCGCCCCTTATTCATGGGATACCGTCGCCGCGGAGGCTTTGCTTCCCCCGCTCCTTCTTCTCCCGTAAAAGGACTTTACAACCTTCCGGCCTCCATCGTCCACGCGGCGTCGCTCCGTCAGGCTTTCGCCCATTGCGGAATATTCTTAGCTGCTGCCTCCCGTAGGAGTCTGGGCCGTATCTCAGTCCCAATGCGTCCGTTCGCCCTCTCAGGCCGGATACCCGTCGCAGCCTTGGTGGTCCCTTGCACCGCCAACTAGCTGATGGGTCGCGGGCCGCTCCCCCGGCGGGGCCGAAGCCCCTTTGATGCCCGTCCTCCAAGACGGGCATGCCATGGGGTATTACCCCGTGTTTCCACGGGCTGTCCCCCTCCGGAGGGCGCGTCGCCCACGCGTTCCTCGCCAGTCCGCCTCCCGCTCGACTTGCATGCTTAAGACGCGCCGCCAGCGTTCGTTCTGAGCCAGGATCAAACTCTCCGTGATTGTATCCAAGGCCCGAAGGCCTAAGAATCCTCACAAAAAAATTGAACCCTAGCAAAATTATCGATTTCTTCGAAAATTGATAGGATAAATGAATTTCGGATTTCTCCGACTTCCGCTCCTTACCGTTTTCTTCCCTTCCCTGCTGCTTCCAAAGAGCTCCGCCCTTGTTCAGAGCGGTAAAAGGGAATGTAGCGCTTTTTCAAAAAACTGTCAAGAGCAAAGCGCGCTTTTTTTGAAAATTTTTTCTTTTTTTTTCGCGCGTTTTTGGGGCGGCCCGGCGAGGGATTGGAGGGGCGGCGGAGCCGTTGGCGGGGCCGGAAGGCGCCGGCAATGGAGCGGAAGCTCAACCCCGCAAAGCCCGGCCGCCGCTTGCCGGCGGCGCCGCCAAAGAAATGAAAAAAAAACGCCGCGAAAACGCGGCGTTCGTTTTGCGGCTGGATTGAGTTCGGCCTTAGCAGCCCCTATTTTTTTCGCGGATTTTCGACGCGAAAAACGATCAGCGGAAT
Organism: uncultured Spirochaetaceae bacterium; assembly: GCA_902799665.1. GTDB lineage: Bacteria > Spirochaetota > Spirochaetia > Treponematales > Treponemataceae > Treponema_D. The sequence goes on along the minus strand of CADCBK010000052.1, from coordinate 10,074 downwards.
CAAAACCAGCTGAAGGACGATGCCGGGAAGGCACTGGGGGATTGAGCTCCAAATGCCAAACGGCGCGACTTTGGCGTTCCCAAGAATATAGAAAAAGACCATGCACAAAAGCATTCTTAAAACGCGGCCCGCGAGCATTGCGATGACCGTCTTTGCCAAAAGCGGCATGTTCGCCTTGCGCAAAAGGCCCGCCGCAAGACCGTAGCCAAAAAGTTCCGCCATCATAAGCGGAAGCTGGACTCCCCTAGGCATGCCGGACAACAAATGCGAGGCCGCCGGTCCAAGCAAGCCGGAAATCGCTCCAACGACCGGCCCCGCCAAAAAGCCCGCGATGATGACCGGAAAGTGCATAGGGCTAAAGGCGATTCCCGGAGCCGTTCCCGCCCCTGAAACTTTTCCGAGCCAATGGAAAACCTGGGGGACCGCCAGCACGGCCAGTATCGCTATAATCGCGGCGACGCCCTGCGCCGTGACAGAAAGCGGCTCTCTCTTTTGAATCGATGTGATTGCAGACATAAAAAAAACCTCCGCCGCAATTCTATACTCTTTTTGGCCTAAATGCCAAGCGCGATTGACAGGCAATTTGCGGCGCGATATATTGTCCGAACGGTTTATTAATGAAGAGAAACGTCAATATTTCGGCATTTTTCAGGGATCTCTTTTTTGCGCAGATGGAATGCGTCCTTTCGTTCGCGATTGTCGGAACGATTTTCGCGCGGGAGCAGGCGATATCTTACGCGCATTTTTTTCTTCCGCTGGCGATGGGCGCGCTTTGCATGCTTCCCTGTTTGCCGGTTTATATAATAGAAAACATGACAATCGCGCAAGTGATTGTCCAGCGCGCGGCCGAGCTTCTTGTCCTTGAGGCGGCTTGCGTTTGGACGGCGAACTTTTTGGCGGGAGACTTTTTGGGAAAGCCAGGCCTTTTTGCGGTAGCCGCGCTGACGGCTTTTTTTGACGCGCTTTCCTACTCCGTCGCCTATCTTATGGAAAAGGCGGAGTCGGAGCGGCTGAACAAAAAGCTTAAGGAAGCGGCGGAAAAAGGCGGCGCGGAAAGCGAAGGCGAAGACGGCAAAAAGGATTCCACGATTGAAGCCTTTGGCGAGCGAAACCGCCGCGCGCGAATTCCAATCGCGGAAATCCTTTACTTTGAGGCGGACGCTGAGCAAGTATTCGCCTACACTGAAAAGGAAATTTTCCAAGTCCATCAGCGCTTGTACCAAGTGGAAACGCTTTCGAGCGCGGCGGGAATCATGCGCGTGTCAAAATCGCATCTTGTGAACTTGCGCAAGATTCAATCCGTGCGAACGGCCCTTAACAGCCGCCTTTACGCCAAGATGGCCAACGGCGAGGAAGTTTTGGTGAGCCGAAAGTACGCGCCGCTTTTTAAGGAGCGCCTTTCCTAAAGGCCGTGCATTGCCAGCGCATCTTACCGCCTTAAACTTGCATCTTGTATAAAAGCGCTTTTCATTATTCATAGCATTTCATACAATGCTTTTTGTCACCCCTTGGAGGAGAAAAAATGAAGGAGAAGATTCAAAATTACAGAACTTACTTTGCCCGCTTGCTCGCTATCGCGGTTCCGCTGATTTTGAGCAACATCATAAACCAAGTCCAAATGCTGATTGACCGCATTTTCTTGGGACAGGCCAACACTTTGTACATGGCGGTTTTGGGAAACACAACCTCGCCGCTATGGACAACTATGTCGGTTTGCTTTTCGATCGCGACAGGCGCGTCTATTTTGATAAGCCAAAGCGTCGGAGCGAAGGACGACAAGAAAAAGGAAGAGTATTCAGGCGCGCTTCTAAAGTACTGCCACATTCTTCCGTTCGCGCTCTTTTTGCTTTGGTTCTTCGGCTCAAAGCCGGTCTTTAGGCTAATGGGAGTGTCCGACAACTTGATTGGAATGTGCGCCGACTACACGCGCTATTCTTCGCCGATATTCTTGGTGTTGGGAATGGGCTGCTCGTGGACCGTGATTTTCCAAACGTCAAACCACACAAAGCACTTGGCTATTTGGAGCGTCCTTCGCTCAAGCTTGAACATTTTCTTGGACTGGGTTTTGATTTTTGGAAACCTGGGATTTCCGTCGATGGGAATAAAGGGCGCCGCGCTGGGAACGACCATAGCCGAATACTTGGGCGGCATGTACCTTATGTTCGCCTACTTTAGGAGCGGAAAGCTCAACACGCGTCCAAGCATGCGGGCGGTAAAGGACGCGAAGTTTTCAAGCTACTTGCATTCGGCGCGGCTTGGACTCAACACCGCCTTGGAAGACTTTTGCTGGAACTTTGGCAACTTGGCGATCATCCGCATCCTCAATTCGATTAACGAGCTTGCGGCCGGAATCTATTCCATCATCTTTGGCGTGGAAGTTTTGGCCGTCGTAATCATCGGCTCTTTGGGAAGCGGAACCTTGACGCTGGCATCCGAGGCGGTGGGCCAGTGCGACAGGAAGCAGTATAAGGGAGTGTGCCTCGCGGCCTACGCCCTTAGCCTTGCGGTGACGCTGGCGATGGTTTTGGCGTCGCTTTTGTGCCCAAGATGGATCATCTCGGTCTTTACAAAGGACAGAAGCATCATCGCGACCAGCGGCATTTACTTGCTTTTGATTTCGATAAACTTGATTTCAAAGTCAGGGAACATAATCATCGGAAGCGCGATTCGAGGAAGCGGCGACACAAGGTGGATGTTCTTCACCCAGATTTTTGGAACGGTATTTGTAATCGCGTGCGCCTGCTTCTTTGTTTACACGCTTGGACTTGGAATCGTAGGAGTTTTTCTTGCCGTAATCGCCGACGAAGCCGTCCGCGCCGCGATTAACTTTGGAAAGTTTGTTAGGATTTACAAGAAGTCGCCGGTCTTTGGCGACTAGGAGGAAAAAATTGAAAGAGTTTATCGCTTGCTGCGGCCTGGACTGCGAGGCTTGCGAGGCGCGAATCGCGACAATCAACAACGACGACGCGCTTCGCGAAAGCGTGGCAAAAAAGTGGTCGGACTTTAACAAGGTTGAAATCACGCCGCAAATGATAAATTGCGAGGGCTGCCGGACAAACGGAATAAAGACCGACTACTGCCAGTATCTTTGCTCGATTAGAAAATGCGTCATGGCGAAGAAGTTTGACACTTGCGCGGACTGCGACAAGCTCAACACTTGCGGAACGCTCAAAATGATAACGATGCACAACCAGGACGCGCTTGACAATTTGCGGGGAACGGCAAAAGCGGAATTTAAAATAAGGCTTGCGACAGAAGGCGACGCGCAAGCGGTTCACGACATTTACGGCTCCTACGTTCCGCTTGACTACGTGACCTTTACCGTCGAAAACCCCAGCGTCAATCATTACCGAAAGAAAATCGCCGAGACGCTAGAAAAATACCCCTTCCTTGTCGCGGAAGGCGCGGACAAAAAAATTCTTGGCTACGCTTGCGGCTCGCCGCTAAGGCCGCACGACGCCTACCAGTGGAACGTTGAGTGGACGATAATGCTGGCTTCCGACGCGCCAAGACGGCAAGGAATCGCGACGGCGCTTTACAAAGAATTCGCCCGGCTTCTTGCCCTGCAAGGCTACCGCTACATTTACGGCGTTTTGGTCGACACAAACCAAGCGAGCGTCGCCCTGCACAAAAAGCTTGGCTTTAAGGAAGCCGGGCATTTTGAGAGCGCCGGCTTTAAAATGGGCAAATGGCGCGGAATCCTTTGGTACGTAAAAAAAATCGGGAGTTCAAACGAGCCGCCAAAAAAGCCGCTTTCGCTTAGCGAAGCAATGTAAAAAAAAATTGGAGGAAAAACATGCTTTTTGAAACGGAACGGCTTTTTTTTCGCGAGATGACGCTCGAAGACGTGGACACGCTCGCGCTTGTCATGAGCGACCCAGAATCGATGAAATTTTATCCGCATCCTTTTTCAAGGGAAGAAGTTGAAAACTGGATAAAATGGAACATTGACAATTACCAAAAATACGGCTTTGGGCTTTGGGCTGTCTGCCTTAAAGAAAGCGGAGAAATGATTGGCGACTGCGGAATCACGATGCAGCAGGTTGAAAACGATTTGTTCCCGGAAATCGGCTACCACTTGCGAAAAGAGTTCCGAGGCATGGGATACGCCACCGAAGCCGCGAAGGCTTGCGCGCGATTCGCCAAAGAGCGCGGAATGAAAAAAATCATTTCATACATGAAGTCCGACAACCTTCCAAGCCGCCATGTGGCCGAGCGGAACGGCATGAAATTTGTAAAAGCATTCACCAAGACTGTGATGGGAAAAGTCGTTGAGGACGAAGTTCTTTATATGAAGGATTTGTAAATTGAACATTGGAAAGGAAAAAATGAAAGCGTTTATAGTTTACTGCCATCCATCGGAAGATTCTTTTACGCGCCGCGTAAGGGACTCATTCATAAAAGGAATCGAAGACTCCGGGAACGACTATGTTCTTTCCGATTTGTACAAGATGAACTTTAAGACAGACATGAGCGAGCGGGAATACCTTCGCGACGCGAATTACAGGAAGACGCCGGAAGTGGCGGAAGACGTGTTGGCCGAGCAAGCGAAAATAAATTCCTCAGACGCAATCGTATTTATATACCCGGTCTTTTGGACGGAAGCTCCGGCGAAACTTGTAGGCTGGTTTGACAGAGTTTGGTCTCACGGATTTGCTTACGGCGAAAACAGAACTATGAAAGTTTTGGACAAAGCTCTCTTCCTTGTGACGGCGGGAAACACAATGGAACGCCTTGAAAAATTCGGACTTCTGGACAGCATGAAAAAAGTCATGATAGGCGACAGAATTTTTGACCGCGCCAAAAAATCCGACTTTGTCATCTTTCCAGGAATGTCAAGGGCGCTTGCCTCGCGTGAAGAAGGCTGGGACAAAAATCTCAAAACGGCTTATGAGAAAGGCGCGAATCTTTTTAAGTGAGGAAAACAATGGCGACATCTTGCCAAACGATTGAACAGATAAAGGACCCCGCGACAAAACAGGCAATAGCAAGAAAAATTCTAGAAGGCTTGCGCGACTGGTTTGAAGTGGACGAAAGCCGAGAAAAATACATTTTAGACTGCGCGGACTGGACTTTCCTTGCCGCAAAAGAAAAAGATGAATGCTCAGGCTTTCTCTGCCTAAAAGAAACAGGAAAAGACACCGTTGAGCTTGCGGTAATGGGAGTGAAAAAAGAGTTCCACCGCAAGGGACTTGGAAGAAAACTTTTTGAAGCGGCAAAGAAAATCGCGACAGAAAAAGGCTATTCTTTTATGCAGGTAAAAACCGTTCAGATGGGCGTGTATCCAGATTATGACATCACCAACCGTTTTTACAAGTCCTGCGGCTTTAAGGAATTGGAAGTCATAAAAGAAATCTGGGGCGAAGAAAACCCCTGCCAGATTTATGTCATGTCTTTGACCTGATCAAAGAAATTCTAAAGACGAGCGGCAACATCCTCGAAGTTCGCGCGGATGTTGAAATATAAAAATAGAGGAGAAAAAAATGGCAAGGCCAACGACAACTCTTTTTATGCTGATGAGCGTTGACGGAAAAATCAGCACAGGAGCCAGCGACGCGCTTGACGTGGACAAGGACTTTCCAAAAATCCCAGGCCTCAAGGAAGGCGTGGGACAATACTACGAAATAGAGCAGACGACCGACTTGTGGAGCTTTAACACAGGCCGCGTGCAGGAAAAAATGGGCGCAAATGAAAAGCCCTTTTCGCAAAAAACGCCTGTGTCCTTTGTCCTTTTGGACAACACGCATTTGACCGAGCATGGCGCGCGGTATTTTTGCGCCCGCTCAAAGGAATTCGTTCTTTTTACATCCAACAAAAACCATCCGGCTTACGGCGTAAAGGAAGACAACCTTCATATCTTTTACCAAGAAAAGCTGGACTTAAAGGAAGGGCTTGAATGGCTTTACAAAAACTTTGGTTGCGAGCGGCTCACAATTCAGTCTGGCGGAACGGTGAACGGCCTTTTCTTGCGCGAAAAGCTCTTTGACTTTGTGGACCTTGTTGTAGCTCCTGTTTTGGTCGGCGGAAAAGACACTGCCACTTTAATCGACGGAAAGTCTTTGATGAGCGAAAACGAACTTTCTTTGCTTGGAGTGATGAAGCTTGTCGAATGCAAGGTTCTGAAGAATTCATATTTAAGGCTTAGGTATGAAATTGTGAAGTGAATTTGCGGGAAGGGTAAAAAATGAAAATTGCAGTGTTTACAGACATTCACGGAAACCTTAAAGCATTGAAGTCCGTTCTTGAAAAAATCAAAAATAAAAAAGCGGACAAAGCTGTTTTTTTGGGCGACATTTTTCAGCGCGGAAACGACGAAATTGAATGCCTTGAGCTTCTTAAAAACAGCAGCGCAATCTGCCTTAAGGGAAATTGCGAGCTTTACCTTGAGCGCGGCAGGCTTGGAAGGCGCGTCATTTCTTTTGATTGAAGCGACAGAAGGCGGGCTTAACTTTGAACGCGTTTTCATCAATTAAAATTCACGGAGAAAAAAAATGAAACAATATATTGTTGACGCATTTACAGACAAAGTTTTTGGCGGAAACCAGGCGGCGGTCTGCGTGTTGGACGAGTGGATTTCCGACTCGCTCATGCAGAACATCGCAAGGGAAAACAATTTTTCCGAGACTGCATTTACCGTAAAAGAGGGTTATAAATATCACCTTCGATGGTTCACTCCTGCCGCAGAGATTGATTTTTGCGGACATGCAACGCTTGGAACGGCTTTTGTCCTCTTCAATTTTTATGAAAAGGCTGCGGACAAAATCACTTTTAAAACACAAATAGGCGAACTTACGGTAGAAAAGCAGGGCGAGCTTTTCAACATGAACTTCCCGGCTTACCGTTGCAACAAAATCGAAGTGACGGACAAGATGGAAGAAGCGCTCGGCGTACGCCCAAAAGAAGCCTACATTGACCGTGACCTTTTGCTGGTTCTGGAAAATGCGGAGCAGGTTCGAAATCTCAAGCCAAATCAGGAAAAGCTAAAGGAACTCGATGGCCTTTGCATAGCCGTAACCGCTCCTGGCAACACCGCGGAATATGACAGCGTGAGCCGCGTCTTCTGTCCGGAACTTGGCTTAATGGAAGACCCGGTAACAGGAAGCGCTCACTGCATGATTGCTCCTTACTGGCGCGACCGGCTTGGCAAAGAAAAGCTTGTCTGCTATCAGGCTTCCGAGCGGACTGGCGTATTGTATGCCGAGCGGAAGGGCGGGAGAATCATACTGTCAGGCAAGGCTGTTTTGTATTCAGAAGGGAATATTCTGGAAGCGATAGAAAGCAAAAGCGGATGCAAGTAATGAACATTCAGGAACAGTTTAACTTTGTCGCAGAAGAATATGACGAAAACCGCAGGAGATTTATATGCTTGAACTTGCAAAAGATTTTGAACTCGTAAGAGAAAAGTACATCAATGTGATTGAAAATACACCCGGCATGGAAGAATATGCCCGCTGGGTTTGTGGTCTGCATCCAACCGATGCAATGCTTAAATCTTACATCGAAAATAACGAGATGTATTTTTACATTGACGACGGAAATCTTGTCGGGATGATTGCAATAGTAATGCATCAGAATGATGATTACAAAACGGTTGCATGGGAGAGGGAGCTTAAAAACGACGAGGTTTCCACCCTGCATATTCTTGCGATTTGCCCGGAATATCAGAAAAAAGGTTACGGAACGAAAATCCTTGAAGAAGCAATAGAGCTTTCCCGAAGAAATGGCAAGAAGGCTGTTCGATTTGACGCACTCAGATCGAATGTTCCGGCTCAGAAGATGTACGAAAGATATGGCTTTAAATTTCGTGGCATTCAGAAGTTGTATTATGAAAATACAGGCTGGGCAGATTTTCTGTTCTATGAAATGAATATTGATAACGGAGCATAACATGGATAAAGAATGGTCAGAAAAAAATAAAAAAATGCAAACTCTCATTTCTAAGGAATCGACCTTCTCTGAGGGCATAAATCTTCTTCTTGAATTACGCGGCGACTTGTTTGAGCAGATTTCTTCTATTGTAAAAACTTTTCCTCCTGCGGCATTTTGGCAAATGCCTTTTGGAGACGGCGAGAAAAACCACAACGCGACTTTGGCATGGTCGCTTTGGCATCTGTTCCGCGTAGAAGACATTGTCGCTCACACATTGATTTTAAACGACAAGCAGATTCTTTTTGAACGCAATTGGATAGAGAAAATAAACAGCCCGATCATTACAACAGGAAACGAGCTTGACGGCGGGGCGATGGTTGACTTTTCAAAAAAGCTCAACGTCAAAGCCATTTATGAATACTGTAAGGCGGTGATGGATTCCACAAACGAGCTTTTAAAGGGCCTGCAATTTTCAGACTTAAAGCGGAAGTTTTCGGAAGAGGACAAAGAGCGCCTTGCCGCAAGCGAATGCGTCATCGACAGCGATTGCGCTTCTTGGCTGATTGACTTTTGGGTCGGCAAAAATGTAAAAGGCTTGATTCAAATGCCTTTTTCGCGCCACTGGATTATGCACGTGGAAGCGATGCGTCGAATCAAAAACAAGCTGTGTCAGCAGGCAAAAAGGAATTGCTGAAAGTCCTCGGAACTCTCCACAAGAAAAAGAATTTCCAGAAGATTCAGGAAGTTCTGGGCGAGAAAATCGAAGACGGCTTGAGAATTTTGGAGAAGAACAAATAACATATACAGAAAAAAATATATGAACGATTTATCCGACTACTTAAAAGAAACCGACTGCATTGATTATAAAAATCCTCTCGTTGCAAAAAAAGCGGCCGAACTGAAAGCCGCTTCTTCTGACAATCTTGGCTACATAGAAAGAGCATACAAATTTGTGCGCGACGAGATTCCGCACACTTGGGACGCAAGGCTTACCGTGGTTTCAAAAAGCGCCAGCGACGTTCTCAAAAACAAAACAGGCATCTGCTGGACAAAATCATGCCTGCTTGCCGCCCTGCTCCGCGCGAATAAAATCCCGGCAGGAATCAGCTACCAGTATTTGACGCGCGCCGATGATGCAAGCGACGGCTACATCATTCACGCGCTGAACACTGTCTACATCGACTCGCTAAAAAAATGGATTCGCCTTGACGCGCGCGGAAACAAGCCTGGAGTAAACGCGCAGTTCAGTCTGGAAAAAGAAATCCTCGCCTTCCCTACCCGCCCAGAATTTGGCGAAAAAGATTACCGCGACAACCACAGCGATTTGGACGTTCGCCTTAAAGAAATTTTGATAGCGAGCGACAACATACTTGAAGTCCGCGCGGATTTTGAAATATAAGGAGAAAAAAAATGATTACGGTAAAAAGAATCAAAGGCGGAACAGACAACTGCTACATAGTTGCGGAAGGAAAAAGCGCAATACTCGTAGACACCAGCAGCAAAGCCTCCCTCAACATGGTAATTGAAGAGTGTGACAAATACGAAATAAAGCTGATTGTCCTTACACATCCCCACTTTGACCATGCAGAAAATGCAGCCGAACTTTCAAGAAGATATTCCTGCCCCGTTGCATTCAACAAAGTGGATGAAGAGCTTTTTGACGACTACAACAAGCAGCCGCTAAAATCATACGGCCTTGTAGGAAAAATCGTCTTGGGACTTTCGCTTTCTGTTTTAAAAAATACAAAAGTTGAGCGGCCTCAAAATATAATTTACGTAAAGGAAGGCGACAGTCTTTCTGAATACGGAATAAATGCAAAGATTGTGGAACTTCCCGGACACACAAAAGGCTCGATTGGAGTTGATGTAGAAGAAAGCCATCTCTTGGTCGGAGACGCTTTGGACAACTGGATCAAACCAGCCCTGGGACACTTGTATTGCGACCTTGACGCCATCAAAAAGACTCAGGAAAAAATAAAGGCGCTTGGCAAGCGTACAATTTATTTTGGCCACGGAAATCCTGTTACTCGTTAACAGAAACAGGGGCATTGAGCAGGAGTAGATTATGAAAATTGCAGTATTCACAGATGTTCACGGCAATCTTAAGGCCTTAAAGACTGTCCTTGAGCGAATCAAAGAAAAAAACGCGGACAAGATGATTTTCTTGGGCGACATTTTTCAGCGCGGAAACGACGAAATTGAATG
>CADCBK010000051.1 GCA_902799665.1 uncultured Spirochaetaceae bacterium | reverse complement strand
ATAAACGCGTGGAAAAGAGTTCCGTAGTCGTTTTTCTCCAAGCCGCCGGAATTTACGAATGAATTTATTTCCGGATAGGCCATGCTCGCCGCCTGAACGCGCCCGCTTGCCTCGTCCTCTTGTCCGCTTTCCTCAAGCTGGCTTGGGCTTGTCCAAATGTTTTTTGCCTGCGGGGCGGCCAGCGTTCCTGCCTTTTGGTATAGTTCCCGGATTTTTTCTGGCGAACGGGCGGCGTCTGTTTTCAAGGGCCTTTCGCTTCCCCTTGGCGCGAATGCTATCGTCTCCGTTTCGTATGGGCTTTCAATCGAGTCCATTCGCGCGTAGGCTTGAATTATGCCGACTAGCGGCCGCTCGCTTTGGGCTTTGGGAGGTTCGTTTCCAATGACAAAGAGGCCGTCTATCGCGCGGGTAAAGGCTACGTAAATCAAGCGCCGCGTCTCCGCGTCCTCTTTTCTAGCGTTGTCGGAGGACGCCAAAAGCGCGAATAGGTTTTGCTTTTTGCTTCCATTGGCCACGACCGCGCCAAAATCGCCGCTTTGGAAAATCTTTGAGCGGTCGGGATTGTTTCCGCCTCTCTTTTCCGCAAGGCCCCACACAAAGACGTATCTAAATTGCAGGCCCTTGCTTTTGTGTATCGTCATAACGTTTACGGAGTCTGTCTTTTCAACAGGATAGTCGCAGTCTTTTATGTTGATTTCGGAAGACTCATTGCAGGAATCGTTTCGCTCCACGGCAAGCTGGTCCACAAACCACGAAAGGTCGCGCGCGTCCATGTCGGCTTTTCTCGCCAACTCGTAAAGCAAGTCGTAGTGCTCTTCGTCGGCGTTTGGAGAGAATTTGTAGCCTTCCTTTTGCCACAGCCGTTCGATGGAATTGACGATTGGGTTTGAAAGCGCGTAGTCCGCCATGTCCTTGTAAAAGCCTCGCGCGCTTTGGTAGCGCTCCGCTTCCTCCTTGGACAAAAGCCCTCCAACGTCGATGTTTGGATCAAAGGCCTTTTTGGGAAACAGCGAAAGAATTTTTTCGGTTTGGTTGAGCGTCATTCCCGCGAAAGGGGAGTTTAGGAATGAGGCGAAGGCGTTTATGTCCGACGGATACACGCAAAGGCGCAGAATGTTGTAAAAGTCGTTGGCCGTGGCGGCTGTAAAAATGTTCCCCTGTTCGTCTAATGAAAAAGGAATTTTGTTCAGCGTGAAAATTCGCGCGATGTTGGAGTAGTTTGTCCTGCTTTTTACAAGAAGCGCGATGTCTTTGAACGCGACGCCCAAGCTTTCATGCAAGGAGAGTATTTTCTTTGCGATGAAAAGCGCCTTTGCGTCTTTTTCGCTTAAATAAAAGTCATCGTCGTTTTGTCCGTCTGGGTAAAGGCAGAATTGAATTCTTGATCCGTTTTTTTCTTCCGGCTCTTTCGCGGAAGGATAAAGGGCCAGCGCGTTTTTGTCAAATTTAGCCTCAAAAGGCTCTTCAATCTTTTCCTTGAAAATTTTCGCGCCTTCCTCTTGGACGCTTGGCCTTTCTTTGTCGCTTGGAAGAAAGCCGCCGAAAAATTGGTTGAACTCGTCCAGCAAAATGTTGCTAGACCTGTAATTGCTTCGCATTGGAAGCTTCACGCACGGCTTAATGTATTCCTCAAGGCTGTTGAACACAGAGACGTCCGCCCCGCGAAATTTGTAAATTGATTGCTTTTCGTCTCCGACAAAAAAGAGCCTGTCGCCAAGCAGCCTTCCTTTGTCGTCCTTTGAAATCAAAAGAAGCAGTTCCCTGTTCGCGGCGTTGTTGTCTTGAAACTCGTCTATCATTATGAATTCAAAGGAATCCCGCTCTTGCCTTCTTATCGCCTCTTGCTCTTTTAGCGCCAGAAGGGCCATTTCGTTTGTGTCCTTGAATGTTAGCGCGCCGCTTTTTCTTTTGTTGTCGTTCACTCTGTCCGTGAATTCATCCAGCAATGAGTGAAGGCTTTCCAAATACTCCAAGTCGCCGAAAAAATCAATGATTCCAAAAAACTTTTCCGCCGCGCCCGGCCCCTTGCCGTCTTGTCCAAATAGAAAGCCGTTGACCAAATCGTTTGTTTCGGGATCGCCTATCTTGTTGCTTATCTTGAATTTTTCGACGGCTTTTTTTAGCAAGGCTTTTCCGTCGGCTTTCGCGATTTTTTCCGGGCCCAGGGACTTAAGCTTTTTCCGCTCCTCCTTCACGCTGTCTTGCTCCCAAAAGGCCAAGGCGTCCAAGAGCTTTGCGCGCCAGTCCATGCGGCCTTTTTTTTGCGCGGCGGCGACGCTGGCGCTGATTTTTTCTATGCAATCCTCAATCGCAAAAAAAAGATTTTGGGAATCCCAAATTCCTTGCGCCGCTTGTTTTTGCTTTTGCAAGCTTTCCGAAAAAAACGAGCATTTGCCGCTTGGGTTGGCCGAGTCCGCGAGCGAAGCGTTTTCGTTCGCCGCGCTCGAAAAGAATTCGGCGCAGTTTTCGATTTTAGCCGGGTCCGAAATCCATTGGATGGCCGGATCGTTTCGCTTTTCCATCACAAATGAAAAAGCCAAGTCCTTTGTTTGGGAGGCGTCCGCTCCAGGGGTAAAGTCCGGCCTTATTCCGTAAAGGGGCGCGGCTTGCCTTAAAACGCTGGCGCTGTAGGAGTCAAGGGTTTGTATCCTTGACTTTGAAAAATTGTCTATGGCGTTTTGCGCCTTTTGCCTTCCGTCCGCGTCCGGGCTTTGTTCCGCGAAAATTTTCAGCGTCTTGTAAATGCGCTGGTACATTTCCGCCGCCGCCTTTTTTGTGAAGGTAAGCGTAAGGATTTTGTCAACCGTTGGATTTTCCATTTTGTTTCCGGCCTCGTCCTTAAGGTCGGCTGTAATCAAGTAGACAAAGCGGCTTGCGAGCGTCTGCGTTTTTCCGCTTCCCGCTCCAGCGGAGACGATTGTGTTCTTTAGCGAGCGTATGACTTTTTCTTGCTCCTCGTCGGGCTTCCTTTTTAGAACTGAACTGAATTCTTGGTAAGTCATTTTCTAAAACTCCTAGTATGTCGTCCTGCACAGGCGCTTGTAGTCGCATTTGACGCAGTCCTTGTAAGGCCGCGTTTCCTTTAACGAAAATCGGCATTCCTTTAGGGCTTGGCCCATAAAGGCAAGGCGCCGCTTTAAGCTTTCAATGGCGGGGGAAAAATCTTCCCTTGGAACCGCGTTTGAATTCGCGCGCGGATTTTCATAGATGACTTTTGTCTCTTCGTATTTGTTGATTGACACAAAGCTGGCTTTTTGAACCATGTCCTCGCCCGCCGGGTTCGCGTTTTCCCACAAAAAGACATAGGCCGCGATTTGGCAGTTGTCCAGCTCTTTTGGACTTCCGTCGCTGTTTGTCTCCCGCTTTTTTAATGTCAAGTCGCCGTTGGGAATCGCGGATTTTGTGTTCTTGTAGTCCAAAATCGCGACTTGATTTCGCGGCGAGCGCAGGACAAGGTCCATCCTTCCCTGCAAAATCGGAGGAAGCCTGACGTCGTTTTTGGTTCCCCATTCAGTTTCCTGGACTTTCCATCCGCCAAAATTCTCTTCCCTGCAGAACTCGCGAAGGAATTTTATCAGGGCCTGCGAAAAATTTTTTGTCTGGCTTTTCAAGGCCTCTTGGACTAGGACGCTTTTTTTGTAAGCCTTCGCTTCTGCAAAGGCCTCTTTCGCCTTTTCTTCCAAAAAGGGGGAGAGTTTTTTTTCCTCGTATTCCTTGTCCCCTCCCAGTTCCAATTTTCCGCTTAACTCGGAATATGCCGGAAGGCAAACGTTTCTTTCCTTTAAGTCGTTGAAGTATATTTCCAAAATTTTATGGTTCACGCTTCCCTGGTCGTAGATTTCAAACAAGTCTGTGTCCAGCGAGAATTCGTTCACGCGCAAAAGGTCTTTGAAAATCCATTTGCGCGGGCAGGGGAAGAAATCCTTAAGGTCGCTTGGCGTAATATGCGTCTCGCCCGCGTCGCTTTCGTTTCTTGCCCTGCCGGCCATAGTCTTTTTTTCTATAGCCGCAAGAAGGAATGGCTTTTCCTCTTGGTTTTCTTTTATCGAGTCCAGGCCGCCCGCGCTTTCGTTTGTCCGCAAGTAGCTTTCAAGCGACTCCTTTTGCGCGCCGCTTAAATGTTTTGGCTCGTTCCCATTTCCATGCAAAAAATCTTTTTCAATCTTAATGAAGTCCGCCTTGTCCAATTCTTCGTCAGCGCCGGAAGGGTCTTCGCTTGTCTCTAGCGCCGAATGGGGGATGGCGAAACCGTCCAAGGCGTTTTGCGACGCGCTAAAGGCGCAGTTGGAGCAAAGCTCGTAAGAGCGGACATAGGATTCTGAATGGTCGTTGTTTTCTTGGCCAAGCAAAACGCCGCGCTCCAGTTGCGACAAAAAGGGCAGCGAAATTTTTTCAACGGTGATTTTGTCTTGGCTTGCGTTTATCACAAACTGCCTTTTTATCGCGGCCTCGGCGCTGACCTTGTAGTCGTAGATTGACACGCCGCGGCTCTTGCTTTGCTTTTGGTAAACGGTGTTCTCCAGTTCGTTCAGAAAAAAAGCGTATTTGTCGCTTTGCTCCGCCGCGACGTCCGGGAATTTTTCTTCAAGCGCCGCCAATTGGTCCATGAGGGCGACGCAGCGGCTTAGCAAATCGTTCGCTTCCTTTTTAATTTCTTCCTGCGGCTTGATGAAGGCGCCTTCAAATTTTTTCCAGCCATCCTTTATTGCCAAAAAGGTCTTTGCGTCCGTAATCCGCAAGACGGCGGCCTTTAGGCTCTTGTAAAATTTTTTCGCGTCCAAAAATTCGTCTTCGGCGGAATCTTTTTTAGCGCCTTCGCTTAAGTCCAAAAGCCAGGGGTCCACAAGGCGGCCGTCAGAGCCTGTGAATTGCGCGAGGCACTTGGACTCTTTTCCCAGCCGCACAAGCGTTTCCATTTCGTCCGGGTTTTTCCACGGAAAATTTGAGTCAAGGACAAGGGCTCTGACGCTTTGGTATGAAAATTGCTTGGCCGCGCAGTCCTGGATTTTTCTGAAAATTTTTCCAGCGCCCGCCGCGCCCAGCTTTATTCCCGCCCTGGTGACAAAGGGTATTTGGTAAAGGGCCAGCTCGCGCTCGACATAAGGCCGCAAGTTTTCTATGTCGGGAACGCAAAGCGCGATGTCGTTCCAATCCACGCCGGACGCGTTTTCCCTTAAGATTTTCAGGGCGGCCATTCTAAGCTCAAGGCGGACGCTCGTCCAATAGTCTGCCTTTGTCGGAGCGGAACTTTTGGGGATGTTCGCTAGATAAACGCTTCCTTTTTTTCGCGCGTCTTCCAAAACTTCCTTGTATTCGTCAAAGTCGTCCAAAAGTTCCGGAAAGAATATTACGTATTTTTTTTCGCCGCCGCCGTCAAAAACCGCCTTTTGCCAAGACGGCTCAAAGAGGCCGCGCTCTTCCAAAAATTTTGAGTATTCGTTGTAAAGGCGCAAGCAGTCGCGGTTTTCGGGATTGTCGCGTTCGGGCAAAAACGCCCCGTCCTTTTTGGGGTCCATGATTTTTCGCGCCAAAATTCTCCAGCGGCCCAGCGACGGCAAAAGGCTTGAGAGCCAGTCCGTGAACGAAAGCGCGTTTTCCCTGTAGTCAAAATTTATCAGCCGCTCAAAGATTCTCTCTCCGTCTTTCACTCTTTTTAAGAGAGAGCGCGCGAAAAGCTTTCTTAGCAAGGAAGGAATCGCTTCCATTCCTTCCCGCTCTATTTTAAGCGCTTTTCCCTTGAACACGTCCCAGGCCAAAAACCTGTCCAATTCCACGCTTTTTGGCCAGCCGTCTTTTCCGTCTTGGCGGACTATGAAGTCTGACCAAGAGTTCGCGGCGACGTCGCTGTTAAATATGAATACTGAATTTTTGTCAAGGATGCGTTCTTTTAGAATTCTTTCTATTTCGTTCACGCTGGAATGATAGCGCAAGCGGCGCGGTTTTGCTAGCGTTCCGCATAAAAAAAAATCTGCAGTCGAGCGAAGTCCTCCATTTTAAACTTGCGGTTTTATCTGTTTTGCGCTATTATCTTTTTTACCCAAGTGTAAGAATAATGTTTGCGTTAAAAAGAAGATCTGAAAGAAATGGAGTTTCCCTAAGCCGCTTGTCGATGCGAAAAAGGTCCATTATTGTTTTTTCCCTGTTGGTGATAGTCCTTGTGAGCTTGTTTTGCTATTTCTTAATGAACGCGCTCACGCTGAACATACAAAATTTTTACAAGGAAGCCAGCGAGTACACCGTCAGCTGCCACGCTTCCTTTTTGGAAAGGCGGCTTTCGGGCTACCTAAGCGACTTGCAAAATATCGAGCGCTCCAAGGCGTTTGGCGAAAGCGACCCAAAAAAAATCAACGAGAGCCTTTTAAGGACAAGGCCGTTTGACGACCCTTACATAATCAGCGCTCTTTTTGCGGACAAAAGCGGAAAGGTTCTTTTCCCAGACGGAAAGCTTTTGGATTTTGGCGCCGAGCCCTTCTTTAAGGAGCTTCTTTCCGGAAAGCTAAAGCAGGGCGTTTCAAAGGATTCCAAAAACGAATTCTTTAAGAAAGGCGTTTTTTTCGCGGCCCGCTCGGTCTTCGCTCAGGACGGCAATTTGCGCGGCGTTTTGTTCTTCGCTGTGGATTTGCTGGCCGTTAAGAATCCTGTCAGCCGCATGGCTTTTGTCGAAAGCGCCGCCTCCTTTGCCATGGACGTTGACGGCAATTTTTTGATTGAGCCGGAATTTGACAGCGTTATAAAAGAATTCAACGAAGACCCAAAAAGCCTTCCGTTAAAAGACGTCGAGGCGATTTCCAATTTTAAGGAAAGCGTTGTCCGCCAGGATGAAGGCTCCTTGGTTTTGAACACTGTGAGGCTGAAAACGGAATACGTTTCGTTTTCAAGGATAAAGAACAGCCCTTGGGTTATCGGCCTTGTCGAAACCGAGTCCGCGTCATACAAGTCCTTTTTGATTGTTCGCTCAAGGATCATTTCGCTTTGCGTGGTTTTCGTGCTGCTTCTTGTCTTGGCCTACAGTTTCATAACCCTTTCGGGAACTCGCGGAAAATCATCGCACCGCTTGACCTTGCAGCAGGACGACGACTTTGACGAGCTTACAGGCTTGTGGACCGAGCCCCGCTTTGAGGAGGAGTGCGAGCGCATCCTCAAAGAGAATCCCGACAAAAACTACATGCTTTTTGGAATCGACATTCGCGGCTTTAGAATCGTTCAGCAGACGGACGGAGTCGCCGCCGCCAACGAGCATTTGATAATGCTGGCCAAAAGGCTTGGTCAAATCGCCATGCAGCAAAACGGAATCGCGGCGCGCGGAGCCATAGACCATTTGTACTTGATGTATCCGATAAGGGACAAGAAAAGCGCCTTGGAGGAATTCAACTCCTTCTTGTTCAACGGAAACTATTTTCCGGGCCGCGCGGGCGAGCGCATTCCCACAAAGACCGGCATCGTTTTCGCCGGAAAGGACTACGAAAAGGACAGCGTCCAAAATTTGATTGGAAAGACAAGCTACGCCAAGCACATAATCCAAGACAACTTGCTTCAAAATTATTCCGTCTACGACTCCAGCATGGAAGCGAGAATCATCAGGGACAAAAAAATAGAGCGCTACATTCCAATCGCTTTCTCCCACAAAGAATTTTACGTGGTCTACCAGCCCAAGGTTGATTTGTCAAGCGGAAAGGTGATTGGCGCCGAAGCCCTTGTGCGCTGGGAGTCGCCGGAGCTTGGCCTTTGCATGCCCGACGAATTCATCACGCTTTTTGAAAGGAACGGCTACATCAACCGCCTTGACTTTTATGTCTACCAGCAAGTCTTTGAATTCCTTAGCGAGCGCCAAAAGGAAGGAAAGCCGAATGTTCCGATTTCCGTGAACATGTCCCGCTTCCACTTGGGCGACGACCGCTTTGTCCAAAAATTCTGCGAGTTGTTCGACAGATACGACATACCGCCGCAATTGATAGAGGTGGAAATAGTCGAGCGGTCTGTCGGCGACGGCGACGACCGTTTGGTTGAGGTCACAAAGCAATTGCACGAAAGGAATTTCCGCGTGGCCATCGACGATTTTGGCAACGGCGAGTCGTCGCTCAACATTATTTCCGAAATTCCGGCGGACGTATTGAAGCTTGACCAAAAGTTCATGAAGTCCGACAGCGAAGGCAAAAAGGCCAGGGACGATGAGTACAAGATTGTGGCCAAAATCGTCGAGATGGCCAAGTCGCTTGGAAAGGAAACCATTTGCGAGGGCGTCGAGACAGAGCAGCAGATCGCCTTTTTGCGCTCGGTTGACGTCAAGTACGTTCAAGGCTATTACTACTCGCGCCCGCTTAAGCAGGAAGACTTCGTTCTGTATTTGGAGAGGAACGTTTGAAAAAGTACACCGCAGCCGTGGTTGGAACAGGCCGCATTGGCTGGACTCTTGGCTATGACAAAAAACGCGAGCAGCCTGCAAGCCATGTGATGGCGCTAAAAAAGAACCGCAGGATAAAGTTGGTCGCCGGCGTTGACATCAATCCAAGCGCGCTCGCCGCCTTCCATAAAAAAAATCCCCTGGTTCGCGCCTATCCTTCGTTGGACGAGCTTTACAAAAATTTTTCGCCAGACATTTTAGTCGTCGCGGTGAACGAAGACGCGCACTTGAGCGTCGCGCTTGACGCGATAAGCCGCTCGCCAAAGCTTTTGGTTTTGGAAAAGCCCGTCGCGCTGAACCTTAAGGAGGCTGGAAAGATAAAGGCCGCCGCCAAAAAGTTTGGCGTTCCGATTTTGGTGAACCACGAAAGGCGCTTTGCCTACGACTACAATCTGGCGGCCGCTTACCTAAAAAAAATCGGAGCGTTGCAGTCAATTAGCGCCAAGCTTTTTTCTGGGATGAAGCTTTACGACCCGGCCGCCGAAGAAAGCGGCGCCTACAGCCTTCTTCACGACGGAACGCACTTGGTTGACATTGTTTTGTTCTTGCTGGAAAGCCTTGGCGGCGGCTCGGACGAGCGCTTGCCTTTACGAAAGCCCCTTGTGACGGGCGTTTACCGCGATCCAAAAAACAAAAAAGTTTTTCGCGAGCTTTGCGCCCATTATTCGACAAAACTCTGTCCCGAAGTGTCTTTGTTCATGTCTGGCCGAAGCCGCTTTTTTGGCTTTGAGCTGGATGTCGTGGGCACTGAAGGCCGCGTTTGCATAGGAAACGGCTACGCAAAATTCTACAAGCGCTTTGAGTCAAGCCTTTACACAGGCTTTTATTCCCTTAGCCGCGACAAGACTGTCGTTCTTCCAAAAAAGACAGGCTACTTTGCGAACATGGTTCAAAACGCGGTTGACTTTCTGGACGGCAGGCGGCCATTAAAGTCCACTCTGCAAACCGGAATCAACGCGCTGGCCGTTTTGGAAGAAATCAAGGCCGCGATTATCGGTTAGTCTGCGCGATTCCGCAAAAATCCTTTATTGTCCTGTAGCCTTTTCGTTTCATGAAGGCTTCCAGGCCTTCAACGATTTCTTTCATCGCAAAGGGGTTGGCAAAGGTTGCCGTTCCAATTTGAACCGCTGCCGCTCCCGCCATGATGAACTCAACCGCGTCGCGCCAAGTCGCTATTCCGCCGATTCCTATAACAGGAATTCGTTCTTCTTCGGGCAGCTTGTTCATGGCCTCGACGACTTCCCAAACAAGCCTTAAAGCGATGGGCCGGACCGCGGGGCCGCCAAAGCCAGCCTTGATTTTGTCAAAGACAGGGCATCCGCGCTCGATGTCGATGGCCACTCCTTGGAAAGAGTTGCACAGGCTGATCGCGTCTGCGCCGGCTTTTTTGCAAGCCATCGCGACTCCGACAATGTCAGGCGCTTGCGGCGTAAGCTTTACGATTAAGGGCTTTGTGACAAGCGCGCGGATTTTTTTCGTGATGTCGCCCGCGCTTTGGCATGACATGCCCATAGCGGCCCCGCCTGTCGCGACGTTGGGGCAGGAGATGTTAAGCTCGATCGCGTCGACGCCGCTCTTTTCCAAAAGGCGGGCGCCTTCGCAATAGCTTTCGGCGGTCGAGCCTGAAAGGTTCGCGATTACCGCGCAGCCCAGTTTTTTCATTTGGCCCAGCTCTTCCTTTATGAAATGCGGAATGCCGGGATTTTGCAAGCCGATTGAATTCATCAAGCCGCTGGGCGTTTCCCAAACGCGGACGCCCGTGTTTCCCTGGCGCGGCTCTATCGTCAAGCCCTTGGAGGAAATTCCGCCAAGAGACGAAATCTCAAAAACTGATTCGTATTCCGTTCCAAAGCCAAAAGTGCCAGAACTCGCGATGACCGGATTCTTTAATCGCAAGCCGCCGATGTCAACGCTAAGGTCGACGCTCCTAAGCCTTTCGCGCTTTTCCGCGCGGGCGGGCTCTTCAAAAATGATTTTTTGTCCGGGAAAGACGGGGCCGTCCTTGCAGCAGCGCTTGTAGCCGTCGACGGTTTGAATCGTGCAGCCCAGGCAAACGCCCATTCCGCAAGCCATTTTTTGTTCCAGCGATAGATAGCACTGAACGTTGGCCTCGCGGCAAATGCCTTGGATGTAGCGGAGCATGGGGGTCGGTCCGCACGCGTAGACCGCCGAGTATTTTTTTTCGCGCAAGTATGAGGCGGTAAGAACCGCGCTTATCATTCCGTGAACGCCTTCGCTTCCGTCGTCGGTTGTAATCGTAAGGTTTTTCGCGCGGACGTTTTTCAGGCCGTAAGAGCCGCTTTTAAAGCTTGCGAAAAAATCGTAGGTGGAGTCGGGAAGGCTTGAGGCAAAGCCCGCGATTGGCGCGATTCCGACGCCGGCTCCGGCAAGGCAAATGTTCGCGTTGGGCAAGGGGCGGGGGAATGAATTTCCGCACGGGCCAAGCAATTCGACTTGGTCGCCGGGCTTTAGGGCGCAAAGCTCTTTTGTGCCTTGCCCTTTAAGCAAAATCAAAAATTCGATTTTTATTTTGTCTTCGTTTGGAACGATTGTAACGCTAAAAACGCTTATCGGCCGCGCGAGCAATTGCTGGCTCTTGGCCGACCTTAGCATGAAGAATTGGCCCGCCGCGGGAACGGCCTTTTTGCCCGCTGTCAATGTCAGCGAGTGGACGCTTCCGATTGGCTCGGCTCCAATTGTCGGAGCGCATTCCAATACCGTCGCCGTTTGAAAAACCGCGGGCGCTTCTTCGTGGAGCCCG
>CADCBK010000050.1 GCA_902799665.1 uncultured Spirochaetaceae bacterium | reverse complement strand
AATTATAGCCTTGCAATCATGCAACGCGAGCGGCGACCGCATCCCCAACCGCCCCTGGTTGGCCTACCGATAACGGTGGGCCAACCCCGCGGGGTATGCCTACCAATACCGGCAGACATACCCCGCGCCCCGCGCGCGGCTAGTTGCCTGACAACTTTGACAAATCCACGCACAAGGCCGGAACGATGGTCATTGCACTGTAGTTATTAGCTTGAACCCCAGTTAAAGTGCCAGAAGCCCCCGAAGTACAGTTAACAGCATACATCATCGATTCGGCGGACATGGAACTAGCGACATAAGGCGAGCGTAAAATCCAAGAATAACAATAATTATTATCGTACCACTGAACCTCGCCATTTTTCTCGTTGGCGCAAACATAGTCTACGGCTTTTCTCCACTGACATGAACTAGATCCGCCAAATCCATAATTGCTGTCAAACATTTCCTTTGCGCTTAAGACAAAAATATAGTCTTGAGTGTTGTCGCAACAAACAGGACTGCAATCCCAATACAGCGGCGTTATATCGGGAGGCGTTGTTGAGTCCTTGTCGTTTTTGACAGTCGTTTTTACAATCACTGACTGTTCGGTTGTGGTAAAAGCTGTCTGTATAAAGCCTTTGCCCTTAAAATCATTGACCTCCGCATTATCCTTTCCTATATATGTTATGCCGTTCAAGAAGGCTCTGAGCCTTGAATGTTGGTAGTTGGTTATATAAACAGTTTTTCCGCCTATTGTTCGTTCATCATTGTTGTCCAAACCAGAATAACTCATGTCGCCCATCAAGGCGCTTTGGGCAAGCAAAAGAGCCTTGCCGCTGCTGTTGTAGTTTTTTGTAAGGACGCGCCACTTTATAGGCTCCATCTTAAAGTATTTAGTGCCTCCGTCCGCTGCGCTGCCGTCACTGTATTTTCCGTTTGGATAATTTTTCGAGTCGTCAACTTTGACATACCACTCGTTGTCGCTTCCCTTGTAGCAAGTGAACATGCCGACTGTTTTTGTCGCGCTGTTGTTTATGGTTACATTGCTCTTCTTTATGGTTTGCGGCCACAAGCCAAACTTAACACAGTCAAATGTCTTTCCATCGATAGTTTCTGTGCCGTCGGGAGTGTAATCTCCGCTTTCGCAAGCGTCCTCAAATGTCGCGGTCACGGACACGGCTTTTGTTGGCATCGTGAATGTTTGCGGGCTTGTCGTTCCAATCGAAACGCCAGTCGCGCTTAGAGCCTTCAAACGATACTTTTTGGCGTCGGATGCCGTCGCGGTTATTGTTATTTGCTCGCCCCATTCAACCGTCGTTCCGCTTGTGATGGCCGTTGTCGTTCCCTTGTAGACCGCCTTTATGCTTCCCTTTGTGGACGGGCTTGCGCTTAATGCAAGCGTATACTTTATTTTTTTGAACGTGGCGCTTACGCTGGCCGCGCTTGTTCCCATCTGGAATTTGTATTGCTTGTTTGAATCAACGTTTATTGGATTGCCGTCAACCGTGTAAGAGTCCTTCTCGTAATAGTTGGCGGGCGTTATCGTGAGCGTCACGGTGTCGCCGGTGGCGGCGGCGGGCGTTGAGCCGATTTTTGTGTTGTATTGCGTCTCGACGGCGACAGTTCCGTTTGTTGTGGCGGCTACGTTCACCGCAAAAAGCTCTAGCATCGTCGGCTCGACCTTCACCTTGCTTCCATAAGGAAGGCTTGGCATTGTAAAGGTCTTTGAAGTCTCGGCTGCAAGCCCGCGCTCGATTGTAAGCGGCCAGTCCGTCGGCTGCGGGTCAAGGTCATTGCCGTCAGCGTCGCAAGCGGTCAGCGTTATGCCGCCAAAGGTCCAGCCGCTGTCCGGCGTCAAGGAAAGCGTCACGGTCTCGTCTGCAATCGCGGGGTCGCCAGTCGTTCCGCCTGCGGGCTTTGCGGTCATGCTTCCGCGCTCAAAGTCGGGGATGTATATCGCAAATTCCTCCGACCACTTGGCGTAAAGGTCAAGGGGCGCTTCCATTCCGCTTGTGGAAACAAAGGCTTGCGTCAATTGCTCGTCCCTGTACCAACCCATCATTCTGTAGCCTGTTCTTGAAGAAAGACTCTTTACGTATTCCTGGTCAACGACGGTGTGGCGGCTGTAGCTTTGCCGCGCGGTCACTGTGGCGGGAACTTCCGTACTGTCGTTTAGGTGGTATGTTATCGAGTACGCTTCGTCGGCGCGGTCGTCGTCCGCCGAGCCGTCAATTTTTCCAAGCGTTCCGCGGCTTACCATGCCGCCGGCGATTCCAAAGTATTCCTCCCAGTTTCCGATGACGGAGTCGCCCTGCGTACCGCCCCAAAGGGTGAATTTTGCAAGATAGGGGCCCGGCTCCAGGGAGCCGCTGTCAAAGTCCGCCTTTTGCGCGACGATTTCCAGCCGCTGCTCCGGGCTTATCGGACTGGACTGGGGCGTTCCGCTTGCGTCGACTTTGTAGACGACCACTGTAAGGCGGGTCACGTTGGCGGGAAGGTTGACCGCTATTTTGGCGCTTCCTTCCTGCG
Source organism: uncultured Spirochaetaceae bacterium (assembly GCA_902799665.1). GTDB lineage: Bacteria > Spirochaetota > Spirochaetia > Treponematales > Treponemataceae > Treponema_D. The sequence goes on along the minus strand of CADCBK010000050.1, from coordinate 13,182 downwards.
CGCCCGCCGAGCCAAGGGCGCTTATCTTTAGGTCAAAGGCAACAGGGTTGTCGCCCTCGCCTATAGAGGAAGAAGTGGCTTTGGCAGAATAAACCGCGCCGCCTGTAGTGACTGCTGTAAGCGTAAGCTTGTACACCGCCCCCTCGCGCGCGGGGATTTGCGCCGCCTGCAAGTCGGCCACGGGGTCGTCGCATTGCGCGGGCGTGCTGTATGAGATGTTCGTAAGGTCGCCCGCGGTCGTGGCTGTTCCGACAAGCTCAAAACTTTTCCAAATCGCGTCGGCCGCGCTTGGCAAGGTGGTCTTGCTTACAAGGCCGCCTTGGCCGTCAAGGCTAAGCGTTATGTAGGCCAGTTTTTTTGAGCCGTCAAGCGCCTGCGCCAAAGAGCCGCCATCCGCCGTCTGCTGGCAGCCCGCAAAGCCCAGCGCAAAAAGCGCCAAGGCCAGCGCCGCCGCCGCGAGGGATTTTATTTTATTCGTCATATGATTTGTCTTCATCGCGTTCATAGTTTCCTCCTTGCCGGCTAGTCGTTGGGCAATTTGCGCATGCAACAAACAAAATATAGATAATCCTTAAGAACATAATTATGTTCGACATCTTCGCTAGTCTTATAACGAACAAAGTACGCCGCTTCGCAACTGTCATTTATAGATGACGTCCACCACCCCTTATCATCCCCGGGAATCCAATCGCTTCCATTCGCTGCATTAAGACCTGCGTTAATCGCGCCATAATTATCATCAACACATTTTTTAAGCTCATTTAAACTAGGAACAAACCAACCCGTATTGTACCACAGGCTTTGGTCAGTACCGTCAGCCATATAACTGTTGGCATAATTAAGGGCCGGATAATATGTTGAAGCTTCTTGAGCGGCGGTTTGGTCCTGTCCCGCCACTATAGCCCAGTTGCCCTCGCCTTCAGTTTCGCTTGAATTTTTTACTGTTGCATAAGGATCTTGCTCGTCATACGGCTCGGGTCTTGGAGTCCACTTTAGCTTTTCAGATGAATCCTTTAGGCCTATCATATATTTAAAGCCGGTCTTGCCATAGCTGCCTGTCACGCCTTCATACGCGACAACGCCGACGGGGTTTCCGTTAAATGTCTTGTATAGATCAGCCTTTGCGGCGTAGTTGCTTGGCGCGGCGTATTTCTTGTTGGCAAGAACGATGTCGCCGACCGAGCCGTCCGAATACTCAAGCAAACCCTTAAACGCAACCAAGACCACAGCGTCTACGGCGGGCATGTCAAACGAGTAAACATTGTCCGTTTTCGTTATAACTTGCGCGTCGCCGTTTACGGTCACTGAGTCCACAAAGTATTCCGCGCTTTCCAACTCTACGGTCACTTTAACTTGCGTTCCCCAGGCAAGCTTATCGCCGCTCGTTATATCGTTTCCGGCTGCGTCCTTGACTGAGGTTATGCTTCCATGCTCGCCGCTAGAGCTGTATGTAAGAACAAACTTATCCCGCGCAAACGTGGCGCTTACGGTCACGTCGCTTGCGGGCATGACAAAGGTTCTTGTGTCGCCCGATCCTTGCAAGACCGCGCCGCCGCTTGCGCTGATTGAGTCAAGCGTACAATTTGCGTCGGGCGTTATGGCAAGAGTTACGGTGTCGCCCACCTTTACGGCGGCAAGGTCTGGCGAAGCGCTTGCTTGCGCGGCCACTCTTCCGTCCGTCATCGCGTCAAGGCTTACGGCGTATGTCGCGGTTTTTATGTCAACTTGCGCCGCGGGGCTTGCCAACGTGGTCACCGTGGCCTTTTTGCGGATGTAGACTGTCGTTCCGCCCGCAAGGCCTGTGATTTGGTTGGCGGCGACATCGATCCAGTTGTTTCCGTCTGTTGAATATTCCAAAGCGTCGCCTTGCGGCAAGTTTGTTATCGAGCCGTCGCCCGCGCCAATCGCGCTTTCGTCATTTATGGCGGCGGCGCTCAAGTCCGGCGCGGCGGGCATTGTCTTTTGCCAGACGGTGGCTTGCGCGGTGTAGGGAATTCCGCCCGCAAAGCAAGTGGCGCTTACAACATGCACGCCTTTTGCGTAAGCGGAAGCGGCCAGCTCAAAAGTGTTTGATGTCGCGGACTGAACCGCTCCGTCAAGCTTCCAAACAAAGCTTGGCGCGGCCAACGAAGCGGCAACTGCAAAGACAATCCTGCTTTCGCTTTGGTCAAAAGACATCTTGAATGTTTCGTCGCTCTGCGTAATGGAAATCATCACCGCGGGCCGCCACTTGGGATAAAGGTTTATGTCGTAACTCATGCCGGCCGTAGTGGAAAACTTTTGCGTCCTTGCGCTGTCAAGGAACCAAGCCTCTATCTCGTGGCCGTCCTTTGTCGCAAAGATGTCCGCTAAAGTGACAGGCTTTTGACGCGTGTAACAGCCAGGCGCGGTTAGCGTTCCGCCTTCCAAATTTTTGTAGTCTATCGTGTAGACAGGGTCCATAATGTCGGCGCCTGAGGGATTTATGGTTCCCTTGCTTGCCACGCCGCCAGCGATGGCAAAAAATTCGCGCCAAGTGTTTAGGACCGCGCTTGCGTCACTTCCTCCGTAAAGGCGGAAGACCGCGCAGTAAAAGCCAGCGTCAAGGCTGCCCGAATCAAAGACGGCCTTGCCGTTTGCAAGAGGAATTTCCTTTTCGGCAATCACGGCGCTTGGGCTTATGTCGCCTGAGTCGCTGACGCTGTGAACTGCGACTGTGACGCGCTTTACTTCTTTGTCTCCCGTTCCCTGCGGAATCACAGCCTCTATCTGGGCGCTTCCCTTGGCTCCCGCGCCGCCTGAGTTAACAAGCATCAGGGTGAACGAGAGCGTATTCGCGCCCGCTTGTATCGTAATGTTGTCGGTAGCACTGTAAACCGCGCCGCCGATGGCGGTGGCCGTCAGGGTGAACGTGTAGGACGCGCCTTTTTTTACGGGAACTTTGGCGTCGGCCAAGAGGGGCTTTGCGTCCGTGGCGCCGTCGCCGCAAGACCAAGAGACAGGGTCCACGCCCGCGTCGTTGCTGGTTCCGGCAAGGTCAAATTTTCCAAAGGTGACGCTAGTGGCGTCGGCTTGAGTGTTTGCGCTCACGCCGCCAGCAATGGCCGCGTCCAAAAGCGACAAGGTGACGTATGCGTCAGACAAGGCCTGCGACTGCGCTTGCTCGGCCTGCGCAAAAGAGCCGCCGTCGCCGCCCACGCCGGAGCAAGAGGCAAAGGCAAATAGCGCCAAGGCCATCGCCGCCGCCGCGAGGAATTTTATTTTATTTTTTGTTGGATAAAAGTTAATCGCGTTCATACAAACCTCCTTATTGGGCCTTATGGCAAGACATGAACAAGCAAAACCTTAGGGTAACTCCAAGTTATTCTTCCGCCGCTGCGATTATCATGTGAAACATTGTTTAACAAATTAAAGTTTCCCGCATGACTGTTATTCACGATTTCCCTCGACCAATAAACCTCTACAGGTATTTGGGTTTCGCCAAGCGTTTGCAAAGTGGAGTTTATCGTGTCCAGTCTCTTTGTAATAACTTGATCCATCTTTTTTGACGGCTTAGGGTTAGAATCATATACCTCAGGCGGATACATCATCTCGGGCAAATTCCAGCCGGTCAAACCTTCTTTTTCATAAGTGTTTGCCCAGTTAGAAGCCTCAGTCCAATCATTTTCAGACAGTTTTTTATCAAAGGCAATCATATACCACTTTTGGTCGCCGATATTTTCCGGGCCAGGTGTTTTTGTGCTGTTTGGATGCTCAACACCCTCATAATAGTTGTAGAAGGCAACGCCAACCGCCTTCCATCCGGCGTTTTGGTATTTTGTTTTGTTTGCGTTCCAGTGGCTGGCCGTCACATAATTATAGGCGGCGGCGCCAGTGTTGTTCTTATTGTAGACAACGACAACGCCTGTGTCTCTTGTGTCAAACACAAGGTCTTCCTTGAATGTCGCGCTGACAGTAATCGCCTTGGTTGGCATTGTAAAGGTGTATTTGTTGTTCGTAACGGTTGTTGGCGTTCCGTCATACGTAAACGTGTCCAAAACATAATTTGCATTGGGCTTTATAGTCACCGTAACGCTGGTTCCCCATTCGATGTCGCCGCTGGGGCTTGCGGACAGACTTCCGTTTGAGCCGGCGTTTAGCGTAAGCGCAAACTTGGCCTTTCCGAACTCGGCATTAATATAAGTGTTATCGGGCAACATCTCAAAGTCGTATTTGTTGTTCAACACAGAAGATGCCTTGTCAGTTCCGTTTACCGTAAGCGTTTTAACGACATAATTAGTCTCGGGGCTAAACGAAATCGTAACGCCCGTTCCCCATTCAAGAAGCTCGCCGCTCTCGATGTCAGCGCCCGCCGAGTCTTTGACCGAGGCAATGATTCCATGCTCGCCGCTTACGCTGTAGGTCAGAGCGAACTTGTCGCGCTCAAAGGCCGCCGTGGCCGTGACGTTTGCCTGCGGCATCGTAAAGGTCGCGGTCGTTCCGCTTTGCGCCAACGTGACAGGATTTCCGCCTGCCGCAGCGCTTATGGAATCGGCCACAAACTGGCAGTGCGGGTCGGCGCTTGCGGTCAAAGTTACAGTCACGCCGGCGGGCGCGCTTGCGTAGTTTGTCGCGACCGTTCCGTCGGTGGCGGAGGCGCTTACTGTGTATTTTGTTATGTCAAGTTGCGCGGACGACGTTGGGCTGGAGGCAGAGGTCTCGGTTTCCGCGTAGCGGACAAGGACAGTTATTGGCGCCGCCTGCCAGTCTTGGCCAACGCTTAGGCCGTTTATAATGCCAACTTCGGCGACCGATTTCCAAGTAGTTCCACCGTCTGTTGAATATTCCATCGCAGGCGTTACGCTCGGGTCGCTTATAGAGCCGTCTTTGGCGTTGAAGGCGCTTTCGTCTGTGACGGTCGCAGCGCTAAGGTCTGGCGCTGTGGTATTTTGCTTCTTTTGGACTACAGCCTGCTGGCTGTGCAGCTGCTCGCCGTTTTTGCACATGGCCATAACCGAATAAGAGCCGGTGTCATAGACATTCGGAACAAGGTCAAGGTCAAACGTCGTTCCAGTCTGAGCCTGCTTGTCTCCGTTTACATACCAATAAATCGTGGGCAGGGGTGTGGGCAAGTTTGTGGTCACCTCAAACTTAAATTTGTTTGCGCCAAGGCTTGTAGCCTGCAAGTCAAAGGTTACGATTCCGATGTCAACATCGATTGACGCGGATATCATCACATCAACGCGGTTGGAATCCACCGTGGCCGTTTGGCCCTCATATGTGTGCGTGGCCTGAGCGTAAATCCACTTGCCTTCGTATTCGCTTGTCGGCGTGAATTTGTTCGTTTCCGCTTCAGGGATTTCCGTAGCGGCGCCTGTTTGGTCATCGGAGACGAACCATTTCCAGTTTATGTCGTCGGAACTGTAGGCGTGGCCGTCTATCGTTCCCTCCGCCGTAAGCTCGACGCCAACCATGCCGTAGTCCGACGAAAGCTTGACGCCGTTTATAAGCTGTTCCTTCATCACGACAATCCAACATTCCGCCGTGGCTGGCGGCCAGTCGTCCGGGGCGCCGCAGTTGGGGTTGGGCGTAACGGTTATGGTCGCGTGGACAGGCTTTGAGTGGTTGGCCGGGTCTTTGATGTAGTTCTTGACGGCTTCCCAGTCGGGGAATTTATTGCCGTTCTCGTCCTCGTATTCGTACTTTACGTCCACGTTGTCGTGGTAGTTGGTCTTAACCTTTGGCTCGGTCAAATCGTCGGCCTGTCCGTTGTAAACGTCGCAGGTCTTCGGCTTGTAGTCGCTTTCTCCGCTTGCGCTGTGGCCGCCGTTGTAGGGCTCGTTGGGCATTCCGCTAAGGTCAAGGTCCAGCTTGGGTTCGGGAACATAGTTCACCGTCGTGTCGGTGGGCATATGGTAGCCGGGAGCCGTCACGGTAAGCGGGAGCGTTCCGCCCTGCAATTCCTGCGGAATCGGGTTAAGGTCAAATGTCAATGTCTTTGTTCCGTCCGGGTTTTCGGTCACGGTTCCCTCAACTTCCATCGGCGTTCCGTCAGGAAGCAGGTAGGTCACGGTAGGAGCCGGAGTCGCGGGAATGTCGTCCGTTATTGTCACGGTGACGATTCCGTCGGGGTTTTTCATCTGGGACGCGGTCACGTCAAGCGGCTTTGGCGCTACGTAGTCCACCTTGGCCTTTGTCGGCGCGTAGCCTTTGGCCTCCAGCGTTACCTCTATCTCGCCGTCAGGCAAGTCCTTGGGAACGGGGTTCATGTCATATGTTATGGTTGAAGTTCCGTCGGAGTTTTTCACGACAGTTCCTTCCAGTTCCACGATTTTTCCGTCGGGAAGCTTGTAGGTCATCTTTGGCTTTGGGTTATCGGGAACGTCGCCGTTCACCACGATTGTCACAAGGCCGTCGCTAAAGTTTGGCCCGTCCTTTATGGAAAGCGGCAAAAGCGCGGGGCCGGACGCCTTGGGCTTAAGCTCCTCCATCATGTTTGAGCAGGCGGCAAAAAGAAGGGCCGCTGTAAAAGCGCAAAGCGCGGTTTTAATTCTATTCATTCTCATTAGCTGCCTCCTCCGCGTTAGCGGCTTCTTGCGGCGCGGCTTCCTCTACAGGAGCCGCCTTTCGCTCAATGAAGAACTCGATGCGGCGGTTCTTCCACCAGTTGGCGCGGTCATCGCGGCTCGCGATTGGGTTGGCGTCGCCCATTCCCTTCGCCGAAAGGCGCTCGCGCGCGATTCCGCGTTCCGCCAAAAGCTCCATGATCGCCTCGGCGCGCTTTTGGCTTAGCGGGAGCAAGTCCTTTTCGTTCTCCTCGCGCGTTCCGCTTATGTTGTTGGCGTAGCCTTCAACAGTCACATGGGCGCCCTCCACGGAATTGAATTTCTTCACCAGCTTTTCAAGCGTCTCGTCCAAGTCCTTCTTGCCGGCGGCGTCAAGCTTGTCAAAGGTGGCGGCGTTGGCGTCAAAGCGGAAGGTTGTCATCGTGATTCTCCACTGGCCCTCGCCTTCGGGCTTCATTACGATTCCCGTGTCGATTTCCACCGCGCCTTCGACGCTGGCCTGGACTTTGTCCATGCCAAGGATTTCCTTGTCGGCGGCGGACGGAACGACTTCCAGGACGGCCTTGTAGGCGCTCTGGCTAAAGGCCAAGTCGCCGCCCTCGCTCTTTCCGTCCCATACGATTTGCGCGGGCGGGTTTCCGCTTCCGCTCCATGTCCTGAACTCGCCGCCCTGCGGGTCGAGTATCTTCAGCGTCCACGACTCTGCCGGCTCCGACAGGTAGCTAGCCGACGGGTTGAAGGCCACTGTGTCGTTGATTCCATCGCCGTCGGGAGTAAAGTCCTTAAGGCTGTCCGGGTCTACGCCCAACAAGAACTCGGGCTTGTTAAGCGCCTGCTCGTAAGCTTCTTTTTGCGCCTGGATGGCCGCGGCCTTTTCGATTTCGGCTCTAGCCTTCTCTTCGGCCTCGCGCTTCATCGCCTCTTCTTCTTCGCGCAGGCGGGCCTCTTCCTCGGCTTTGCGGCGCTCTTCTTCTTCGCGCAGGCGGGCCTCTTCCTCAGCTTTGCGGCGCTCTTCTTCTTCGCGCAGGCGGGCCTCTTCCTCGGCCTTGCGGCGCTCTTCTTCTTCGCGCAGGCGCGCTTCTTCCTCGGCCTTGCGGCGCTCTTCTTCTTCGCGCAGGCGCGCTTCTTCTTCCCGCTTGCGCCTTTCTTCTTCTTGAGCCTTTAGGCGATTTTCCTCTTCTTTTTTGCGCTTTGACTCGGCCTCTTGGGCCGCGCGCAGGGCATCCCGCTCCTTCTCGGCCTTGGTCCTAACACCTTTTCCCATAGAGAACAAATCGGTGTGCCAGACAATGCCTAGCCTAAAGCCAAGCTCGTTGACAAGGTTTCCGTGACGCTCGGGGCCAAAGGTCCACAGCGGGCTAAAGTCAACTTCCAGTTTTTCAAATTTTTCTCCTGGAGGAGTCCAGCGCAGCGCGGGCGCCAAGACAAAAATTTGGTCGGTGAACCAACCGTCGGCCTTGGAGCCGTTCCTTCCGCGGACGTTGTTGGCGTCGATTCCCCAAGCGAACTCAGGCTGAAAAGCAAACTTTTGCCCCCATGCCGTAAAGGGAATCCTGACCCAGCCGCCAAAAGAAAGCCTTATGTCGGAGCGGCTGTCAAGCGTTGAATTCTTTTTTGGAACGGTGGAGCCCATGTCCAAATGCATGCTGGCGCCAAAGTCCATGTTTATCGGCAAAAAGCGCGGCAGCGTGTACTCAGCGACGGCGCCAAAGCCAAGGTCGGCGACAGCGTAGTCCCGCCAGCCGCCGATGGCGTATTGATTGTAAAAAAACGCGCCAAAGCCCAAGCCTTCGTGCCGGGAAACTTCCGGGCTAAAAAACTTGAAGGGGCTTTCAGCAAGCAGCGGCAGCGCCAAGGCCGCAGAGCATAATACGGCCACAAAAAATTTCTTCATTCAAAAACTCCTGTTAAAAAGCAAACTACTTGTTAATGGACAGCGCCAATGCGGGCTTGGCGCCATTTTGGAGAGAAAAACAAACGGCCCGCAAAAAAATTGCGGGCTTGTTCTTGACTGTTAATTGCGGGCGCGAGGACGCTGCGAATTGCGAATTGCGAATTGCGAATTGCGAATTGCGAATTGCGAATTGCGAATTGCGAATTGCGAATTGCGAATTGCGAATTGCGAATTGCGAATTTTGCGGTAAAGGACTCTTTATGTCAAGCCCTTTGGCAAAAAAAATATCCAAAAAAATAGACTCACTCCTAACAACTTGTAATTTTAGCGCAAGTCTATGATTTTGTCAAATTTTAATTCATGATTTCTTTCCGAACATCAATTCCCAATAAAGGCGCTCGTATTCTTCCTTGGCGACGCTTTTCCAAGTGTATTTTTGGCGCAAGATTTTCGCGGCCTCGCGGATTACTTTGTCAAAGCACTTGGCGTTCTTAAGCTTTTTTTGCGCCAAGTCAACCATGACAGAGCAAAGCTTTTCGGCGCTGTTGGGCTCGTACAAAAAGCCGGTCTTTCCGTTGATGATTTTCTTTAGGCCGCCGGTCGCGTGCGCCACGGGAATCGTTCCAAAAGCCTGCGCGATAAAGTCTTCCGTTCCGCAAGGCTCAAAGTCGCTGGGCAAAAGAGCGAAGTCTGCCGCCGCGGTGAACATGCGGCTCATGGCCTTTTCGTATCCGTAGTAGAAGACCACGCGGCCGCGGTTTTCGTTGGCGAAGGCGGCGCACATCTCCTTTAATTCTTCCTCGCCCTGGCCGTTTATAATCAAGCGCGCCTCCGGAACAAGCTTCAGGAATTTTCGCGCCGCTTCGAGCAAGACCAAGATTCCCTTTTGGCGGACAAGGCGGCCGTGGTAGGCGAAAAAGACGCGGCCTTCTCCGTCAAGATAGCCGCTTCTGGGAAGCCCTTGGATTTCGGGCGATTCGCGGCCGGCGATTTTTTGCAAGAAATACACGCGCGTTTCGTACTTTCCATTAAGGTCAAGCTTTTCGGGATTGTACTCATAAGGCAGGCGGGAAACTTGCATGTCCATCGGCTCGTAGCGGGGCAAGTCAAAGCCGTTTGTGACGCCTACGATGGGAATCTTTTTTTGGGCGAATATTTTAGAAAGGCCGTCCGTGTTCGGGTTTGAGGGATCGGAAAGTTCCTTGGCGTAATCGGGCGAGACAGTCGTCAAAAGCCCGTAAAGGCTTGCAAGCAAGTAAGGCTCAACCCGCTCGCCGTTCTTTGCCTTTTCCAAGACTTCCCTTGAAATGCCGGTGTAAAAGGCGGCCTCGTCAACGTCCTTGAACTCGTGGTGGTAATAGGGGCCGGCGTTGTGAATCGTCACGACAAACTTTGTCTTTTCAAAAGAATTCTTTTTGCAGGCGCTTACAATCGCGGGAAGCGCGGCCGCGCAGGCGTCATGGCAGTGGACTATTTGCGGAGAGTCTTTTTTGGAACAGTACTCCTCTCCGTATGCCAAAATCGCTTTTTCAAAAACGGTGTTCATAAGATGCTGGTCGGCGTAGCCCTCGCCTATTTTGCAGTCCGGGAAAATCTCCCTGTCGGCCGCGCAATAGGTGTAGACGTTTTGCTTTGCCCAAAAGCACTGCGCGCCAACCAAAATGATTTTCACGCCGTTTAAAAAGCCTGACGAATACGAAATCAAATAGCGCTCGCCCGCCGACTCGACCGCGGCGCTTAGCTCGTTTTGCCTAAAGGTTCCAAGGCATTGAGGGTTGACGCAGCCATAAAAGGGAACAAAGCAAACCACGTCATGTCCAAGGCGCGCAAGGGCCTCCGAAAGCGAGCAGACAACATTCTTTACGCCGCCGGCTTCGGCGACGCCCGCGTATTCCCGGGCAACCATCCATATTTTCATTTGGCAATGTCAGGGCGCAAGGCCTCCGCTCCGTCCAAAAAAACATGAAGGGGCTTATGGTCCATGTAGGCCGTAAGCATCATTCTAATAACCTTGGGCCGGCCGCCTTGGATAAAGGCTTCCTGCGAGCAAAAAAGCGGAATGCCGCTTGATTCAATCGCCGAGTTTCCAAGGCGCAAGGCCGTCGCGGGATTCATTGCGTCAAGGTCTTTGGTCAGCGTCCAATGCAACGAAACGACGTCGTCAGCCTGGACGCCGTTTTTTTCAACGACGGCGTTAAAAAGCTTGACGGCTTTTTCTTGGATTGACTCTTTTGTGTTTTCTGCGAATATCGCGCCGCGGGCGGCGCGCACTCTTTTTTCCATAATCGTTGTCCGTGCCAGCCGCTACTCTATCGAGTCAATCGTCTGCAAAGTTTTATTGATGTTGTCGGAATTCTTTATCATGTCCGAAAGCTCCGGATACTTTTTTAGAGTCTCTCCAAGGCTTTCCATCTTTTGCATCGTCGCCTTAAAGCGAGAGCTTTCCTCCGCTTCCTTTTGGGCAGAAGCGAGGGCGGCGGCGCTTAAATTCTTTGCGTAATCCTCGTAGTCCAAGGCCGCCTTCTTGTAAAGCGCGATGTCTGGAAGCGAGAATTTTTTTAGCGTCGCTTCCTGAATGTCCGCGAAAGCGCCTTGAGCGGCCAAAGCCTCGTTAACGGCCTTAGTCAAAAGTCCTTGCGCCTTTGAGAAATCCGTTCCCGTCTCAGAAACGGCGGCCTCAAGAATTTTTTGGGCGGCCAGGCTCGCAAAGTCGTCCGCCCGCCTGTCCAAAAGCTTTTCCAAGTCGTCCTGGCTTTGAATCTCGCCCGCCTTTAAAAGCGAGGCGATTCGCTCCAGCGAGGCCTTTGCGTCAATCGAAAAGGCAAATGAATATGAAAAGTCTGTCTGGCCGCCAAACACCTTGGCGTATTCGCTTCCGCTAGGCAAAAGGCCAGAAACTGTTTTTTGGAAATTCAATGTTTTGGGCGTAAAAACCACAAGGCGGGCGTTTGTGGGCAAAAGGAATTCCCACGACCAAGAAAATTTGTCATGCGTGACAGGATTGGAGTTGACTCCGCTGGTTTTTGAAACTACGATTCCGACATTGCCAGGTTCAACCTTAAACTGAGTCCAGCCTGTGTAAAAGACAAAGCCAGAAAAGCCCAGCAAAATAATGAGTGACAAAAAAAACGACGTTCTTTTTTTCATATTGAAATTATAATGAAAATGGGGTATAAAATTCAAGATGCAAATAAAACTTTCAAAGCTTCGCTTGGCGCCTTTCGTCTATTTGATGCAAAAAATCTTTTTCCGCATGGCCGTCTTTTCGTTCATGCTGACGATTTCGCTTGCGCTTTTGTACATCGCGGGGAACACGCAAAATTTCTTGGACCAAAGCCAGGCCTTTATTTTGCAAAGCTTGATTTACATTTCCATAACGCTGGCGTTCGCCGCGGTCTTGGCAACGGTTTTCATGGTGTTGGACTCAGTTCTGTCAAAGTACACCTTCGTGAAAAAAATAATCACATTGGTTTTCTATATTATTTGCGTGATTCTTTCTGTAGTCATCGTCCTTTCGGCCAGAACGGTTTTGGTTTTGGCGGAAGGAACGGCTTAAGGACGGAGATTTGCCGCAAGCCTAAAGTTGGAGCGGCGGGCTAACCTGTCGCAAAACCAAAACTGGCGCGGCCCGCTAGCCCGAATATTTTTCATTCCAAAGATTTTTGGCTAGTCCCAGAAGCGCGTCGCGGCTGTTCATGGCCGGGTCGTCGGTAACGGCCTCAAAGAGTTCCTTTAAAATCGCGCCCATTTTTTTTCCGGCGGGAATTCCAAGCGCGATCAAGTCGCCGCCGTTAACGGCCAAGTCCTTTAGGCCCATCGCGCTTTTTTCTTGCAAAGCCTTGTCGACGCGAGAGCGCAATTCCAAAAGCTTTCCGCAAACCGCCGTGTCGTGCAGGCGGACTTCGACGCGCTTCATTCCGTAAATGTCGGCAAGGCGAAGGTCAAAGAGAGCGTCGATGTTTTCCTTCCCCACCCGCTGGACAAAGCGGCGGACGGCGGCGTCGGACCAAGAGCTTTCGTAGTTGAACATGTGCTCTTTTATAAGATGGCAAACCGCGTCGATTTGCGCGTTAGAGAACTTTAGTCTGGTGAGAATCGCCTTTGTCTCCTTCGCACCGATTTCTTCATGCTTGTAAAAGGTGATTTTTTCGCCGGACGAAGATTGTTCAGAAGACGAAAACTGTTGGCCGCCGTCGCCTTCTGCCGGAACGACGCGCTTGCAGGAAGGCTTTGCCACGTCGTGAAAGAGCGCGGCCAGGCGCAAAATCAAGAGGCGGTCTGCCGGAGATTGTTCGCAAGCCAAAGAAGCTCCTGAAGCAGACTGTTCGCAAGCCTTAGAAGCGGCCGCGGCGTTTTGGGCTTGCGAACTCTCGCCGCGCAAGACGGCTCCGTCGCAGGCGTAAAAGTTGTGGTCCAAGACGTCAAAGCTGTGAAAGCCCCTCTCATCGCTTTGGACGCAGGCTCGGCCTTGCAAAAGTTCCGGGACAAAAATCTTTAGAAGGCCGCTTTCTTCCAAAAGCTTAAGGCCGACGGACGGAACGGGTGACAAAAGGATTTTGCAAAACTCGTCCCTAAAGCGCTCCAAGGAAATGCCGGCCGCCTTTTTTAGTATGTCTTCCCGCAAAATTGCGGCCCATGTTTTTTCTTCTATATTAAAGCCAAGCTGCGAGGCAAAGCGGACCGCGCGCACTGGCCGAAGACCGTCTTCCATGAAGCGCTCGAAAGGCTCGCCCACCGCGCGAATGACGCGCGCCTTTATGTCGT
>CADCBK010000049.1 GCA_902799665.1 uncultured Spirochaetaceae bacterium | reverse complement strand
GCGGGCATAATTTAGACACCGGCGTTGCCGAATTGGCTGATTACGCGACCCAAAACGGTTTGGAACTGAAAGTTTTGGATGACGTCACGCTTGACAAAAAGCGCGTCAGTTCAAGCTTGATTCGCGGCGCGGTTCTTGAGGGCGATTTCGCTTTGGCGAAAAAGCTTTTGGGCTTTCCGTACCGCATTGATTGCTCCCGCTTGGAGTGGAGGGCGAGTTCGTCGGATTCAAGTCTGTCATTGATTGCGAACGGAAGGACAACGCAAGTTTTGCCAAAAGCCGGACGGCATCCGGTTGGCGTTGTTTTTGCCGGCAAAAAAAGTTCAGCCTTTTTTTGCGCGGAAGGCCAATTCCTTCGCCTGGAATTTCCGCTTGGGCAAAAAGTTTCTTCAACGATTCAAGAAATTGAATTCCAATAAAATTGCGGCCGGCGGCAAAAAAAAAGAAAAAAAGCCCCGCTGGGGCAAATCGAATTTTTAGGAGAAAAATATGGCACTCTCAAAGGAATTGTCTCGCTCAATCGTAAGCAAGTTTGGAGCGAATGAAAACGACACAGGAAACACAAAGGTTCAGATCGCGCTTTTGACAAGCCGCATCCAGCAGCTTACAGACCACGTGAACCGTTTTCCCAAGGACTCTAGCGCCAAGCGCAGCATGATGAAGGTTGTAGGCCAGCGCAAGCGCTTCCTCAAGTACTTGATGAGAAAGGACTTGGAAGCTTACCGCGCCCTTATCAAAGAGCTTGGCCTCCGCAAGTAGTTGAAACTCGTCGCGCTGAAAAGTTGTTTTCAGCGCAGCAATCTTTGGAGCACCGCTCCTTAAAACGGAAAAGAAGATAAAGAGGAAAAAGAATTGTCAGTAGAAAGAGTAACTTACAAAATCGGCGACGAGGAATTGATTCTTGAAACCGGAAAAATCGGCAAGCAGGCCAACGGCTGCGTTTACGCCCAATTCGCCGGAACTGCGGTAATCGCCACCGTTTGCGCTTCGAGCACGGTAGTTGAAGGAATGGACTACGTTCCCGTTACTGTTGAATACAACGAGAAATTTTACGCCGCCGGAAAAATCCCCGGAGGCTTTGTCAAGCGCGAAGGCCGCCCCAAGGACAAGGAAATCTTGGTCAGCCGCCTTATCGACCGCCCGATGCGCCCGCTTTTTGAAATGTCTTTCGGACGCGAAATCCAGATTGTTCCGACTTGCGTGAGCGCCGACGGCGTCCACACTCCGGGGTGAGTATGTTATCAACCCAACATTCCAGCAGCAGGAAAAGGCTCAGCTTGAAATCGTAGTTGCCGGTACAAAAGACGGCTTCACTATGGTAGAAGGCGGCGCCAACGAAGCCAGCGAGGAAGTGATGCTTGGAGCCCTTAACGAGGCGCAGAAGTTCATCACCGACATGTGCTTGCTTCAGGAAGAGTTGGTAAAGAAGGCCGGAAAGGAAAAGCTTCCGCTCGCGCCTCTTGACGTGACATTGGCCAACGCCGCCGAAATCGAAGCCAAGGCCACTCCGCTTGTAAAGGAAGCCAACTTCCGCCCAGGAAAGCAGGCCCGCGGAGAAGCCGTCAAGGCCGTGAAAAAGCAAATCGCCGCCGAATACGCCGAGCAGCTTGAGGACGAAACCCAGAAAAAGCTCTTTGACGCCTTGTTCGACGACATCCAATACAAGCTTTTGCGCAAGGCGATTTTGGACGAAGGAGTGCGCATCGACGGAAGAAAGTGCGACGAAATCCGCCCGATTACTTGCGAAGTGAACGTTTTGCCGCGTCCGCACGGAAGCGCCTTGTTCACCCGCGGCGAGACCCAGTCTTTGGCCGTGACCACTTTGGGAACCTTGCAGGACGAGCAGTCTTATGACGACATCGACGGCGAAAGAAGCGAGCACTTTATCTTGCACTACAACTTCCCGCCTTACTCAGTAGGCGAGACTGGAAAGCTCACTACAGGCCGCCGCGAAATCGGCCACGGAAACCTTGCCCGCCGCTCATTGGCGCCGATGGTTCCCAGCCGAGAGGAATTCCCGTACACGGTTCGCGTCGTTTCTGAAATCCTTGAGTCAAACGGCTCGTCATCGCAGGCCTCTACTTGCGGCGGCTGTTTGTCAATGCTCGCGGCCGGCGTTCCGCTTAAGAAGATGGTCGCCGGAATCGCCATGGGCTTGATCACAGAAGGCGAGCACTACGAAAAGTACAAGATTTTGTCTGACATCTTGGGAGAGGAAGACCACCTTGGCGACATGGACTTTAAGGTTGCCGGAACAAAGGACGGAATCACAGGCTTCCAGATGGACATCAAGATTCCCGGCGTTACGACCGAAATCATGAAGAAGGCTTTGGAACAGGCCCGCGTCGGCCGCTTGCACATTCTTTCCATCATGGAAAAGTGCATCGACAAGCCCGCGCCGCTTTCTCCCTACGCTCCCAAAATCCTTACCACAAAGATTCCGATTGACAGAATCGGCGCCCTTATCGGACCCGGCGGAAAGAACATCAAGGCTCTTTGCGCGCAGTACGACGTCACGATCAACACTGACGAAGACGGAACAGTCACGATTTACGGAAAGACCGGCATGGCCGCCGAAGAAGCCGCCAAGGCTGTCAAGGGCATCGCCGAAGATCCGGAGCCCGGCACGATTTACCAGGGAACAGTCAAGAGCATAAAGGACTTTGGCGCCTTCATCGAGATTCTTCCCGGAAAGGAAGGCCTCTGCCACATTTCAAAGCTCTCTCACGGACGAGTGGAGAAGGTGACGGACGTTCTTAAGGAAGGACAGGTTATTCCCGTCAAGCTCTTGGAAGTCGACCAGAGAGGCCGCTTGCAGCTTTCTTACATCGACGCCTTGGACGAGCAAAAGAAATAGGGGCGCAAGATGGGCGAAGTTTCAATCAAAGTCAAGGCTTTGGAAGGAGCCGTGATTCCCGAATACAAGACCGCTGGAGCGGCGGGCGCCGACGTTTGCGCGCTTGTCGGCTCTCCTGTGGAATTAAAGCCGGGAGAAAGGGCTTTGATTGGAACCGGCCTCTTTTTCGCCATTCCTGACGGATATGAAATTCAAGTGCGGCCTCGCTCCGGCTTGGCCGCAAAAAACGGAGTCACCGTATTGAACTCGCCCGGAACAATCGACAGCGATTACCGCGGCGAGCTTAAGGTGATTCTTGCAAATCTTGGCAACGAAACGTTCACAGTGAACAAGGGTGACAGAATCGCTCAAATCGTCGCCGCTCCTGTAACCAGGGCGCGATTCTCTTCCGTGGAGGAATTAGACCAAACCGAGCGCGGTTCGGGCGGCTTTGGCTCCACAGGAAAATAATGGACATACTAGAATTCGCGAGCGAACAAAAAGATCGCGTAGTCCAAAAAGCCAAGGCTTGGCTAAAAAGCCTTTGGCGCAATCTTTGTTCAAAAATTCTCAAATATAAAAAAGTCCGCTTGGCCATAGACAAGGCCTTGTTGTATCGGGCGAAAGCCAAGCGAAAGTGGATTGGCCTAAAATACTACAGGCGGACCCACAAAGACTACAAGCTTACAAGATATGTCATTAAGCAGCTTTTGGTCTATTTTTTTGTGATGTATCTTTTTTTCTTCTTGATTTTCTTTGTGAACCAAATCATGCTTTTTATGAAGCAGCTTTTGGGAAAGCGCATTCCGATATCGGACGCGATGAAGCTGATGTTCTATTCGCTTCCGTTTGTAATCGCGCAGTCCGCTCCCTTTGCCACGCTGACAGGCTTTTTGATGTGCTTGGGAAGGATGAACACCGACAACGAGATTTTGATTTTCAAGGCTTCGGGCTGCAATTTGCGAAAGCTCTTGCTAAAGCCAATCGCCGTTTTGGGCGTCATCATCTCTATCTTCTCTTTTTTCGTCAACGACTATTTGCTGCCGCTTGGAACGTCCAAGACCCGCGAGCAGCTTAGAAAATCAATCGCCTCAAATCCAACTATGGAAGTGGAGGCTCAGAGCGTAAAGCGCCTTAACGAGACCAGCGTGGTTTTTGGAAACGTCGCCGACAAGGACGTGAGCGACTTGATTTTGTTTGACTACGACGAGTCGGGAAACCAGCGCTTTATCATCGCCGGAAAGACCCATGTCGATTCTGGCGCCTACAAGGGCGTCAGCATGCGCTTTGACATGAACGACGCGACAGTCATCGTCTTGGACAAGCGGCAGCCCGCGAATTTTGATTTGCTTAAGTCAAAGACCATGTCCCTGCATCTTTTTGAAAGCACAGTCTTTAGCTTTGACAGGCGCCTTTCGCCGGCGGAACTGACCAGCTTTGACTTGGGAAAGAAAATCCGCGAGATGAGAAAAGAGCCGGGCCGAGACCCGCGCGAGATAAACATGAACGTTTTGGAATTCAACAAGAAATTTTCGCTTCCGTTCGGCTCGCTCTTTTTCGCTTTTTTGGCGATGCCTTTGGCGCTGCTTTTTGGAAAGGTCAACGGCCAGACAATCGGCCTGGTCGTCGGCATTTTCATTTCGTTCTTGTATTGGGCGATGATGACTGTCGGCATTCAGTTGGGCTATAGGAACGGCTGGAACGGATTTTTCTTGATGTGGCTGCCAAACGTAACGGTCGGCGTTGCCGCGGTTTTGTTTTATTTAGGAGCGAGGAAAAAATGAAGCTTGTCCTTTATGTTTACCGCCTCTTCTTTCCTCTTTTTATTTGCTCGATGATAACCTTTGCCTTTATTTTGGAATTGGTTGACCTTATGATGAACATTTGGAAGTACATTTTCAACATGGTTCCGCCCGCCGTTGTCGGAAGCATCATGCTGAACTTCCTTCCAAAAACATTCACCTGGGCGCTTCCGATGAGCGTCTTGTTCGCCTCCTGCTTTATGCTGAGCGCCTTGTATTCTAGGAACGAGCTGACGGCGCTTTTCGCTTCGGGCGTGTCGTTGATTAAGTTTTCTTTTCCCCTGATCGCCTTGTCGGCGCTCTTGTCCGTCGCGCTCTTTTTCTTTCAGGACAGGGTGGTGGTAAAGACCAGCGTAAAATACGAGGACTTAAAGTCGGCCGCCCTTAGGGAGCAAAAAAACAAGAGCAACGACCACATTGTGATAATGTCGGGAAACGGAGAGAAGATTTACAAGGCCGAATACTATGACGACGAAAGCCAACGCCTGCACAGGCTTTACGTTGTTTCGCGCGACGAAAACCGCAGCCTTAAGTCGATAATATACGCCCCGCTGGCCATTTGGAGCGCCGAAAACGGCCATTGGCTTACCGAAAACGGCATTGAATACCTTTACTCCGGCGGCGAGCTTAAAAGCGGCTCGGTGAACACCGTTGACCAAATGGAATTGACCGAGCCGCCCGAAACGTTTAGAAACAACACCGTCTCTGTCGAGTCGGCCACTGTCGCCGAAAGCCGAGCCTACATCAAGCGCCTGCAAAAGGCCGGCCTTCCGTTTGCCGAAAGCCTAAGCCAGTACTACAACAAGTTTGCGTTTCCTTTTGTCGTTTTGATTGTGGCCTTTTTGTCAATCGGCATTTCGGGAAAAAGCCAGCGGAACGTTTTTGTAATAAGCTTGACTCTTTCTTTGGGCATGGCGGTTTTGTTTTACATCACGCAAATGATTTCTATGCTGATGGCAAAGTTTGGAATGCTTCCGCCTTTGATGGGCGCCTGGTTTCCTGTAGTTCTTTTTATCGTGATTAGCGTTGTCTTGCTAAAATACTCGCGGACTTGATTTGGGTGGAAATATGAATTCTATTTTTAAGATTAAGGCAAAATCCTCTTTGTCGCGCGCCAGAACGGGCGAGCTTTCTTTGCCGCACGGAACTGTGCAAACGCCGGTCTTTATGCCGGTTGGAACCAACGGCTCTGTAAAGGCCGTGAGCAAGGACGACCTTGAGGAAATCGGCTTTGAAATAATTTTGGCCAACACTTACCACATGTACTTGCGTCCCGGAAGCCGGCTTGTTCGCGAGGCCGGCGGCTTGCATGGCTTTACAGGCTGGAAGCGGAATTTTTTGACCGACTCAGGCGGCTTTCAAGTCTTTAGCCTTTCTAAAATCAGAAAAATTATGGAGGAGGGCGTCCGCTTCCAAAGCACGGTCGACGGCTCCTACCACTTGTTCACGCCCGAAAGCGTCGTCCGCACGCAAGCCGACTTTAACTCCGACATACAAATGCAGCTGGACGTTTGCGCGGCCTATGGCGTTGAGCGCAAGGAAGCCGAGAGCGCGCTTGGAACAACAAGCCGCTGGCTTGAGCGCGCCGTCGCCGAATGGAAAAAAGTCCAGGAAGAGGAGGGCTACAAGGGAATCCTTTTTCCGATTGTGCAGGGAAACTTTTTTGAGGACTTGCGAAAGCAAAGCGCGGAATTTGTTTCAAGCTTGGATTTGCCGGGAATCGCCATCGGCGGCTTAAGCGTAGGCGAGCCGGGCGACGTCTTTGCCCGCTACTTGCAATACACCGTTCAGTATTTGCCGGAGGAAAAGCCCAAGTATGTCATGGGAATCGGAACGCCAGAATACATTTTTGAGGCGGTGGCCGACGGAATCGACATGTTTGACTGCGTTCTTCCCACAAGAAACGCGAGGAACGGAAGCTATTTTACCCACGACGGAATGCTAAGCATAAAGCAAGAGCGCTTTACCCATGACTTTGGCCCGATCGACCCGGAGTGCGGCTGCAAGGTTTGCAAAAACTACAGCCGCGCGTACCTCCGCCATATGTTTAAAAGCCAAGAAATCCTTTCTTCGATGCTTTCCAGCTACCACAACCTTTATTTTTTGCATTCTTTGGTCAAAAAAATCCGTAACTCTATAGAAGAAGGAAGGTTTGAAGAGTATAGGAGAAACTTCCTAGACAGATTTACCCGCGGTGAGGTAAAATAAGGCTATGAAAAAACAAGCGCTTTTTGCCTTTGCGTTGACGGCATTTTTGGCATTCTCATTTTCTCAAGAGGGAACGGTTGCGGCTCCGGACTTGCAAGAAAGCCAGTCCGTCATGGAAGCGACCGGCCAAAAGTTTTTGGGCGGAGCGGAAGAGGCTCCGGTAGTTGACGCAGCTCCAGAGCAGGCCGCTCCGGCTAAGGCTGTTCCTGAAGAAAAGGAAGACAAGCCAAAAATTGAGCTTGCCGGCGTGAGCGAGGTTCCCGCGGCCAAAAGGCCAAAAGCGCCCGACAGCCAAAAGGCCAAAGCCGCCGAAGAAAAGGACGAGGCCGACACAAAAGAAAAAAATCGCGAGACGATAAAATTTGGAATCGACTCGGAGCTTAGCGAGCTGGTTCAAAAATTGATTGACAACGACGACCCAAGGTATTCCGACGAGCTTTACGACTTGTTCCAAACGACAAAAAGCCCCGCGGTCCGCGAAAAAATTTTGGACTACTTTACAAAGCTGGAGGACCCTTGCCTTGAAGACTATGCCGTCACGATTTTGAATGACCCATACGAGGAGCGGAACTCAACCGTAGAAAAAGTGTTCAAGTACACGGCCACCGTAAAGACCAAGGCCGCGGTTCCAGCCGTCGTGGCGCTTTTGGAAAGCGAAAACGAAAACTATTTTAGTCCCGCGCTTACGACGCTTGGAGAAATCGGCGGCGAGCGCGAGGCCGAATACTTGGTTGACTACCTGGACCGCGCTGATTTGACCACGCCGCAACGCCAGGCGCTTATGAAAGTGCTTGGAAAAATAAAGGCCGTCCAGACTTGGGACGCGCTTGTCGAGATAGCGAAAGACGACGGAGAGAACGCCTTTGTGCGCTGCTACGCCGCCGAAGCGATTGGCGCGATGAAAAAGCCCGAGTCGATTCCCGTTTTGCTAAAGCTTTTTGAAGAGCCAGACCCCAACATGCGCTGCTACGTCTTAAAGGGAATTTCTAACTTTGACACAAAGGAAGCCAAGGACTTGGTTGTCCAAGCGATAAAGGACTCGCAGTACAAGGTTCGCCTTGACGCGATTGACGCGGCGGCCGGCATGAAGCTTAAGGAAGCCGTTCCCTACTTGGTATACCGCGCGAAGAACGACCCGGAAGCCGCCGTAAAGAAAAAGGCCTATGAAAAGCTTGCCGGCTACGAGGACGCGGAGGCCGACAAATTTTTGGTCGGCCAAATCACCGACAAAAAGACAAGCGACGCCGTAAAAAAGCAGGCGACGGAAGCGCTTTTGAAATACGGAAAGGCAGGCCGCTCCGAAATAGCCAAGTGGGCCGAAGCCTTGGCCGCCGACGACACAAAAAAGCCAATGAGGCGCGACGTTGGAAAGCTTTTGACAAAATATTCCGACTCGGCCTTTAGCGGCGCCTGCGCGGCCTACCTTTCCAGCCAAGACAAGGATACCCGCTCAATCGGCATGGACATGTACACAGCCGGAAAATTCTCTTCCTGCGAGCCAAAAGTCCGCGCGATTGCCGACGACAAAAAAATGGGCTCGCTCCAAAAGCGCGCGATGAAGCTTTTGGGCATTGAAGAAGAAGAGGAAAAATGACAGTCCGCGGGAGCGGCAGGACGGCAAGAAAGCGCTAGTAGGTCTCTTTCAATTTGTATGCTTCGATGGGTTTTGAAATTACGCTGTCAAATGACAATTCAATTTCATTGTAGTTTATTTTAAAAACAGTCGCATTCACGCTGTACATTTCATTGTCATAGTATTTAAATGTCAGCGTGTCGCCTTCTTTCACGAAAAACTTAAAGCGCCCATATAATCTTGAGGTCTCTGCATCTATTTCAATAATTTCTAATTTCCAATAATCATTTTCTTTTTTAGATATCTCTGTTATGAAAAACTTTTCGTTGGAGTTTGTCTCTATTCCTTCTGAGTATGAGTTGTTGTCATTTTTTTTCCAAAAAACGGGGTAACAAGGAAGCGTTAGATTTATTGAAAAACCGTTTTCGTTTATGGTCAAACTTTCTCCCGTCTTAAACTTCAATGTTTGTTTTTTGTTGTTCTTGCGCTGATAGAAAAAAGCGAATGCGCCATATGTTTCTTCGATGAAACCGTAAGTTTTACGGTTGTATTCATATTCGTCAATTTCTCCTAAATTAGTTAAAAAATCAAGAACTGTCGATTTTAAGATTTTCTCGTATGACTCTTTTAACAATTCAAACGCGATTCCCGCGTCTAATTTTTCGGCAACGTCTTTTACATTTATGGTTAAAATCTCTTTTCTTGCTGGATGGTTAAGGTCATCAGAAAAAATAAAGTCATATTCATAGTCCTTGTTTTTTTTTATTTCTTCAAAATTCATTCTCATTTGCTTGCCTTCCTTATGTTAATTTATATAGTTCCGTTTTGTCAGAATATTTTCCTATTCATAAAACGCACGCAGCTTTGCGTAGACGGCGCCGGCCTCGCGCTTTTGCCCGTCGGTCAAAGAGGCGGCCGGATCGCTGGCCAAAAATTCCAGGCTTGCGACGCTCTCCGCGATGGCGGTTGAAAAGCCGCGCGAAACCTTGAACCAGTAAGAGCCTTTTTGGTCTGTGTAAAGGGCGACAAAACCCATCTCGCGGCTTTTTGCCTTGGCTTGCGCGGGCTTTAGAACCCACTTTAAGCGCTGGCATAGTTCGGCCGCCGCTTTTTGGTCTTGCGAGCCGTCCTGGCCTGCAAGCTTGGCCGAAAATTTTCTGTCAAAGTTCTTTTCGTCAACCGGCGCAAAGCCAAAAAGCTTGGC
Organism: uncultured Spirochaetaceae bacterium; assembly: GCA_902799665.1. GTDB lineage: Bacteria > Spirochaetota > Spirochaetia > Treponematales > Treponemataceae > Treponema_D. The sequence continues at coordinate 5,242 of CADCBK010000049.1, read as the reverse complement.
CGCCTTTACGATAGAGACAAGCTTTTCTCCGTCCATAAGCTTGTAGCCGCCGTCCATCAAGACGCGGCCGCGGAGGCCGGTCGAACGGGCTTCTAGCGCTTGCATGTCAAAAGGCTCGACTGCGGATTGCAGTTCGCGCCAAGGAAGGAGGGCAACCTTTTTGCCCTTGACTTTTTGAGTGGCAAAGGATGATTTGCCCAGCGTCCAAGCGGCCGCGTCTTTTTGGGCTTGCGAGCCGTTTTTGTCCGCGCCCGCTCCTCTTGGGCTTTGAACGCCTTTTGGTCCGCGCGCGTCTCGGTCTTGCTTGCCGTTTCGCGCGTCGCGGCTGTCGTCTCGGTCGCCTTTCTTTTTGCGGGCGGCCTCAAGGCGGGCCTCCAAGTCGGGGTCGATTTTGTTTATAAGCTTTTTGGTAAGAGGAGAAACGCTCATCGCGAACATTCGGCTTGTGCGGACAATCTCTCCGGCCACGATGTACAAGGGATCGGTTCTAAAAAGAGAAGATCCGGGATGGATGGAGATGTGGTCGGCGGTAAGAGTTCTAAAGTTTTCGCGGCCTTCGCGCACGGCGACAAACTGAATCATTCCCGCGGCGACACAGCACAAGTAGTCGTCGTAAGAGCCGCCTCCGCTAATCGGAATCTTTTGGTCGCTTACGATTTGGCTAAGTTGCTCGTAAATGTTTTGAATCTCGGCCATAACCTTGTAGTCAAGGTAGTTCTTTTGGCAAAAGTTTTCTTTTTCTTCTTCTGTCTGGAATTTTTCGTAAATGCGGTAAAGCTTTACGTAGCCCACAAAGTCGCCTTGAATGTCGTTAAAGCGGTGGTGCGCGGCGCGCGCCTCGATTTCCTCTCCGGGCGGAAGGACAAAAGGCGAGTGGGTTGACAAAAATGCCGCCGCGATCAAGGCTTCCTGCAAAATGTCGGGGTAGCGCAAAATCGATTCCACGATGATGCGGCTTATTCGCGGCAAAAGCGGGAACCAAACCATCATCTTTCCGATGTCGCTAAGGGTTCTGTCGGGATTGAGCGCCTTTAGCATGTACAAGGTTTCCATCGCGCCCTTGATTCCTTCCAGCGAAGGCTTTGAGATAAAGTCAAAGTTTTCAAAGTCCTTGATGTCAAGCTCGGCCATGCGGAGGACAACCTCGCTTAGGTCGGTGCGGAAAATTTCTTCTGTCGTGTATTCCTGGCGAGTCTCAAAGTCGCGGCGGGGATAAAGGCGGTAGCAGCTTCCGGGAGCGGTGCGGCCCGCGCGGCCCTTTCTCTGCTGGCAGCTGGCCTTTGAAATCGGAGTCTCAACAAGGCTTGAAGTGAAAGTGCGCGGGCTGTAAAAGTTCAGCTTTGCAAGGCCCGAGTCGATTACCGTCGTGATTCCGTCAATCGTAACGGAAGTCTCGGCGATGTTTGTTGAGACTACGACTTTTACCTTTCCCTTGGGCGCGGGAATGAAAATCCGTTCCTGCTCCTCTTTTGGAAGCCTGCCGTACAAGTGCTGGATAAAAAGGCGGCGGCCGTAGTAGCTGTGCTCCAGGCGCCGGACGCAATCGTGAATCGCCTTTTCGCCCGGAAGGAAAATCAAAATGCCGCCGTCCTCGCCGTTGTCCAAGACGCGCCCGATTGTGTCCTCGATCTTGGAAAGCAAGGCTTCCGTCGCCGCTTCGGTCAGCGTGCTTGCCGGAAGCGCTGGCGGATCGTACAAAAGCGTCACAGGAAATGTTTGCGTTTCTATCGTGACAATCGGGCAGCCGCCAAAGTAGTTGGAGAAAGCTTCGGCGTTCATTGTGGCCGAAGACACGACGACCTTTAGGTCTTTGCGGACTTCCAAGCAGCGCTTTAAAAGGCCAAGAACAAAGTCAATGTTAAGGCTGCGCTCGTGCGCCTCGTCAACCATGATGACCGAATACTTTAGCATCATCGGGTCTAGCTTCATCTCCTGCAGGAGAATGCCGTCGGTCATTATTTTTATTTCTGTGCTAAGGTCGGTCTTGTCCTCAAAGCGCATCTTGTAGCCGACTAGTCCTGGGTATGTCGTTCCCAATTGCTTTGAGATGAACTCGCTTACGCTAAGCGCGGCTATTCTGCGCGGCTGGGTAACGGCGATGACGCCGTTTTGGGAGTAGCCGGCCTCGCGCAAGATGACGGGAATCTGGGTCGTCTTTCCGCTTCCGGTCGGGCTTTGGACGACTATGACTTGGTGCTGCTCCAAGCAGTCCAAGATTTTTTGCTTTTGCTCGTATACGGGAAGCTTTGTGTAGTCTATTGCCATGTTAAAATGTCCTTAATTTTTTTCAGCGCGTCCAAGCGCGCCTGGTAGTATTTTGAGTCTTTTTTTTGCCCGTTTTCCGAAAGGGTTTTTATGAAATTTTCGTCAAGCCGTTTGATGACAGGACTCCGTTCCCCCTGCGGAGTGAATGCGGTAATAAAAGTTGTCTTGTAGTTTAGCGCGAAAAAGCCCTTTTCATCAATAGCAAGCTCCATCTCAAAAAGGCGGCCGTCGCCGGTGTAGTTCCAAATCTGGCCTGGCTCCTCGTAATTCAAAAGCCTGCGCTGGCCTGATATCGTGTTGCCGTTTGCGTATATTATCGCCTTGCGGATTTTTTTGTCGGCCTTTTGCCCCAAAAGCTCAACTGGCCGGATCACGTGCGGATGGTTTGAAACGACGATGTCCGCGCCGGCGGCCAAAAGGTCTTTGTAAAACTTTTGGACTTCGGGCAGGACCGTCAAAACGTATTCCTCTTCGCTGGTGTGGACGCTTACGATAAAAAGGTCTGGCTCCAGCGCGGCTTTCATTCCCGCGATTTTTTGGACAAAGGCGGCGCGGCCCTTTTTGGTCGGCGGAACGTAGTTTATTTCCTCGTAGTTTTTCCAAGTGTTCAAAAGCTCGGTGACGGCGATAAAGGCTATTTTATATTCATGCCAGTGGAATTGTCGGAAGGACATTTGGCCGCCCTCCGTTATGCCGCTAAAGAAGACGGGCCGCGCCCGCGTTTGGGGCTTGCCTTCGCTTTTTGTTTGCGCCCGTCCTTCAATTTGCGCGGCCCAAAGCGCGGTGGCCTTTATGCCCGCTGAGCCCTGGTCGTTGGAATGGTTGTTGGCAAGCGATATTAGGTTAAAGCCCGCGTCAAGCGCGGCGGCCGGGTAGGAGGGCTGCATGTTGAAGGTGGGGTAGCTTTCAAAAGGCTTGGACTTGTCCACCGGAGCCTCAAGGTTGGCAAAGGAAAAGTCCGCCGCTTCCACCTGCTCGCGGATGTCGTCCCAAATCAGGCTGTAGTCTTTCATCGCAAAGTTTTGCGTGTGGGCCATTATGTCGCCGGCAAAAAGAAGGCGCAAGTTTTTTGAGCGCGGCCTTTTGGCGCTTTGGCATGAAAATAGCGCGAGCGAAAAGAGCGCTAAAATCGCAAGGACGAGAAGCTTTGCTTTTTCGCGTAAATTTTGGGGCACTTTTACATTATATAATGTTTTTTGTTTTTTTGCAAATTTCTTGATTTTTAGTCACTTTAATAGTATAATTATTAGGATTGGCTGTTGTTTTTTTCATTTTTTTTTATCTAGGGTAAGGGAGCGGAGACGTTTATGGGAAAATTTTATGAAACAATGCAAGTGGCTAGCTTGGGTCTGCGCGCGGCTAATATGTCAAAAGCGCTTTCAAAAAGCCTTTTTCTTGCCGCGGCGCTTTTCTCTTTGACGGCCTTTTTTTCATGCGACAATTCTTCTGACTCGTCCGGATACGCGCCGAGCCAAAGCGAGGCTTCTTCTCCAGCGGCTCCCGCTGGCGGAAGCGCGGCCGCCCCAGAAATTCAATACGCAACCTTTAAGGGAAGCGTCCAAGCGCCGGGCGCTCTCCCGGCTTCATACGCAAAGGCTTTGGAAGGCCTTGGCTTTGGCGCGCCGGAAGAAGGCGTCGAGGGCCTTTCAAAATCCGCGCGGCCAGACGTCACGGTTACCAGCGGCCTTGAGTTTTTCGCGACGGCCACGGCAAAGGAAGACGGAAGCGTGGTCAACGGAAGCTTTGATTCCCCCACATCAAGAAATTTTGAGATGCCGCTTGCCATAGGAAAGACATGGAACATTGTCTGCGGAATCAGGAGCGTTTCAGGCGACAAAAAAATCATAATGTCCGACAGCTTCCAGATGGAAGTGACCGTGTCCAACAGCGTCCTTTCGCGCGTATTCACGCTGACCCCATACACTGACGCGGCCGCTGGAACCGCTTCAACAGGAGACGTCGCGCTTACTGTAAACTATTCGGGAAACGCGTTTTCCGTCTCCGCCAGCTGGGAGGACCCCGCGGGCCTTCCGGCCTTGACTGTGGAAAGCCCCACTGCCAGCCCCTCATGCATAAAGGCCTCGGACGTTCCTGTCGGAAACCACAGGCTCGCGATTTTTTTCAGGGACTCAAACGGAGTGTCGGTATACGAGAGCGTCCAAGTTGTGACGGTCCTAAACGGCTTGACGACAAACTCTTGGGTGTCGGAAACCGGCGAGGCCGCGATTACTGCGGACGGCGCCTTTAATGTTGGCAACGACCTGATACAAGGCGCGACCGGCGACCGCATCTATGTCGGAATTCCCGCCGCATTAAAAGGAAACCCTTCGGTCACGGCCAGCGACACAAACAGCGGAAGCGCCTACAGTCCGCTTGAGCACCTGCAGGCCGCCTTCGAGAAAATCCTGTCGGCCGGAAGCGGCTCCAAGGATTTTAAGATTTTTGTGTCGGGCGAAGTGGAAGGAAACGCGACCCTTTCCGCGATGAAGGACGCCAACGCCCGCTCGGTAACGATAGAGGGCTTGGACGGCCTTGATGACGAAAGCAAAAAGCCCAAGAGCGCCCTAAAGGGAAGCGGAAGCGGCTCCGTCTTTGCGATAGAGTCCAACGTTCCCGTCACATTAAAGAACATAAAAATCACCGGCGGAAAGGCCGGCTCTGGCTCCAGGGGCGGCGGAATCTGCGCGATTAGCGGATCTGACCTTACGATAGACAGCGGCGTCTGGATTACCGGAAACGAGGCGGACGAGCGCGGCGGAGGAGTTTCCGTAGCCGGTAAGCTTTTGATGAAAGGCGGCGAGATAAGCGGAAACACGGCCAAGCAGTTTGGCGGCGGCCTCTTTGTTGAAAGCGAAAACACAAGCGCCATCGAGGCTGAAATATGCGGAAGCGCCGTCATAAAGGAAAATCGCGTGACGACCACAGGCGTAGATTGGGACGGCTTTGGCGGCGGCCTTTATGTAGGAAAATATGCGAC
>CADCBK010000048.1 GCA_902799665.1 uncultured Spirochaetaceae bacterium | reverse complement strand
TTAAATACAGGTACAGGCATCTTCCTTTGATGGAGGATGCCTTTTTTTATCTCATTTGAATTTTTCTATCAGTTCTTCCCTGTTCTTTACGCCAATTTTTGAATAGAGCCGGCTTGTGTAGTTCTCTACTGTGCGGGATGATATGTAAAGCTCATCACATATCTGCTTGTTAGTTTTTTCCTGAAGAAGTGCCTCAAAAATATTGCGCTCCTGCTTGGAAAGAATTGACACAATGGAATCAATCTTGTTCTGTGCATCAAGCATGTACTGCTCAAGATATGTGCCGCCATTCTGAACGACTTCCAGACAGTGTGCAAGCTCTTCTTCCTTGGCAACCTTGGAGATGTATCCCGACGCTCCCGAATCCCTTGCCTGAAGCACAAAACCTGTCGTGTCATACATTGAATACATTACGCATTGGACGCTGGGAAAATCGCGCGCGATTGTCTGGGCCAATTCAAGGCCGCTTTCGTTTAAAAGCTGGACGTCAACGATTACGATTTGCGGAAGCTCATTGCGGCCGCCGGCGTCTTTTAGGGCTTTTAAGCATTCTTGGCTTTGGGAAAAGGTTTTTGGAACGCGCCAGTCGGTGTTCTCTTCCAAATAATCCTTCACGCCCTTTTGCATCATTTTGTGGTCGTCCACAATGTAAAGCGTCTTCATTTTTTAAATCTCCACGCTGATTTTGATTTGCATTCCGTCGTCTGGGGCGGAACGGAAGCTTATTGCCGCTCCGATTGTCTTGGCGCGTTCCTGCATTTGCCTAAGGCCAAAATGAGTCCGCCAGTTGGCGCCGGACCTGGCCTTGTCCAAGTCGCAGCCGCGGCCGTTGTCTATTATAAAAAGCGTCAAAATGTTTTTGTCCTGCTGGTTTTCCGTCCGCGCCAAAATTTGCGCCTCGGTCGCGTAGGAATGTTTTTCGATGTTGGCAAACGCCTCTTGGACGATTCTTACAAGGCATTGGCACTTTTCTTTTTCCACAAGAATTTCTTCAAGGCCTTGCGCCGCGTTCAGCGAGCATTTGATTTTTGACTTGGCCTCAAACTGCTCGCCCAGGGATTTTAGAATCGAAAGCAAATTTATTTTTCCGGGATTGGGCGACGGAAGCGAAAATTCCGCAGGCTCCAAGCCGTAGCAAATGTTCCGCATCTTTACTATGCAGTCCGTGATTTTTTCGGACAAGTCCTTTTGCTTTTGCTCTTGCCCTTCTTGGACTTTTAGCATTTCCGCCTCGATGCGAATCGCTCGGATGTCCTGCACGATTGAGTCGTGGATGTCGCGGGAAATTTTTCCCCGTTCCTCCTCTTGGATTTGAAAGGCGATTCTTCTTTGCCAAGAAACGGAAAAGCGGCCTTTTAAAAATTCGTAAAACAAAAGCAGCAAAAGCAAAATGACAAAAACAAGGCCCGCGCATATTCTTATAAGCCAGGCCGCCGCGGAGTCGCCGCCCATGCGCGCAAAATTGAAAAGCCCCTTTGAGGCCTGCGCGACATTGATTCCGTCGTAAAGCCATTTTGTCTTTTTGTCCGCGTCGCGAATTAAAAGGCCGCCCTTTGTTCCTTCTATTGGAAACGGGTCGCTGCTGTTAAAGGAATATGTGACGGCGTAAATTTCTTTTAGCGCTTCCGGGATAAAAAAGCGAAGTCCGTTTTTGTCGTCCTTGATTTCAAAAACGAGCGAATAGTCCCAAGTCCATTTCGCTTGCGAGCCGTCCTCTTTTTTTATCGAGCCTTTCATCAAGACGCAGTAAAGGCTTTCGTTGGCCTCGGCGAATGTCGTCTCGGTCCAAATCATTCCAATGTTCATTGCGTTGTCTTTGTCGCGCTCCCGTATTGTCACGGCGCTTTCTTTTAAGGCTTTTCCGTCCTTGTCGCGGCGGAACAAATATTTTTCAAGAGGAACGATCGAAACCTTGTCCGCTTGGTTCAAAAAATCCTCAGCCCTGCCGCTTTCCAAAAGCCATTCAAGCGCCTCGGCCCCGTAGACAAAGGCGCCGTCGTCTTTTTGAAGCGCGAAAATCGGATTTGCTCCCGGGTCCGCGAATGTGTAAAGCGCGTTCAAAAAAACGTCGCAGTCGGGACGCGCGGGGCTTTGAATGTAGGCCGTCCAAAGGTCTTGAAAAAGCCAGCCCTCCAAAGCGCTGTGCCGCCAAACGCCGTCCGCCGAATATTTTCGCTCGCCGTCCATTTGCGCGGTGTGAAGGCCTTCATGCAAAAACAGGTTTCCGCTTCCGTGGGCTTTGTAGTCTCCGCAGTGAACCATAAAGTAAAGTTTTTGCGTCTTTGGCCAAAAATGCATCCCGTAAACAAAGCGCGCTCTTGTGTCGGGGAACGGCTCGAACAAGATTCTCGTCTTGCCGGTAGATTTTTCAAAAGAATACAAGCGGTTCTTTCCGTCGGCGGCGCTCTCCGCGTTGGCAAAAATCCACTGGCCGTCGTCGGATTGCGTCCATTCGTAAACAGCTTGGGTCTCGCTTAAAATTTCTTGCGGCAAGCTTTGCGATGTCGCCTTTGCCGCCAAAAAAAATGCGGCGGCGAAAAAAAGAAAATGCCTTTTCATCGCCGCCATCATAGCGCAAATCGCCGATAAATTATAGGGAGCGAAACTCCCGTTCTTTATTCTTTTAGAATATAAAACCACCAAGCTTTTGAATTGTCTGTGGGGTCGTCAAGAAGGAGTGCGTAATTTCCGACGCTTTTAACGCTGGCGACAATTTGGTTTGCGTCGTCTTCGCTTTTCTTTATGCTTTTAACGAGCCAATTTTTTAGCGCCGCTTCTGTTAAGGTCATCTTTAAATAATCGCTTTTTGTCTTGCTGTTCATTCCGTCGCGAATTCCTTTTCTGTCTGCGAATGTTGCGGTAGGCCATGTCGCCGCTTCGTTTTTATCTGCCTTTGCGACTACACCTTGTTCAAGCGTGTAGCCAAGACTGGTCATGCCGCCGCCTCCGTCGGAACTGTTGCTGCAGGAACTGAGCGCAAGGGCAAGCGCGGCAATGGCCAACGCGAATAATTTTTTCATAGAATCCTCCATGTAAGTTTTGTTTTGATGGATTGTATGGGAAAAAATTATTTTTTTGAATGGAGTTTTACTCCTAATTTTTGCCGCGCAAAAAAGGAGTCAAACTCCCAATACATATAAAAGAAAGGAATGTAAAATTGGCGTCATGAAAAAGACAAATTTATTCGCAATCACAACTCTTTTGCTTTTGGGCGCGATCTTTTTTTCGTGCTCCAATTCTTCGGGCGGCCCTCAGGGACAGCCGAAGGAACAACCGCAAGTTCAGTCGCGTCCTAATGTCACATTGAACGCAAGCCTTTCCGCGCTTGACATAGCCCAAAAAATGGAATGCGGCTGGAATCTTGGAAACAGTCTTGACTATCGATTGTGCGACGGAAATTATCCGTGCAACTATGGCCTTGGCGCCGAAACCGCTTGGGGAGAAGTTTTGACAACTGAACAAATCATAAAGACAGGAATTCAAAACGGTTATAAGACAATAAGGATTCCCGTGACTTGGTTCAACCATCTTGTGGACGTCAACTACACGATTGACCCAAAATGGATGGCGCGTGTAAAGCAAGTTGTCAACTGGGCGATTGACGCGGGCTATTACGTTATCTTGAACGAACACCATTCCGTCCGCGATGAAATTGAAAGACCCTTGCAGCGCTTTGCGGGCTACAACATAAGAAGCGGCGACGAGTCGGAGTCAAAGAGATTTTTGGAAGCGGTATGGAAGCAAATTGCGGCGGCTTTTAACAACGAGTATGACGAACATCTTATTTTTGAAACATTGAATGAACCAAGAAACGTCGGCCACGGACACGCGTGGTTTCCCGCTCCCGACTCTTGCGACGAATGCAAGGCGAACGTCAAGTTCTTAAAAGAGTGCAACCAGTTGATTTTGAATGTAATACGCTCCAGCGGCGGAAACAACGCCAACCGTTGCGTGATGGTTCCAGCGCTGTGCTCTGGGCTTCAACCCGCGCTTGACTTGGGCCTTAATATGCTTCCGGTTGATTCCGCAAGCCAAAAACTTATGGCAACCGTCCACTGGTATCCGCTTGACGGCGGAAACACCGGCCACTATTCCCATCACTTTGACAGCGCCACAAAAAATTCAATCAAGTCAAACATGGAAGCCTTGAATCAAAAATTTGTTTCGCATGGTATTCCTGTGGTCATTGGTGAATACGGCGCGAGTCGAAAGGCCTATGATTGGAACACCAATCAGCCCATAGCGGATTATGTCGTTACATATCAAGACAGGCTGGACTGTTTTAGCTATCTTGCAAGCTTTGGCGGAAAATATTCCGTTCCGCTTTTAAATTGGGACGCGGACAACAAGTGGGGGTCTGGCTCCAACACCATCGACCGCAAGACTTGCTCTTTGGTGGAGCCGGAATGCGTCGCGGCAATCATAATGGCGTGGAAGGACGCGCGCTCGGCGGCTTCGCAAGCGGAGGCTGGTTCGCAAGAGGCGGCGGACAAAGTTTTGTATGACGCTCAAGGCGGCGCGGGATATAAAGTAACGACAAGCGGTCGCGCCGCGTATTGGCCGCTGGACGCCGCCGTCGATTTGTCGGGCTATAAATATTTGGACATTGAATTTTCTTGTTCCGCCGGCGCTGGAAAAGAGCTTGTTTTGCAGCCCATGTCTGGAATTCAAATCGGCGGTCATCCGCAGGGAAGAATTTCCGTGAACGCGCCCATAGCGGCGAATACGATTATGCAGACAAAGTTTGGAACCAATTACGGAAAGTATTTGGATTACTCAACCAATCCAGCCACGGAAGTCGCCATCACTGACAATTATTTTGGCTCGATTCAGATTTTTGTCCAAGACAGCGAGAACGGATACAATCCTGTGGACGGCATTGAGGTTTATGTGACAAAGGTCATTGCGACCAATGCCGCGCGATAAAAAAAGCCGCCCTTTAAGGTCTTGCGAACCTCTCGGGTCGCGATAAAAAAAAGCGGGGCAGCCGCCCCGCTTTTTGGCCTTTCAACCGATTACAGCGCCTTTTTAAGCGCCTCTTTTTTGTCGGTCTTTTCCCAGCTGAATTCCTTGCGGCCAAAGTGGCCGTAAGAGGCTGTCGGAGAATAAACCGGCTTTTTAAGGTCCAGCGTCTTGATGATTCCCGCCGGGCTGCAGTCAAAGACCTTTGATACGGCCTTTGAAATTTCCGAGTCGGGAACTTTTCCAGTTCCAAAAGTGTCAACCATAATAGAAACCGGGAAGGGAACGCCAATCGCGTAGGCAAGCTCCACCTCGGCGCGGTCGGCAAGGCCGGCGGCCACGATGTTCTTTGCGATGTAGCGCGCCATGTAGGCGGCCGAGCGGTCAACCTTTGAGGGGTCCTTTCCGCTAAAGGCTCCGCCGCCGTGACGGCCCATTCCGCCGTAAGTGTCAACGATGATTTTTCGGCCTGTCAAGCCGGAATCTCCGTGCGGGCCGCCAACGATGAACTGGCCGGTGGGGTTTATGAAGTACTTGGTCTTTTTGTCCAAAAGGCCTGTCGGCTCCAAAACGGGCTTGATGATTTGTTCGATCAAGTCGTCTTTGATTGTCTTGTATTTTACTCCGGGATTGTGCTGGTGCGAAAGGACAACCGTGTCAATGTGAACGGGCTTGTGGCCTTCGTATTCCAGCGTGACCTGGGCTTTGGCGTCCGGGCGCATCCATTCGATTTTCTTTGAATGGCGGGCCTTTGAGGCGGCGCGCAAAAGCTTGTGGGCGTACATTACGGGCGCGGGCATAAGCTCCGGCGTTTCGTTGCAGGCAAAGCCGAACATCATTCCTTGGTCTCCGGCGCCCTGCTGGCCCTTGTATTCGGCCAATCCCGTTCCAACAACGCCTTGGTTGATGTCGGGCGACTGCGCGTGAACGGTGTTCAAAACCGCCATCGAATCCGCGTCCAGGCCGTAATCGGCGTTTGTGTAGCCGATTTTGCGCGCAACGTCGCGCGCGATTGTTTGGATGTCCAGCTCCTTGAATTTGGTGGAAATTTCTCCGCCAACTAAGACCATTCCAGTCGTCGTAAAGCACTCGCAGGCAACGTGACTGTTAGGATCTTTGGCCAGACAAGCGTCCAACACTGCGTCGGAAATCTGGTCGCACACCTTGTCCGGGTGTCCTTCGCTTACAGACTCCGAAGTGAACAAATAACGCTCTTCTGTCATTATTCTGCTCCTAAAGATGAAGATTTTTTAGGCGGGCATGTGGCGAGCGCGTCCGCCTTTTTTTTAGAAGGGCAAGCCGAGCGGCAAGCCCAATCGTTCAAATTTCTTTTAAAAGACTTGAACAACTTTAAAATATATATTATACTAGTTTATCAAATATTTCAAGGGGACATGCGATGCCTTTAAAAAAGACCTTTTCAAAAGATAAAAAAAAGTGTACGGTTACTTTTACGGTAGCGCCAGAAGCCGCCCAGGGCGCTGAAACAATCAACCTCGCCGGCGACTTCAACAGCTGGAGCAGCAAAGAAAATCCCTTAAAGAAGGGCAAGGACGGAACTTTCTCCGTAAAATTGACCCTTGACGCTGGCCGCGAGTACCAATTCCGCTACTTGGTTGACGGAAAAAAGTGGGAAAACGACTGGAAGGCCGACAAGTACGTCGCCGCGCCTTATTCCAACGCGGATAATTCTGTTGTAAGCACCATAATTGAATAGGTGACCATAAAATCGGCCGCTCTGTTGAGCGGCCTTGTTCTTTTAAAGCGGCGCCGTTTTGCGACGGCCGAAAAAAAACCGCTCCTTTCGGGGCGGTTTTTGTTTTTGCGAATTAGAACTTTGCCTTGCGCAGGCGGACTCTTTCGATGTCCTCGCTGAATAGCTCGCGCAAGTCGTTTAGGCCCAGCGCCATAAGCGCCATGCGGTCGATTCCGATTCCCCAGGCCAAGACGGGAACGTCGATTCCCATCGCCTTTGTGACTTCCGGCCTAAAGATGCCCGAGCCGCCAAGCTCAAACCAGCCCAACTTGGGGTGCTTGATGTGGACTTCGATGCTGGGCTCGGTGAAGGGGAAGTAGCCCGGAACATATTTCACTTCCGTCGCGCCCGCGATTTCCTTGGCGAACATTTCCAAAAAGCCCAAAAGCGTCCGCAAGTTGACGTCGTTGCCCAAAACGATTCCCTCTGTTTGGTAAAAGTCGCTAAGATGGGTCGCGTCAACTTTGTCGTATCTAAAGCAGCGGGCGATTCCAAAGTATTTTCCGGGAATCTTGGCCTTGTGCAGCTGGTGGGCGCTCAAAACCGTTCCCTGGCTTCGCAAAATCAAGCGGCGGGTGAACTCGTTGTCAAACTGGTAGTTCCAGCCGCGGCTTCCGCTGTTTCCGCCGTTTTCGTGGACGGCCTTTACGTTGCTAAGATAGGGCTCTTCAATCGCCTTTGCGTGCGTCGGGTTTTTGATGCGGTAAACGTCGTGGATGTCGCGGGCGGCGTGGAACTGCGGCATAAACAGGGCGTCGCCGTTCCAGAATTCGGTCTCGACAAGCGGGCCGTCAAACTCTTCAAAGCCAAGTCACATAAGGATTGGTGCGGCCCGGAATGATTCTGGCCGGCGGAACTCCGATGTTGTAGCCGCGGAAGGTTCCTTTTTTCCATTCGCCCGAGGCCAGCATGGCCGGAGTGATTTCTCCGATTTCGTTGCCTGTGACGCCGGCCTTTTTAAGGGCTTCGGCCACTTTTTCAAAGGCTTCCTTTAGTTTGTAGACGACCGTCTCGCGCTCAATCGTGCGGAAGGGAGTTTCCGACACGCCGCGCTTTTTGGTAAGGCCGGCCATCACTTGCTTTTCCTCTTCGCTAAGGTCTTTGGCGTCAAGCGTGGCGTTCTCGGCGGCGGCCGCCTTTTGGACCAAGGCCTTCGCGACCGTGATTCTTTGCGGCAAGGGCTTTCCTGTGGCTTCGGCCTTTTTTTCGGCGTTCATCTGCAAGACGCCTTCCTTGCTCAAAGGGCCAAAGGCAGAGCCTACGTCCTTTCCTTCTATGTTCAAGGCCGCCGCGATTTCGGGCATGGATTTGGCTCCCTCTTTTTGAAGGAGGCTGACGATTTTTTCCTCTACAAAGCCCTCAGATTGAACCTTGCGGCCAAAGTCTGTCAATTCGTAATAAGTGTGGGGAGTTCTGGCGACTTCCGCCAAAAGCTCTTTTCCCATAAGCCAGCTAAAGGCTTGGTTTGCGTGGCCTTCCTTGTAGCCAAGCTCTGACTGGAGTTTTGCCGAAGTAAGCTCGTCCTTAAGGCCGTAGCGGAGCAAAACTTTTGTTTCCAATGGATGGAGGTTTTTAATGACGCTTGAGATGTCCATTTTATTAAATGATCCTTGTAAATTTAAAGAAACGCCAAGCCACACGGACCCGGCGTTTCTTTTTAGTTTATGTTAGCGCTGGAATTTGACTTGGCAAGCGTAAGTGGCCTGCTTAAGTCCGCGCGCGTTTTTCTTGTATGAAAGGCGGTCCTGCTTCATGTACTTGTAGCCGTAGTAGTTGTGCTCAAGCTGGAAGTCGTTAAGGCAGGCGTGGATTGTCTCGCGGGCCTCGCCTTCTTTGAATGAAACTTCAAGGCAAGAGTAGTAGATGCGGACTTCGTCCAAAGCCGCGATGTATTCGATGCGGACTTGGGCCGTCTTGTTTGTTGAGTGGATGTCTTCAGGAACGATTACCTGAACGCTTGTATCCATTGACGCGCTTTCCTCGTCAATATCCGCAGATTTATCCTTGGCGTAGACCATAGACAGCGCCATCATAATTGCGATGATTCCAAGAAATTTTTTCATAGTTAGCCTCCTGTTAAGCTAAAAATTCTGATACTCCTTTATTATACCAGTTTCTAGAAAAAAATCAAGTTGTAATTGATATTCTCCGGAATTTATTAAAATCGCCGGAACCTTGTTTATCAAGACCCTTCCGGTAATTTGCTTGGGCTTGTTGCGCAATATTTTTCTATAATAATTGCGAACGGCGTCTTTTAGCGCGTTTTGGGCCGCGTCCTGGATTCCTTCAAAGCCCTTTGAAACCTTTCCGCCGCCCAGACCCAGAATGCGCGGGTTCTTTACGTCAGCCCATTGCTTCCAGCTTTGAACCATTCCCTCGTCGCGCTCAAAAACCGCCCAGCAGTGAACCTTGCTTTCGTCAAACCAGGGCTTTTCGTAGCGGATTTTCTTGCTTTCCTCGTCAAAAGGCCTGGTTTCCTTGACTTCAAAGTATTCAGGAACGCCGCGAAGCTTGTCGCTGGGCGTGTAGTCGAATTCCCAGCCGTAGACCATTCCGTTGAACAAAAAGGGCGTCAGCTTTTTCATTTGGCCGATCGCGTGGTCAAAAATTCCCTTGTTGTACTTTGTCTCGTCATGAGGAATCTTTTTTTCGCCCTTTTTGGAATTGTCGGCCTCAACAAGTCCCGGGTAGGCGTCAAGCTCCGCCCATAAAGGCAGTCGGATTTTTCGCTGGAAGGAAACCTCTTGGGGATATAATTGCCCAATGGCAATCAATAGAAAGACAAAAAACGGCGCGGCTTTCGACAAGGCTTGTTTTCTTGCCGTTGGCCAAAACTTTTGTCCGGCCCGGGAGAATCTTTCTTTTACCGTAACGCGTTTTTCCATACCTTTATCGGGTTCACTCCGTAGCGGGCCAGGCAATAAATCCATGCCGCCGCGAATCCGCTCAAATGAGTCATGTGCGCGACGCCTTGGTTCATTCCGAACGCTTGCTCAAAAACCGCGATTCCCGCGTAAATCGCAACCAAAATCGGCGCGGGAACAGGAACCATTCCCATAATAAAAACAGTCGAGCGGGGAAAGATTACAGCGAAAAGCAATAAAACCGCGTAAACCGCGCCTGACGCTCCAACCAAAACGACTCCGTAAAAGCCAAAGAAAAGATAGACCGCGAGCGAAACGGCCCCGCAAAAAACGCCGCAAATGGAATAAAACAGAAGGAATTCCTTGCTTCCAAGCTGCCGCTCTATGTAAAGGCCAAAGAACAAAAGGCCTATCATGTTACCCAGCAAGTGCGACCAAGAGCCGTGCATGAACATGTAGGTGAAAAGCTGCCAATAGTATCGCGCCTTTAGGAACAAAACAGGCTGCAAGCCAAACGTGTATTGGAAATTCCTGTTGCGGCCGCTTCCCGTAAGGACAAAGGCCAAGACGTTCACCGCGACTACTATGATGGTCGCGTAATTGAATGAATACGAGAATTTTTTGTGAAGTGGATTTTGCATGCTTAGTTTTCTGTCTTGACGGCAGACTCGATTATATGTTTGTCGGCGAAGGTTATGCGGTTTCGGCCAGTGTTCTTTGAAACGTAAAGCGCCTTGTCCGCCTGCTCAACAAATTCCTTGGCGTTAAGGACGCAGTTTTCTTCTATGTCAAAGACGCTGACTCCGCCAGAGATTGTGACCTTGACTTTTTTTCCTTCGTACTCAAAGTCCATGTTCTCGATGTTGCTTCTTATTCGCTCGGCCACTTGCAGCGCGTCGTCCTTTAGCGTGTTTGGAAGCATGACCGTGAACTCTTCGCCGCCGTAACGGCTGGCCATGTCTTGGGCGCGGATGGAATTCTTTATGATTTTGGCCACCGTGATAAGGACGTAGTCTCCGCAAGCGTGGCCGTATGTGTCGTTGAAAGTCTTAAAGTGGTCGATGTCGAACATTATGACGCCCATCGGCAGTCCCTGCGCGTTGGCCAAGTCAAGCCTGTCGGTCAGCTGGTTGAAGAAGTAATACTTTAGCTTTAGGCGGGTCATCATGTCGGTTGACGAGCGCTCCAAGAGGGCGGCGTTGTTGATCGCCATGCTGGCCAAGGACGCTATGTTGAGTATTTGCTTTATGTCGTAGTCGTTGAATGCGGTTCCGTCGCCCAAGTCCATTCGCTCTCCCAGGAGCAATATTCCGTTCATGCGGTTCTTTTGGAAAAGCGGGACAATCAGCGATGGCTGGAGGGAGTAGATTTGGTCCAGCTTTTCGTGGGGAAGCGCGCTCTGGATGTCGCGGACAAAGAAAACCCTTTCCTTTTCGTTAAGGACTTCCACCACCGGGTCGTTCATCGGAATTGAATAGTTTATTTCGCTGTCCAAGTCCATTCCCGTGTAGTTGTTGCTAAGGTTGTATGATTCGGTCTCAAAGTCGTCAAGGACGAATATTCCCGCGCCCAAAACGCGCATTTGGCACATGCAAGTGTAAAGGATGGATTCGATGAGCGTGGGATAGTCCAATGTGGAACAGAGGGAGCGCGCGATTTCCAGCAATTGCTGGACATCGTAAAGGCGCTTCTCGTAGCGTTCAGTGAGTTCCCCGATTGTCTCGTTCTTTCCAGCCTCTAGTTCAAAGGCGTTCTCTTGTTTTTTCATGCGCTAAATGTCTTTGGCCTTCTTTATTATAACATAGTTTCGTATAATATCAAAGAAATTTTGCCACAATGGATACTGCAATTCCAAAAGCGAAGTGCTTTCCCTGTTTCTGGAGGAAAACATAATTCCCTTTAGGTTGGAAACAAGCTCGCTCTTGGAGCGCTTTGTGTCCGTTATGCAGTCGCCCAAATTGTCGTGCAGCAACAAAAGCAAGGACGACACTTTTTGTATTATCTCCTTTGCCTCGTTATTTATAGTATCGACCAAATTCGTTAGTTTTTTAGAGAAATCGGCGTTTTTGTGGCTGTCGGCTATCAAGTTGTTTATCATTGTAAGACTGTACTTTTGGTTGTTGCCAAAAGCGGCCTCAAACTGGGCGATTAGGTTAAGGCTGTCGTTGACCGCGAAAACCGTTTGCGAGAAAGACGACTTTGCCGCGGGATTTGAAAAGAGGCCCTCAACAACGATGTCGTTCACCACGTTGCGGATTGGTTCGGAATAATAGCGCTGCAGGAAGGTTTTGAGCACCCTTAAGGGCATGACCCACATGAAGTTTGTGGCCGCGTTCTTTCCTATTATGTCCATCGTGTCGCTGTTGTAGCCGGCCAAGGTCTCTATCTTTGAGTCGGGGAACAAAACGTCAAGCTCGCGCTTGATGTAGTTGTCCTTCATCTCGTTCAGGATTCGCTGCTCGTCGGCCACAAACTGCTTTTGAATTTGCTCGGCGAAGTTCTTGCGCACGTTCTCCTTGTAGCTGGCCTTTTGCGGGGCGAAATTCGGGTCGCCCTTGGCCAGGCAAATGAAGCCTTTCAATGTGGCCGCGTTTAGGGTTTGCTTTAGTATCGCCTGGATTCTTCGCAGGTTTTGCAAAAGCTCCTTCTTTGTCCTTGTGTCGTTGGGGCTTCCCGTCATCAGCTCGTTCAAGGCAAGAACCGCGTTGCCCAAGGCCATTGTGATGGAATAGTCGGCGGTCAAGTAGTAAAGGTCTAGGAAAGTGTTTTCCAATGTTGTTGGCGGAATCGGCTGGTAGTCTGGAGCGTAGTCCGCGTCGCCGTGCTTTGTGGCGAACTCGTCGTCAAAAAGCTGCAGCGGCGTGACAAAGTTAAAGCGGCACAAGTCGGCCAATTGGTGCAAAGACGTTATTACTTCGTCCATTTTGGAGAACTGCGGCCCGTTCAAGTCGGTGACGATTTTCTCAAGGCTTTTCCTTTGGTCGTCAAAGGTCCCGCGCTGGCCGTTTCCGCCCGTTTTCAGCGCCTGCTTTTTCAGTTCCTCGTAGGAAAGCGAGTCCAAAATGCGCTTGTCGTCTTCGGTGTAGCCTGTGACAATCAGCTCTTGCTCGTAGCGGTGGTTGCGCCTGATGTCCGGGCTGGCGATAGTGCTGTCCAAGATTTTCGCGATGGGCCTCGTGTTTTCGTAAAGGACGCGCAGGGCCTCGGCGAAGTTTGGCTGGACAAGTTCGTTCTTGTATAATGCGGAGGGGTGAAGGCGCAGTTCGCTTTCTATTTTGCGGATCTTGATTTTTTTTTGCACTTCCGGCGAGTTTGAGCGGAACAAAATGTCAAAAAGGTCCGGCAACGCCTGCATGAATGACATATCGTTTCTATTATAATACAGTCTTCTGAAATTTGCAACAAGAAAAATTTGACAAAATCCAAAAATGGCGCTATTATTTATAGATATAAAATGTAGGTTTCGCCGCAATGGCGCGATTTACTCACCACAGCGTTTTTAGGACATAAGCCATGCAGTTTTTTGATACTCATGCTCACATCGGGCTGATATACGATGACCCTATTGAACAATTGCGCGTTATACAGCAGGCCAAGATGGCCGGCGTCAACCGCATTGTAAGCATAAACAATTCTCTCCACGACTTCGCCAAGGTTTACCCCGCGCTAAAGAACGTCGCGGGCGTTTACCACGCTTGCGGAGTCGCTCCGTCGGAAATCACCAATCCCGGAAAGGACTGGATCCACACGATTGAAGAGAACCTTAAGCTTCCCAACGTAATCGCCGTTGGAGAGACCGGCCTTGACTACTACAAGCAGTACGGAGACAAGCGCACTCAAATCGAGGCCTTCATCACGCAGCTGGAGCTGGCGCAAAAGCACGACTTGCCGGTAATCATCCACAACCGCGACGCCGGAAAGGACGTCTTTGACATCCTTAGCCAGCGCATTCCCCAAAAGGGAGCGATTCTCCACTGCTACAGCGAAGACGCGGCCTACGCCAAAAAATGCCTTGACGCCAACCTCAACGTTTGGTTCAGCTTTGCCGGAAACTTGACCTACCGCAACGCGCGCAACTTGCACGAGACGGTTTTGAACATTCCGGTGGAACGCATATTGATAGAGACCGAAAGCCCCTTTATGATTCCGGCGGAATTCCGCGAAAAAAAGCGCACGATGCCCAAGATGCTCCCCAGCACGGCCAAGTTTTTGTCTGAAATGCTTGAGATGCCCTTGGAAGACCTTAGCGTCCAGCTTTGGAAGAACAGTTGCGCCGTCTTTAACTTGCCCGAATGAGCCTCTACCATTCCGTTCAAATCGGAAGCCTCAAGCTTGACGGAAACCTCTTTTTGGCGCCGGTGGCCGGCTACAGCGACCGCGCCTTTAGGAGTGTTTGCGTCCGCGGCGGCGCTTCCTTTTGCTACACAGAGATGGTCAGCATGGAGGCCCTTACCCGCGGAAGCGACAAGACCGCGCTTTTGATGCGCCGCGCTCCCAACGAAAAGGCCTACGCCGTCCAGATTTTCGGCGGAAATCCCGAGGTCATGCAAAAAGGCGCCAAAATGGTCTTGCAAGCCACAAACTGCGAGCTGATTGACATCAATTGCGGCTGCCCGGTTCCCAAAATCATAAAAAGCGGCGCCGGCTCGGAATTGACCCGCAATCCCCAAAAGCTTTACCAAATCGCGTCGGCCGTTGTCCAGGCGGTGGAAGGAAAGGTTCCGGTCACCGTAAAGATTAGGAGCGGCTGGGACGCCCAAAACCTTACATGGAAAGAAGCCGCCGACGCCGCGATCCAGGCGGGCTGCGCGGCAATCACGATACACCCAAGGACCCGCGCGCAGGGCTACGAGGGCAAGGCCGACTGGAATATTTTGGCCGACCTTGTGAAGTTCGCAAATGGCCGCGTCCCGGTTTTTGGAAGCGGCGACGCCTTTACGCCCGAGGAAGCCAAGCGGATGCTGGAGGAGACCGGCTGCGACGCGGTCATGTTCGCGCGCGGCGCGATGGGCCGGCCCTTTATCTTTAGGCAGGCGCGGCAGCTTTTGGAAACAGGCGCCTATGAGCCGATTCCAATCCGCGAGTCGATTGAGGCCGGCTTTGAGGAATTGGACTTGCTGGCCGCCGACATCGGCGAAAAAGGCGCCTGCCTTGAAATGCGAAAGCGCTTTTGCGCCTACTCCAAGGGCGTTCCCGGCGTCGGAGAGCTGCGCCGCCGCATTGTCCAAGCCGAGACCAAGGCTGACTACGCCGCCGCCTTTTCCCAAATCCTTGGATCATAGCCAAACGCTTTTTTTGTCATTATTTTCGCGAAAATGCCGAAAATAGTAAAGGCTGCGTCCGTAGGACGCGTTTAAAACGCTCGAAACAACTATTTTTGTTTTCTACTAATAATACGAGCGGAGTTGACACAAACGGGAATTTTCGATAAAATGGGAATAATGGCTAAAAAGCGCGATTTGTCTAAAATAATGTCAAAGTCATTCTCAACAAAGCAATCTTTTGGCGACAAGTTGGCCGAGACCGCTTCTAAAATTTTCCATGTTTTTGACAACAAGCTTACGGTTATGATCGTTCCCCACGCGCAGGGAAAGGTAATGAATTTCCAGACCAATGTTTTCGCGATGGTTTTGGGAATCATAATCGCGCTTGGCGTGGCCTTAAGCTTTATTTTCTTCAACAAAAACGCGATAAACGCCAGCGCGGAAATCAGCCGCCTCTTTACGGAAAACCGGCAGACTATGGCCAGTCTTGACGAGCTGCGCGACGAGAACAACAATCTTCTGCAGACAGCCAAGCGCTTCCAGTCTTCGCTCAACCAGTCCCTTTCGCTTTTGGGAATAGAAAGCCAATCCAGCGCTTCAAACGCCCATCTTGCAAACGGCGACCTTTCCTCCCTTTTTAGCATGGAAGAGTTGGCTACCGGAAGCGTCCGCGAGGCCGCCGACATCCGCCAGCTTACATCTTACTTGGAAGGCGCGGTTCAGCCGATTGAGCAAATCGGAAAAATGCTAGAGACGCAAAATTCTTTGTTCAGCGACATTCCAAGCATTTGGCCGGTCCGCAGCGCCCAGCTGCACGTTTCGATGGGCTTTGGACCGATGGTCCACCCGATTACGGGCCAGTGGTACGTTCACAAGGGAATCGACCTTTCAACATGGCGCAGCGGCGACCCGATTCACGTGGCGGCCAACGGACAGGTCGTGACGGTCGCCTACGACATGGGCTACGGCAACAACGTAATCGTAAAGCACAAGCACGGCATTTACACCCGCTACGCGCATATGAACACAATCCGCGTCACCAAGGGCCAGTTTGTCTCCCAGGGCGACGTGATTGGAACAATCGGAAACACCGGCGTCACGACCGGCCCCCACCTTCACTACGAAGTCCATATCGGAAGCGACGTAGTCGATCCGATCAAATACCTTAACATAAAGGTTTCAAACTAATGGCCCTTCTTTCCGACGACATTTCAATTTGCACGATTGTCGGCTCTGGCTCCGCCTTTGTCGGCAACATGCGCGTTAACGGCGCTATGATGATTGACGGCGACGTTGACGGAGATTTGGAAGTCAGCGGAAATTTAATCATCGGCGAAAAAGCCCGCGTCCGCGGAAACATCAACGCAAAGAGCGCCGTCATAAGCGGAATCGTTTTGGGCGACATCAACGCTCCCGAAGGAATAAGGCTTACGGAAACTTCAACGGTCTTGGGCGACATCGCCACGCATCGTTTGCAAATCGCCAATGGCGTGGTTTTTCACGGCCATTGCATCGCCTTAAGCGACGAAGACCTTTTTGAAAAGGAAGCGGTCAAGCAGCGTCAGTTGCGCGAAATCAAGAGCAAGACGATTATTAAATGAATTCGATAGATCCAACAAGCAACGGATTGTATTACAACGCCACACAAGCCGCGGCCAACCAAGCCGCCGCGCAAGCCATGGCGCAAAAAGCTGAAAAGGAAAAAAATGTAAAAAAGCCGGCTTTTGCTTCTATGGTGAACAAGCGGCAAGAGGAAAACCTTTTGGCCAGCCAAGGCCTTCCGCCTGAGATTGCGGGGCTTAGCCAAGAGGACGCGCTTGTTTTTCTTAAGGACCAGCTGGACAGCGCGGGCGACGCGTTAAGCGAAAATCCAAGCGGCCAAAGCCTTGAAAACTATAAAAAGGCTGTCAGCCAGTTTGTCAAATACATGCAAAAAAATAATTTTGACTTGGAGGAGCGCAAGCGCCCCGGAAGGACAAGGACGGGCAAGAAAAGGGATCCGCTTGTCTTGGTTCAGACAATCGACAAAAAGCTTGAGCAGCTTAACTACGACATTTGGTACAACCATTTGGACAAGCTGAAGCTCTTGGAAAAAATTCACGAGATAAGCGGATTGGTTGTAGACTTGACCGCCGTTTGAGAATAGGCTAAAATTAAAAAAGAGCGCTCCGCGCTAAGGTTTTGTATGAGCGATATTTTTGAAAACGACATAGACGAAGAGAACGAAGATCTTTCCCAGTTGGAAGACGACAACGAAGAAATCTCCAGCGGAGAAGAGTATTCCTCTGGCGAGCCGCTTTACGCCTTGCGCTTGGATTATTCGCGCGAGGGAGTTTTTGCCAAGCAAGGAAATTTCAAGCTGGAGCCGGGCGACGCTGTAATCATTCCAACCCGTTATGGAAAGGATTTGGCGCGCGTTTTGGGAAAGGCGGCCGGCCCTGTTGGAATTAAAAAAGACGACATAATACAAATTGACCGCAAGGCCAGCGACGATGACTTAAGCCGCGCCGCCGAACTTAAGGAAAAAGAAACCGGCGCCTTTAAGGTTTTCCAGGAAAAGGTCGCCGCCCGCAAGCTTAATATGAAACTGATTGGCGCGCACTTTTTGGTTGACGAGCCAAAAGCCTTGTTCTTCTTTAGCGCCGAACAGCGCGTCGATTTTAGGGAATTGGTCAAGGACTTGGTGAGCGTGTTCAAAATGCGAATTGAGTTGCGCCAGATAGGCGTCCGCGACGAGTCTAGGATTACCGGCGGCTTGGGATTTTGCGGCCGCCCTTATTGCTGCCACGCCATTAGCGACAAGCTTCGTCCTGTTTCAATCAGGATGGCTAAGGACCAAAACCTTTCTTTAAACTCCATGAAAATTTCCGGCCAATGCGGCCGCCTTTTGTGCTGCCTTTCTTACGAGTATGACTTTTATTCCGACGCGCGCAAAAAGCTTCCCAACGAGGGAACCCGCATTTTCTACGACGGAACGAATTTTAGGATTACGGAAATCAATCCTTTGAGTTCCATGATTAAGCTTTACGGAGAGGACGGCCGCATCATCGAGATTAACGCAAGCCGCTTTGTAAAGGAAAACAATCGCTGGAAAATCAACTAGGCGGTCAGCTGATCACCGCCAGCAAATAGTCCGAATCGTCGTAGGCTGCCAAGCCGTCATAGCCGCTGAAGAATTGAACGTTCTTAAAGCCCGCTTCTTTTGAAAAGTCTTCTATCTCCGTTTTTTTTAGCGGGTAGATTTTCGCGTCTTCAAACACAGGCACGGACTTGCCGTTTTTTTCCAAAGCGCTGTCAAAGTTAAAGCTGCCGTCGCTCATTTTTGAAATCGTTCTTTTGTAGCGGACGCGGGCGCTGGCTAGTTCCGGCAAAATGGATTTTGGCGAGGCCTTGAATTTGTCAAAATTGTAAAGCTGCAGGACAACGATTCCTCCGTCGGCCAAAAGCTCCTTGCAGTCAAAGAAGAATTTCCGCATTAAGGTTTTGTCGCGGATGAAAATGACGCGGCTGTTTAGGCAAGAAATTATGTTGTAGAATTTTTTGCCCAAAAAATGGGTCATTTCCAGCGTTGACATTTGGAAGTAGCGGACGGACATCAATTGGTTTCTGTATTTTAGGTTTGCGGATTCCAAAAGTTCCCGCAAGGTTTCGAGGCCGGTTACGTCCACCGAATTCCTTGCCAAACGATGGCACAGAACTCCCGTTCCGCATCCGATGCTGAGCAATTTTGCGGGGTGAGGATACTTTTGTATCAAAGTCTCGTAGAACGTCTGTTGCGCCAGCGTGACAGGATACAATTCATCGTAATATTCAACCAAATTTTTAATTGATTCCATTTTGTATATAATTATAAACCCAAAATGGAAATAACGCAATTAAATTTTTTCTAATTTTTTTGCCTTGACAAAGAAGACTTTCACGCCTTCGTCGGGAAACTGCTTCTTTACGGCCTTGATTATGGCCTTGACCTTGCTTGCGTCCGATTTTTCGATGTAGGCGAAGAGCGCGAAGTTCACTTCGGGCCAGCTGGAAGTTCCCAGCTTGTAGCCGGCCTTTCCGCGGCCGTGGACCAGCGGAATCAGCGTGTACAAAAAGCCGGGGATGTTTTCTTCCAGCGTCTCTATGATGTCGTCCTGAACCGATTGGTTCGCGATAATTTCAACTCGATACATAATGACCTCTCAAAAATTACGGCTGTCCGCGCGAGCTTGGCTGCGAGCGCGGATGTTGCGGCTTATTGCCCAGTGCTCGTGAGAGCGCAAGTAAATATTTTCCACTTTGCAAAACGGCGGGCTTGCCCGACCGTATGCGGCTATCATAAGTTTTTGGGCTTACCTCCGATTTCATTGCCGCTATCCTTCCAGGAAGACCTTGATGCGGCTCTTTTTGATTTTCTTTTCTTTCATGATAAGCGAGTACAAAACCGGAATGAAGAAAAGCGTTACAAAGGTTGAGCTGGTCAAGCCGCCGACAACGGCGACGCCAATCGGCTGGACCATGCCGGCGCTTCCGCTTGAGGCAAAGCACATCGGAAGCATTCCCAAAATCGTCGTTAGCGTTGTCATCAATACCGGGCGCAGGCGGCTAGAGCCGGCTTCAAGGCAGGCGTCATGCATTTTTAGGCCGCGGTCAAGAAGGAGGTTTGTGTAGTCAACCAAAATGATTCCGTTGTTGACGACGATTCCAACCAGCATGATTAGGCCAACCGCGCTCATCATCGAAATCGCCTGGCCAGAAATTTTGTAAATGGCGACGACTCCGATTACCAAGAAGGGAATCGTGCAAAGGTTTATGAAGGGAGCCTTGAAGCTTTCGTAGGTTCCAGCCATGACGCCAAAGACCAAAAGAATCGCCATCAAGATGATTCCCGCGTAGGCCTTGCCCTGGTCCTGCATGTCCTTCCACGCGCCTTCGTAAGAGACGCTTATGTTGTCGGGAATGATGAAGGAGTCGGAAATTCCTTTTTTGATTTTGTTTTCCACTTCGTAGGCGTTGACTTCGCTTGTGAGGTTGGCGCTGATCGTGACGACGCGCGTTTGGTTTTCGCGCTTGATTGTGACAGGTCCAAGGCCTTTGACGACTTTGGCAAAGTTTGCCACGCTGACCTTGCCGTTCGTTCCCTTGACGTAAATCTGCTCCAAGTCGGTGACGGATTTTCTGTCGCCGCCCTCGTACATCAAGACGACCGAATATTCTTTTCCGGCCTTGCGGTAAGTGGTGGCGGTAACGCCGTTAATCGCGTAGTTGATTTCGCGCGCCACGGTCGTGACGTCAACGCCAAAGGAGTAGGCGCGGTCGCGGTCGATTTCGACTTCGATTTCGGGAACGCCTTCTTCGGTGTCGACGGAAGGCTCGCCCAAGTCGCTTATGCCGTCCATAACGTCGCGGATTTTTCCGGCGTATTTGATGGCGGCGTCAAGGTCCATTTGTCCGCGGAAGCCTTGGCTGAACGAAAAGCGCGCGCCGGCAAAGTCGTTGAAGTGGGCGCGCAATTTTCTTTGTATGTCCTCCGCCTTGTCGATTTGCTCTTCGCTTTTGGGGAGCTGGATTTGAATCGTTCCCCTGTAGGCGGTGGCGTTGCGAGATCCCGTTCCGATGCTGGTGATGATTGTCGTGTAGCCTTTGACTTCCTTTTTGCAAATTTCTTCAAGCTCGGCCATGACAGCGGCGGTCGATTCAAGCGTGGTTCCGATCGGAAGGTTTACGTTGAGCGAAACGCTGTCGTCCTGTCCGTTGGGCATCATGTTGATTGTCATCGTCGGGATAAAGGCCAGGGCTGTGATGAGAGTCACGGCGCAAACCGTCACTGTTATTGCGCGGTGGGTTAGGGCCGCGTCCAAGGCCTTTTTGTAAACGGCGGTCAAGGCGTTCATCGGAACGTCAAGCAGCGAGTAAAGCTTTCGCAAAATTTTTGACTTAACCGGCTTTTCCTTTCTGTTTGAAAGCGGAAGGAATTTTCCGGCCAAAACCGGCACCAAGAAAATCGCCACAAAGAGCGAAGACATCAGCGCGATTACGACGGTGAAAATTATTCCCTTGAACATTTGGCCCATCATTCCCAATTCCTTCATGTAAAAAAGGAAGGGAACGAAAACGCAAATCGTCGTCAAGTTTCCGCTGGTGACCGACATGACCATTTCGCTAGAGCCGAGTTCCGCCGAAACCAAAGGCTTTGCTCCGCGCGAACGGTAAACGTAAATGTTTTCTATCATTACGATTGACGCGTCGACAATCATTCCGACGCCAAGAATCAAGCCGGTGAGCGTCATCATGTTCAGCGTAAGGCCGGCAAAGTTCATGCAAAGCATTGTGATGATGATTGAAAGCGGAATTGAAATCGCGATGATGATCGTGCTCTTGAAATTCTTTAAGAAGAGGAACAAAATCAAGACCGCCAAAATCAAACCTTGCATCGCGCTTTCCAAAAGCGTGTTGATTGTGTCGCGGATTGAGTCGGTGGTGTCCCAAACGATTTGCATCGACATGTCGCCCGGAAGAATTTCTTGTATCTCGTCAAGCTTTTTGTAAACGGCGTTGGCGACAGTCACGCTGTTCTTTCCGGACTGCTTTGTGACGCTGATGTAAACGCCGGGCTGTCCGTTGATCAAAACTTCGTTGGACTTGTCGCGGTAGCCAAGGTAGGCTTTTCCGATGTCGGAAAGTCTGACGATGTATCCGTTCCTTGTCGTGATTACGGTGGAATTGATTTGCTCTACGCTTGCGAATTCGCCGGTCGTTCTAATAGTGTAGTCGTAAAAGCCTTCGGTGATTTTTCCGCCGCCCAATTCCAAGTTTTGGCGCGAAAGCGCGGAAGAAACTTCGGTAATCGTAATGCCGTAGGCGGACAAGCGGTTTTGCGAAAGGTCAACGCGGACGATTTTGTCGCGGCCGCCGTAAACGCTCGCTTCGGCGACGCCGTCGGTTTGCTCGATCAAGTCGGTGATTGTGTTGTCCGCGATTTCGCGCAGCTCGTTGCGGTCGCGGTTTCCGTTGACCGCGATGCGCATGATCGGCATGGCGTTGCTGTCCATTTTGAAAATCGAAGGAGTGCCCGCGTCGTCAGGAAGGCTTCGGACAACGCGGTCGATTTTGTCGCGCACATTGTTGGTGGCGATGTCAAGGTTCGTTCCGTAGTTGAACTCAAGCGAAATGCTGGAGCGGCCTTCCGAAGAAGTGCTGGTGATTTTTTTAAGGCCCGTTACGCTTACAAGCTGCGACTCCAAAAGCTTGGTCACGGATTTTTCTACTGATTCAGGGCCGGCGTTTTGGTAGGTCGTGTTGATGTTTAGGTAAGGGTAGTCAACGTCCGGCATAAGGCTTATGGAGACGTTCTTTAAAGTAAAGAGGCCCATTATTCCCAAAAGAACAAAGACAATCAGCGTGAGGACGGGATGGCGCAGCGTTGTTTTTGTTATGCTCATTTTTTGCCCCGCGCGTCTTTGTCTTTTGGCTTTTCGCCAGAATCTTTTTTGTCGCCGTACTTTGCGTTGAGCTCGTCGGCGGCGCCCGTGATGTCTTTGACTTTGGCGCCATTGCTAAGCGAAGTTTGTCCCTGGACAACAACGCGCTCGCCCTCGCGCAAGCCACTGATTATTTGAACGATTCCGTCAACTTCCTCGCCCAAAGAAACCTCGCGCTTTTCTACGGTGGAGTCGCCCTGCATTACATAGGCAAAATATTTGTCTTCGTTTGTCACAAGGGCGCTCTTGGGAACGGTGACCGCTCCTGAATAGTCTTTGGTGTACAAAATAATTTGCGAGAACATGCCCGCGTTGATTTTTGAGTCGCGCTCGTCAAAGGTCAGGATTATTTGCTTGGTTCTGCTAGCCGCGTCAACGACAGGCGACACGCGCTTTACGGTCGCCGCGAATTGTTCTTCGGGATAAGCTTGAACGGAAACAAGCGCCTTTAGGCCGGGCTTTAGGAACGAAACGTAGCGCTCGGGAATGTCGGCCACGATTTGCAAATTGTTTATGTCGCCGATTCTAGTGATTTCGGTGTTGGGCGAAACAGTTGTTCCGTTTTTGGCAGGCGTTTTGATTACGCTTCCGGCGATTGGAGCGTGGACCGGGCTTTGCTTGTAGTATTCGCCGGGCTGGCTTGGGTCAACGTAAGCGATTACGTCTCCGCGCTTTACGACGGAACCAAGCATTACTTGCGTTGAAATGATTTTTCCAGAAACGTTTGGGTAAACCGAAACTGAGTTTTGCGATTCGATTTCTCCGTTGGCCACGATGTAGCCGTGAAGGGTTTCCGGTTCGACAACTTTTGTGACGACGCTGAATTCTGTGTTGCCGGCCGCTCCCCACGCGCCCTTTCCGGGCTTGGGGCCTTTTCCTTTTCCGGGAGCGCCGTTCTTGTTTTTTCCAAAGGTAAGGGCGTAGGCGATCAAGAGCGCCGCGACCGTTAAAAATACGATTAAAAACAAATGGGCTTTTTTTACTTTCATTTTATTCTCCTTGCACTGGCGTGTTTTGCGCGCCGCTTAAAGTTCCAAATGGAACGCCAAGCGTGTTTTCCAAAGTTAAAATTGACGAGGCCAAGTTGTAGGCTTGTTGCTTTAAGTTGAGGCGCGCTTTTTCCAAAGAGGTTCGCGCGTTCAAAAGTTCCGTCCAATTGCGGGAGCCTCGGTTGTAGGCCTCTTGCGTCATGCGGTAGCTTTGCTCGGCTAGTCCCACGCTTGACTTGAGCGATTGTATGGCGGAAATCGACTGCTCGATTTTTTTAAGGCCGCTCTGAGCGCTGACCGCGAGGCTTGTCTTTTTGTCCGCGATTTGCAATTCGTAATTGGCGATTGAGTCCTTGGCGGCGCTAACCGCGTCGGCCTTTTTTGACCAAGGCAAAAATCCGTCAAGCGGAAGCGTGACGCTAAGCGAAAGGCTTCCGTTGTCGTTCATTCCGTTTGAGCTGTTTGTCCAAGTTGGCCTGTAAGACCAGCCCGCGCTCAGCGTAGGGCCGTACGCCGAAAAGCGCTTGTCCAAAAGACTGTTCCGAGCTATCTCAAGATTTTTTTCAAGCGCCAAAAGTTCCAGCGAGCGCGACTCGATTCCTTCGACAGAAACTCCCTGCAAATCGGAGAAGGCGTCAAGGCTTCCTTCAAGAGAAATCTCCGAGTCCTGCTCGATTCCCAAAGTTTGCTTAAAGGCGGCCAAATCCGCGTCGTATGAAATTTGCGCGCTTTGCAAGGCGGGCAATTGCGTTTCGTAGTTGACTTGGCTAGAAAGAACGTCAAGCTGGCTTATCGCGCCCTGGCCGTATTTTCGGCGGTTGGTTTCGTAAGTTTGCCGCGCGGTCTCGGCGTTGGTCTTTTGCAAGTTGATGTTGTCGGCCTGGTAGAGCAAATTGTAAAAGGCGTTCCTCACTTTCATTTCCACGGAACGGCAGGCGGTCTCGTAGTTTATAAGGCCGGCCTGGTATTTTAGCGCGGCGTTTTTAATGTCGGTGTAAAGGTTTGTCGAAAGGGTCACGTTGACCGAGCCTTGTACGTAGGCCGAATAGTTTTCGCTGAAATTTTTGTTGGCCTTGGATAGGCCGCCGCTTGCGGTTATGGAAGGGCTTGCGCTGTTCCACGAGTTTTTTTTGGAACGCTTGGCCGCGTCCAGCTGGATTTGGCTTTGCTTTATTTGAACGTTGTTCTTTAGCGCCAAGTCCACCGCGTCTTGGATTGACAGCGAAAGCGGCTGGGCGGAGGCCCCGGCATCTTGGGCTTGCGCCGTTCCGAACGATAGTATTATGGCTAATGCGGCGCAAAACAGCGCGCGTTGGTTATTCATTGTGCACCTCTAAAACAGTACGGCTGTTCGCGCGAGTCTTTGCGAGCGCGAACGTTGCCGCTTATGCGGCGTCTATGATTTTTAGTTTTGCATTAATTATTCTCGCCGCTATCATTTTAGCGAATTCTCGCTTGGAATTCTATAGTAGCGATGTGTCAAAGATGTGACAAAGATGTGACAAAAAAAGGGCGGAATTTTGAAAATTCCCGGGGAAATTTGGGCGAGCATTTTCAAAAAATGGGGTATTTTTGAAAATGCTGGGGGAATGTTGTTTTTGGGCGGAGGGTGTGGTAGAATGAGAGAAAACGATGGACAACATTCTCCTAAACACATGGATAGAACTAAAAAAAGACCTCAAGGCGCGGCTGACAAGGGCAGGAGCGGGCGGCTCCGATGAAAAATACGTTTTGATATTGGAAGTTGTCGAAAACGAAAGCGTGCGAAAAATAAATTTAATCGTAAGCGGCCGCAAGGTTTTTGACGGTTCCGGGAAATGCTTGGACTTTGGCGACGCTTACCCTGTGGTCACGGAACACGGCAAAATGATGATGACAAAAAAATTTATCAGCGCTTGGTTGGAATAAATGCAAATAAAAGAATTCTCGCAAACAGATAACAAAGACTTTTGGATTGGAAAAATCGCGCAGGCTGATTGGAGCGCCGGAAAATACCTTGCCCAAATTTTGCGCGACGGCTCCTTTTATGAATTGTGCGGAAGCAAGACCAAAGTTTTTCTTTTGACGGAAGGAAACGAGTTGCTGTCGTTTTGCTCTTACGCGGAAAAAGGCTGATAGTGAAATTGCTTGACCGTGCTTGTTCATGCGCAAAAGATGAGGGCTATAACGCCGTCTATGTTTCGACCGACCAAAAGGGCTTGTACGAAAACTTTGGCTTTGAATTCCTTCAAGAGGCGCAAGACCGCCGCGGCGATATGTCGTTGGTTTATAAAAGAATCGTCTAAAACTTGACATTACTACGTATGCGTAGTAAAATGGCCTCGTTTGGAGGCCTTCATGAAAAACTTGTTCCGCTTTAATTTTACAAAGGAAACAGCCGTCGCGTTTGCAGCAGGAGCGGTTATGATTGCCCTTAGCCTTTTGATGCTTCCATTTATGGGCGCGTCTTTGTTCGACAAAATCGCTTCCTTTGTCCTTCGCGACCTGCTTATGATTTTTGGTTTGGGCGTTGTTTTTGTTTCGCTTTATGTGGAACGGAACAAAGACGGCGTTAAGGCGATTGGCTTTACGGGAAAGAAAAATGTCCTAAGCCTTTTGCTGGACATCCTTTTTGCCGCGGGCCTTTTGGCGATGTTCTTGAAGGAAGGCCGGCCGCAAGGAATTTTGGAAGCAAAAAATCTTTACGCGGCCGCTTACATTTTGGTCGCCGGTATTTTTGAAATGACCTTTATTTACGGCTATTTGCGCGCATGCTTTGAGAAGGCCTTTGGAATTGTTCCCGCGATTCTTTTGACGGCCGCCTTTTATTCTTTCCATCACGCGGGCTTTCAGCCGGAGTTCTTGCATTTGTTTTTTGTGGGCCTCATGTATTCCGCCGTTTATTACATCACGCAAAACCTTTTGATTGTTTTTCCCTTCTTTTGGGCGGCGGGCGCTTTGTGGGACGTGATTGTGTCTTCGGAAGCGGGGAACGAAATTAAAAATTTTGAATCATTCGCCATCGCGCTTGCGATTTTAGCCCTGTCCGCGATTTGGATTTTTGTTGTAAGGAGAAAGCGCGATGCTGTCTAAAACTTCAATCGTAATTTGCGGAATGCTTTTGCAGGGCGAGATGAACGCTTACGACATGCTCAAAATGATTGAGCGCATGAACATGCAGTACTGGCATCCGATCGGCGCGACCACGCTTT
>CADCBK010000047.1 GCA_902799665.1 uncultured Spirochaetaceae bacterium | reverse complement strand
TCCGGGGGAAGTTTCGGAAATATGGCTTACCTTCTCCGATCCCCAGATGAAGAGCGAAAACTCCCGTCTGACCTCTCCAATGTTCCTGGAGCGTTACCGCTCGTTCCTCAAGGAAGGCGGAATTGTAAATTTGAAGACCGACAGTATGTTCCTGCACCAGTATTCGCTGGCCGTGTCAAAGAATTGTTGGACCAAGTCCAGGGCCTCGGCATAGCGCTTTTCGTCGTAGGCTTTTCGCGCCCTTTCCAAAAGGCTCTTGGCCTTGTCGCTTCCCGCGGAAGGCGCTTGTTCCGTTGGCGCGTTCTTTTCGCTTTCGCCTGCTTTTGGAGCGCTGGTTCCCGCGACGGCGGTCTTTTGCTTAGAGTCTCCTTTTTCTTGGCCAGAAGTCTGGATTACAGTCTGGACTTTTTCCGACGGAGAATTTTCAGCCTGGCTTTTCGCAAGCGCCTCATCTTGCCCTTCGGACTTGGCTTGTCCGCCTGTGCCCTTGCTTTGCAAAGCGCCGTCTTTTTGGGGAGCGCTTGGAGCGGAAGCCGCCGCCTCTTGTTCGGCTTTCTTTTCCTGAACCGCTTTTGTCCTGTCGAATTTTGGCGGAACGATTTCAGCGTAAGATGGCGCCTCCGCGTGGGCCGAGTCTGTCGCGCTCTTGTCGGTTATGGAAACCTCAAGATAGTCGTCAATGTAGTCTCCTGTAAGAATGTCGTTCTTGTAAAAGTGAAGGAGCGCCGTTCCGGGCTTCTTTGAGCGCAGCGTGAATGTCGTTCCGCCGTTTCCAAGCTTTCGGCCTTGGAAGATAAAGTGGTCGCCGGCGCCTTCTTCGCCAAGATAAATCCAGCCGCTTCCAGGGTAGGCGACGTCAAAGAACTGGTTGTTCTTTATGGTCGCGCGGCGGCTGGGAACAGGCTCGGGCTTTTCTTCCGGCGCGTCTTCCTCGTCCGAGCTTTCCAAGTCGATGGCTTCGTCGCTCTCTTGCGCGGGCTCCTTGTTTGAGACTTGCGCTTCGTTTTTTCCGCCGGGAATTTTGTCCGAGCCTGGCCCAATCAAGGGGCCGCCCTGAATTTTATTATCCTGGCTTGTGACGCGCGCAAGGCTTGCGTCCTGTCCGTCAAGCGTTTCGCTTTCTTTGTTTGACAAGCGTATTTTTTCGGCCAGCGAAACGCTTTCGTCTTGGCGGCGGGCGGAGCCGCTTTCTTTTGCGGCGCTTTTTTCGGCCGCGCTTTCCTTTACGGCGTTCCTTGGGTCAGCCTCGGCGCCTTTGTCGGCCGCGGAAATCTCCTCGACAGCGGCGCTTTCTTCGCTAGCGGCGCTTGAAGCTGGCGCTGGAGCCTCTTCGCTGGCGGCGCTTTCGCCGTTCAAAAGGCCGGCCAATTCGTCCATTTCGCTTTCGGGAATTTTCTCCTCAAGCGCCAAGGAATCGTCCTGTTGGGAAGAAGCGTCGCCGCTTTCCTGAGCGCTTTCTTCCAAGCCGCTGTCTTTTTGCGCGTCCTCTTGCGTTTCAACAGCGACAAGGGAGGCTTCGTTTTCGGCCAAGCCGTCCGAGCTTTCGCAAGAAAAGAATAGGGCGCAAATTATTGACAGCGCCAACGCGGCGAAAATCGTTTTTTTCACGGGGCGGCCTCCGTTATGCTTTTTATCAGCGAGTCGTTGGACGCGGAAAGCTTTTTAACAGTCTCTTGGTCTGGAATGACAAGCCATTCTTGGATTTCCGGGCTGTCCCATTTTTCCGGCGTTTGCCGGCTTACCGAATACTCTTGCGGAATTGAGACGCCTTGCGGCAGAAGCAGCTCTTGGTCTGCCGTCAATGGCTCGCTTTTAAATCTAGCGCTTGGAACGGCTTTTTTTTGAGGGATGAAAATTATGGCCAAAAGCGCCGCGCAAAAAAACACTATCAAAACGCAGGATATCAAAAGCGCTTTTTGCCTTTGCGAGAAAAATTCCCTTATGTTGTCGCCCAAGACGTCAAAATCAATCACTCTTGGCTTTGCTCCGTTGCGCTTTCCGCGGCTTTAGAAGCGTCGCTCGGCGCGCTGTTGTTGGCGCTTTCCGCCGTTTTGTCGCGGCGCGGCGGCCGCGGCGGAATCACGATTCCTTCCTCTGGCGGAACGTCTTCCTCCACAAAATCGTCTTCCTTGTCAACGTAATTCTTCCTGATGGTGTCAATGTCGTCGTCAAGGCGGATGCCCATGATTTTTGACACGCCGGACTCTTCCATCGTGACGCCAAGCAAGGAGCTGGCGCCCATTACGGTCTTTCTGTTGTGCGTGATGACGATGTACTGGCTTACGTTGGCGAATGCCGTAAGCGCGGTCACAAAGCTTCCTACGTTCTTGTCGTCAAGCGCCGCGTCAATCTCGTCAAGCAAGCAGAATGGGCTGGGGCGCACTTGGTATGTGGCGAACAAGAGCGCGATGGCTGTCATCGTTTTTTCGCCGCCCGAAAGCAATGAGATTCCTTCCAGCTTTTTTCCCGGCGGCTGGGCCAGGATTTCGATTCCGCTTGTAAGGACGTTTTCGGGCGTCTCCAAACGCAGCTCGGCCTTTCCACCGCCAAACAAGCGGCGGAACATATTGTGGAAATTTCTTTTGATTTTGTTGTATGTCTCCAAGAAAACTTCCGAAGACTTTGACTTGATTTCTTCCGCGACGCGCTCCAAGTTCTTCATGCTCTTCAAGGTGTCGTCGTAGTTCACCTGCTGCCTTTCGTAGCGCTCCTTGACTTCGCCGAATTCCTCGGGGGCCATCAAGTTGATTCCGTGGCTCAGCTCCTCCAAGTCGGCTTTCTTTTTTGAAAGCTTTTCCTTAAGCTCAAGAGGCTGCGCGGTAATCGTGTACATTCGCTCCTCGTATTCCATCAAGTCGCGGGAATACTGCTCAAGGAAGTTTTGCTTTATGTTCTTGATTTCAGTTTCTGTTTGAATCATCGAGCCAGAAAGCTGCTCGTACTGGGATTGGTACTTGTTGAGCATTTCCTGCTTTTTGTTAAGGTCGTTGGTTTTGCCCGAAACCTTCGCGTTAAAGTCCTTTATTTGCTCGTCCAATTCCTTAAGGCGGTCGGCGGTCCTTCTTCCGCGGTCCTCTATTTCGGCCAGCTCGTCGGCGACGCTTTCGATTTGCTCGTTAAGCTCGTCCTTGCGCCTTTGCTCGGCGTAAAGCTCGTCCTCGTTTTGGCGCAAGTTGTTTTCTTCCTGAGTAAGGTTGCGGCGCAGCATTGTCATTTGGCTTTGCGCGCCCGCGATTTGCTCGTTCATCTTGGCTTCGTTGACTTGAAGGTTGGACAAGGTTTCCTTGTATTCGGAGATTTTTTCGTTAAGGCTTTCGTTCTCTTTCTTAAGCTCGTCTATGCGCTTGTTAAGCTCTTCGACTTGCGCCAAGTTTTCCTGAACCTTTTGGTCTACGCCGCGCTTCTTTGTGATGATGCCTTCCGGGCTTAGGAATTCGCCGATAAACTGGGGCGAGGCCTTTATGTAGGCGTCAAGCGCGGCTTGTAAGGTTTGAAGCATTTGGAGCGCGTCGCCAAAGGCCGCCGCCGACTCGCCCGCGATTTTGTTTCCGTCCGAAGTCGCGCCTGTCTTTATGGCGTCGTCAAAAATGTTCTTGCGGCCTTGAACGAAAATTTTGAGCTTGCTTAGAGTTTCGTCAAGCTCTTGCTTGGCCTGGCTCATCGCGTTTTGCGAATAGCCCGCGCTCTTAAGCTTGGCGTCAAGCTCTGTGACGATGTCTTCTGTAATCGCGGTAAGCTCTTTTTGCAAATTGGCGCGGGCCAGGTCAAGGTCTTCTATCAGTTCCTGCTTTTCGCTGGCCATTGCGTCGTTGTCTTGGATGCGCTTTGAGGCGTTTGTTATGTTCTGTCCGAACGAGGCGATGTTGGCCTTAATGTCCGCAAGCTGCTTTTCCTTATCGTGCATAGCGCTTTCGGCCTCGTCAAGCTCTTCGTTGACGCTGTCGATTCGCTCTTGTATGGACTTTTTGTGGTTCTCTATTTGCGCGATTTTTTCGTTGATTTCCGACTGGCGGTTGTTGAACTGCTTTTGAAGCTCAAGCTTTCCTGACTTTTCGGTTTGAATCTTCAAAAGTTCCGTCGTTCCCTCGGCAACCTGGTCCTGGAGGCCCTTGATTTTGTCGGTGTTTTCCGTAAGGGCGCTGTTTATCGCGTAGATTTCCGCGCGGATGTCCTCGCGCTTTTTTTCTATCTCGGCCTTTGTCTTTTCGTTGCGGCTCTTTGTCTCGACAAAGCTCTTTAGCCTTAAAAGCTGGATGTCAAGCTGCAGGTCAAAGACTTCTTCCTTTACCTTGCGGTATCTTTTTGTTTTTTCGGACTGAACTTTCAGAGTGTCGTAAGATCTTTTTGTTTCGGCCAAAACGGCCTCGATTTGCGAAAAGTTGGCCCGGGCCTTTTCCAAGTCGCGCTCGGCTTCGGCGCATTCCGCCTTTGAGCGGCTGATTCCCGCGGCCTCCTCAAAAAGGTAGCGGCGGTCTTCGGGCTTGCTCGAAAGGATTTGGTCGATTTTTCCCTGTTCCATCACGGAGTAGGCGGCCTTTCCGACGCCCGTGTCCATGAAAAGCTTTCGGATTTCTGTCGCGCCCACTTGCTCGTTGTTGATGAAGTACTGGCTTTCGCCGGAACGGAAGAGGACTCGGGTTATCGCGATTTCCGAGTCGGGCCTGGGCAGCAAGGAATTTTCGTTTGAGATTGTAAGGGTGACTTTCGCCATGTTAAGGGCGGGGCGGGTTTCAGTTCCGTTGAAAATGACGCCTTCCATCGTGGCGGCGCGCAAATTCTTGGACTTGCTTTCGGCAAGAACCCATTTCATAGCGTCAACTACATTGCTCTTTCCGCAGCCGTTTGGTCCCAAAAGCGCGGTGATTCCGTCCGCAAAGTCGATGTGAGTGCGGTCGGCGAACGATTTAAAACCGAAAATGTCAAGACTTTTTAAAAACACGTCAATGCCACCCTAAAAATAGTCCGCTTATTTTAGCGCAAATCGCGGCTTTGTTCAATACTGAGAGCCGCCGCGCCAAAAGGGGCCGCGCGAAAAATGTGGACTTTTTACAATATATATGGTAAAATAAAAGGGATGAGAGGGCTTTTTTCGCTAAAAACCGTGTTTTTCTCATGCGCGATTTCTCTGGCGCTCTTTTCTTGCTCAAATTTGCAGGACGGAACGCAAGGCGCGGGCGGCTTGGTTGGCCAAGGGCAGGGCGCTCAAAGCTCCTCCGCCGCCATAACGCGGACGATTGGCGGAAGCCTTGTCATGTCGGGCCTTTTTCCGCGCGGCTTTGGCTCAAAGCCTTCCGCCGTTTCCAAGACGCTTTTTCCGGCCTCGGATTCCGTCGACTCAAGCGCGCTCGACTATTTTGTAACTGCCTCCCACGCGGGCTTGTCCGACATTTCCGGAACCGTTACCGAAGACGGCGGCGTCCTTGCATATTCGATAACGCTTCCATTTAGTTCCGACAGCGACAGCTGGAACCTTACTGTCACAGGAAAAGACGGAGCCGGAAAAACCTTCCTTTCTTCGGACGCGGTGGCCGTAAAAGCCAGCGACGCGGAAAAAGACATCGCGCTTTCATACGCGCAAGACCCCAGCGGAGACACGGGCTCGGTGGACTTTGAGATTCCGATTTCCGCGAGCGGAGTTCATAGCGTCTCTTTGGCTTTTGGAACGGATCCGGTCCAGACTTTGAACGATTGGGGCGAAGCCATTGTGTTCAGAAAAAGCGGCGTCGCTCCGGGCGCTTACGCCATTAAGATTTTATTTTACAGCGAAACTGGAGCCAGCGGCGACGTCCTTTACGTTATAAGCGAAACTGTCAATGTCTACTCAAACCTCACTACATCCGTTCCCTACGGCCACGCCGAATACATAACGAGCGGAAGCGGCTTTAAGCAGATCACGCAGGGAATGATTGACGCCATGCAAAGCGTCAGCGAAAGCGGCATTTGGCTTGGCGGAAGCGGACCCACGGGAATCGCCGCCAGCGACGATAACAGCGGAACAATGTTCAAGCCGGTGGCCAGCCTTTGGCGCGCGACGCAGATTGTCAACGCGCTTGCCGGAAGTGACGCGACAAAAACTTACACGATAAACGTTCAGGGAAACGTCCGCGCGGGCACCGACTCCGAGGACGCGGAAATCGCCGAGGCGGCAAAGGTTGTCGTAAAGGGAACCAATTCAACAAGCTATTGGACAATCAATGGATACGAATGCATGGACACTTTTACTATAAATTCTTCGAGCGCGACATTCCAGCATTTGACTTTTGACAAATTGCAATGCATTCAAGTCGCCGCAGGCGAAACTGTGATGGACTATTGCGAAGTGACAAACGGCTTGTCCGAAAATGCATTCGCCGGCGGAATCACGGTCTCAGCCGGCGCGACTTTTACATCTTCCGCCGGCCTAAAAATAACCGCTTGCGAAAATTCAAAGGCTAACGGCGGCGGAGGAGGAATTTGGAGCGAAGGAACTGTTTCCCTTTCTGGCGCTGAAATCAGCCATTGCTCGGCGACTGGCTCAAGTTCCATGGGCGGAGGAATCTACGCAAAAGGCGGCTCGCTTTCCCTTTCCAACACAAGCGTCGCGGACAATTCCTCCGTGGGCGGCGGCGCGGGAATCTACATTGCAAACGCAAGCTTTTCGATTGACGCGGACTCAAGCGTGACGGGCAATTCCGCCAGCGGCTCAAGCGCTTGCGGCGGCGGCTTGTATGTCGCAAACACTTGCTCAAAGGCGATAACTTTGGCCGGAACATTTTGCTCCAACTCCGCCAACAGCGGCGGGGCGGTTTACAACGCGTCCGCCGCGGACTTTACAATCGGCTCCGGCGCGGTAATCGGAAAAGAGGGCGAAGGCAACACGGCGGCCTTTGGCGGCGGCGTTTACCACACTGGAAGCGGCGAACTGAAAATGACGGGCGGAACGATAGCCTACAACGGCGCCTCTAGCAACGGCGCGGGCCTTTGCATGATGAGCGGAAAGACCGCCACAATTTCCGGCGGCTCGATTTCCCACAACGAATGCGCTGGAAGCGGGACAAACGGAAAGGGCGGCGGCGTTTACTCAAACGGAACCCTTTATTTGGCCGGCGGAACCGTCAGCGCCAACTCCGCGCTGCGAGGCGGCGGCGTTTACAACGACTCTTCTGGAAAGTTTTTTATGTACGGAGACGCCGTAATTGGCGGCTCTTCTTCCGCAGACGGAAACAAGGCTTTAGGATCGACCTCCTTTGGCGGCGGCGTGTTCAATAACGGAAATTTGTGCCTTGGCTACAGCGCTTGGACAGATTCCAGCGAAACTCCAGAGGAATGGACCGGAAGCATAAGCGCCAACAGCTCGGAAAACAATGCTGGCGGCGTTCACAACACCAGCATTTTTAGAATGATTAGCGGAACGATAGGCGGCGCCACGGATGCTTGCGCCAACACCGCGGCGGGCAACGGCGGCGGCGTTTATTGCGGCGGAACAAGCGTTATTAATCTTGGCGGCTCCGCGGCGATCCCTCCTTCGTCAACAGGCTCAAACGACATTTACCTTAACAGCAGCAGCAACAAAATAGTTCTTATGAGCGAGCTTACGGCGGACCTTCCGGCTGTCGGGCTTTTGGCGATTTCGACCGGAACGTCCGAAGCCTTGTTAAACAATGGCGTGCCTGCGGTTACGGCGGAAGGATTTACTATGGCCCAATTCTCCGCCTGCATGAACAAGCTGAGGCTAAAGCAAAATTTGCAATGGGAGTTGAAGTATGACATTCCCGCAAGCGCATCGTCGTGGAAAGCCAATGTAACGCAAGACAAGGAGTATGTTCCTGTGGAAGGAACGACATTTAGCGGCGGATCGACTGTTTCCAATTCTTCAGTGTTTATAACTGGCAGAACTTTGACGATTCCAAAGATGATTGTCGGCGTTCACGAAGTCACTCAAAGGGAATACCAAAAGTATTGCTATTATTCACAAAACAATAAGACGCCAAAGGACACTTACGGCGTTGGCGACACTTATCCCGCATATTATGTAAGCTGGTATGACGCGATTGTTTACTGCAATTTGCGAAGCATTGATGACGGCCTGGATCCCGTGTATAGTTTGGGAGGAAAAAAAGACCCAAGGGAATGGCAATCCATTGGCAAAGACGAAACGTCAGGAAAATGCTGCGGCCCCAATATCGATTGCTCCGCAGATGTTAAAACCGCATGGAACAATATCGCCTTTGACACAAGCGCAAACGGTTGGCGCATTCCAACTGAAGCGGAATGGGAATACCTTGCGCGCGGCGGAAGCCTTACAGGAACTCAGTATAAATACAGCGGAAGCGACAATATAGACGATGTCGCTTGGTATACAGGAAACGCGAGCAACAAGACGCATCCTGTAATGACCGCTCCAACTGGAGCCAAAGATACGGCAACGCCCAACGCGCTTGGCATTTACGACATGACGGGAAACGTTTGGGAAGTTTGCTGGGATTGGGGCGGCTCGGCATACGGAGAGGCGTATGTTTATCCCATAACGCCTACAACTGGTCCGACTGGCGTTGATTCAGGAATTCGGCGCGTCGTTCGCGGCGGAAGCTATAATTACGGCGTGGCGCAAAGCTATGTTTACTATCGCGGCGTCAACAACGAGCCGCAAGACCGCTGGGAAAATTCCGGCTTCCGCGTCGTGCGAAACATTCCGTAATTCGCTTTCTAAAAAGTCCGCTCTATTTCCGCTCCGCTTGAGCCGGCTCGCAAACCTTTCCTTTGTACAAAACCTTGGGGTGGACTATAATCTTCAGCTTTTTTTCCAGCGCGGCGAGCTTGCGCAATTCCCATTCGTCGCCGATTACGATGTTGACGCCGCTCTTTCCCGCGCGCGCGGTGCGGCCGGAGCGGTGGACAAAAAAGTCTTCGTCCGGCGGAAAATCGCATTGAATCACGCAGTCAATGTCGGGAATGTCAAGGCCGCGGCTTGAAAGGTCGCTTGTAATCAATACCGGGCATTTTCCGCTCTTAAAATGGGCCAAAACCGCCTGGCGCTCTTGGTTCTTTATCTTTGCGGTAAGCGCGGCGCAATCGATTTTCTTGAACTTTAGTTTTTGGCAAATGTTTTCGACTTGGTCGGCGCGGCTTGTAAAGACAAGCGTCTTTTTGCTTTCCATCGCCCTGAGTATTGAGCGGGTCAAGTCGATTTTGTCGCGCCTCTCGGCAAAAAAGGCCCAATGCTCTATTTTTTCGCGCAAAACGTCTTCGAGCGGCAAAAGAATTGTCTCAAAGCCAGCTTCGGGAACGGTCGCAAGGCCGGAACGCGCGCCGCCGTCTTGGGCTTTTGAAAAGCGCGCGTCCTCAAGGAATTTTTGAGTCTTTTTTGTGATTGTCGCGCTGCAGGCGATTGTCTGAGTCTTTTCGCCAAAAAGCCCGATGAGTTCCGCCGTTTCTTCGGCGATTTCCTTTGAGGCAAGGCGGTCGGCCTCGTCAAGGATTAAGGCGGCGGCGCTTTCTATTTTAAGCTTCTTTAGGCGGCAAAGCTCCAGCAGGCGGCTTACGGTTCCGACGACTATCGCGGGCCTTTCCTTTAAGGCGTCGATTTGCCTTTTAAGCGGGGCGCCTCCGATAAAAAGGCCGCATTTTAGGCCGCTGACGCTAGAGGCCGCCTGTTTTAGTTGGGAGGCCAGCTCAAAGGTGGGGGATACGATTACTAGGCGGACGGCCTTTGTAGGGTTTGGCTCGGCTTCGATCTTTTGCAAAAGGGGCAGCAAAAAGGCGAAGGTTTTTCCGCTTCCTGTGGCAGACTGAAAAATCACGTTCTTTCCGGCCATGATTTGCGGAATCACTTGCTTTTGCACGGCAGACGGCTCCGTGATTCCCAGCGCGGCCAGCTTTTGGCAAAGCGCCTCGTTTATCCCTAATTCATTAAATCCGCTCATTCGCTTACTATAGCGCAAAGGCGCGATTTATGGTAGTATCTAAGCATGAAATTAGCGATCGACACTTTCGCCTGCGACAGCGGAAAAAGCGGCTTTGGCTCATACTTGACCGGCTTGACGGCCAATCTTCCCGCCCAAGACGGCGTGGAGTACGCGCTTTTTGGCGCTCCGCTGGACAGGTACACATATTCGGCCAACGTTCCCTTTTGCGAAGTCCGTTGCGGAGACTCGATGAACGCGCAAAGGTTTTGGCACAACTTTTCTTCCGCCCGCTTTTATAAAAAGAACAAAATCGACGCGGTCTTGTATCCTGCGGCCACCCGCCTTATGCCGGGCCGTTTTTCGGTCCCAAGCGCTGCGGTCTTGCACGATTCCCTAAGCAAAATTCTGGCCAAGTCGCGCTTTTCGCACAGATTGGCCTTGCGGGCCTTTGGCCGCGTTCAAAAAATAATCGTTCCAACAAACTTCATAAAAAACGACTTGCTGAGCCTTGGCTTTGACGGAAAGAAAATCGCGGTCGTCCGCCACGGAATAGACCACAACCTTTTTTACCAGCGGCCTTTGGAAGACCAGGCCACGCTCAACGTAAAGCCCTTCGCGATAAAGCGGCCCTACATCATTTACGCGTCCAGCATCACGGGCGCAGGAAAAAAGCACATAGAGTTGATAAAGGCCTTTGAGATTTTTAAAAAGAGAACGGACGCTCCGCACCGCTTGGTTTTGGCCGGCGCCGAAAACGCTTGGGGCGAGCAAGTCCACAAGGCGGCCTTTGAGTCCCCGTATTCTTCGGACATTTTCCTTACCGGCTTTTTCCCGCGCGAGGGCTTTCCGCTTTTGTGCGCGGGAGCGGACGCTTGCGTCTTTCCTTCCGTTCAAGAGGGGGTGGGGCTTCCAGTTGTCGAAGCGATGGCGTCAGGGGTTCCGGTGGCCGCGTCCAATTCCGG
Organism: uncultured Spirochaetaceae bacterium; assembly: GCA_902799665.1. GTDB lineage: Bacteria > Spirochaetota > Spirochaetia > Treponematales > Treponemataceae > Treponema_D. Next base: position 3,470 of record CADCBK010000047.1, on the reverse strand, counting down.
CGCCTTGCCCGAAATCTGCGCCGGAAAAGCCGTCTTGTTTGACAGCGACAATTTGGAAGAGATGGCGGCCGCGATAGAGACCGTCGCGACAGACAAAAAGGCCCGGTCAAAGATGATTGTGGAAGGCCTTGCTTGGAGCAAAAAATTCAATTGGCAGGAATGCGCCGCGAAAACCGTCGAGGTTTTGCAGGCGGCGGCGGAGTAAATGTAAAGGCAAAAAAAAACCGCGCAAGTTCGCGCGGTCTTTTTTGTCTTTTCAGGCTGTCTGCTTTACGACTAGGCTTTCTGGCTTTGGAATCTTTTTGTTCTCCACAAAGTCCTTTGTGATTTCAAGCGCTTTCTTTCCGGGAACGCTCGGAAGCTCGTACATCAAGTCCAAGAGCATTTTTTCCACGATGGCTCGCAAGCCGCGGGCTCCAGTCTTTTGCTTTATCGCGGTGTCGGCAATCGCTCCGATAGCCTCTTCGTTAAAGGTCAAGTCCACGTCGTCAACGGCGAACGAAGCCTGGAACTGCTTTGTAATCGCGTTCTTGGGCTGGGTAAGGATGGCAACCAAGTCGTCGCGGGTCAAGGCCTTTAGCGCGACTGTAATCGGCATGCGGCCGATAAGCTCAGGTATCAAGCCAAAGCGCACAAGGTCGTCGGGAGTCACTTGGTTCAAAAGCTGCATGCGCTCCTCGTCGGTCATTGTCGCGACGTTTGAGCCAAAGCCCAGCGAGTGCTCGGCCGTTCTCTGTTCGATGATTTTGTCCAGGCCCACAAAGGCGCCGCCCAAGATGAACAAAATGTTTGTCGTGTCAATCTCAAGCATTTCCTGGTTGGGATGCTTTCTTCCTCCCTGCGGCGGAACGGACGCCTTTGTTCCTTCGATGATTTTAAGGAGCGCCTGCTGGACGCCTTCGCCCGAAACGTCTCGGGTAATCGAAGTGTTCTCGCTTTTGCGCGCGATTTTGTCAATCTCGTCAATGAATATGATTCCGCGCTCGGCGGCGGCTATGTTTCCGTCGGCGGCGTTGATAAGCTTAAGCAAAACGTTCTCTACGTCTTCGCCAACGTAGCCGGCTTCGGTCAAGGTTGTCGCGTCGGCGATGGCAAAGGGAACCTTTAGCTTTTGGGCCAAAGTGCGGGCCAGCAAGGTTTTTCCGCTTCCTGTCGGCCCAATCAAGAGGATGTTTGACTTTTCGATTTTGACTTCGTTTTGCGCTTCGGGCTGGCCCATCAAGGACATGCGCTTGTAGTGGTTGTAGACGGCGACGCTCAAAGCCTTTTTGGCGTAGTCCTGGCCCACGACGTATTGGTCAAGGTATTCCTTGAATTCCTTGGGGCTGGGAACCTTGCTCATTTCTATTTGGTCAACGCCGTTTTCCTCTTCGTCAAGAACGCGGGCGCAAAGTTCGGCGCAGTCCTTGCAAATGAAAATCTCGCCAATCCGGCTGGCGGCAAGCTTTCTGTCGGCGTCGGCGGGTTTTCCGCAAAAGGCGCAAAAGTTGTTGTTGGAATTGCGGAACAAGCTCATTTGCGGGCCTCCATGACTTGGTCGATGATGCCGTATTCAAGCGCGTCTTTGGCCGGCATGTAAAAGTCTCGCTCCATGTCTTTTGCGATTGTCTTTTCGCTTTGGCCTGTGGCGCTTGCCAAATATTCAATGGAAAGCTTCTTTAGGCGGACGATTTCCTTTGCCTGGATCGCGATGTCGCTTTCCTGTCCGCCAACGCCGCCGCGCGGCTGGTGAATCATTACTCGGCTTGAGGGAAGCGCGATTCGCTTTCCCTTTGTTCCGGCCGCGAGCAAAATCGCCGCCATGCTGGCCGCCTGTCCCAAGCAAATCGTCTGGATGGGGCAGCGCACGTATTTCATGGTGTCGTAAATGGCAAGGCCGGCCGTAACCGATCCGCCCGGCGAGTTTATGTACATGTTGATGTCTTTGTCTGGAGGCGCGAAAAGATATCGTAAGAGCGTTCCCCATTTCCTGTTCGTTCAATAACGTAGGGAACCAAAGTGTTCATTTTTTCGTTCATAATTATAATATAGCGATTATTCCTTAAATCGTCTAGGGTTTGCAAAAAAAAGGCGGCAAAAAGGCAAAAAAGCCCCTTGCCGCGCCTTTTTATCCTGCCTTTGCCTTAGTTCTGCTTGAACAAGTCGGCGAAGTCCATCTTGTCGCCCTTTGAAACCTTGACTTCTTTGTAGAGCTCGTCGTAAAGCTTTTGCTCCTTCACGTCGTCGATAAGGTATTCCTTTGAGCGGGGGTCTTCGTAATGCTTTTTGACTTCCTCGACAGTTGAGTTGCTCTGGTCGGCGATTTCCTTGTACTTGGCCTCGATTTCTTCGGGAGTGACGGAAATGTTGCGCTCGCGGATAAGCTCGTCAACGATGATGCGGCTCTTGAGCATCTTTTCGCTGTCGCCTGTCCACTGCTTTAGCATGTCTTCCTTTGACTGGCCAGAGGCGGCGATGAGTTTTTCAAGCTGTTCGGGGCTTGTCTGGAACTGCTTGGCCATCATGTCCCAGCGGGCGTTGATTTCCGTGTCAAGCATGCTCTGGGGAAGGTCAAAGGGGTTCTTTTCGATAAGCTGGGTGAGAAGGTCGTTATTCTTCATTTCGCGGACGCGGCGGTCGGCGGCGCTCTTCATGTTGATTTCAAGGTCCTTTTTAAGGTCGTCCAAAGTCTTGAACTTTTCGCTTACGTCCTGGGCCAAGTCGTCGTCAAGGGCGGGAAGGTTTCTAATCTTTACGGCCTTGAGAGTGGCGCGGCCTTTTTTGTCCTTCTTTCCGACTTCCTTTGTCTCGCCTTTTTTCATTCCGACAACGTCGTCAGAAATTCCGTAGGCGTCAGCGTCGCCGATTGTGAAGACGTAGCCGTCGCGCTTTGTTCCGGCGACTTCGGCGCCGTCCTTGTCCAGCTCGACGTAGTCAACGGTTACGATGTCTCCCTTTTGGGCGGCTTCGCCGTCGGCGCGGTCGGTGATTGTGGCGTTGCGCTCCTGGATGGCCTTAAGCTCGTTCTGCAATTCCTTGTCGCCAATCGTTACCTGCGGCTCCTTTACGTTGATTCCGCCAAAGTTCTTTACCGAAACCTTGGGGAACACGTCGTATTTCACTGTGTAAGTGAGGTCTTTTTCCAAGTCCAAGGCCGGAGTTCCTTCCAAAACCGGCTGGGAGTAGGGAAGAGGCCTGTTGTCCTTTTCGGCGTCGTCCTGGAAAATCTCGTTCAAAGAGCTGTCGATGATTTCTCCCAAAGCGTCGGCCTTGAGAGCCTCGCCGTACTTGCGCTCCAATACGTTGGCCGGAACGTGGCCCTTTCTAAAGCCCGGAAGCTGGATTTCCTTGGCGATTTTGGCCAAGGCGTCCTTGTATGACTTTACGACGTCGTCTTTTCCGATTGTGACTGTAAGCTTTACCGACGATTTTTCCTGCGGAGTGAATTCCTTCTTCAACTGCATATTGTTCCTCACTAAAAATGATTTGTA
>CADCBK010000046.1:14299-32514 GCA_902799665.1 uncultured Spirochaetaceae bacterium | reverse complement strand
GGTTCCTGATGCCGGATGATACGGCTTCCGACAGGCTTATGGTGTCGGTGCATTATGTCGATAACTCGATGTACTGGGAAAGACAGATCGGAAGCACAAAGTGGCGGCACTGGTCCCAAGTCCTTACATAAAGCTCGCCCGCCGACGACTTTTTCTCTATCTCCTTTTTCCAATCGGTCAAAGTCAAGATAAAGTCCTTTATCAAGTAGACGAGTTTTTTTCCGAGGCGGGCGTCTTTTTCCACGACGTTTAGCGCGTCAAGGCGCTTTAAATTTTGCATATAGGACTTTTCAAAGTTTTTGTCGCTGAACATGAATTCCGTGGCGGACGGCTGCAAGGACATGTAAAGGTCGGTGTCCAAGGCTTCGCTGACGATGTCGTAGGCGTGGCCGGAGTTGATGATTTTGAGCATTTCCTCGGTAAGGCGCGATGGCGAAACGGGGGAAAGCAGGCTGGCCGACTTTCTGATTTTGTGGCGGAGAGTCCAGCTCATTTTGCAGCCGGTCGTGGCCGAATACTTGACCGCGCGGAGCATGCGGACTGGGTCTTCTACGAAAATTCTATCCAAGGGAATGACCGGCCGCAAAACGCCCTTCCTGATGTCGCGCACGCCGCCCACATAGTCAATCACCTGCTCCTGCAAGGGGTCGTAGTAAAGCGCGTTGAGCGTGAAGTCGCGGCGCATGACGTCCTCGTCCATCGAGCCAAAGTCGTTTCCGATAGAGCCCTCCGCGGTGGAACGGAAGGTGCTGACCTCAAAAATTTTGGGGCCAAAGAAAACGTGCACAAGCCTAAAGCGCCTTCCGATTATGCGGGAATTCCTGAAAATGCGCTTGATTTTTGACGGAGTGGCGTCGGTAGTTATGTCAAAATCCTTGGGATTGTTGCCCAAAATAAGGTCGCGGACCGCGCCTCCGACAATATAGGCTGAGAAACCCGAATCCTTAAGGCGGCGTATCACGCCTATCGCGTCCGGGTCTATCTTGTCAATCGGTATTTTATGCTCGTTTTTTGTATAGACAACAGCCTTCTTTACAGGGCGGCCGTTTTTGTCTTTTCCATAGCGGTACAACACAATGCGGGCATTCTAGCGTAAAAGGACGGCCAAAGTCAAGACGCCCTGTCGGCCATCCATTGCAGCGTGTCGGCGATTACGGCTTCTCCGTCAAGCTCGTTGAAGATTTCGTGCCGGTCGCCCTGCCAAACTTTTTCGGAAACATCGGACATTCCGTTGCTTTTGTATGCTTGGACAAGCTTTTTTATGGTCTTTCCGTAGCCGCCGACCGGGTCGTCCGAGCCGTAAATCATGTAGACAGGCAAATCCTTGGGGATGGCCTTCATCGCCTGCGCCTTGTGCGCTTGATGCAGGCCGCGGACTATTTCGCAAAAGAATTCCGCCGTGGGAACGATTCCGCACCATTGGTCGGCCTCGTACATTTGGACGTTGAATTCGTTCTTGCTGAGCCAGGCGAATTTGCTGGAGCGCGGCTTTGGAACCCTTCCGTTGTAGCCCAAAAAGGCCAAATTTGAGTCAAACGGCGAGCGATGCTTTTTTCCAAGCAAAAGCGCGTTAAGGCCAAAAATGAACCTTCCAAAATTGGCCATTGCCTGCCGGGGTCCGCTGGTTCCGCACAGGACCGCGCCGTGAATCTCGTCGCCATGCTTTTCCATGAAATTTTGCGCGACTATGGAGCCAAAGGAATGGCCCAACAAAAAGCACTTTTTTTGCGGATAGTCCGCCTTAAGGCTAAGGAGGACTTCAAGCAAGTCGCCCGTCACCTTGTTAAAGCCGTCTTTGTCGGCCAAGTAGCCGAACATGCCGCTTCCCGTGGACTCGGCCTTTTGGGCGGTCTTTCCATGGCCGCGGTGGTCGTGGGCCGAAAGGACCCAGCCGTTTTCGGCGAAGATCGAGCCCATTTTGTCGTAGCGCAAAGAGTGCTCGCTCATGCCGTGGCTAAGCTGGACAACCCCCTTTATCTCGCCGTCAGGAATCCAGCGCATGACGTTGATTTCGGTTCCGTCTTGCATAGTTTGGTAAAAAGTGTTTGTCGTCATAACTTGAGCCTCCGATGATTTTATGATAATATACTAATACGATGGATTTATCAAGCGTTATTGCGGAAAAAATGGTTTTTGGCGGAAGCTGCCTAGCAAAAATAGACAACAAAAACGTGTTCATTCCCTTTGCCGTTCCCGGCGAAAAGCTGGAAATAGAAATAACAAAAAGCTACAGGGACTACGACGAGGCGCGCGTGAAGGCGCTTTTGGAAAGCTCGCCCAAGAGGGTCCAGCCCGCCTGCCCCCTTTACCAAAAATGCGGCGGCTGCAACATGATGCACATTGACTACGACTATCAAGTTGAGCTAAAAACGCGGATTTTGGAGGAACTGATGGAGCGCGCCGGAGTCTCGGTTCCCAAAATCCAAACAGTTTTAGGCTCGCCCCTCTCTTACCGAAGCCGCTTTCAGCTGCGCGACGGCGGAATGGAGGGCCGCGGCACAAACGACTTGGTTCCGATAAACGAATGCCCGGTCGCCGTCGCGCAAATAAACGAATGGCTAAAAAACTGCCCGATGCAAGAGAGGCCCAAAGGCCGCGGCATCTTGTTCGGCCACAAAAAGGCCCAGCCGGAGCTTTCATTGGCTTTGGAGCGGGAGGCCCGCGGCGAGCTGAAGGCCTACAAAAAAATGAGCGCCAAGGAAAAGAAAAAGCATGGAAAAAAACGCCCGATGGGCCGCTTTGAGGGAATCAGCCAAAACGAGCAGTGCCCGGTTCAAATAGAGCTTTGCGGAAAAAAGATAATGTTTGACGCGCAGGGCTTTTTCCAGTCCAACATTGAGGTTTTGGAAAAGACGATTCCCCTTGTCACGCAAGGCTTGTCGGGCAAAAACGCCTTGGACTTGTATTCAGGCGCGGGAACCTTCAGCGTCTTTTTGGCGGACGTTTTTGAAAACGTCGTCATGGTCGAGCATAACCGCGGCGCCCTGGTCTTCGCCGAGCAAAACATGGCCGGAAAGGCCCACGAAAGCTACGGGATAAGCGGCGCGGACTTTGTCAAAAAGAACGTCCAAAGCCTTGTGGAGCGCATAGGAAATTTTGACGCCGTCGTGGTCGACCCGCCCAGGAGCGGCATGGAAAAGGAAGCCTTGGACTGGCTTCGGTCAAGCGGCGTTCCTGTGATAAAATACCTTTCATGCAACCCTAGCACGCAGGCCAGGGACATAAAAGCTTTGGCGGATTCAGGCTATAAAATCGCGGACATAAGGCTTTTGGACTTTTATCCGCAGACCAGCCATATAGAAAGCCTTTTGACCTGCGTTTTGGCTTGATTTTGAGGAAAAATGTATAAAAAAAGATACAACTTAAGACTGTTTTTAACTTTTTTTGCTTCCCTTTTATTTTCGGGGCTTTTATTTGGCCAAGAGCCGGAAGCAAGCCTTTTGTCAGACATAGACTTGGGAGCCGCCCAATACAATTGGCTTAGCGTGAAAAGCGGAAAATCCCTTTGCCGGCCTGCAAGGACTTCCTACGGCTGGCTTGACTTGACCGACGGAAAGATGGCGAGCGCGATTAGCGAAAGCGGAAAAATTCTCTGGCAAAAGGGACTTCCTTACACGCCCCTTCCATTAATTAGCGCCGCTCCCGGCGACTTTTCTTACGTCGCCTTAAGGAACAAAAAAGCCTGCCTTTTAAATCATTCGGGCCTTGTCTTGTGGCAGCGCGACATAGGCTTTGAGCCGACATGGCCGCTTTTGCCGGGCCGGGACGGCCGCGCCTTTGCCTTTGGAAAAACAGAGGCCGCCTGCCTTGGAATCAACGGAATCCTTAAGTGGAGGCTTAAAACAGAGCCGCTTTCTCTAAGCCTGGCCCCTGTCCAAGCCAACGACGGAAGCCTTTTAATGTTTTTGGAAGCCATGACGGACGGAAAGACGGCGGCCTTGCGCTTTAGCCCGTTTGGAGAGCTTTTGGAAAGAATCGTTTTTGCCGGGAAAGTCGTCGGCGCGGCCGCAAGCGAAGACGGCGCCCTCTTGGCCTTTGACGACGGAAGCCTAGGCCTTTGCGCGGTCATAAACGGCGAGGCAAAATCCAAGTGGGTAATAAAGGGCGCCGCTTTTGGCGCAAAGGTTCTTTTTGAAGAATGCGGCTCGCCCGGAAAAATCGCGGCCGCCTCCTGCTCGGGCGGAGGAACAAGAGTCGCGCTTGTGGACACAAAAAAGTTTTCGCCGCCTCCGCCGACAGCGCGGCAATTTATTCCAGCGCCGGAAAAAAAATCCGCGGCGTGAAGTTTCCGCCAAGGACAAAAAGATTTGACTGGGACTATGTTCTTTACGGAAATTCCGGCTGCGTGGTTTTCACCTCAAAAAACTGGAACGCGACCGGCTACAAGGTTTTGGCCGCCTCTCCAAGCGCGAAAGCCCCGCCCCTCCCACAAAAGAATTACAAGGACTTTTACAAGGGCCAAAGCGAGGATTTTTCGCGCATAAGGGCGGCCGCGCTTTTGTCAAGGAAAGAAAGCCTAGAGGCCGGCGGCTACGCTTCCAAAGAAAAAGACTATCTGTTTGACAGCGACTGGATTGTCGGAGACTGGATGAAAAAGGCCCTTAGCAAAAACAGCTTTGGCTCCCCCTCCGCCATTGAGCAGGACAGCTTGTTCTCGTTCAATTTAAGCGAATGGACCGCGGCGATTTCGATGCTGGGCCTTTTTGGGGGCGGAGAGCAAAGCAGGACATTGGCGAGAATTCTCACGCTGGCAAAAGACGAAAGCGTTTTGCTTTCGGCCCTAAAAGCGGTCCAGGATTGCGGCTACGATCCAAGCGGCGCCTTGATTGACGCCATAGAGCTTTTGATAAAAAATTCCCAGCCCAGCCAGGACGGGCTTTTAAAGGAGTCGTGCGCCGCGCTATACTCGGTATGCCGCTTTATGGGCCGCCCGACAATCAACAGCAAGGGAATGAGGCTTTTGTCTACGCTTCAACTGCCGCAATACAGCGCCGCCACAAAGGAAGAGGCCCGGAAAATATACGAAAGGCTGGCCAAACTGAAAATATAGCCGTTTTTTTTGTTGCTTTTTTGGCAAAAAGCGCTATAATTATTTAATTACAGGAGCGAAAAATGAATAGAGTTGCAATTGTTGCGGCGGCGCTTGCGTTTGCCGCGTCTTCGATTTTCGCGGCCCAAGTTGACGAGGCCGAATTGAAGTCTGTTTCGCAGACAATCGAATTTGAAAACTACACAGGCCCGCACGCCCGCGTCGACACGCTTGAGGCGATCAAGAGCATCGGCTCTAATCTTGGAAAAGAGATTGGAAAGGATTCCACAAAGGCGGCCAACGTCGGAAGCCAGGCCAAATATTACGTGATTCACGCGATTGACCCAAGCTCAAAGGAAAAGCTTGACGCCGACATCCTGATTTTGGGCGCCAACGCGGAAGTCGACCACATCCGAAACTTAAGGCACATCATCGCCTCTTACTTGTCGGCCGCCTACTCTTACAGCGAGTCCGACGCAGAGGCAATCGCAACGTTCGTTACGGTTTACAACGCCGTCTACCGCAAGAACCTTGACGCATTCAAAGGAAAATACAAGGACGCCGTGGTGAACAACCTTTCCGCCGAAAAGTGCGGCCTTTCGACAAAATATTCGGAATGGCCCGGCCAAAGCCAAATCGTAATCCCCGTCTCGGACGCGTCCGGAGGGCTAAGCGCGGTTGACACAAGCGTCATCAGCGACAAGGAAGTCGTAAACTCCATGAAGGAAGAGGACGGAAAGAACATCGACGACCGCAAGCAGATGGTTGACATAAAGGAGCGCGAGGCCGAAAAAGCCAGCGAAAAGGCTCAGGAGGCCCAAAAGCAGGCAACCGAAAAGCAAAAGGCCGCCGACGATTCAAAGAAAAAGGCTGACGAAAAGAAGCAGGAAACTCAGGCCGCCCAAAAGAAGGCTGACGAGGCCCAGAAGAAGGCCGACGAATCAAAGAAGAAGGCTGAGGAGAATCCCAAGGACAAGGAAGCCCAAAAGCAGGCCAAAGAAGACCAAAAGGAAGCTGACAAGGCGAAGGAAGAGGTAGAGGAAGCCAAGAAGGAAGAGGCCGCGGCCGAGGAAAAGGCCGAGGAAGCCCAAAAGGAGGCTGACGAATCCAAGAAGGAAGCCGAAAGCCAGCAGGCCGCCGCCGACAAAAAGCAGAACGAAGCCCAGGAAGAGCGCAAGGAAATAGCCAAGGACCAGGAGAAGGTCGCCGCCGAAGAAAAGGCCACCGCCTCGGCCGCCAGCGTTTTTGGCCTTAAGCTCGCCGACTCAAAGCTTAACTCGCAAATCGTAAAGGTTAACACCGACGACGGCGTCATCCTTAAGCAAAGCCCTGTAAAGGTTATCAAAAACCGCGCGATGAGCCAAACCGGAAAAGGCTTTGTGGCGGTGGCCGGCGAAAACTCAGGCAAGGGCGCCGTGAAGCTTGTTTTGATTGACCAAGAATCGCTTGAGATTGTCCAGGAGTCAGAGGAAATTCTTTCGGACAATTCCGTCCTGCTTGAAGACGGAGGAAGCTACCTTGTCGTAATCAAGGACACGCTGGGCTTTGTGGCGGCCAAATACGGACCCGACCTTAAGCTGCAAGTAAAGAGCCCGGTTCCGATTAACGGATCTTCTCCGATAATCAAGACGTCCGCCGGCTACATGGTCACAGACTTGACGGGAAATCCCCTTGTCTTGAACATGAACGACTTGTCGCTAACCTTTAAAAAGGCTGTCGGAGCGGCAAAGAACTTGACTGTAAAGAACGAAAGATAACAGCAAAAAAAAGCGCGCCGCTAACAAGCGGCGCGCTTTTTTTTTGGCTTAACCTTCGTCTTCGCTGGCGGCGTTTTCAAATTTTGTAAGCGGCGGAAGATACATAAGCTTTACGTCGCCGGTCGCGCCGTTTCGCTGCTTGGCGACGATAAGCTTGGCTTCTTGCGCGGGCTCCTCGCTCTTAAGGCGATCGCGGTGCAGGAACATAACGACGTCAGCGTCCTGTTCGATAGAGCCTGAGCCGCGCAATTGAGCCAAGTTGGGCTCGTTTCCTTCGGCGTCTCGCGCCACCTGGCACAAAACGACGATCGGGATTCCCAATTCGCGGGCCAAGGCCTTTAGGGATTTTGAGACCTCGCTCTGGGCTTCGTAAACAGGCGCGTTTCGGTTTTCGGTTTGAATCAAGCCGATGTAGTCGATGAAGATAATCTTTACGCCCCGCTCCACGACAAGGCGGCGGGCCAAGGCTCGCAAGTCCAAGAGCATCATGTTGGGCTGGTCAACAATGTAAAAGGGCGCGTTGAAAATGCGGCCCGCCGCGTCCTGCAATTTTTGGAAGTCGCTCATGCTTAGCATTCCGGTTCTTAGCTTTTTGCCGTGAATGCGGGACTCCATGCTCAAGAGGCGCTGGCCAATCATCTGGTAGGACATTTCCAAAGAGAAAAAGCCGCAGGGGATTTTCTTTTCAACCGCTATGTGCTGCATCATCGACAGCGCCATCGCGGTTTTTCCGATTGAAGGGCGCGCGCCAAGGATAATCAATTCTTCGTTTTGGAAGCCGCTTGTCATTGTGTCCAGGCTTCCGATTCCGCAAGGGATTCCGGTAAAGGCCTCTTTTCTGTTGTAGCGCTCTTCGATTAAGTTCAGAGACTCGCCTATCATCGTCTTTGCTTCGTGAACCTGAACCTTTTGGTTTCGCTCAGTCAAATTGAAAATTCTTTTTTCGGCGTCTTCCAAAATAAGGCGGGTGTCGCGGCTCTTGTCAAAGCTTGTGGCCTTGATTTCGTCGGACATTTTTATCAAGTCGCGCCGGACTGCCATTTCGCTGACAATCTGGGCGTAGTATTCTATGTTGGCGCTGGTTGGAACCGTGTCGGTAAGGGCCGCGATGTAGGCCGCGCCGCCGGCTTCCTGCAGCTTGTTAGTCTTTGTGAGCTCGTTGATGAGGGTCAGGACATCGCCGCGGGCGTTTTGGCTGTAAAGCGAAATCATCGCCTCGAAAATCACTTGGTTTTGGTAGGAATAGAATCTGTCGCTTTGGAGCGTGGAAATTACATTGCTTACAGAAGCCCAATCCAAAAGCATGGCGCCCAAAACGGCTTGCTCGGCCTCCAAATTTTGCGGCGGAACTTTGTCCTTCAATCCTTGATATTCCACAGATTTTCCCCCATTTATCTACTTGTTTTCAACAAATTATCAACAATACGGCCCTTGCCTTTAAAGACGACAAAAGCGACAGACCCTTTTGGATCTGTCGCTTTTTTTGCAACCAAACAATCGCCGTTTTTACGCGGCGAATATTTTAGTTGGCGGCGGGAGCGTCAGCTTCAGCCTTTTCTTCGGCAGGAGCTTCCGTTTTTTCGGCAGCCTCAGCCTTCTTTTCGGCGCGAGGCTTTCTCTCCGGCTCCTTTTTGCTTTCGTCAACCTGGCCCTTGACTTCTACATGGACTTCGGCGACGGCGTTTTCGTAAAGCTTTACGTTGACCTTGTATGTTCCAGTCTGCTTAATCGTGTTGCCGGGAATCTCTACGCGCTTGCGCTCAAACTCAAAGCCTTCTTTGGCAAGCAACTCGATGATTGTCTGCGCGCTGACGGCTCCATAGAGCTTTCCGCCGGCGCTGGCGGGAACAGTGACAGAAAGCGCCAAGGCTTCCAACTTTTCTTTGTCGCTCTTGGCGGCCTCGCGCTTGGCGGCCTTGCGGGCCTCAATCTCGGCCTTGCGGCCTTCGAAGATGGCGACTACTTCCGGAGTGTACGGAAGGGCCAAGCTGCGCGGGAACAAATAGTTGCGGGCGTATCCGTCGGCTACGATTTTTACGTCGCCTTCTTCGCCCAAGTGGTTTACGTCTTTGTTAAGAATTACTTTCATTTCCTATGCTCCTCGTAAAAAATTAGTCCGCTACGAACGGAAGCAAGCAGATGTTGCGGGCGCGCTTGATGGCGCTGGCAAGCTCTCTCTGGTGCTTGGCGCAAGTTCCGGTTATGCGGCGAGGAAGAATCTTGCCGCGCTCTGTCGTGTAGCGGCGCAAGCCGTCGGCGTCCTTGTAGTCAATCTTTGTCTTGTTAGAGCAAAAGCGGCAAACTTTCTTGTGGAAAGCGAACTTGCCCTTGGCTCCGCGTCCGCGTCCTTCGCCGTCGCGTCCGGCTTCGGCGAGGTTCTTTTCGTTTACGAGAGACGCGTCGGCGTCTTTATTTTCAACAGGTTCTACTGTCTGGTCTGACATAATTTTCTCCTATAATCTTAGAATGGAATGTCTTCTGGGAAACCGCCGTCATCCGCCGGATACGGGGCGTCGTTGGCCGGATAGTTTGAAGAGGACGCTTGAGGCCTTGGCTGGAATCTTGGCGCGCCACCTAAATCAGAGCCGCTTGGGGCTCCCTCGCCTTTTCCGCCTAGAAGCTGAACGCTGTTCGCGACAATGTTCACCCTGCTGTTTGTCTTGCCGTCCTTTTCCCAACGGTCCTGCCTAAGATAGCCCTCAATGGCGATCTGCTTACCCTTTAACAGATAAGGCTTTAGGTTTTCCGCGGTCTTTCCCCAAATCGTGATGTCAAAGTAGCTTACTTCGTCGCTCCAAGAACCGTCGGCGCCTCTGCGGCTGCGGTTGACGGCTATGCTGACATTGGCGCGGGCGGTTCCGTTCGGCAAATAAGCGAATGACCTCTCGTCCGTTCCCAAATCACGGGTAAGTCTACCGATAAGCGCTACCTGATTTAAGTCTGTCATGAAAGCCTCCTGGAGTTTGGCGAAATTTACTCTTCGATAAGCACGAACATGTACTTAAGCAAGTCGTTGTTCAACTTGAACTGAGCGGAGATGTCCGCGATTTTGGCAGGATTTGCGTTGACGTTCATCAAAACAAAGCGGCCTTTCTTTTGCTTTTTGATTTCGTAGGTCAAATCGCGGTCGCCAAAGGGCTCTTCCTTTGCGATTTCCGCTCCAAACGTAGAAAGGACTTGGCGAACTGTCTCCAATCCCTTCTTTGACCGATCTTCGTCTAACGGGAAGATGGTCATAAGTTCATACTTTCTCATAAAAACTCCTTATGGTCTTTATAGGCGCGACTGCGCCCGGAAACTGCTCACGGCAGCTTCAAGGTGGTGATGTTCAAATAGAATATCAAAAAAAAAGCCTCTTTGTCAAGTATTGACAAAAGAAAATTTGCCGATATATAATAAGTAGGAATTATGAAAAATAGATTTACCGCGACAGTTTTGTTCTTGGCCGTTTTTTTGGCCGCTCCTTTTTTTGCGGAATCAAAAGCTCAAAAAATCGAGTCTTTGGTTCAAGACGGAAGCGTGAAAAAAATAAAGAAAATGATGATCGGCTCTCCATCCCTGGCCGACGCCAGTTACGGCGAAAGCAAGGACTCGCTATTGATCGTCGCGCTAAAGAACGGGCGGGACTACAGCGTCATAAAGCTTTTGCTTGACGCCGGAGTGAACCCAAAGAAGCAAAACGCCGACGGAGACAGCGCCGTGATTTACGCCGCCAAATGCGGAGCGGACCCAAAGATTTTGGACGCGCTGATTTCATACGACACCGTCCTGCCGTTCCAAAGAAAGTCCCGCGTCTTAAAAAAGAACAACGAAGGCTTGACCGCCCTTGACTACGCCGCGAACGAAAACAACCAAGGCCAAGTGGCCGTGATAAACCGCTACCTTGGAATCGTTGACGAAACGCCCGCGGCGCCCGAGCCAGTCCCCGAAGTCCAGGCTAAGCCAGCCGCGAAAGAATCGGCCGAAGTCCAAGCGGAAGCGCCGCCCGCGCAAGAAGCCGCGCCGGCCCCAGTTTCGGAGCCCGCTCCAGAAGCTGCCGCAACGGCCGCCGCGGCAGCAAGCGCCGAAGCCGCGGTTGCCGCCGCCGTCCTTCCGCCCGAAAACGGACAGGACTTGCAAAAAGCGGCCGCCGAAGCCGCGGCGCGAAGCAAAAGGCCAAACAAGCGCTCGTATCTTTTTGACGGCATCGAGGCCTTTGACACATACGAGGGAGCGCGGCAAGCAAAAAGGGAGCTGATAGCGGATCCCGACAAGGCCGGCCCCAACGGAGTCACGCTCTTGCACAAGGCCGCGAAAGAGGACGACTTAGAAAAAATAATTCTTTTGCGCGACTCGGGCGCGAATTTCAACTTGGCGGACAAGGACGGCTACACTCCGCTTATGTACGCCGCCCGCTTCGCGAAAAAGGTCGAGACAGTCGCTCTGCTTCTTTCTAACGGAGCCAACGCAAAGGCAAGGAACCGCTTTGGCCTTAGCGCGATAGAAATAGCCGCGGCCGACAACACTAATCCGGATATTATCGCAGCGCTTTTGCCAAAGAGCAAAAAGGATGACTCAAAGAAGGCTTTGGTGGCCGCGGTGGGCTTGGGACGCCCCTCTCCCATCGCGCAAAAATTCTTTGACGCCGGAATGAGCGCCAACGAAATCTACAAGGGAAAGAGCCTTTTGATGTACGCCGCCGAAAGCAACAGCCACACCGACTGCATAAAATTCCTTTTGGAAAAAGGCGCCGACAAGACGATGCTTTCCAGCGACTGGAAGGACGCCTACTACTTTGCCTCGCAAAACCCCAGCCTGCCCCACAACGACGTTTACTGGTCGCTTAACAACGCGGAGAAAAACTGATGCGCATAACAGGCGGCCAACTTAAAGGAAGAATCATAAAATGCCCCGACGGAGTTATCCGCCCAGCCATGGACAGAATGCGCGAAAGCGTCTTTGCCATTCTTGGAGACCTTAGCGGAAAAAGCTGGCTGGACCTTTTTAGCGGATCGGGAACGATAGCCATAGAGGCTGTCTCGCGCGGGGCGGCCGACGTTGAGCTTTGCGAAAAAGACCGCCTAAAAATAAAGACGGTCTTGGACAACGTGTCTGTAACCGAAAAGGAAATGGGCGTTAAAATCAAGTGCCACTTTATGGCGGTCGAGCTGTTTGTAAAAAGATGCAAGCGAAAATTTGACTACATATTCTTTGACCCGCCCTTTCCCTACAAATTCCACGAACAGCTTATCGCCGAAGCGGCCAAAAGAAATTTGCTGAACGAAGGCGGCGCCATCATGGTCCACCGGCCCGAAGAGCATTTTATGCCCGACACGATAGAGAGCCTTGTCCGCTGCGACCAGCGCGTTTACGGACGCAGCATCGTTGACTTTTACAAACTCTCTTAGCTTTTATAAAAGAGTGAGCGGATTTCGCGCGCGTAAATCTTTTCGATTTGATGGCGCATGACTATTTGCTTTCCGTTGATTTCCTTTCCTATCTTAAAGCTTTCCGGCAAAAGAATGAATTTAGCCACGCGCTCGCATGTCCTAAAGCCGTTTTTGTCGTCAACCAAATTGTCGATTTCGCCGCGAATCAAGTTGTAGATTTCGCTGGCGTTCAAGAGGCTTTCGTAAGTGTCGTAGTAAACGCGGTTTTCGGCCGCGTAGCTTGTTATCGCGTCTTTGTATGGAACGATGAGGGCCGCGATGTACTTTTTGTCCTGGCCGACGACGACGGCTGACTCGACGAACTTTGAGCGGCAAATGGCGTTTTCGATTATTTGCGGCTCGATGTTCTCTCCGCCAAGAAGGACGATTGTGTCCTTGGCGCGGCCGGCGATCGTGACTTCGTTTTTGGGAGAAAGAATCGCGTAGTCGCCGGTGTTAATCCAGCCGTCTTTGTCAATCGCCTTTTGCGTAAGGTCGGGCCGGCGGTAGTAGCCCTTCATCACTTGGCGGCCTTTGGCGAAGAGAATGCCTTTTTTGCCGGGCTTTAAGGGTTCTCCGCTTAAAGGAACGCCGTCTTTTTGAGCGACGACTTTAAGCTGGGCGCTGGGAAAAACCTTTCCGACGCAGCCGGCCCTAAGGCGGCGCGGGTTTCCAAGCGCAAGGAAAGGCGCGGTCTCGGTCATGCCGTAGCAGTCAAGCAAGGGAACGCGGATTGAATAAAAGAAAGAGCTTGTGTCGCGCTGCATAGAGCCGCCACCGCATATCGCGCCCGTAACGCGCTTTCCAAAAAGCTTTTTAAATCGCTTGAAGCAAATCAAAAAGCACAAAAGCTGGGGCGGCGACAAAAGGATAAGCGGAATAAAGCCCTTTATGTGGTCAAGGAAACGCGCCCGCTTTGAATAGCGGCAGACAAGGCCCATAAAGCGCTGGTATGCCCAGCCCCAAGCCAAGCCGACAGTCATCGAAAAATCAAAGAGCGCCTGGGGAAAGCCGCCCCGCTTTTTTATCGAACGGTAGCAGCTTTGGACAAAGGCGTCCCACAAGCGCGGAACGCCGACAATCCATTGCGGGTTGATTTCCTTTATGTCTTCGCTCATTATTGTGATCGCGGGCTTGGAATAGGCTATGCCGCTTTTGAGCGCGATTATGCAGTAAAGGTAGGCGCGCTCCATTATGTGCCAAATCGGAAGGACAGAAAGCCACATGTCGCCTTCGCGCGCGGTTACAAGAACGTCCTTTATGACTTCGCACTGGGCGATGATGTTGTCGTGGGTTATCATCACGCCTTTGGGAGTTCCTGTCGTTCCCGAAGTGAAAATGATTGTGGCCACGTCGTTGCCCTCGGTTTTTTCCATCTCGGCTTCGATTTGAGAGCGCTGCTCGTCCGTCGCGCGACGCGCCATGTCTTCCAAGTCGATGAATTTGTGGACGCGGATGCCGGCCATCGCCGCGCGCTCCATCGTAAGTTCTCCGGGAGTCTCAAAAAGAATCACGTCCTTAAGGTCGGGAACTTCCTCTATTTTTTCCAAGACCTTGTTAAGCTGGCGCTCGTTTTCAAAAAAGCAAAGGCGGCAGTTTGTGAAGCTTAGGATAAAGCGGATTTCAGTTCCCATCGAGTCGCAGCCGCGCGGAACGTCGGCCGCTCCCAAGGACAAAAGGGCAAAGTCTGTCAAAAGCCATTCGCGCCTGTTGTCGCTTATTAGGCCCACCAAGTCGCCGCGGCAAACGCCAAACTCGCGCAAAACGACGGCCAAGTCCAAGACGCGGCGGTAAACCAACTGGTAGTCGTGCGACTCAAATTTTCCAAGCTCGTTTTTAAAGGATTGAAGCGTTACGGAAGGACATTCGGCCGCCCGCTTTTTTAAAAGCAGAGGCAAATTTTTGGGCAGCGTTTCCTTATGAGACAGATGCAGAATTTCCTTGACCTTGGTCATTTTGCCCATTTAAGCGCGACTCCCTCCGATTTGTGTGGTAAAACATTATATATGAACAAAAGCATAAAATCAAGGGCGGCCAGTTGAACGAATCCAACAAAGCTAAAAGCGGCGGAAACCGCGCTTTTTTTTTGATTTTCCCCAAAAATTTGCAAAAAAATCAATAAAAATTCGTATCTTATAGTTGTAGCGGCAACACACGCGCTTGCAACGCTCGCGCGAACAGCCGCGCTGACAACTACAAGGAGGTTTCGCATGGACGAGACAAAAATGGCGCTCACACCCCAAGAAAAGTGGGAACAGGCGACAATCGCCAACAACTTCATCTTCTATAAGATTATGAGGAATAACCCAGAAATTTGCAAGGAACTTTTGGAAATCCTCTTGGAATTCAAAATCGAGCGGATTGAAATGTCGCAGGAGGAAGTCGTAGACATCGACTTTGCAAGCAAGGGCATCCGCATGGACGTCTACGCCAGGGATGCGGACGGGCTAAAGGCCTACAACATAGAGATGCAAACCACCGACACCGAGGAGCTTCCCGAGCGCGCCCGCTACTACCAAGGAATCATGGACGTTGATTTGCTTAAGTCCGGCCAGCAGTACAAGGAGCTTAAAACAACCTACATAATCTTCATCTGCCTTGACGACGTCTTCAAAAAAGGCCTTGCCAGATATACTTTTGAGAACGTTTGCCTTGAAGATGGAAAAACAAAATTGGGCGACAGGACGCAAAAAGTCTTTTACATTTGCAAAAACTATGATAAACTATTGGACGCAAGGCAAAAGGCCTTCTTGCGCATGGTCACGCAGAATTCCAGCAGCGATGACTTTACACGGCGCGTGGGAGGCCTTGTCGAAAACGCAAAGCGCAACACGCAATGGAGGCAGCAGTTTATGGAATGGGACAGAGAGATGGCCTGCATGCGGGCCAAAGGCCGCGAAGAGGGCCGCGAGGAAAAAGCCGTGGAGAACGCGCGGAACGCGCTTGCGATGAATCTGACCGCCGAGCAAACCGCGCAAATCACAGGCCTTCCCTTAGAGCAAGTGCTGGAGCTGCAAAAAGAACAGGCCGCCCAGCCTGCCAATTAAGTCCGCGCGCTCTTGCGCTTTATCCAGACCGACGAGCCGGGCGAGGACGACTTTTCCAAGCGCCTTTCCGAGTTCGTCGCAAAAGTCAAAGAGAACGAAAAATTCAGAAAGGCAGTGCGTCGCTACGCGCCGCTTTGCATAGGAGAAGATTATACTTGCGCTCTCGCGAGCGCGGGCAATTAGCCGACATGAATTTGCACGATTTTGACATTATGACCGAAGCCGCCGAAGAAGCAACCCAGCAAAAGGCCGTGGAAGACGCGCGAAATATGCTCAAAAAGAACTACCCTACATCAGACATCGCCGAAATCACCGGCCTGTCCTTGGAACAAGTGCTGAACCTGCAAAAAGACTCCGTCCCCGCAAACTAAAGTCCGCGCGCTTTTGCGCCTTATCCAAAACGCCGCCGCCTAGAATTCCCTGATGGCTATAACAAGTCTGGCAACGGAGTAGTTCTTAGGCGATTCGCTATACCTGTCTCCCGAAGCATAGGCTTTTATAAAGTCTTCGGCGATGACTTTAGTGCCGTCCGCGTTAGTGGAAGACGACAAGAACCAAAGGTCGAGGCCGGAATTCAAGTCAATTTTGTCGCCGCCGCACAAGACGGTGACTTTATTTATGTTCGTCAATGATGTTCTAACTTTTTCCAATTCGGCGGCGCTGGGCAAATACCAATTGTTAGCCAACGCGCTGCCGCTTGTAAAGCGGCTTATCGTTTCTTCGCCGACCATGTGGTCCTTGTAATTGATGCCGTAGTAAAAGGCCGGATACCTTTCCGCCGCGAAGAGATGCCGGCCATTCATCGTCTCGCCGGTGTCGTCATAGACGGCGCCGCCAGAGGGATCATCTTGGTAATATTCTTTTATAGCGTCCGAAATTTTTTCAAGGTTCTTTTTTCCGTTTTTTACGCTTCCATCCACGAACGTGTCACTGCCCCAGCTGGGATTGCTATTTACGCAAGAAATTGCGGGAATAGCGATATTCTTCGCTTCCGCTTCATCAGTACACCAAACAAGCTTTTCGGGCTTTGCAAAGCCGATTCCAAGCGACCTGTTTGAATAACCAGAGTCGTTAAGATTTTGTCCCTTGTAAAAAATGTAGGCTATGGCGCCCGCAAGCTGGCTTTGCGTAAATTTCGCGCTGTCGCTATAAGCGGTGTTCGTTCCGTCGCAAAAGACGATGTCCCCCTGAACATAAGTGGAGTCCGATGGATCTCCAAAGACGGCGGAAATCTCTCCTTCGTCTTCATCTTTAAAGCACAAATGCGCGCTGACGCTGCCGTCCGCGTTAAGCTCCGGCAAAACGCCAATCTTTTCAACAGCGTCAAACCAATCCACGCTGGTCTCCTTGACCACGTATCCAAGGCCAGAAGTATAACTTCCAGGCGTTATAGTCATGGCAACACCGTATGTGGAAAGCGGCTCCGTAACTTTAATTTTCGCCACGTTGGTTCCAGACCCGCTATAGGCCAGATAAACGTCGTTATAGTTTTTTCCCTTGCAGGGAATTTTTATCCTGCCCTTTAAGGTAACCGTCGCGCTTGCTCCGCTGAAAGCATCGGCGTAAATGGCGCCGCCGCTATTTGCGGCCTTGTTTTCGGACATGCCCGCTCCGTCCAACCCGACCTCGCCGCCGGTGGTCGTGTAAACTGCTCCACCTTTCGCGCCGGAATAGTTATAGTCCATCGAGCCGCAAATGGTGGCGTCGGCGGCACCCACATAAATGCCGCCGCCAGAACCGGCCGCCGCGTTGTAGACAATCGTTCCGCCGGTCATTGACATGGAAGATGTACCGCCGGAGGTGGATCCAAGAAATATGGCTCCGCCCTTTCCCGCCGCGTAATTTGAATGTTTGTCGTCTTCAAGCGTCGCAGTCTCGGAGGTGTTATCGTCGCCGATAACGCCTCCCTCCATAGTAAAGGAACCGTCATCGCAGTAGATGGCGCCGCCGTCGTGATCGGCGGTGTTATTCGCAATGATTCCGCCCTTCATTGTGACAGTTCCTTTATAGTTGAAAATGGCTCCGCCACCTGTACTAGCGCTAGTCGACACTTCGTGGTTGTCCTTTATGACGGCTCCGTCTTCTATTGTAAGGGCAGCCCCCTCGTTAATGTAAATGCCTCCGCCGCCGCTTCCCTCGCTGCGGTTACCCATTACAAGCGCTCCGGAAGAAAGCGTCAACGTGGTATTTTTTTTCATATAAATTCCGCCGCCGCCTGTGGAATCTTCGTCATACCAGCCGCCTGTAATCTTCAGATCCTTTATTATCACAGGAACCAAAGAATGCAATTTCAGCGCCGTCTGCTTGTCTCCGGTTTCCGTGGATTTTGCGTCAATGGCAGACACAGGTTCTCCGCCGCTGTATCCGCTTGCGCCGCAAATGGTCAGGCTCTTTGCGTATTTGTAGCTAGAGTCGTCTCCTTCATCTTTTTCTTTTTTAAGGTAGGTGGGAATCAACTGCTCGCCTTCAAGGGTTCCAATTATATAAACCGTGTAGTCGGTGGCCGTGTCGCGCATGTAGGCTATCGCGCCCTCAAGGCTTACGCAAGGGTTTTGGGCGGTGCCGCTTCCTTTGGTGTAGCCGCTGGCCGTAGAGTCAGTGTTTTGCCTTGTGGGGTCAACATAAAATTCGGTAAGGGCAAAGCTTTGGACAAGGGCTTCCGTAATCTTGCAAACGGTGGTTTTTACGCCGGTTCCAGCGTCCGTCGTCGTTTCTAGCCAGGGGTCTCCGCCGACGCCGTTTTGCGCCCAAGTGTCCGTTTTCATCGCGTCAAAAACGTTGACAGTCTCGCTAAATTGGTAGAGCAGACTTGTACCCTTGTAAAAGGCAAAGTCCACCAGGCGCGGGCCGGAATCAATTTCGGCTACGGCCACAGTGACCTTTCCGCCCGACACGGCGTAAGAATCGGCTCCTATGTTCGCGCCTTCGCAAGTGGCCGCGCAAGAGTCGATTTCGGTCGCGGAGTCAATCAAAA
>CADCBK010000046.1:0-14237 GCA_902799665.1 uncultured Spirochaetaceae bacterium | reverse complement strand
CCCTTTCCGCTGAAACTAGCAGCGCCGCCAAGAACAAGGTTTTTGGCGGCCACAGGAGCGCTTTGGCTTATGGGAAACGCCTCGGTGGTTCCGCTGCACAAAAGGGTTTCGCCGCTTTTAACCTCGCCCTTTATTACGTATGTTTTTTCTTCGTCTCCTATCGGAATTGAAACCGTGTAAGACTTTTTGTCGTCCGCGACGTCCGCGTAATATTTTACGCTTGCGTCGCTGGAAAGTTCCGCCCAAATTGTGTAGACAATGCTGTCGCCCGAAGGAATTCCAGGAAAGGCCGTGCGCGACACGCCGTTGGCCAACGAAGCCGCCGCAAGGCTTGGCATGGCGCCGCCAAAGCCAATCGAGCCGCTCAGGACGGCCATTTTTACTTGCCCTTGGCCGCCCAAAAAAACAGGCTGACTCATGGAGCCGCTTTCCAAATTGGAGCAAGAGGAAACAAGGCCGACGAAAGAGGCAAAAGCCGCGGCGATTAAAAAGGCTCTAAAAGTTTTGTTAATCATATTCCCTTACCCCCTTTAGTTCATCGGCGCGATGCATATAGCAGGAACCAAGCCGGCTTTGCTGCCGCTAGTCACAGAACACGTTATCTCGGCGCCTGTTGAATCATATCCATAACAGCTGCTGGAATTGGACATTGAGCGCGTAACCCATTTTCCGCTAGTCGCGCCGGAGGCCTCGGCCCAGTCAGTCGCGGTTCGGACTCTTGCAGGATCCGCGCCTTCCCCGCCGTTAAAGTCGTAGTAGGTTCTTGTAGCTTCCTGCCTGCTAAGAACGAAAACGTACGCGTTTTCATACGTTATCGCGCCCAAAGCGCTGGAAGAAGGAGAGTTGCCTGTTCCGTCTTCGCGTTTGACCGCCGCCTCTGTGTTGGGCAGAGTCACCCGCTTTAGCGGCGCCCCGCGCAAGGCCCTGATTCTAAATGACTTTCCGGAGTTGTCTGTGGTATAATTCTGATATTCACGATTATCTGTGCTGCAGTCGCTATCAAGATAACTAGTCGCGTCCAAAAAGGCCCGCGCTATGCTAAAGTAATAACAGCTTGCAGCATAATATGAGCTGTTAGAGCCGCTTCTTGAGTAATAATTAAAGAATGTTTCTGCGTCCAAAATCTTTTCCGACAAAAGAAGCCAGACGTCGTTTCCATTGGAATCCTTGTAGCTCTTTGTCAAAAGCCGCCACTTTATCGGCTCAAGCTTATACCACTTGGAGTTCTTGCTTGTGTACCAGTTTCCGTCGCTTCCGGGATAAAAAGCCAATGTGCCGCGAGTTTTTTTGTTGGAGCTTACATTATAAACTTCAACGTCGTCGGCCTTTAGAGTCTGCGGATAGTCGCCAAGATAAATGTAAGTCGCGGCCGAGCCGCCGCTTCCTCCGCCATAAGTCCTTGTAGGCGTCTTGTGGTTGACGCTTGGGTCTGTGTCAAAGTCCTTTACTTGGTTCTTCACAACCTTGACTTCAAAAGACGCGCCGTAGCTTTTGCCTTCGGTCACGCCTGTAACGTGGGCCATGTAAGTTCCAGCCGGCATGTCCGCCGTAAATTGTATGTAGCCAATTTTGTCGGAAGACACATAGGACAACGAGTAATTGCCCGACTGGGGCACTAGCTCGCCGTGGCTGTAAACCTTGCAGTCGGAATAGTAAATTCTTCCGCTTGTCGTCGCATAAGAGCTGCCGCCTGGCGTCAATGTCTTCGGCGTTCCGTTTTGGCTAAGCTTTGCGGTAAAGTTGACCCTTCTTGACTCACTATCCGAAGCGCCGACGTTGGCCACCGACCTTGACGCGGTTATGCTTACGTCCTTGTAAAGGTCTTCGACCGTTATGCCGCCGCCGCCAAGGGCAAGGACGCCGTCGCCGGTCGCGCCCGTCGCAAGCAAGGCGGAGTCCAAGGCAACCGCGTACTTGTCGCCGCTAAAATAAGAGCCGGGGTATACGCTTGCGTTTTTGCCGCCGCTATTAAAGCCGTAGCTTTGCGTAAATACGACAGGCGTTCCAACCACGGGCGCGTCCGCGCAGCTTACGCCGATTTTTGCCTTGGCGTCTCCTTTGGCAAGGGCGCCGTCAACGATTATTTTTTTGCCCGCGGGCAAGTAGATGTTCGAGGCGGGGGCGTCGTCGCCCGATCCCTTTTTGTTGTCCCAAACCGTCGCGGCCGAAACCACTTTTACAGTTCCGCCGGCGTAGATGCCCGCGCCGTCTCTTGCCGAGCGGTTGCCTTCCACCAAGGCGCCTTCGTCCAAGACAAGCGTCGCTCCGTCCTCTACTATTATGCCGCCGCCGTTATCGCTGTTATAGCCGCCCGTTATCTTAATGTTTTTTAGCGTCAAGGGAACAGAGCCTGCCAAACGCAAAACATAGCCGGAGTTGGCGTCGGTTGAATACCACGCGTCAAGAACGTCAAAGGAATTGTCGCCGTTGGCGACGTTGGCGCCTTCAAGCATAACGGAGGCCGCCTTTATGGGCGAGCTTTCGGTAAAGTCAAAGTTGGCTTGGGCATAGGATTTGCTCATTACAACAGCTTTTATGGTTCCGTCAATCCTAATTGTGTAATCAACGCTGTCGTCCCTAAGCTGCTCCAAAGCCTGGCTCATCTTGGCGAACGGAACCATCCTAGATCCTCTGGAAGTTGAATACGCGTTGCCCTTAACGGCGCAAGTCTTTCTCGCGTCGCTTTCGGATTTGTCCGAAGCCACGTAAATGACCGGAGCGTGGGCGACGCCAAACTTGACGCCGTCAATTATCTTTGCCGCCACGGAAAAATCCGGGTCCTCTATGGCAAACTGCTCCGCTATGGCGGGCGTTATGCCGCTTGTCAAAGTGGAAGCCGCCTCAAGCAGAACCCTTCCGCGAGTCCATGTTTCTACCAAAGTGAGGTTGGCGACAAGGCCGCTCTTTTCAAAGGCTTCCTCAACTAAAATTTTTCCCTCGCCCTCAAGCGCGATGTCGTTTTTATAGCGGCCTGTGGTTCCGTTTTGGAAGTCGGCCTTTTTTCCAAGTCGCAAGGTTCCCTCGCAATAGGCGGCGCCGCCAAACCTGGAATCGTCCCAATCATTTGTCGTATTGCCTTTTATCAAGCAGTCCTCAATGCGGAGGTGTCCTCCGGCCTTCACATAAAAGCCGCCGCCCTCAAAAACGGCCAAGTTGCTTTGAATGTTTCCGCCAAGAATCTGCGCGTCGTCGTCGCTTGCGGCCTCGGAGTAAATTCCGGCGCCGTGCCAGCCCTTGTTAGAGCTTACGTTTCCGCTCTTCATCAGGAATTTTCCAATCGTGTAGATGCCCGATCCGTCTCCTGTGTCGCCGTTCTGTTTGACTCCACCCGTAAGCTCTTCCTCGGCCATCGCGCCGTTTTCGTATTTGTAGCCCAAATACAGGTTTCCGGCGTTGTAGATGCCCGCGCCCTTTAGCGCGTAATTCTTGTAGGATTCCCAATATTGATAGCTAGTCGAATACTTTGAGCCGACGCAAGCGCTTTGGCACATGTAAAGGCTCGCGCCGTTGGCAATGTAAACGCCCGCGCCATAGCCCAAAGACGCATTGGTGCTGGTATTTTTGAATGAGTTTCGCGCGACATAGGCGTCTTCGGCCAGCGTCACGTGGGCGCCGCTTGTTGGAATGTAAATGCCGCCGCCGCAGGCGTCGCCGTCGCTGTTCTTTGTTCCGCCGCCGTTAAAGAAGCCCACTTTTTTAAATGTTACAGGAACCGTCGAATTGACTGTAAGCGCGGGCTTTTCGGAGCCGCTTGTCGTCACGCCATAAAACGCGTCGTTCATCAATCCGTTGGCGCCCCAACCAAAACCTGTGTAGCCTTCTATCGTCAAAGTCTTTGCGCTAAAGCCGCTTGCAGGAATTTCAGAGCCGTTAGATATCGAGCCGCTTACAATAACCTTATAGTCAATCGTCGCGTCGTCGCAAACATTTTCAAGCGCGTATTTTAGGCTTGCGTAAGGCGCCGCCTTGGTTCCCCTCGCGCTGTCCGAGTCGCTTGGACTTCCGGTAACGTCGCTCGACTTTCCGCTTCCGGCGACAAAAATCGGCGCGTCAAGGACGCCTTGCGCGGCGCCTGGAGTTTGCTCCACCAAAAAGTCCGGGTCAATCGTGGCAAAGCGGCCGATGTTCGCGGCGACAAGGGCTGTCCGCTCCGCTGCGGGAATGGAGGCGTTGGCGTTTAAAACTTGAAGGCCGCGCTTCCACTGGAGAGGAAGGATGTAGGCGTTCTTGACGCTGTCGTCGTCCGGGTCAGGCGGGGTTAGAGCGCCTGCGACTGTTATTTGCGTATAAACCGGCCCGCTGTCGCCTGTCGATCCCAGCAAAACCGGCGTGTTTTGGCTTATAAAAGCGCTTCCGCTCATGCTCAGCGAGTCCGTCGCGTTCCAAATGATGACGCCGCGATCTTTTTGGCTTGCGGAATAAATTTTTCCGCCGCTCATATTCAAAGACGCGCTGTCCCACAGCAAAAGGTCTGTGGCGCGTTTCATGCAGCCGAGCCCGTCGGTATACGCACGCCGCTTGCGTTTTGCAGGAAGAGTCCTCCGCCGCCGTCACATCCATAATTTTCGTAGATTTCTCCGCCCGTAAAAGAAAATTTGGAGCCGTTTACAAAAACTCCGCCGCCAAAAGAATTATATCCAAGAGCTCCATTTTCCGCATAGCTGCAATTATGGCGTATCTCGCCGCCCTCAATTGTCAACTGCGAGTCCGGGCTGTATGCGGTGTATTCGCTTGCTATTCCGCCGCCTCTAAAGGCAAAGTTATATGCGATGACACCGCTTTTTATGTTCACTTTTCCTGTGTTGGAAAAGAAAATGCCGCCGCCAAAAGAATAAGTGTCAGTGGCGTTATTTGAATATTCAAGGCGCGTCGCGTGTTCAGTCTTGCTTGCGTCGCCTATCGTTCCGCCGTCAAGGGTAAAGCTTCCGTCAACATAAACGCCGCCGCCTTTTTTAGCCGTGTTGCCCGCCACCACAGCGCCCGCCTTTAGCGTAACGTCCGCTCCGCCGGCCACGTAAATGCCGCCGCCTTTTCCGTCGCCGCCAGCGTTGATTCCGCCGGTAATCATAAGGTTTTCAATTACAATCGGAACGGCGCTTTGCGTCGTAAAGACGCTTCCGCTTCCGATTCCGCCCGCGTCGAGTTTGTTTACAGGAAGGCCGTCGTCGCCAAGCTCGGGATGCGTGGCGTCGCTCCAGCCCTTTATCGTAAGCTCGGAACAGTTGGCCGCGACAAGGGCGCTTGTGATTTCTTGGGCGCCCAGGCTTCCGTCCACAAGAATCGTGTTCTTTCCGCCGTCCAAAATCTTTGACGCAGCGTGGCTTATGGAAGCGAAGGGCGCGTTCTTTGTTCCGGCAACTCCGTCCGCGTCGCTTCCGTCCGCAAGGCAATGGCGGTAGCCGCTTCCTGCCACGTAAATGTCTCCGACAAGAAGGCCCTGCCGCGCGTCGCTTTTGTTTCTGTTTACATGAAAGTCCGTGTCGGTAAAGTCAAACTTTTCCAAGACTGCGTCAGACAGCGCGGTCACGCCCCCGCCGGCCGCCAAGACTTGCTTTCCGCGCGGCCAGTCCTTGGCGTGGATTGTCGCCACAGAGCCGCTTGCAAAAAGGTTTCCCGCCACGGTGATTGTTTCTACGGCTCCGCCGCCGCCAGTAATCGCGGAAAGAAAAACATCGTTCTTTCCTTCGCCCTTTTGCAAATTGTTGCCCGCGTCCAAAACGCCGTAAGGAATCAAGGCGGAGCCGCTTATTTCAAAAATAGAGCCTTCTTCAACCAAGACGGCTCCAACATAGTTGGCCTTGTTGTTTTCGATGGTTCCGCCGGACATTTTAAAAGTTCCGTGGTTTTGAACTCCGCCCGCGCCGTTTCCGCCGGTGTTGCCTTTTATAGTTCCGCCCTTCATCGCGACGGTTCCGCCCTTCGGCACGGCGTCGTTGGAAGCAAAAATAAAAAGCCCTCCGCCTTGATCGCATACGTTCGCGCTGATTTCGGCTCCGTTTTGAATTTCAAGCTCGGCGCCGGCGCAAACGCTCACGCCGCCGCCGGAAGAAGCCGCCGTGTTTCCAAAAACTTTGGCGCCGCTCGCCAAGACAAGACGCGCCCCGCTTGCTGTAATGTTGACGCCCGCGCCGCTGGAGCCGCGGCCGCCTGTCACGCTCAAATTCTTTATCGTGACGGGAGCCTTTGTCGCAAGCGTCACGACGCTCCTTGAAGAGCCGTCTCCTTGCAGCGCGTCGGAAGAGCCCGAAGCGCCAAGGCCCGTTATCGTTATTCCAGAGGCCACCGCGTCTAGGCTTGAGTCCAAGCTTGCGTTGCAGGGAACGCTTCCGTTTACAAAAATTTTATAATCTTTTTTGTTGGCGGAATTTCCGGCGGCGGAGATTATTTGAACCGCGCGGCCGAGGCTTTCAAGAGGCTCGTAGGCGCTTCCGCTGTTGGAGTCGCTGGGGGCGGAAACTCCCAAGGCCGCCGCTCCCGCCGCGTCGCTTACGTAAAAAACCGTTCGCGCGGCGGCCTTTATTTCCGCGTCGTCAACGACAAGCGAAGTCTTTCCGTCCGCGGCAGTCTGGATATTTCCCTCGCCGCCCGAAGAAAACCACATGTCGGTGGCGGCGTTGTCAAAAACGTTTATGGTCTGCAAAAGCGAATACAAGAAGACGCGGCCGCCGCTTCCGTCGTCCTTAAAAAAGTTAAGGCTCACTTCATAAGAGCCGCTCTTTAAGGAGCCTATGTTTAGCAAGGCCGGAGACGCCGACAAGTCGAGCTCTTTTTCCGCTCCCGCGGGCGCCGCTTGCTTCCAGGCGTCGTCAAAGCACAAAGCCACGGCTTTTGTCACGATTGAATCCGCCGACACTAAAAGGGAGACAGAGCCGCTTCCTTCTTTTTTTGGCGCAAGGACAAAGGTGTGCGAAAGAACGGGGTTGAATTCAGTGGCCTCAAATTCGTAAGAGTCTTCCATGACGGAGCCGCCGCCAGCGGCTCGGATTCCGCAAACTATTCTCCAAGTCTTTCCAACCGCAAGGTTCATGCTAAAGCTTCGGCTGCCCAGTTCGGCAGGGCCAAAATCGCCGCGCGCTTCGGCCGCGCCGTCAGCTGTCGCGATGGCGAACAATTCGTAGCCGCCAGAGCTTGTGTCAAGATCGGGCCGGGCGCTTTTTGAAAGGCCGTCGATTTGGCCGACAAGCTGGCCGCCGTCGATTTGGCCGACAAGCTGGCCGCCGTCAACCAGCGCGGAAACCTGCGCCGACATTCGCGCGGGAAAGGCTCCTCCAGCGCCAGAGAGAGTTCCATTAAAAGCGATTGTTTTTATTCCATTTTCGTTAATGGTTATGACAGGCTGAGACGGCGCGGGCTCTGGAGCGCTTGGCCCTGCCGGAGTCTGGACGTCAGAGGCAAATAAGGAAGAACCGTCTGAAGCATTGTCGCAAGAAAAAAAGAAGAGAGACAAAAAGAAGAGCGGAATTAAAAGCGCCGCGAGCGGAAATGAATTTTTTTGGCGGCAGTCCAAATTCATGCGGCCTGCCCCCCCTCTAAACATAGGTATAGTCATTCCAAAATTTCCACTATTTGTCATAATCAAAATTATAGCGCAAAAAACTCCATACGGCAAGAGATATCGCGCCAATCTTGTTCGCGCCGGAAAATAAAAAAACCGCCAGACTCCTCATCGGATTCGTCTGGCGGCCTCTTGGATTTTTAACTTTTTATTTTATCGGCCTAGGCGGCCATTCTTAAGGGTATTAGCGCTTAAGCGACAAGACTGTTTCAAGCAGCGTGTCGGCCGTTCTGATTGTAGCCGCGTTTGACTGGAAGCCGCGCTGGGTAACAATCATGTCGGTGAACTGGTCGG
Organism: uncultured Spirochaetaceae bacterium; assembly: GCA_902799665.1. Classification (GTDB taxonomy): domain Bacteria; phylum Spirochaetota; class Spirochaetia; order Treponematales; family Treponemataceae; genus Treponema_D. The sequence goes on along the minus strand of CADCBK010000046.1, from coordinate 6,388 downwards.
TCAAGTCGACGTTTGACATTTCCAAGGCGCCTGCCAAAAGGCTTCCCTTTCCGGCGATTCCGCTTTCGCCAATGTTCGCCGCGCCCGAGTTGTTGGACTCGACGTAAGTGTTGTCGCCAGCCTTTTCCAAGCCGCTCTGGTTTGTGAAAGAGGCCAAGGCGATTTGGCCGATGCGGCGGTTTGTTCCGTTGGAATAAACGCCGGTGATGATTCCGCTTGAGTCAATCTTAAAGTTGTCAAGATAGCCCAATGTGTATCCGTCCTGCGCGAAAGCCTTTGTCGAAGACTTTGACGCGCTCTGGGTGACGGTGTTTCTCATGCTGCCGATTGTTCCCAAGTTGATGTTGAATGTCTGGCGGTAGGGGTTTCCGTCCGCGTCGGGGTTGGCGTCGGGAACGGTGAACGAAGTCTGCAAGATGATTTCTCCGCCGGGATTCGACTCGCCGTTAACCGAGTCGGTAACGCGGCGCAAGGTTCCCATGTTGTCAAACTCAACGAAGAACTCGTTTGTCGTTCCGTCGTTTGTGTTAAGCCCTACGCGGGTCTGTGTGTAGTCGGCGTTCTCGGGGTCAACGTTCACGACGGCGCGCCACTGGTTGGGGTTTCCGACAACGCGGGTGAAAGAAACGGCCAGGTTGTGCTCGTTTCCAAAGCTGTCGTAAATCTTGAATTCCGTGGCCCATGTTCCGCGGGCGATGTCGGCGGCGTTGGCTCCTTCAGGAATTTCGGGAGTGTTCTTGTTAAGGTTGCAGGCAAAGTTTACGTTTTGGGTGGCGCGCGCCGGATCCTTGGAACCGACGGGAATGACCAAGTCGGTGGGGCTCGCGGCGGTCTGGATGACCATCTCGCCGTTCATCTCGCGGGCCATCCAGCCCTGGACGCGGTAGCCGTTGGCCGGGTTTACCAAAGTTCCGTCCTTGTCAACGCCAAAGGCGCCGTTTCTTGTGTAAAAGCTTTTCTCGCCGTTCTTAAGGCAGAAGAAGCCGTTTCCCTGAATCGCGACGTCAGTTCCGACGCCTGTCGACTGCAAGTTGCCTTGAGTGAAAATGTTGTGGATCGCGGCAGTCTGAACGCCCAAGCCAACTTCCTTGGGATTCACGCCGCCTACTTCCGTCGTGGGAGCGGCCGCGCCAGAAAGCTGCTGGCTTACCATGTCCTGAAAGTCAACGCGGCCTTTCTTAAAGCCGGTTGTGTTGACGTTGGCGATGTTGTTGCCGATAACGTCCATTCTTGTTTGGTGGTTTTGCATTCCGGAAACGCCGGCCCAAAGTGATCTCATCATATCGCTATACCTCTTATCCCTTTTTTAGTTGCTGTATACGGCGCGAACGTAATCCATCTTGTAGAAATTTCCGTTCACCTGAATCTGCGGGTTTTCGCCGCGAGTGAATCCCTCGACGACGCCCGAAACCTGCTCGCCTTCAACGTCAAGCTCAACGACCTTTCCCAAAGTTCCGGCCGCTTCGTTGGACTGCATGATGCTGGCCATCTTGTTGAAGCCGTTGGACACGTTGTACATCTGCTCCAGCGAGGAGAACTGCGCCATCTGAGCGATGAACTGGCTGTTGTCCATCGGTTCCGTCGGATCCTGATGGGTCATTTGCGTCATCAAAAGCTTAAGAAAATCATCCTTGCCCAATTCCTGACTGGCTTTGCGTCCGTTCACAGTCAAAGTTTTGTTGAACCTGTCCACTTCAAGATTTGTCTGAACCTTTTCGGCGGGGCTCAATGTTGCGCTAAAATCCATCGTTCACCTCTATTAAAACTATGCGACAATGTTAACCGAAACATCGTCGTCTATGAAAGTATCGGAAACATCGTCAAGCGATGTTAGACTTTCTTGCGCGAATTCTCCGTAAATTTTCCTTCCCTGCATCGCGCGGCTTTCGTCGTTCTGGCCGGAAGCGTTTTGTTGCGCGAACTGCATTTGGCTTCCGGCAAAAGACACGTCAAACGAAGCGGACTCAAAGCCGCTTTGCAAGAATGAATTTTTAAGGGCTTGCGAGCTTTGCTCAAAGGCTTCCATCGCCTCGCGGCTTGCGACGGTGACGTGGCCTATGATTTCCTTTCCGCGGACTTCCATGCTGATTCTTACGTTGCCCAACTCCTCGGGATGCAAAATCATGTCGATTTGGCCTTGGTTGCCGTCGCGGAGAACGATGTTGGCGGCCTTTACAAAGTCGCCGGCGTTCTGCGTGATTTGGTTTTTGAGCATGGCCTGGAATGTCGAGCCGTCGGACGCCGCGCTTTGGCTGTCAAGCGACAAAATGTTCTTTTGCGCCTGGCTGTTCAAGTCCAGCGTCATTTGAACGGAAGCTTTTCCGGTTTCCTTCAATGTCACGGCAAAATTTTTCTTGGGCGCTTTGGCGCTTTCCTTTTGCGCGGCGGCCTCGGTCTTTGTCCGCAAGTCTGTCACTTGAATCAAAGGCTTTTTGGAATTCTTTTTAAGCTCCGAGATTTTAGAGCCGGCCTCCGCCTTTGCTTGTCCGCCGCGCTCTTGGACGTAAGTAAAGTCGCTCTCGTCTCGGACAACTTTCTGCCCAAAGAGCAAGGACTCCGCCGGGAACGAAAGCTCCTTTGAGCCTTCGGAGGCCTTGGAAGCAAATTCCTTAAGGCCCTCGCCTTCCTTTTCTGAAGCCTTCCCTGAAATTTTCTTCAAGAAGTCCAATTGCCTTGGGTCGATTTTTTTCTCTTCGGATTTCGCGGCGATTTTTTGGACGCCGTTTTTTTCGGCCTTGGCGCCGTTTTTCTTGACAGCCTGCTTTCCTTCAGCGGCGTTAAGGGCGCCGTTGATGTAGGCGTCAACCTTTACGGCCGCGCTTTCGCGGGCGCTTTCTTTTTTGGCAAGCTTTTTTGGCTCGGCTTTTTCGACAACTTTTTCGCCTTCTTGAACCTTTTCTTGGCCGCGCGCTTCGCTTTCCGCTTCGCCGGGCTTCGCAAGCGTTTCGCTTTCTTCGGCGCGTCCACTTTCTTTTGCCGGCTCGCTTTCCTTGGAAGCCGCTTCCTTTTTAACGCTTTCGTTCAGCATTGAAAGAAAATCGCTTTCCTTGGGGCCGTCGCTTTCGCGCGGCTTTTGAAGGCTTTGGGCTTGGATAGGCAAATCAGGAGAAAAAGATTCAGCTGTCTGGCAAACAATAGTTTGCAATTTTTACCTCCAGCAACACCGAAGGCAAAAAAAGCCGCTAATCGATTGAAGCGGGTTTTACCGTCATCTTTCGCTGAATGACCGCGGCCCTGTCGGCCGGCATCAAAGACAACCAGTAAGGAACCATTGAGGCGACTCCGTTATTCTGCGCGCGTTCGGTTACTTTCCTGAGCACATCGATGGCCAATTGGTCATCCATTGCCACAAGAATATCGACGGCCTTTAACGGCTGCATGCCTTCCAGGTTGGCGGCGATTTGCTCGATGTTACTGTTTCTATCATCGAACATTTTGACCGTATTGTTAAATGTTTTTTCCCTTTCCTCAAGACTTTTTTCGCGGTCGGCGATTTCTTGGGCCAGGCGCTGGTTTTGCTCTTCTATTGAAACTGTGTCGGCCTCGCGCTTTTCCAATTCCTCGCGGTAAAGGTCCAAGGCCTCGCGCTGCTTGTCCAAGCGGTCTTGGTCAAGGTCGGCGGTCAAAGGCTTTGTTGAAGTCGAGGTTGTGGAAGTTTGCCGCTGCCAGCCAAGGGCCTTGTAAAGCGGGTTGAAAAGGCTTTTTACGCGAATCACGCCCAAAAAGTCAAACCACAAGAGGCCGCCCAAGACCAAAATGACAATCAAAAACAAGAGAACGATTGATTTTCCAAGGGAATTTCCTCTAGCCACGGATCAAACCTCCGATCGCCGCGCCCAAAGTGATGTCGTTTTCAACTTGAACGGCGTGCCATGCAAGGCCGCGCTTTTTGGTAAGCGACTCTTCCAAGCAAGCCTTTATGCGGCCTGCGGTTCTGTATGTCTTGTAGAACGTGGTGCCGTTGCAGACAATGCAAACCGGACGGGTTTTGTCGTAGCCCTGCTCTGTCTTAAGGACGCTGGCAACCAAAATCGCGGCCGCGTAGCGGGCGGAACGGTTGACGACTGCGTCAAGGACTTCAAAGACAAAATTATAGTCGTCTTTTGCGCCGTATTTCGCCAAAAGGTCCGCGACAGTGTTGCCCGCCTTGTAGGGAGCGTGCAAAAAGCCGTCTATTTCTATTAAAGTAAGCGTAGGAAGCTTAAGGAACTCGGCGGCGAACTTTTCGCTAAGCCAGCCCTCTTGGGCGGCCGTTTTTAGGGCGTGGTAAGAAACCGGGCCAAGATAGGCGCCTGAGCATGATTTTTCCAAGTAGAAAGTGCCGGGCTTGGCGCTGGTGGCGTCAAAATCGCGGTCAAAGTCGCTGCGCGGGATTGAGCAGAACTTTCCAACCTCCGTGTTGATTACGTCGGCCTTTTCAAAGCCCTGGACGTCCTTTAGCGCGGGCTGAATGTAGGCGGCGTTCATTCCCGTTCCAAGAATGAAGCCAACGTAGCTTGAATAAACGTTGCCGCTGGCGGGATTTGCCGCTCCGGCGAGCAAGGCGGCCACGGTGTCGTTCAAAAGCATTACGCTTTTTGGGCGCTTCCAGCCCTTGGACACAAGAGCGTCCGCCAAAGACTGGCCGATTTTGCAGCCGACGACTTCGGGCGCCTTGACCTCTTTTGAAAAGCCGATCAAGATTCCGTCGCCGTCAGGGGTTATTTCTACCGGGTATGAAAAGCAAAAGCCTATGCAGTCGGCCTTGTCCTTAAGGTGGGCAAGGTTGTCGGCGATTTGGTCAAAAAATTCTTTTTTGGAAAGCTCGCGCTCAACGCCGGGCATTCTTGTTTTTTCAAGGTCGCTGATGGAGGGAACGCCCGCCGCGTCAAAAGTCACAAGGCAGGAGCGGAAATTGGTTCCGCCCGCGTCGATTACTATTACGCTCTTGTTGCAGGGCTTTTTTTCAGGCGGAAGGGTCCAAGTGCGGATCATCTCTTGGTCGGCCTTTTTTCCGTGAAGGCCCTGGTCCATGTCGTATAAAATCGCGTCGGCGACATCGTCAACGTCGACGTTCTGAACAAATCCATGCTTTCCCAAAAAAGCGCTCGCCTTAAAGCTCATATAAAACCCCTGATTCAACTTTATTTTGACTTATTAAGACATTTTAGCGCATAAATCAAAATAAATCTACATTTTTTTGTCGAAATATTGAAATTTCCGCCCGCTTTTGCTAGTATAGCCCTCACCCTATGCTAGACCTAGAAGCCTTAAAAAAAGAACTTAATCCCCAGCAGTACGCGGCCGTGACGACGACCGAAGGCCCGATTTTAATCATCGCCGGCGCCGGAAGCGGAAAGACGCGCGTAATCACCTTCCGCATCGCCCACATGCTGGACAAGGGAATTCCGCAAAGCCAAATACTCGCGCTGACATTCACCAACAAGGCCGCGCGCGAGATGGAGTCGCGCGTAAAGGAGTTGACGGGCAAAAAGCTGCAAAACCTTACGGTCTCAACATTCCACGCTTTTGGCGTGAGGATTTTGCGGCAGGAAATAAGCGCGCTGGGCTGGCGCGAAAACTTTACGATTTACGACGAAAGCGACAAAATAGCGCTGATAAAGGAAAGCGGCCGCGAGCTAAAGATGAGCCCAGAGGCGATGGACTGCTACAAAATCGCGATTTTGTTCAGCGACATAAAGACAGGCCGAAAGGACTGGAAGGCCGAGACCGAACTTTACAAAGAGCTTTACCAGTACTACCAGGAAGGGCTCAAGCTTTACAACGCCGTGGACTTTGACGACCTAATCGTCCTTCCGATAAAGATTTTCCGAGAGTTCCCCGAGATTTTGCAAAAGTACCGCGACCGCTACAAGTACCTTATGATTGACGAGTTCCAGGACACAAGCCACCAGCAGTACGAGATGATGCATTTGCTTGCCGACAAGAACGTCGCGGTCGTAGGCGACGACGACCAGTCTATTTACAGTTGGCGCGGAGCGGACTACCAAAACATCGTGAACTTTGAGAAGGACTTTGAGGGCGTTAAGGAAATCCGCTTGGAGCAAAACTACCGTTCCACAGAGACGATTTTGGAGGCGGCAAACGGCGTCATAAGCCACAACACCAACCGCAAGGAAAAAAAGCTTTGGAGCCAAAAGACCGTCGGCAACAAGCCGATTGAGATTTTCATGCCGCAAAACGAGACCGACGAAGCGGACTTTATCGCGGAGTCAATCCAAGGAATTTGCGCGGAAGAAAAAATCAAGTACGACGACTTTGGCGTCTTGATTAGGTCAAACACTCAAAGCCGCCCGATAGAAGAAGCCTTTTTGGAAGCCAACATCCCCTACACGATGAGCGGCGGAACAAGCTTTTTTGAGCGCAAGGAAATCAAGGACATCATAAG
>CADCBK010000045.1:1469-15913 GCA_902799665.1 uncultured Spirochaetaceae bacterium | reverse complement strand
CGAATTTATCGCGGAATATCTATGAAGCATGAAAAAATAGTTCACCAAATCCTTTCTTTTTAGTTGAACGGTTCTGACCATGGCGCGCTTTGAGGCGTCGTCCTTGTAAAGGCCGTCGTCGGCGACAATCAAAAGCAGGGAGCCCTCCCATTCCTTTTGGTCGCCCGTAACCTTGGCCAAGTCCGCGGCCTCATAGTAGATGTCGTATTTTTGCGCGGGAACGTCCAAAAGGTCGCTCTGTTCCCTAGCGTTCCGCAAATACCGCATGGCCAAATCATACTCGCCTTCAATGCGGTAAATCTTTGCCAGCAAAAAATCGCATTCGGGATACTCGTTAAGCCGCTTAAGGTAGTCGAACAATTTTGGAAGCGAGTCGTCAAAATAGGCGGCGTCCCTTCTGTCAACCCAAGCGTTTATGATTTCCAAGGCCTCAAAGTCCTCGCGGTTTTTCAAGACCGGGATCAAGTCGGAAATAAAGGGCCCCTTGCGCTTGACTTCGGGGGCGCTTAGAGTGTTTTGCATTACATAGCTGTTCCACTCCAATTCCTTTACGCGCGATTTCCTTGCCTCGCCGCACAAAACAATGGCCTCTCCGTAATCGCCGCGCTCAAAGGCCACCTGGGCCCTTGCCAAAACGCGCCAGCTTTGCTCGCTGACCTTAGGCTTTACGGGATGCTGCGCGGACAAGATTCCGCCAAGAGCCGACAATATGATTGCGATAAAAAACACTTTCCTTTTCAAAGCGAATTAAATTCCTCTTCAAAGGCATTATCGGCATCTTTTTCGTCAATTGTTCGGATTATTTTTCCTTTTTTAAATATTATCGCCTTTCCGCCGGCGCCGGCAATGCCCAAGTCGGCGTGTTTTCCCTCCCCGGGGCCGTTTACCGCGCAGCCCATTATGGCCACGGTGACGTTTTTTCCGCTGGCCAAAAGGCGGCTCTGCCAGCGCTCGACAAAGGAATGGACGTCAAAGCCCTGCCTGCCGCACCGGGGGCAGGAAACGATTTGGACGCCGCCGCTTCTTTTTCCGCATTCGCGAAGGATTTCGCGGCCGGCTATGACTTCGTTTTTGGGAGTCGAAGAAAGGCTTACGCGGATTGTGTTTCCGATTCCTTGGCCAAGCAAGCGGCTAAAGGCAAGCGTTGACTTTACCACGCCGCCGATAAGGGGGCCGGCTTCGGTGACCCCTATGTGCAGGGGAATGTCAAATTTTTTGGCGAACTCTTCGTTGCAGTTCACAGTTTCTTGGACGCTCGAAGCCTTCATGCTGACAACAACTTGGTCAAAGGCAAGTTCGCCAAAAACTTCGCATTCGCGGGCGGCGGCGGCGGCTAAAGCCTCGGCGCGGCCCATAGTTCCGGCCTCAACTTGAGCTCGCAAGTCCTGCGGAAGGCTTCCACTGTTGACTCCTATGCGGATTGCCGCGCCTTTTTCCTTGCAGGCGTTCACGACGGCCTCTACGCGCTCGCGGCTTCCGATGTTGCCGGGATTTATGCGTATGGCCGCCACGTCGCCCTTAAGGCATTCCAAGGCCAGCCTGTAGTCAAAGTGGATGTCGGCCACAAGAGGAACTGATGTGTTGGCGGCGATTTTGCAAAGGCCAGAGGCGCTTGCCATGTCAGGAACGGCAAAGCGGATTATGTCGCAGCCAAGGCCTTCAAGCTCTTGGATTTCCGACAATATCCGCTCTAACTTTGACGGATTGGAATCAAGGTCGTCGATTCCCTCTTTCCACATCGTTTGTATGGAAACAGGCTCCGCGCCTCCAATCCCAATCCTCCTAACGCGGCCTGAGCCGCCTAGATAAACAGTCTTAGTCATAAATAAAAACAAACGCTCCCGGACAAGTCTGCCAGCCTTACTCGTGGTTGAGGCCTGCGGCCTCAAAACGAGCGGCTGTCAGTCCTTGCCCTCGCGCGTTTGATGTCTTTACCAATACTGGTTGCAATAAGGCAACTCAGTCCACGGCTAGCAAACGATCATGCCGAATACCATGCTGAACAAGGCGATGGTTTCACAAAGACCTACTACCATGATGTAGTTGGTGAAGCCTTTTCCTGTTTCGCCAAGAGCGTCAGAACCGGCGGCGCCGGCCTTTCCCTGAGCGATGGCAGACATGCACATTGACAAGCCGCAGGCGAATCCCATGCCAAGCAAGAAGCACTGCTTGGCGATGTCGGCGCTGGCGGCAGAAGCCAACATTGTCTGCATCAACAAGAAGCCGTAGATTGTCTGCGTCAAAGGAGCGCCGGCGAATACTACCAAAAGGAAGGGCGCGGGCTTGTTGTTCAAGTAGCAGCGCTTCCAAGAGCCGATGGCTCCCTGTCCGGCAATTCCGATTCCAATCGCGCTTCCCAAAGCGGCGATACCCATAACAACACCGGCTCCAATCATACCCCAGTTCATAATTTTCTCCTTACCACATTTGTGGTCAAACCGCCATCGCGGTTCGCCGCTTTTCGCGGCCTTATTATTCTATTTTTAGGCGGAACAAAATCCGCCCTTTGTCCATTCAATTAAGCCCGCGCCCGATTTTTGGCCAGGCCAGGCTTCCCGATTTTATGAAGCGGATTCCGCGTCGGCAAACGGCCGATACTTTGTTCCGCTCCAAGCCATTCCCAAGTGCTGGGAGAATTCCAAGGTGTTCAAGCGAACGCCGTGAACGATTACCGAAAGCAAGTTCAGAATCATGTTCAAGCCGTGGCCGAAGACCAAAAGAATCACGCCGAATATCATCATCGTAAGCTTTCCGAACATCGGACCCGCCATAGCGTTGACCGTTCCGCTGATCGCGGCTCCGGCCAAGGCGACCGCCCACAAGCGAATGTAGGAAACGATGTCCGAGAATACGTTGACGATTCCAAGGAAAACGCTGATGATGTTCTTCAGGCTTTCCAAGATGGACTTGCCGACGCTTCCCTCGTAGTTTGAGAAGATGAAGTTGAGCGCAAAGCCAAAGCCCAGCAAGCCCAAGCAGGCGGTCGGGAAATAGCTTGGCGCCATCCAGCCAAAGACGTTCACAGGGTTGCCGTTGTCCATAAGCGGGAACACATAGTTCACGCCGTCGGCCACAACCATGCTAAGCACAACGTAGAAAGTTCCCCACAATTGCAAGAGGCTTCCAAAGTCGCCCAAGCATTTGAGGCTCTTCCTGTGGGCGACAGTGCACGTGATGTGCGCCACGCTCAATTGTATCAAGGCAAGGACAAAGCAGAAAACCTGCTGGTTTTTGTCGGCCAAACTCTTTGCCGCTTCCGGCGCCATTCCAAGCAAAACAAGCTTGGGCTGCGAGAAGAGACGGCTTGAAATTTGAACCAAGACCGGCGGCAGTTTTTCCGCCGGGATTCCAAACCAAGAGCAAGTCAAAACGCCCCAGGCCGCGGTACAAAGCCCCAAGAGAGTGACCAATACCGGAAGGCTCTTCTTTCCTTTTTTTGCCTTTGCCAAAAGCAAAAGCCCCGCAAGCGCTATGATGGCGCCGTATCCTGTGTCCGCGAAAATCATCGCGAAGAAGACGCAGAAGAAAAGCAGGAACCAAGAGGATATGTCGTACTCGTGGTAGCCGGGCGTTACGTCCAAGAAGTCGGTCAACGGATAAATCAAGCTGACCAACTTGTTGTTCTTGAGTTTTGTCGGAACGTTGTCCTCTTCCGCAGGATCGTCAATGGCCAAGGCCCAATGATTTTTGGCGGCCTCGCTTTTGAGGGCTTCCAAAGAATCAACGGGAACGTAGCCGGTAAGCCAAGAAAGAGTCGCGCTCTTTTCCTCGGCCTCCTTTTCCATTCCCGAATAGACGTTCTCAAACTCAATGTCCTTTTCCAAAGACTTTTGTGCGGCCAAAATAGCCTTTAGGTAAACCGCGTTGGCGGCCAAGTCCTTTTCGATTTGGGCCGTCTCGGCCTCAAAAGCCTTTATGTCAGCCGCGATTTCTTCGGTTGACTTTTCGGGCATGACGACCGCATAGGCTTCTGGCGGAAGCCCCGCCGGACGCTCGGCATCCTGGCTGTCCGAAAAGACCAAAAAGCGCTTTCCGCTCTTTGACGAGTTTACAAGCAGGGCCTTGACGTCCTCGCCAATCAAGCGCCACTTGTCGTTCGGGACTTCGTACATTGAAAGATGCACGCCCTTTTCTGACAAATAGGCAAAGTCGGCGGGGTTTACCGTTCCCCAAGCGCTTAGGCGGTCAATCTCGGTGGCCGAAGACGCGATCTTTTCCAAGAGGCTCTTTTTGCGCTCTGTAAGGTCGATGGCCAACTGGGCTTTTTTGACCGCTTCTTCCTGCGAAAGCTGGGGAAACGAAGTCTTTTTGGGCAATTTAATCTCGCCCAAGTAGCCCGCGGCGCTTTGAAGCTTTGCGTAGTCGTTTTTAAGCGCGGCCAATTTTTCGCCCTTGCCTTCCACAGGCTCCAGGTGAACGAGGCCGGCCTTTCGCAAGGCCTTAAGGGCGCTTTCTTTTTCCCTGTCCAAAATGACAAGGGAAACTTTTTTCATCGGCGTAATCATGCTGTCTCCTCCCCTGCCTTTTGCTGCAGTTTTTTCTTAGAAATCTTAGAGCGAACTACGGCCGCAACCTGCTCGTCTCCAAGATATACCGTAATCTTCTTTATGTTCGCCTTTGTCTCGGGAATCTTCACTTTTTCAAAAAGATTCACGCGCTGCGTCGTTACGCGCAGCTCTTGCGATAGCAGGCGAACTTGTTCCTCTAGCGTGTCAGCCTCAAGGTCCAAGGAAAGCGCCTTTTCCATGCGGTCGGCGGCCAAGTCAATCCACAAGGGGGTTGAATAAAGGTCGTAGTCTCCGCGCGAAAAGTCCGCTCCCTCGTAAACGGGAATCGTGACGCCGGCAATGTTGCCGGTTCCCTTCCTGATGTTCTTTACAGAAACCATTCCGGGCTTGAAGGCGTCTTTTTCGCCAAACACGCTTATCCAAACTTCAAATTCCTTTTCAAGGTTTTTGCGTTGTTCGCGCACTTCTTTGGCGCGCTCCTCTATGGAGCGGATTTCCGTTTGAAGCTGCTGCTTTTTGAGCGTCAACGTAGGAAGATAGCGCTTGTACATTTTAAGCGCGTCTTTCTGGGTCTTGAGCTCGTTTTTTGTCAGCTTAATCTTCGCCATTAAAAATCCTATAAATTATAGCAAACCTATGTCGCGATGTTTTGAGCGCGGTTTTGCCGCGGTCAAAACTCGTTAAATTAAAGGCCGCAAGGCCTTTAATTTGGCCAGTGTTCCTCAATGAGCTCAGTCTTAATTCCAACTTCGTCTTTGTCAAAGCAGGACTTAAGAATCTTCCAGCCCAAGTCCAAGGCGTCCTCAAGCGCGATGTTCTTTGAAAGGTCCATCATTTCGCTTTCGAACATTTCGCCGTACTTAAGGAGCTTTTCGTCCCAGGCGCTCATGTTGAAGCCCATGCTCTTCTTTTCGAGCGTGTCCTTGTACTGGGCGTAAAGGCGGATCATGCCGTCCATAAGGGCGCGGTGGTCGTTGCGGGTCTTGCCGTTAACGTTCTGCTTAAGGCGCGACAATGAGCCGAACGGCTCGATGCGGCCGCCCTTAAGGTAGTACTGGCCCTCGGTGATGTAGCCCGTGTTGTCCGGAACCGGGTGGGTTACGTCGTCGCCGGGCATCGTCGTCACCGCAAGGATCGTGACCGAGCCTGAGTCGGCGAAGTCGACGGCCTTTTCGTAGCGGGCGGCCAGCTGGGAGTAAAGGTCTCCCGGGTATCCGCGGTTGGACGGAACCTGTTCCTGCGTGATCGCGATTTCCTTCATTGAGTCGGCGAAGTTCGTCATGTCGGTAAGAAGGACAAGAACGTCCTTTCCCTGCAAGGCGAACTGCTCCGCGACGGCAAGCGAAAGGTCGGGAATCTTTTTGCATTCTACCGACGGGTCGGCGGCCGTGTGCACGAACATTACCGTGCGGCTTAAGGCGCCGCCGTTTTCGAGCGTGTTCTTAAAGTACAAGTAGTCGTCGTACTTAAGTCCCATTCCGCCCAAGACGATTACGTCGACTTCGGCCTGCATGGCGATGCGCGCCAAAAGCTGGTTGTAGGGCTCGCCAGAGATGGAGAAAATCGGAAGCTTTTGAGAGACGACCAACGTGTTGAACATGTCGATCATCGGGATTCCGGTGCGGATCATGCGGCGCGCCATAATGCGCTTTGTCGGGTTTACCGAAGGGCCGCCAATCGTTACCAAGTTTTCGGCAAGCGCGGGTCCGTTGTCGCGGGGCTCTGCCGAACCGTTGAAGATGCGGCCAAGGAGGTTGTCGCTAAAGCTGACTTCCATTCGGTGGCCAAGGAATTTGATGTGGTCGCCGGTAGAAACGCCGCGGCCGCCCGCGAACACCTGGAGCGAAACGTTGTCGCCCTGAATGTTGGAAACCTCGGCCAATGACTTTCCGAATCTTGTCTCAATTTCAGCCAATTCGCCGTAAGCTACGTCAGTGGCCTTTACGGTGATTACGCTTCCGTTGATTGATTCAATTTTGCTGTAAACTTTGTTCATTATTCACCGTCCTTAAGAAGGGCCTCGCCCGCTTTTGTGAGCGCGCCTTTTTTCTGTGAATAAATTGAGTCAATCTCTTTTTCAAGAGAATTGAATTTATCCGATTTGAATTCAACGTAGTTCCAGTCGCCGAATGTCTTCCTGAGCTGGTTGAAGAAGGCGCGCGCCTCGTCCTTGTCCTTAAGGTCAAAGTCACTGGCCATGACCATAAGAACCTTTTTAAAGGTGTATGTCTGGCGCTCGACCGAACAGGCCGCGTCGATTTCGTCGAAGGAGTTTTGCTGGAAGTAAACCGCGTCAAGGAATTCGCTCTTGAGGTAGGCCACGAAGTCTTCCGTGGTCGTTCCTTCTTCGCCTACAACCTTCATCATTTGGTTGACTTCGGTTCCGCGCTTGAATTCGGCGCGGGCAAAGTCAACCCAGTCCTTGCGGATTACAGGATTGTACTTTGACCAAGAGGCTATCGGGTCGATGGCCGGATACTTGCGCGCGTCAGAGCGCTCGCGGGTTAGTCCGTGGAAGGCTCCTACAACTTTAAGCGTGGCCTGGGTTACAGGCTCCTCAAAGTTACCGCCGGCCGGAGATACCGTTCCGCCGATTGTGACAGAGCCCTTGCTTCCGTCGCGGAGGCGAACCTGTCCGGCGCGCTCGTAGAAGGCCGCGATGTAGCTTTCCAAGTAAGCCGGGAAGGCTTCCTCGCCCGGAATCTCTTCCAAGCGGCCTGACATTTCGCGCAAGGCCTGCGCCCAGCGGGATGTCGAGTCGGCCAAAAGCAATACGTTGAGTCCCATCTGGCGGTAGTATTCGGCCAAGGTGACCGAAGTGTAAACCGAAGCTTCGCGAGAGGCTACCGGCATTGACGACGTGTTGCAAATGATGATTGTTCTTTCCATCAAAGAGCGGCCCGTGCGGGGGTCTTTGAGTTCGGGGAACTCGGTGATTGTCTCTACGACTTCGCCCGCGCGTTCGCCGCAAGCCGCGATGATTACGATGTCAACGTCGGCGTTACGGCTGGTCGTGTGCTGGATGACAGTCTTTCCGGCTCCGAAGGGGCCAGGGATACAATACGTTCCGCCCTTGGCGACCGGGAAGAAGGTGTCTATCAAGCGGGTCTTTGTGACCATCGTTTCCGTCGGCTCAAGGCGCTCGGCGTAGCAGTCTACGGCGCGCTTTACCGGCCAGTAGAAGGCCATCGTAAGCTTCTTTTCGTTGCCCTTTTCGTCGGTGACGACGCAGAGGGTGTCGTCAATCTTGTACTTTCCGGCGGGAACGATGCTCTTTACCTTGTAGCTTCCGAGCATGTCAAAGGGCACCAAAATCTTGTGCGTGAAGGGTCCTTCGGGAACGGAGCCAAAGTAGTCGCCGCGGTAAAGGGTGTCGCCCGGCTTTGAAATCGGCGTGAAGTCCCACTCAACGTTTGTCGGAAGGGGCTCGACGTAAAAGCCGCGCTCCAAGAAGTAGCCGGCCTTTTCGGCCAATTCGGGAAGCGGGTTCTGGAGGCCGTCGTACACGTGGCCCAAAAGTCCCGGTCCCAAGCGGACGGCAAGCATTTCGCCGGTGAACTCAACGTCGCAGCCGACCTTGATGCCTTCCGTCATCTCAAAAATCTGCATTTGGGCCGTGTTTCCGCGGATGCGGATGATTTCGCCCTTAAGCTTTGTGTTCTCGACCTTAACGAAGCCGACTTCGTTCATCGTGACGTTTCCGTCAAACTGAACGGAGACCATGTTTCCGTTAATGCCGATTACTTTTCCATTGGTCATTTTGACTCCTCTAGTATTTCATCGTAAATTTTATGGTAGGAAGCTTTGCCCGTCTCCACGTCGAACTTCTTCATGCGCTGGGCAAGCATCAGCTTCAATCCGTAAGCTATAACCGCGTCAACGCTAAAGTTGTCCAACGGCGCCAGTGAATTGAGCGTTTCCATCCTGTACTCATTGAGGTATTCCTCGGCCGCGAGGGGGCTGTCCATTCCGACGGCGGTTCTGGCCGCCTGTATTATGTCGGCCGTGCAGCCCGCGGGAAGCATTTCCGCCTCCTTTTTCATCTTGAGCGCGCGGACTTGAGCCAATGCGAAGCGCAGGCAGCGTTCCTTTTCGTTCCATTTGTCAAGGAAGGCCGAGCCTGTCTTGCCCTCTTTTTTTGGCGGCTCAAGCGAAAGATTTTGGATAATCTTTACGCTCTTCGCGTCAAGAAAGCGGCCGCAGAGATCCCTGTAGTATTGTTCGGTTATCGGAAGCTGCCTTGCGTCAAGGTTTTCGACAGAAGGAAGCTGCGACACCAAGTAGTACTGCTTTGCCACTCTTTAAGCCTCTTTTGCGGCGGCCGCTACGAGCGCGGCGATTTTTGGATTCAAGTAGGCGGCGAAAAGGTCGGCCACGCTTTCGGCTGAATAGTCGTAGTAGGCGCTTCCGTCCTTAAGGCCGATTCTAAAGCCGGACGACAGGGAAGCGTCGGACTTGATCTCCATTCCCTTGGAAATTTCATCCTTGAGAGCGCCCTTGAGGCCGCTTTCCAAAGCGTCCAAGTCCGCCTTTGAAAGAAGAACCGCTAGGTCGCTGGTCTCGGCCTTGGCCGCCCAAGCCTTTACGGTCTCGGGAATCAGCTTGGCCAGCAAGTCCTTTGAATAGGTCTTGGCCGTCTCGTCCTGGACGATGGCCTTAAGCTCGGCGTTGATGCCGTCGCGGAATGAAATAAGAAGGTTGCGCGAAGCCTGCTTTACGGCGTCCTCGCTGGCCTTTTGAAAGCGTTCGCTCGCGGCCTTTGCCTCTTTTTCAACACTCTCTGCCTGTGACTTTGCGTCATTCACAATTGAAGCGGCTTTCGCTTCCGCTTCGGCGATAATTTTGGCGGCTTGTTCTTCCGCCGACGCAACGCCGTCCTTTTTGATCTTGTCGATCAATTCTTGCAACTGAACGTCCATTCATGCTCCTTATAATGCGTGAAAATTCAAAAAGCGATTTTTATAATGTTCAATTGTAGCGCTAAATTGAGAAATTGGCAAGAAAAAAAAATCTATTGACATTTTCACAATTTTTGTCATAATACTAGGCAAGAGGTTTTTATGGAATACAATGTTGAAAAACAACACGCAAAAGGAAAGCTTCACGCGATTGAGCGCATCAACGCTCTTTGCGACAAAGACACATTCAAGGAAATTTATTCCGGCGTCCGCCACAACTGCTCCAGCTTTGGAATGGAAAAGAAAGACATTCCATACGACGGAGTCATCACAGGCTTTGGAAAAATCAACGGCCGCAAGGTGGCCGTATACGCGCAGGACTTCACCGTTCAGGGCGGCTCTCTTGGCCTTATGCACGGAGAGAAAATCGCCGAGATAATCGACTTGGCCATAAAGGCCCGCTGCCCGGTAATCGGAATCAACGATTCGGGCGGAGCGAGAATCCAGGAAGGCGTCGACGCGCTTTGCGGCTACGGCGACCTTTTCTACCAGAACGTCCGCGCGTCGGGAAGCGTTCCGCAGATTTCAATAGTAGCCGGACCCTGCGCCGGCGGAGCGGTTTACTCGCCGGGACTCACCGACTTTATCTTCGCCGTTGACAAAATCAGCCAGCTTTTCATCACCGGCCCCAAGGTCGTCAAAAGCGTTATGTTCATGGACATCAGCGCCGAGGACTTGGGCGGAGCGGCGATTCACTCGCAAAAATCCGGCGTGGCCCACTTTAGGGCGGCCGACGAAAAGTCTTGCTACGAAAGCGTCCGCAAATTGCTTGACTACATTCCCCACTACTACGGAGACGAAATCGTCCAGGCCGCCAAGTTCCATTACGACGAGCGCAAAAAGGAAAAGGACATCGAGACTATCCTTCCCGAAAACCCGCGCGCCGGCTACGACATTCGCCGCGTAATCGAAGACGTCACCGACGACGAAAGCTTCTTTGAGGTTTCAAAAGAGTTCGCGATTAACTGCGTCGTGGGCTTTGCCAAGGTGGAAGGCCGCACGGTTGGAATCATCGCCAACAACCCAAGCGGAATCGGCGGCGTCCTTGACTGCGACGCTTCCGACAAAATCGCTCGCCACGTCCGCTACTGCGACTCATTCAACATTCCGCTTTTGACATTCGTCGACGTTCCGGGCTTTATCCCCGGCCCGCAGGAAGAGCAAAAGGGAATCATCCGCCACGGAGCCAAGGTCATCTACGCCTACTCCGAAGCCAGCGTTCCCAAAATCACCGTAATCACGCGCAAGGCCTACGGCGGAGCCTACATCGCGATGTGCTCAAAGCACTTGGGAGCGGACTTTGTCTACGCTTGGCCCAAGGCCGAGATTGCCGTAATGGGAGCGGAAGGCGCGATCGGCATTTTGTACGCCAAGGAATTGGCCGACCCGGCCAAGGCGCAGGAAGTCGCCCAAAAGAGCGAGGAATACAAGACAGAGATTATGACTCCCAAAATCGCGGCCAAGCGCGGCTACGTAAGCGAAGTGATTGAGCCAAAAGAAACAAGAGAGCGCGTGGCGTCAAGCCTTGAGTTCTTGCTTGAAAAGAAGGCCTTTGACACTGTTTGCAAAAAGCACGGCAACACGCCGCTCTGAAAACAAAAAAAGCTCTCACGGCTTTTTACAATTTAGTTTGTAAGAAGGACGAAAAGCGAATTTTCCGAAAGGAAGTGTTTTTCATACGCGCCGATCACGTCTTGGACTGTGGCGGCGCGTATTTTTTTGGGCCGTTCCAAAAATGCCTTGGCGTCGTTTTGGTAAAACAGCGACGAAGCCATTTGGTCCAATGTCGCGCCGGCGTTGTGCGAGGAGCCTATTACGCGCGAAACATAAACATTCTTGTAAACGTCAAGAACGCCAGAAAGCTCGTCGTATTCTGGGAACATAGCCAGCGCCGAGCCGAGGCTTTCCCGATAGTCAACGTCTTGGCGGCCGCCGCCCATAATCACAAGAGCCGCGCTTTGCCTTGCGTTAAGCACGGCGGTTCCGGCGTAGGACGCGATTTTTTTTGTCTCGACCAGTTCCCGGCGCAAAACGGAGTCAAGCGCCATTGAAGCGAGCGCGAAATCCTCGTAGTCGGAGTCGGAACGGTTTGGGGCGGCGACGCAAAGCGCGGCGCAGTAATCGTTGGCCGCGTAATCGGAGTGGACCAGCGAATCTTTTTTTTGCCCAAACGACAATTGAGGAATGTTTGGCGCGGACCAAGGAGAGCCTTTTACGCTTCCAAAAAAGCCTTCCAGGGCTTCAAGCAAGGCGGCCGCCCTTTGGCCAAACAAAAGGGCGTCGTCTTTTTTTTGCGGCTTTCCCTTGCTTCCTGCCGCTTCCTTGAACGAAAAATTTCCCGCGGCCAAAATCACCATTCTTTCCGCGTTCATCAAGGAAGCCAAGTTTTTTTCTATGTCGTATTCCGAAACGCGGCTTGTCGTCTTGTAATAAGAGCCTTCAAGGTAATGGCCCGAAGAATAAATTCGCTTTTTCACGCTTTCCAAAAGTCCGTAGCGAAGGCTTTCGCTTTTGTCAAAGGCAGAGGCGGAAGCGGCCGCTTCCTTTTTCAAGTAGTCTTGGTGGCTGTATTTTGGAGACAATATCGACGCGGCAAAACGCTCAAGATAGCCAAAAAAATCTTGGGCGGCGCAATTGAAGCCGTAATAGCTGTAATCCGAAAGGCAGGCCGAAACAGGAAAATACAAGCCCCGGGAAGAAAGCTCCTTTACGCTTGGCTCTCCGTCCGAAAGCAAGTCAAAAGTCAATTGGTCGATGCCGGCCTTGTTTTTTGGGCACACAGAGGCGCCGCCCAAAAACACAATCCTTATTTCAATGTTCTTTTCAAAGGGAATGTTCTTTAACAAGACCGGAATGTTGTTTGAAAGCTTTTCCTCTTTAAATAGCGGAAGGTTTTCTTCGTAAAAAAAACTGTCGTCGCGCTCCTTGCCCTTGCTTGACGCGCAAGAAAAAAGCGAGGCGACAAAGAGAAAGCAAAAAAAAGCGACAAGGCTCAAAAACAAACGCCGCAAGGACTTTTCCCCTCTTCCTACAAATCAATTTCAAGCAAAAGCGGCGCGTGGTCTGGCCGCGGTCCGGAATCCATAATCTCGGAGCGGCTGACCTTGGGCGCGATTCGCTCGCTGGCCAAAAAGTAGTCGATGCGCCAGCCTGAGTTGTTGGCCTTGGCCGTCGTTATTCTTTGCGACCACCAGGAATAGGCGCCCTTTACGTCTCCGTGAACCATTCTAAAGGTGTCGACAAAGCCGCGGCCCAAGAGTTCCGTAAAGTCCGCGCGCTCCTCGTCGGTAAAGCCGGCCGAAAAATGGTTTGAGTCGGGGTTGGCCAAATCTATTTCCGTATGGGCCACGTTAAAGTCGCCGCAAGCGATGACAGGCTTTTTTGCGTCAAGCGCGCAAAGGTAGTCGGCGTATTTTTTGTCCCAAATTTGGCGCTCGCCAAGGCGCTTTAGGCCGTCGCCTGAATTGGGCGTGTAGACTTGGACAAAGCAAAAGGCGTCTGTTTCCAGCGTTATCAAGCGGCCCTCTGAGTCCATCGTGTCTGGGGCGCCGATTTTGGGAAAGTCCGCTTGGACGGCTAGGCCCTTTTTGTAAAGCGAAATAGTTCCCGCGTAGCCTTTTTTTGCCGGAGGAACGGAAGAGACAAGCGCGTAGTCGTAGTCGGGAAAATAGGCGGCCAAAGCGCTTTTGTGGGCCGGCAAAAGGCCCGCCTCGCCCAGCTTTGTCTCTTGAATGGCTATGAAATCCGCGTTTTGGGCGGCTATCTTCTTAATCACGTCCCGAGACTGCTCCGAGCGAGGCGAAGTTCCGGTAAGCGCCGCGTTGAGCGAGTCGATGTTCCAAGAAATGAATTTCATGGCTTTAGTATAACGGAAAAAAAGCGAAATTGCAAGAAAAGACGCGCGCGGCTGTAACCAATCGGCAAGTGAGAGGTTTATTTATTGAACGCGGCGCGAAAAACGCGCGTTCTGCGGCTTAAAACTTTGCCGCATCCTCCTCTCCTTTTTTGCCGTTTCGTCCGTTGGGCGAAACGGTTTTTTTCTGCCGCTTTTGGGCCTACGCCTGATTCAAAGCGGAGACCACGGCAGCAATGCCGGCGCGGCCGACGTTGCTGGAGCGGCCTACGCCCCAAACTTGGCTTCCGTCCTCTTTGGTGATTTGGACATAGCCCATGGCCTTGGCGTCGTTTCCGCTTCCGATGCTGTGCTCGTGGAAGCTTGTGATGTTGAACTTGGGCGCGGGCGTTTGCTTCATCGCGTTTACAAAAGCGTCAAGCGGGCCGTTTCCTTGGGCGCTGATCTTGTACTTTTGGCCCTGGTAAACGACGTCGGCGTTGCACAAAACGCGCTCCTCGCTTTCCGCCCCGGTCGCGCCCTCCAAGTGGGTTTCGACCAGCTCCTCGATTTTGAGCGGGCTTGTAAGGCCGATCCATTTCTTTTCAAAGATTTCCTTGATTTCTTCCGGCTTAAGCTCGCGCTGGGCCTTGTCGGCCGCGTCCTTGACCGCCGCTCCGATGACAGGATGCATGGCCTTGGGCGGCTGGATTCCAAAGTCGCTTTCCAAGATAAAGGCCGCGCCTCCCTTTCCGCTTTGCGAATTGATTCGGATGATGCCTTCGTACTGGCGGCCGATGTCATGCGGGTCGATCGGAAGGTAGGGAACGTCCCAAACGGCGTTTTCGTCCATCTTTGCGCGCGCGGCCATTCCCTTGCGGATCGCGTCCTGGTGGCTTCCGCTAAAGGCTGTGTAGACAAGCTCGCCTGAGTAAGGCGTTCTGGGATGTATTTCCATGTCCGTAAGGCGCTTGTAGGCCTCGGCCAAGGCGGGAATGTTTGTAAAGTCCAACTTGGGGTCCACGCCGTGGCTGTACATGTTGAGCGCCACGACAACAACGTCAAGGTTTCCGGTGCGCTCGCCGTTTCCAAACAAGGTTCCTTCAACGCGGTCGGCGCCGGCGAGCAAGCCAAGCTCGCAAGTGG
>CADCBK010000045.1:0-1463 GCA_902799665.1 uncultured Spirochaetaceae bacterium | reverse complement strand
TGGTCGGCGAAGGTGCTGGGAAGAGCGCACTCAACCGTCGTCGGAAGGTTTATGATAATCTTGTTGTCGGGCGTCGGGCCCCACTCGTTCTTTACGGCCTCGCAAACTTCCACGGCGTATTCGATTTCGGTGTTTGAAAAGCTTTCGGGCGAGTACTCAAGCTGGATCTTGATTCCGTCGGCGTACTTCATGCAGTCCTTGATGCAGCGCACGCCGTCAATCGCGATTTGCTTTATTTCCTCTTTGCTCTTGTTGAACGTATATTTGCGCTGGGCCGGAGACGTTGAGTTGTAAATGTGGAAAATCGCCTTGGGAAGGCCCTTAATGGCCTCAAAGGTTTTCTTTACCAAGTGCTCGCGCGCCTGGCACAAAACTTGTATCGTGACGTCGTCGGGAATGCGATTCTCTTCGATAAGGCGGCGCATGAAGTTGTATTCAGTGTCGCTTGAAGAAGGAAAGCCGACTTCGATTTCCTTAAAGCCCACCTTTACAAGCAGGTCAAAAAATTCAAGCTTTTGCTCGATTCCCATCGGGTTGATGAGCGCCTGGTTTCCGTCGCGCAAGTCGACCGAGCACCAAATCGGGGCCTTTGTTATAGCCGCGTCAGGCCACTTTCTGTCCTTGATGTTCACTTTTGGATAGGGAACATACTTTCCTTTTGAATCCATATCTAACTCCTATTTTTTTCAGCCGCTAAAAAAAAACCGGCGACTAGCGCCGGTCTTTGCGATTTGCAAAATATTTTGGCGGCGCCTTTAACGATGGCTGTCTACGAGAAGTCCTAGCAATAGCAAAAGCGCCGTGTTTTTCATTTTATCCTCTAACCCCTTGGTCTTGGTTAAAGCGAGGCGGACGCGGCTTTCTTTCTTCGGCCACGTTCACGCGAATGCGCCTTCCCTCAAACTCTTTTCCGTTCCATTCTTCGATGGCCTTGTCGGCGGCCGCTTCGTCAGCCAGCTCAACAAATCCAAAGCCCTTTGACTGGCCTGTGGCGCGGTCTTTTATCACAACCGCCGAAACAACTTCTCCAAACTGAGCGAACAAGCCGTTCAGCGACTCTTCTGTTGTAGAATAACTTAAGTTTCCTACGTAAAGCTTTTTAGCCATTTTTATCCTTGAACGCGACTCGCGCGCCTTTTTTTTATATTAGCGCCAAAGGCCTTTTTGGTCAATCGCCGCCTTGAGAATTTCACCGCGAGCGGCGGTTCTTTTCGGGGTGCGCCTCGTAGTAAAGCTTCTTGTCGGCGTACATGTTTTCGTCGGCCTTGCGAAGGGCGACGCGCGCGTCCTTTTTGCGGGCTTGAACATTGGCGCCAAGCGCGAAGCAGACGTTCTTGTATTTTTTAGCGGCCTCGCGGACTTTCTTTATGCGCTCGTCAAGCTCCTCTTGCGAAACGCCAGTCACGATGATGGAGAACTCGTCGCCGCCCGCGCGGAATATGCTGTTTTCGTCAAAAACTTCG
>CADCBK010000044.1:30043-30796 GCA_902799665.1 uncultured Spirochaetaceae bacterium | reverse complement strand
ATGGACAAGTTTTGGGAGTCTTGGCAGGAGCTTTCGCTCAACCCGGAAAGCCAGGCGCACCGCGAGGCCGTCGTATCGCGCGGCCAGTCGCTTGTAAACTCAATCCAAAACCGCGACAAGGCCTTGACCGGAATCGGAAACCTTTTGAACAGCGACATCGAGTCCAATGTCGAGCAGCTTAACGACATCGCAAACCAAATCGCCTCGCTTTCAACCGAAATCGTGCGGTCAAAGGCGATGGGCGACAACCCCAACGACTTGCTTGACAGGCGCGACGCGCTCGTGGAAAAGCTTTCCAAAATCGCGAACATCACAAGCGACCAGCGCGACAGCGATGAATTCATGGTCCACATCGACGGCCACATTTTGGTACAGGGCGGAATCGCCCGCAACTTTGACGTTGAGTCAGTCGTTGACAATTACGGATACTCGCGCGTCGTATGGGCCGACACAAGGAATGAGGCCGTCGTGAAGGGCGGCTCTTTGGGCGCCTTGATAGAATTGCGCGACGTTGACGTTAGGAACGAAATCCAGTCGTTGAACACGATGACGATGAATTTTACCGATTTGGTCAACGACGTTCACCGCAACGCTGTCGGCGCCAACAAGACGACCGGCCTTGACTTTTTTACAAGCCGCCCCTTTGTCGAAAACACTAACGGAAACTACGACTCAGACGGAGACGGCGTTGAGGACAAGACTTACGCCTTCCGCTTTACGGGAACCAACGCGCTTGACGCTCAGGAGCAAATC
>CADCBK010000044.1:0-30027 GCA_902799665.1 uncultured Spirochaetaceae bacterium | reverse complement strand
CACAGCGGAAACATCCAAGTGGCCTATTATCCGACCGACCGCGTCGAAGACGTGGTAAACCGCATAAACGACTCTAACGGCGAGGTCAAGGCCTACCTTGACCGCAACAACAACTTGGTCCTTAAGGCCACGACAAGCCAGGCGATTGAAAACCCGGACTTTGTCATCCGCCACGTGGAAGACTCTGGCCATTTTTTGGCCGGCTACGCGGGAATCCTTGCCGGTAGCGGAGCGGAGAACGCCTACGATTGGAACGGAGCCGACGCTGTCAACGCTCTTAAGGGCGCCGACGGAAACGGAAGCCGCGCGCAGTTTGCCGTGGCTCCCTACACAAATCCGTCAACTTACATTGAAATCAACGGCGTTATCAAAAACGACGTTATGAACGTCGCCTCGGCCTACGCAGCCCGCGACGGCCGCGCGATGAGCGGAGACGGAAACGCCGCCGCCGAAATCGCTTCCATCCGCAACACAAAGGTTATGATTGGCCGCGAGCGGACTCTTGACGACTACTTTGCCGACAGCGTGACCAACGTGGGCCTTATGGGCGAGCAGGCCGAGACCAACCTTATGAGCCAGCGCGCGATTATGGACGACCTTCGAGGCCTTCGCGACTCTATCAGCGGAGTCAACATCGACGAGGAGCTGGCCGACATAATGAAGTTCCAGCACGGCTACAACGCCGCCGCGAAGTTCGTTACGGTAATCGACGAGATGATAGACACGGTGATTAACCGCTTGGGCGTGTGATAAAGGCCGGCAGTTATAGTAAACCAAGATAGCGGCAAGATAAACGGCGGCAAGCCTAAAAATGAAGGATTGCCGCATAAGCCGCAACAAACGCGCTTGCGACCAAGCTCGCGCGTTCAGCGGTAATGAAGGAGGCGATGATATGAGAAGAATCAGTTCGGGAATGAATGACACGGACGTTCAGTCCAGGTTGAGAATACAGGAATACAAGCTTAACAAGGCCAACAACCAGTTGGGAAGCCAGCGCCGCATTCAGGAATTGCGCGACGACCCGATAGCCGCCGGCCACTTGGTCCGCTACCAGTCGTTCGCCGGCCGCGTAAAGCAGTTTGAGGAAAACGCGCAAACGCTCACCGAACGCTTTACCGTGCGCGAAGGCTACATGAACGATTCCTTGCAAATCATGCAGCGCGTGCGCGAGCTTGCCGTTCAGGGCGCCCATGGAACTTACACTAAGGACGACCTTCAGAATATGGCCGGCGAAGTTGACCAGCTTTTGCGCCAGATGATTCAAAACGCCAACGCCGTCGACCAAGACGGAAACTCTCTTTTTGCCGGAACCAACACAAAGGTCACGGCCTTTGAAGTTGAGATGGGAAACGTCGAAGGCTCCGGCGTTCCGATGATTCAGGAAGTTATTTACAACGGAAACGTGGCCTCGAACAACGTCGAGGTTGACGAAGGCCAATACCTTGAGGTGAACAACTCTGGCAACCGAACTTTCTGGGCCGACAAGCAGACTTTGACAAGCGGCCGCGACACGACAAACTGGGTGGCGCAAAACGACTCGCTTATTTCCGTTGACGGAAAGGAAATCCAGGTTTCCGCCGGCGACAACATCTACGCCGTAATCGCAAAAATCAACAATTCCGACGCGGCCGTAAAGGCAAGCCTTGACCCGATAACCCGCGGCCTTCACTTGCAGACAACCGACGCGCGCCAGCTTTGGCTTAAGGACGAGGAGGGAAGCGTCCTTACCGACCTTGGCGTCATAAGCGGAACGGAACAGAGGCCGCCCTACAACTACGCCACTGGAACCCGCGTCTCCGGCGGAAGCATGTTCGACAGCGTAATCGCTCTTAGAAACGCGATGCTAAAGGGCGACCAAGAGGCGATCGGAAGCCGCGTTTTAGGAAGCCTTGACGCGGGCCTTGGAAACCTTGTGACCCGCATCGCGGAGAACGGTTCCAGCTACGAAAGGGCCTCGCTTAACGTTACCCGCAACTCGCAGACCGCGCTCAACGTAACGCAGATGATCGCCACCGAGGGCGACTTGGACTTTACAAAGGCCGTCACCGACATGAAGATGATGGACTACGTTCACCAAGCCTCTCTTAGCGTAGCCGGAAAAATGTACTCAAGCAGCTTGCTAAACTATATGCGATAGCGGCAAAAAAATTGAAGGCAAGCCAATAATTGCAGGATTGCCGCATAAGCCGCAACAGCCGCGCTTGTTAACCAACGCGCGCGGCCAGCGGTACTGGAGGTTTTTTACAACATGGACGTTAGGACTAAAATCGGAACGACAGTTCAAATTCAAGACAAGGACATTTTGGAAATTCCCGAAGGCCTTTTTGGATTTGAGGAATACAAAAAATACGCGATATACGAAAGCGAATACGCGCCCTTTATGTGGATGCAGTCGATTGAAGAGTCCAGCCTGGCCTTTTTAATCGTCGACCCCTTTTTGGTCGCGGACGACTACGAGCTTGACGTTGACGACAAAGCCTTGGCCAAGATTGGAATCACCAATCCAGCCGACGTTTGCGTCATGTCTATTGTCACTATTCCTGCGGGAGGAACGCCTGTCACCGCCAACTTGCAAGGCCCTCTCGTCATAAACAGGACGAACAACAAGTGCATGCAAGTGATTTTGGGAAGCTCCAAGTGGACGACAAAGCATGACATTATGAAGGCGCTCAAGGCGAAAGACGCGCGGGGAGACGCCTGATGCTGATTCTTTCCAGAAAAACAGACGAAAAAATAAAAATCGGCGAAGACATCACCCTTACCATAATCGAAATCCGCGGCGACCAAGTCAAGATTGGCGTCGAGGCTCCCAAAAACGTCAAGGTTTTTAGGCAGGAAGTCTTCAACGCGATTAAGAACGAAAACAAGTCCGCGGCCGAAATCCCCAACGTTTCGGGCATCGACGCGATCACCAAGCTTTTCAAGTCTTGACTCGTCGCTTTTCTGGCGCGTCAAAAATCGTCGCGCCAGAAAAAATTTTTGTTATAATTTAAAAAAAATCCTGAAAATTTTATAAAAAATCCATCATCGCCTGTATCTTATATATGTGAAAGGTTTTGAAAGCAAAGGCGGATTTGGCGAAAAAAAACTCCTTACAGTGTTGTTTGGCTCGGAACGCTGTTTGCGTTGCGGTCTGTGCGTTTGCTCATCCTCCTTCTCCTTATGCTCCAAATGCGCTCTTGAGCTTCAAAACTTTGTCCCGCTTGATTCTCCCCGCCGCTGCAAGAAGTGCGGAAAGCTTTTGCTTTCAGAAAGCGAGCTTTGCATGGAATGCCGCGAGCGCGGCGGAGAAAGCAGTTTGGACGCGCTTTTTCCCCTCCACAGCTATCGGCAGTGGAAAAAGGAATTGGCGTTCGCTTGGAAGTCGGAAGGGCAGAGGGGGCTTTCCCCTCTGTTCGCCCGCCTTCTTTTTAAGGCGATGAAAGAATTGGGCTTGGAGCGAACGCCCTTGGTTCCTGTGCCGCCGCGACCGGGAAAAATAAAGGGATAGGGCTGGGATCAAGTTGACGAATTGGCTTCGATTTTGGCAAAAAAGCGCGGAATTTTGGTCCGCAGGGACATTTTGCTTAGGAAAAGCGGCGGCCAGCAAAAAAAATTGGGCAGGGACCAACGCTTGGGAGCGGCGGGGGCTGTCTACGCCTTAAGGGGAGAGCCGGGCGATTCGGCGGCTTTTGGCGCCGCGCTTCCCAAAGAGGTTGTTCTTTTGGACGACATCGTGACAACTGGCGCCACGATGGAAAAATGCGCCTGGCTTTTAAAGGCCGCCGGCGTCAAAAAAGTCACCGGCCTGGCGCTTTTTAGGGTAGGATAGCGTTTATTTTTATCTTGCATTTTTTACGAAAGCGCTTTATAATAGAAAAATGTAATTGGAGGAATTATGGCTGGCGAAGACATACAGTATCAGCTTGTTACATTTCAGCTTGGCGAAGAATTGTACGGCGTTAACATTATGGACGTTAAGGAAATTGTAAAGACGCAGCCTGTGCGGCCTTTGCCCAACGCTCCTTATTATGTGGAAGGAATTTTCAACTTAAGAAAGGAAATAATTCCTGTAATCAATTTGCACAAACGCTTCCGCCTTAACAAGGCTGTTTTGGAAGACGGCGAGGACGAAGGCGGATTTGTCATTTTGAACATAGACAACAACCGCATCGGAATCATAATCGACCGCGTCGCGCGCGTCGTTCCCGTTTCCGGCGCGGACATAAAGGCTCCGCCGCAGATGTTCAGCGGAATCGGCTCGGAATACATCCAAGGCGTAATCCAAAAGGATCCCAACTCGCCTTACTTGGTCATGCTCGACATACGCCGGCTCTTTAACGCAAAAGAATTGCAAAAAATTATTGAAGTAAAACAATGATCCAAACATTCAGCTCAACCATTCGCCGAAAGGAAATGGACGCGGTCTTGACTTGCATGGTGGACGAAAAAATCGGCCCCGGCGAGTTGAACGCGCGCCTTATTCAGACGGCAAAAGAATTTTTTTCATGCGCGGGCGCTGTCGCATTGCGCACCCCGGCAGCCGCCCTTAAGTACGCCCTAAAGGCTCTTAGCCTTGAGGCTGGAAGCGGCGTCATGCTTAGCGCTCTGGCTCCATCTTGGCAATGCGCCGTGGTGGAGGAATTAGGATACCAGCCCGTTGTCTTGGACGTCCAGCCCGAAACGGCCCTTGTCAGCGCCGAAACGGTTTCGCAGGGAATCCAAAACGGCGGCCGCGCCCTTGTCTTGCGCGAAAGCCTTGGAATCCTTCCTGACTTTGAAGGCATTTTGGCCTTGGGCGTGCCTGTAATCGAGGACATAAGCCAGAGCGCCGGCGGAATCGTTCCGCAAGCGGCGGAAGGCGACGCGAAGGCGCAGGAGCAAAAGAAAGAGGCTCCAAGCGAGCAGGAAGGAGCGGAGGCCGCGAAAGCCGAAGTCAAAGGAAAAAAAGCCGGCTCTTTTGGCGTCTACGCGATTTGCTCCCTGGAAGAACGCGACGTAATCACCGCTGGCGGCGGCGCCTTGCTCATGGCCGCCGGAAGGCGCGATTGGCCTGTGCTAAAGGCTTTGTCCGAAAATATTTCGTCTATAGAAATGCTTCCCGACATTAACGCGGCGCTTGCTACGGTTCAGATTAAGGAATTTGCCAGAAACGAGGCGCGCCGCAAGGAAATTTACGCGCTCTTCAATCGTTCCGTCATGACAGGAAAAAACAAGTGTTTTGTCCGCGACGTCGAGTTGAATTCAACGATTTGGTCTTTTCCAATCGCCCTCAACAGCGGATTTAAGGATGTAAAAGCTTACGCTCAAAAAAAAGACATAGAAGTTCGCTTGGCTTTTGAAGACTCAATAATCGCGGCCAAGGAAGAGGAATTGGGCTCCGCTTGCAAAAACGCCAAGGCCCTTGCCTTAAGGACGGCCTCGTTCCCCTTGTATCCGCGCTTGAACAGAAGCCAAATCGAGAAGATTTCAAAAGTGTTGGTAACTCTTCCGTAATGAAAAATTGCCTTGTTGTCGTAAACACAGATAAGCCCAAGTCCGAAATGCTCGGAATTGAAGTCGCCAACTTTCTAAAGCCGCGCGGCGTGGACTACACTTTTTTGGACTTTAACGGCAATGAGCAAGATTGCGATTGGAAATCCTTTGACTTTGCGATTACGCTTGGCGGCGACGGCACGGTTTTGTTCGCCGCGCGGGGGGCGGCCCGGCATTCGATTCCCGTCTTCCCGATAAACCTTGGCGAATTTGGCTTTATCGCCGGCGTTCAGCCCGACGAATGGCAGGAGTCGCTGGAACTTTTTTTGCAAGGCAAACTAAATACTGTTTTGCGCACGATGCTCGACGCGCGGATAATCCGTGACGGAAAGACAGTCGCCGGCTACCAAGCGCTCAACGACATTGTTGTCAGCGCAAAGAGCGCGGCCCAAACGATTTCGATGGACATTTGCGTAAACGAAACGACGCTTGGCCACTTTAAGGCGGACGGCGCGATTGTTTCAAGCCCGACTGGCAGCACCGCTTATTCGGCCAGCGCCGGCGGCCCGATTGTAGGCCCCGACTTGGACGCGCTTGTTTTGACGCCGCTCAACCCTTTTTCTTTGAGCGCGCGGCCCATTGTTTTTTCGACCAGGGCGCTTTTGCAAATGCGGCTGGTTCCGTCAAGGAACCGCGACGCGATTCTTACAGTTGACGGACAAAAGCCGATAGACTTAAAGGACTACGACATAATTCAAATAAAAAAATCGGAGCATGACGCGATTTTGGCAGGAACTTCCGTGGAAAAATTTTATAACGCGCTCCGCAACAAGTTGAACTGGTCCGGCGGACCAAACGGAGGCTCTAATGCTTGAATCATTGAAAATCAAGGACTTTGCCCTTATAGATTCCTCTTCGGTGGAATTTTCCAAGGGCTTTAGCGTCCTTTCGGGAGAAACCGGCGCGGGAAAATCAATACTTATAGGCGCGATTTCATTTTTGCTTGGCGGAAAGGCCGGCGCGGAATCAATACGCGCGGGCTGTCAGGAAGCCAGCGTTTCGGGCGTCTTTTCGCTTCCGCCAAAAAGTCCGTCCGACCGCGACCTTTCAATGGAAACGGAGGAAGAGCCGTTAAGCGCGCGCGAATGGCTTAGCCAGCGCGGAATAGAAGACGAGGACGGCCAAATCATTTTGCGCCGAGTCGTCAGGGCCGGCGGAAAAAGCGGCGCTTGGATCCAAGGAACTCCCGTTCCCCGCGCGGACTTGGCGAAGTTCAGCGAGTTTTTGATTGACATACACGGCCAGCACGAGCACCAGTCGCTTATGCGCGTGGCCGAACACAGAAAATTTTTGGACAGCTATTGCGGCATTGTCGAGGAAGTGGCCGCCTTTACAAAGCTTTACGCCGCGCTGGTCGAAAAGCGCGCGGCTTTGCAGTCCCTAAGCGGAAGCGCCGCCGAGCGCGAGCGCCGCGCGGATTACCTAAAGTTTTCGATTCAAGAAATCGAGGACTCAAAGCTTAAGGCTGGCGAAGACGAGGCTTTGGCCGCGGAAGAGTCCAAGCTTCTGGGCTTTGAAAAGCTTTATTCTGAAGTCCAGCGGGTCAACGAAATTTTTTCAGGCGAAGAGGGAGGCATCGAGTCGCTTTTTAAGCAGATGCGCTCTTCAAGCGAAAAGGCGGCCAGCCTTGACGGCTCGCTTTCTGAATTGGACGGCCGCGTTCAAAACGCCTGGTACGAGATTTCGGACATAAGCCAAAGCTTCCGCTCATACCAAAATTCCTTGGTCTTTGACCCGGCGCGCTTGGAGGAAGTCCAGGGCCGCCTAGACGTGATTTACAAGCTTAAGAAAAAGTACGCCGCCAGCGTGGACAGCCCCTTGCAGGCGGTTTTTGACTATTTGGCGCAAGCTTCAGCCGAGCTTGAGACCTTGGAATCTTCTTCCGTCAACAAAGAGGGGCTTGAAAAGGAAATCGCCGCCTTGGAGCGAAAGGTTTACGAGGCCGCAAAGGCGATTTCGGCCAAGAGGCAGGCGGGAGCCGCCAAAATGTCGGCCCAAGTCGAGGCGGTTTTGCAAAAGCTTGGCATGGCTGGAACCAAATTCAGCGTGAGCATAAGCCAAAAGGCCGGCGACGCTGTGGAGCAAAAGTGCGGCCCATACGGAATGGACGACATTGAATTCTTGATTAGCGCCAACCCGGGCTCTCCGATGGCGGGCTTGTCAAAAATAGCGTCCGGCGGCGAATTGAGCCGCGTAATGCTGGCCTTAAAGACGATTTTCGCCCAAAGCGACAAGGTTCCCACCTTGATTTTTGACGAAATCGACACTGGAATTGGCGGAGAAGTCGCCGTCGCGGTTGGCGAGCATATGAAAAATTTAGCAAAAAATCGTCAAATTTTATGCATAACGCATCTAGCGAGCATCGCTGTTTTTGCCGATAATCAAATTAGAATACAAAAGTCTGTTGAAGGCGGCATAATGAAAACCCGCGCGGCTCCTGTCCAAGGAGAGGAGCGAGTCGCGGAAATTGCCCGAATGTTGTCTGGAGACCAGCAGAGTTCCGAATCGTTGGAACACGCTAGGTCGATGTTGAAAAAGTACTCCAGCATGCCGCTATAAGACAAACGGGAGCGCGAAATGGCGAAAATTACAAACGAAGACCGCGAGCTTTTTAAAAAAGAAGCCAAGCAGTACGAGGATTTAATTAAGGCCGAATTGGACAAAGAAAAGGAGATGCTCGCCACGATGAAGGGCGACGCTGTCGGCGTGGAATACAAGAAGTTGATTCTTGCCGAGCAGATGATTTACATCGCCACTTTGTACAACGCCATAAATTCCGCCTCCGTAAAGATTCTTGAGGTAAAGAACAACGACGCCCTCAACGAAGGCCGAAAGATTTTGTACAAGGCCATCATTTACCTTGAGGAAGTCGTGACCAATCTCATAAACGTCGCGCAGTCTGAGATTTCCGACAACATAGACGCCATTTCGAACACTCCGCTTGAAAAGCGCTATTACTTGGTAAGAAAGCTTGGCTTGGCCATTCAGATGATTATTGACGCTTTTGGCGACAACTCAAAATGGAAGTGGTCTTTTGTCGAATTGGAAGGCCGCTTTGCCGTCGTCGCCAAAAACATGTACGACTTTAAGAATTACATTAAGGCTTATTTTGACCCTTCCAATCCAGACAACGAAACTTCGATTTTGTACCTTAGGCTTATAAGAACTTTGCTGGACAAGTCGGCCAACGCCTACCGCGACAAGTACGAGCTTTCAAGCCGCCGCCTGGACGACATGAAAGCGGCGATTAACTTTTTGCTTGCCTTGCGCCGCGTAAGCGTTGCCCTTGGCGAAAGCGACACCGCCGAAGAATTGAAGAAAAAGGCGATGACTTGGAAGGAAAAAATGGAAGCCGACCAAAAGGCCGGAAAATCAAACTAAAAAAAATAGCGGCTTTTGCCGCTATTTTTTTTGTCAGGCAGTACCTGCCTTTATTGTCCGCTTTTAGTTCGAGAACACGGACATCGATAAGACATGTGTCGGGCAGCCTTCGACGCATTTTCCGCAGCCGCCGCACTTTTCGTAGTCAATTTCTGGAATGCCGTTCACAAGCTTTATCGCGCCGGGTTCGCAAAGCTTTTCGCACTTTCCGCACTTGATGCAGCCGTTCTTGCAGTTCTTCATAATAGAAGGCTTGTTGTCGCTGCGGTTTTGGCAAAGGGCGATCGGGCCTTTTGTCTCCACGTTGTAAAGCTTTATCAAATGCTTGGGGCACGCCTTTACGCAAGCGCCGCAGCCCGTGCAGTTTTCAAGGTCGATTTTTGGAAGGCCGTCGTCGCCGATGACGATTCCGCCAAATTCGCAGGCGGCCGCGCAGTCGCCAAAGCCCGCGCATCCAAACGAGCAAAGCTTTGTTCCGTTAATCGCCTGGACAGCGGCCGCGCAAGTTTGAACGCCCTTGTATTCGCCGCGAGGCTTGGCGCAATCTTTTGTTCCGCGGCACAAAAGGACGGCGGCCTTTTTCTCTGCCGTGACAGTCACGCCCAAAACCTTGGAAAGCTTTTCGGCCACTTCCGCGCCGCCGGCCGTGCAAAGGTTGGGAGCCACTTTTCCTTCGGCGACGGCTTTTGCGTAACCGTCGCAGCCTGGAAAGCCGCAGCCGCCGCAGTTGGCGCCCGGCAATTGCTCGCGCACGTCGACTTCCTTTTGGTTCACCGGAACCGCGAATATTTTCTTAAAGAGTCCCAGCAAAAGGCCCAGCAAAAAGGCCGTCGCGAACGAAACTCCGATTGTAATTAAAATTGTGTTCATATTCCACCTGCCCTAGATTAGGCCCTTAAAGCCCATGAACGAAAGCGCCAAAAGCGATGTCGCCAAAAAGAGGCCGGAGTTTCCTTTTAGGAAGGCCGGCATTTTTGAAGTCCGTAGGCGCTCGCGGATTCCAGCCATAATCACCATCGAAAGCAAAAAGCCGCCCGCGCTTCCAAGCGCGTAGACGATTGACTGGACGTAGCTGTAGTTTTTGCTGATGCAGTTCAATGTGATGGCGAGCACCGCGCAGTTTGTGGTGATCAAGGCAAGGTAAACGCCCATCGCGCTGTAAAGGGCTGGAGACGATTTTTTTAGGTAGAATTCAACCAATTGAACGAGCGATGCGATTACAAGAATGAAAATCAAGGTCTGCAAAAACTGCAATTTAAGCGGAACCAAGACGCAATAGTAAATCGGGTAGGTGGCCGCCGTGGCAAGCAAAATCACAAAAGATGTCGCGATTCCCATTCCGGCGGATTTTCCCGTGTCGCTCGTCATTCCCATAAAGGGGCAGAGCGCCAAGTATTGGACCAAAATCACGTTGTCAACGAGCATGGCCTTTAAGAATATTTTAAGAAGTTCGTTCATTTTTTAGCTCCTTTGTTTTTCTTCATCTCTGAAAGTCCCAGCGTAAGCGCGATCATAATTCCAAAGACAAAGAAGCCGCCGCTCGCTCCGCTAAAAAAGCCGATGGCGTTTTCTTCGGCAAAAACCTCAACGCCAAAAATCTTTCCGCTTCCCAAAAGCTCGCGGACAAACGAGATGGCCGCCAAAACCCAAGTGTAGCCGATTCCCATTCCCAACGCGTCCAAAATCGAATGGCCCACGCTGTTCTTTGACGAGAAGGCTTCGACGCGGCCCATGATGATGCAGTTTACTACAATCAACGGGATAAAGACGCCCAGCGAGTCGCTCAAGGCCGGAAGATAGGCTTGCAGCAAAAGTTGGACAATCGTCGTGAAGGCCGCGATTACGATGATGAAAATCGGAAGGCGAATCGCCGACGGAATGAGCTTCCTAAAAAGGCTTATGATGATTTCGCTCATCAAAAGAACGAACGTCATGCTTAGTCCCATTCCGATTCCGTTAAAGACGCTTGTGGTTACGGCAAGCGACGAGCAAAGTCCGATTGAAAGAACCAAAAGCGGGTTTTCTTTTACGATGCCGTTTGTGAAAATTTTAAATGGGCTCATTTGTTTCCTCCCGCAAGATAGTTTTTGACGGCGGCGGCCGCGTTTGAAACCAAGGCTCCCATCGTGTTGGAAGTGATTGTCGCTCCGCTTATCGCCTCAAAGTCGCTTCCCAATGAAAGCGGCTTTGAAGCGTCCACTCCGGCAAACTGGCCGTAGAAGGTCGTTCCCTTGGAGTTCTTGTAATTTGGGTCGGCGGCCTTTTGTCCAAAGCCCGGAGAGTCGGACGTCTTTAGAATGTGGACGCCGGCGATTTTTAGGCTTGTGTCAAAGCCCGCTATCAAAGTTGTCATGTCGTAAGTGGGGCCGGTGGCCTTGACAGCGTAGCCGGCTGTCTCGCCGCCTTTTTTTACCGCGTAGAAGGATTCGATTGTCGCGCTTGAACTTTGCTTTTCAAAGGATTCGATTTTTTCAAAGCCGTCCGCGTCGGGGAAAATCATTTTGAGCGCCGCGCTTTCTTTTTCAAGCGCGAGGCGTTCGATTGTGGGCGCGGTCACGTTGTTGACCAAGGCAAGCGCGAAGCAAGCCGCCGCCGCGTAAAGGGCAAGGATTACGCCCAGCTTTAAGGCTTCTTTCATTTGGCGCCTCCTTCTTTTTTGTAGCCGTATTTTCGCGGCGTGAGTTTGTTCAAGAAAGGCGTGATTGAGTTCATGATCAAAATCGAGAACATGACGCCTTCGGGATAGCCGCCGAATTTTCTAATCAGGAAGGTGAGCAAGCCGCAGCCCGCGCCAAAAACGATTCTTCCGTAAGAAGTGACCGGAGTCGTGACGTAATCGGTGGCCATAAAGACCGCGCCAAAGACAAGGCCGCCCGACAACAAGTGGGCCAAAACGTCGCCGCCAGACGCGAACATCAAGAGCGCGAAAGTTCCTACCATAAAGACCGGCGTTCTCCAATCAACGATTCTTGAGCCGATCAAGAAAAGCGCCGAAATCAAAATCAGCAAGATTGAAGACTCGCCGATGCAGCCGGCCTGCCGTCCGACAAACAATTGCCAGTAGTCAATGGCGGCGCCCGTAGTCGTCGCGCTAGTGACCGCGTCGGCCTGCTTTAACGTTGAAAGAATCGTAGCCGAGCTTGTCGCGTCGGGAAGGGGGCTGATCCAAGAGGCGCCCATCGCGGCGGGGAAGCTTGCAACCAAAAAGGCTCGGCCGGTCAAAGCCGGGTTCCAAACGTTTGAGCCTAGTCCTCCGAAAAGCTGCTTGGCCACGATGATCGCAAAGAAGGAGCCCAAGATTGTCTGCCAAAGGGGCAGGGTGGGCGGCAACACCAAGGCCAACAAGAGGCCTGTTATCACAGCCGAGCCGTCACCCGCGCTTTGCCTTTTCTTTGTGATTTTGTTGAAAAGCCATTCGCTTGCGACTGCCGTGGCGACGCTCGCGCAAATCGTAAGCAGCGCGGGGATTCCAAAAAGAATCACGCCCCAAACCGTTTCGGGAAGCAGGGCGATTACTACCGCCCACATCACGTGAGTCGTTTTTATTTTGCTTGCGATGTGCGGTGAAGAAGAAAGCTGAATCATTTTGCGCCTCCGTTAGCGTTTTGGGCTTGGGCCGTCTTTTGCGCGGCCGCGGCCTTTTCGGCGGCGATTCTCGCGCGCTCCAAGTTTTTTCCGATTCTTATTGTCTGCACAAGGCGGACTCGTGACGGACAAACGTAAGCGCAAGAGCCGCACTCAATGCAGTCCATAAGGCCGTATTTTTTGGCGGCGCCCAAATCTTCCGCGTCAACCGAGCGGACAATCAAGGTTGGCGTAAGCCGCATCGGGCAAACGTGGACGCAAGCGCCGCAAGTGATGCAGGGATTTGTTTCCGCAGTGTCGATTTCCTTTTTAGTCAGGAACAAAACGCCGCTTGTTCCCTTTTGAACCGGGAAGGCCGCGCTCTGCATTGAAAAGCCCATCATAGGTCCGCCGGAAATTATTTTCACGACGTTCGCTTCGTCAACTTCTATGACGGACGGAATCAAGTCGCTTACAAGCGTTCCGATTGGAACCAAAAGGTTTTTAGGCTCCTTTACGCCAAGGCCGCTTGCGGTAAAGGCGCGCTCGATGAGGGGCTTTCCAAGACGGAAGGCGTCGCTAATCGCGCAAACGGTTCCGACGTTGCAGACAACGCAGCCCGCGCTTGCAGGAAGGCCGCCGGCCTTGACCTCGCGGCCTGTGACGGCGGTGATTACGTTCTTTTCAGCGCCTTGCGGATACTTTGTCTTTACGACAACGACCTCGACTTTTTCCTTGCCGCTGTCGGCGGCTTTTTTGGCGGCCTCCTCAAGCTTGGGAATAAGATGGGCCTTGTTGCTTTCCAAAACGATTTTGGCTTTTCCGCCGACGATTTTTTGGACAATCAAAAGGCCGTCGATCACTTTGTCGGCAGCTTCGTCCATCGTCTGCTCGTCAACGGTAAGGTATGGCTCGCATTCGGCGGCGTTAAGCAAAACGTAGTCTATCTTGCAATCCTTTGGCGGGTTCAATTTTACGTGAGTGGGGAAGGACGCTCCGCCCATTCCGCAAATGCCCGCGTCCTTTACGCGAGCCAAGGCCTCTTCCTTTGAGCAGGCAAAGGGGTCAAGCGGCGGCATGAATGTTTCGCCCGCGTTTGGGTCTTCGTCCGCGGCGATCACTATGCAGGGAACTTCCGAGTTTGCGGTTGAAAGGTTTGAGACGATTTTTTTTACCGTTCCGCTTACGGGGGAGTGGACCGGAGCGCTTACAAAGGCGTCGCTTTTTGCTATGACTTGCCCGCGGGCCACTTTGTCGCCAACGGCCACGACCGGCTGGTTTGGCGCTCCGCCCATCGTTATGGGAATTGTGAGCGTTTTGGAAGCGGGAAAGGCGCTTGTTATTTTCTTTCCTTCCGCCAATTCCTTATGCTCGGGAGGGTAAATTCCCCCCTTAAAGGTGAATGTTTTCATTGATAAAAGTTCTCCAAATGAAAAGTTGCGACGTCTATTATAGCGCATAATTATAGAAAAATAAAGATGTTCGCGCGGGAAATTTTTAGGAACTTGCGCGCTGGGGGGAACACTCGCTAGGGGGCGGGCGAGGAAACAGCGGCAGGAGGCCGCGTTGCAATTTGAAAATAGGAACGGTCAAGGCACGCTTCGCTCAAGGCCTTGACTCGTTCCTTTTGCGGCGCGGACAATATTGTCGCGCCGCAAAAAAAAGCCCCGCCAATCGGCGGGGCAATGCCCATCAGGCATTATCGGAGGCGTGGGTGGGAGGGGAAAACGCCCCCGACATTTATATTATCGTCCACCCCCGGCAAATTCTTTAATTATTTTTAAAGAAAATTTAAGAATTTTTTTATTCCAGCCATCCCCAGTGGGTGTGGCCTTATTTGCTGAACGCAACTTCCAGATGTTTCTTTTCTTTTACACAATCTAGAAGATAATAATTTATGATGTTCTGATATGGCATTCCTGTTTCTTCTGCCATTTTTTTGAAGTAATTGATTACCTGATCGTCAAGACGGATAGTAATCTGTTTTTTTAGTTTGTCTGCATAAGGGTTTTTTATTCCATTTGAAAAATCGTAGTGGTCTCTCATATTAATTGCCTCCATATTGCTTAGATTCCTGCAAGTCGGCTTTTCGTGCGGATATAATTCTTATTCTGTCATTTTCTCTCTTATTCTGTCATTTTCTCTGTAGCAATGGCAGACCAACAGCATATGCATCTCAGAACTTAGTCCAAGCATAATGAATCTGTCCTCATCTAAGCTTGAATGGTCCGGATCGGCAATTAAAACGGCATTTTCATCATAGAAAACACTTTTCGCTTCTTCAAAAGTGACTTTGTGCTTTGCATAGTTCAATTCCGCTTTTATTGGATCCCATTCGAAGATTAATTCATCCATAATTATATTATAATTATCTTTACGGCGGTTGGTCAAGCAATTGACTTATTCTTTTTTTATTATTTCAAAAACTATGGAATAAACTGTCCTGGTTTCGCTGTCGCCACCAATAAAGCCTACTCCTTTATTTGCAAATCCATAAAATGAACCATGCGCATATTGTTCTGTCATTGAATTGTCTGAATACCCCAAAACATCATACATATTAGGAGTTTTAAATACAAAAACAATATGTTCGACATCTTCAAAAGTTATTGCCGGAATAAGATACTCTCCCGCTTTTATTTTAACAATTTCACGACCTTTTATTTTTCTGATGACATCTTTTTTTACCTGATTGAATGATGTTTTTAATTCATGCAACTCAAATTCAATATCCTCTGTGGTTGAGTTGAAAAAGATGATAGGACTCCTTTCGCCAACACTGGCCTGATCAAGCCAATCATCCACATCCTCTGTAAATAATATCCCGTTTTCTTTATAATTTTTTTCAACATATTGTTTTGGAGTCAAAGCAAGTATCTCAGCTCCCGCTAATATGCTTGTCAAAAGAATAATTGCCTTTTTCATTTTAACTCCTCATATTGTTTTGTATGTATTTGAAAAAAAACAGGCGGGTTGAGAGCCCGCCTGAATACCGGGTTGCCTTACTAAGCCTCAGCCGCAAATCCTCTTCTGGCATTCCGCGTACAAATCGGCCGTTTTTTTGACGATTTCGGCGGGAATTTCCTTGATGTTAGGGTCGCCGGCCAAGTTGTTGGCCTTAAGCCAGTCGCGGACAAACTGCTTGTCGTAGCTTGCGGGGCTTGTTCCAACCTTGTAGGCGTCCTTGTTCCAAAAGCGGCTTGAGTCGGGCGTCAAGACCTCGTCGGCAAGGATAAGCTCGCCGTTTTCGTCCAAGCCAAACTCAAATTTTGTGTCGGCGATGATGATTCCGCGCTCGTTGGCGTAGTCGTAGCATTTTTTGTAAATGGCAAGGGCAGCCTTTTCGATTTTGGTTCCCAGTTCCTCGCCCAAGTCCTTTTTCATGTAGTCAAGCGTCACGTTGATGTCGTGGCCTTCCTTGGCTTTGGTCGAAGGCGTGCAAATGGGCTCGGCCAATTTTTCGGCCTCTTGGTATTCCTTGTCAAAAGAGTGGCCCAAGAAAGGCTCGCCCTTTTTGTAGGCCTCGTACATGGAGCCGAACATGTAGCCGCGGACGATTACCTCGTAGGGGACCATCTTAAGCTTTTTCACCAGCATAGTCCGTCCTTCAAATTCCGGCTTTTGGAATTCGGCCGGCATGTCCTTTGTGTCGCTTGAAATCAAGTGGTTTTTGCAAATGTCCTTTGTAAGGTCAAACCATTTTTCGCTTACGGCGTTAAGAACTTTTCCCTTGCCGGGAATGTCAACCGGCAAAATCACGTCAAAGGCGCTGATTCTGTCAGTCGTCACGATTACCATGCGGCCGTCTTCTAGGTCGTAGACTTCGCGGACTTTTCCGCTGATGATTTTCTTCATGCAAGAACTCCTCTATAATTACGGCTGTTTGCCGCTCTTATTCCTCTATAATTACGGCTGTTCGCCCGCGCCGGTTGGCAAGGGCGAATGTTGCCGCTTATGCGGCTATCCTGCAATTTTGGTCTTTCCCTCAATTGCAATTGCCGCTCTTATTCCTCTTTAACGCTTGCGTCCACGTTGACGCTGACGTTGTAGCTCTTTCCGTTTTGAATCGCGACTTTTTTTGTCACTTCGTATCCGCCCAAGTTGAACTTGAACAAATGCTCGCCGGCCTCCAAGGCCAGCGCCTCTCCGGCTTGAACCTCGTTTCCGTCAACGAAAATTTTCGTGCCTTCCGGCGCGCGGACGTGAACTGAGGGCGCCACGCTTTGCAAGGCAAGCGAAAGCTCGGTGACTTCGCCCTGGGCTATCATAACCGCGCGGGTTTCGTTCCTGAATTTTTCGGAAACGATGGAGACGTTTCGCTTGCCGGGTTTTAGGATTACAAGGCCTTTTTCGTTGGCCGTGACGGGCTTTTCGTCTACGTAGACCGTGTATTCGCCTGAGTCGGCGGGGGCCAAAACCTTTAGCGCGCCGTAGTCAGCCAAAACCGCTTTGGCG
Organism: uncultured Spirochaetaceae bacterium; assembly: GCA_902799665.1. Lineage (GTDB taxonomy): Bacteria > Spirochaetota > Spirochaetia > Treponematales > Treponemataceae > Treponema_D. Next base: position 13,113 of record CADCBK010000044.1, on the reverse strand, counting down.
CTGACTTCAAACTCGGCCTCCATGACGCTTTTTGGAACGCCCTTCATTGCCAATTGGTTCCTCAAAAAGACAAAGCCGCGGCTTGCGTCGGGAATCAAGGTTTTGTCGGCGTAGGGGCTGGCCTTCATCGTGTTTCCCTTTACAAGCGGAATCGCGATTGTCCAAGCCAATTGCCCCGGATAGAGGCCGGAATATATTTCCGTTCCCGAATAGTCGATGCCTTTTTCCGTCGGAACCGGAGTGATGTTGTTGTAAATGGAATAGATTATCGTGTTTCTGTAGGCGGCCAAGGCTTGCGGAATCTTTACGGTGATTTCCACGCCTTGCGCGAAAGTCGTGTCTTCGGGCAAAAAGGCCGCCACGCAGTCGTTTATTCCGCACGCCTTGCTTTCGGAGCTTCCTCTTGCGGGAACGGAAAGGCATACGGTTTTTCGCGTTCTAAAGACTTCCGCTTGCGGAGCGGAAATGGCGGCGGCAAAAATCGCCAAGGCCAATAAACTCTTTCCTATCGTAAAACGCATTTCCTTCCTCAAAAATTGCCGTAGGCCGCCGGATCCACGCTTTTTCCGTTCAGCCAAATTTCAAAATGCAAGTGCGGGCCGGTGACTTGCCCCGTGCTTCCGCTTTTTGCAATCAATTCGCCGGCCCTGACAAGCGCTCCCTTTTTCGCGTTTTCTTGAATCGAAGAAAGGTGCGCGTAAAAGCTTGTCATTCCGCGGCCGTGGTCTATTTGAAGCCACTTGCCGTAGACGGAGCTTTCGCCCCGGCCTTTGACGGTTCCGCTCTTGCAGGCAAAAACGTTGGAGCCTTCCGGAACCGCCATGTCAACGCCCCGGTGGAACTGAGTCTTTCCCCCTCCAAAGGGGTTGGCCCTCTGGCCGTAGCGGCTTGAAATCCTGTAGTTTTTCACCGGCAGCTGCATGGATGTGTCTAAAAAAAAAGCGCGCTCTGTTGTGCTGAATTTTTCGCCGGGGAAAAACGCGAAATTTCTTCCGTCTATATTATAGCGCAAATGCCCTGTGTCTTCCAATAGGGGAAGGCGGTTTTTTTGCAATAAAAATTCCAGCGCGCTTAAATTCTTGCTTTCCTCCAGCGGAACGAAAATTCCGTCCGCGCTGGGCAGCAGCAAGGTTTTTCCTTTTATACGCTCTTCCGCTCCGGTTATTCCGTTTATAAGGCAAAAACTGTCGTAGCGGATGCAAAAGCGCGCGGCCAAATTGAACAAGTCGTCGTCGTTGTTCACCGTGTAGGCGTAAAAAGCGGGAAAAATTTCCTTTCCGCTTGTAAAAAGCCGCTTGTTTTGCTCGACCTCGTCGTCAAACTGCTTTAGCATAAAGTCCTTGTCGCGGACGTTCAGCGAATTGATTTGAGGGGCTTTTGACTTTTGGATTTGAATCGGCTTTTCCTGGGCGGAAAGCGGAGGAGCGGCCAAAGGCAGGGCGGATAAAAAAAGCGCCGCGAAAAAAAAGGCTTTAGTCTTTTGCATCCGGTTTTTTCGCTCCGCGCTTGATTGCCCAACGGACGGTCTTGAAAACAAAAAAAGCCGCGGCCAAGGCTATCAGCAGGGCTGAATAGACGGCGGGCTTTTTACTGGCGAAAAGCCAAAGCGGAGCCGTCACGACAAACGCGGCGGCGGCGCACGCCAAGATAAAACCCGCAAGAAGCAAAAGCGAGAGAAATTTGGATTTTATCTTAGCTTTCATTTACTCTTCCGAAATAGCTTCCGAAGGGCAAACGCCGGCGCAAGAGCCGCAGCTGATGCATGTTCCGGCGTCAATGACGCGCTTTGAGTCCTTTTCAGAAATCGCTGAAACGGGACATTCAGATTCGCAGGCGCCGCAGTTTACGCAAGCGTCAGAAATTTTGTAAGCCATAGGTTCCTCCTAATCGAATGCCATGTTAGCGCAAAAGAGTTAAAAAATCAAGAAGAATGCGGCGGAGAGCGGGCAAAAAAAAAGACCCGCGATTTGCGGGTCCAATGCCACCGGTCAGAATCGAACTGACGACATACGGATTTTCAGTCCGGCGCTCTACCAACTGAGCTACAGCGGCGTATTAGGTTTATAATATCAGATTGGGGAAAATGTGTCAATAGAAAGCGGCCTTTTTTTTTCAAAAAAAGTTCGCCCTTGCAAAAAGGGCCCAATGGCGCTACAATTCCCTTATGAAGAAGATTCTAGCAGCCCTTATTGTTGTAGTTTGTTCCGCCGCTGTTTTCGCCAAGACTTTTTCTGGCGACGACGTGAACAATTGCCTTAATGATTTTTCAAGGGACTTGAACAAGTCGCTGCCAAACGCGGCCAGCCAGCAAAACGTATACGCGCAGGCCTGGATAGGAAAGGTCTTTCCGTCGGCGCCGCCTCACCTTGCTGTTGGAATCGAGGCGTCCGCCACAAAGCTTGACTTGTCCGCGCTGGGAAATTTCGCCGAGATTTTCAAGGTCAACGGCATTCCGAAAACTTTTGTATATCCCATGCTTACCGCCAACGCGCGCGTAGGCGGCTTTGTCCTTCCCTTTGACATCGGCTTTTCTTGCATGTACATGAATTTTTCATCGGAGGCGACGTCCGCTACGCCTTGCTTAAGGGCGAAGGCGCTTGGCCCCAGCTTTCGCTTGGCTTCGGCTACTATTTCATAAACGGAAAGGTTTCCTTGGACAAGGACGGAGTCAAAGCCGGCGTGGACTATTCAAGCCACACGATGTTCGGCCAAGTCCAGCTTTCAAAGACTTTCCTTTTCTTCACGCCGTATGTGGGCTTTAGGGGAATTTTTTCCAAAAATTCAACTGATTGGGCTTGGTCGGCGACGGACAAAAGGATTTCGGACGCCGCCTCTTATGTTGGGGCCGCGGCTTCCGGCAAGGGAAACGCGTCGTCCAATTGGGGCGATAATTTCATTCCGCAAATTTACGGCGGCTTTGGCCTTAAAATCAGCTTTTTGGCTATAAATATCGCCGGCGCCTACGATTTTAAGAATTCCATTTGGAACGGAAACTTTAGCTTGCGCTTCCAAATGTAGGCTTTCCGCCTGTTCTTGATATATATTCCTTTTTGCTATATAATCAAGGAATGAACTGGCTCATTGTTTGCGCTCCAAAGCACGAGGAGCAAGCCGCCGAATTAAAGGCATTTTTCAAGAGAAACAAGATTTCCGCAAAGACCTTTTCCATCGAAAGCGACTCGGAGCTTTTGCCAGGCGGCATTCCGTCAAAATTCAAATTGTACAGCCACTGCGCGATTCTTGACAAAAAGGCGCCCGCCAAAAACGCGGCCTTCGCTTGGGGCTTGGCCTTGGGCCTTGGCCTGAACGTTTACGCGCTCAAAAACGAATGGACCCAAGCGGCGAAAAAATGCGGCCCGCTTTTGGACTTTGAGACTTTTGAGCGCCTTATGGCTTACTTGGAGAACAACATCAACGGCGTCGCGCTTGAGGCCAAAAAGAAGGAAGCCTGGAAAAAGCTTTTTGAAGGCGGAAATCCCTTTACCGGCGACGCGCTTTCGATTCACGTGCAAAAGGACAACCGCGAAATCGTCCAGACTTACCTTGACGCCGGCATGAGCCTTAACGAGCGCACAGAAGCGGGCGTTCCCATGCTGAACGTCGCGATTCGCGCTGAAAAAGTCGACGAGGTCAAGTGGATGCTTGACCAAAACGTTGACCTAAACGCTGTTTCAAAGGACCGCGGCTATTCCGCCCTGATGGACTGCGTTTGGAAAAAGAATTTGGAAATCGCGAAAATCTTGGTCTCAAAAAAAGTCAACTTGGACTTTCTTTCAAGCGACAACCAGTCTGCCCTTACGCTTGCCGTGGGCGAGGGGAACGCCGAGATGGTGCGGCTTTTGTCCGACGCCGGAGCCAGCCCGGACAAATTTGACGCTTTGGGAATGTCCGCTTGGACTTACGCAAAGCTTTTCAAGCGCCAAGACTTGCTTGATATAATGGAAAAAAATCATCATGGACAATAAGACTCTGCCTGTCGCCTTTACCGGCGGCGGAACTGGCGGCCATATCTATCCCGGCCTTGCGGTGGCCGACGCCTTTAGGCAAAAATTTCCGCAGGCCAAAATCATTTGGATAGGCTCTCTTTCAAAGATGGACAGGGACATTGTGGTCAATTCCTTGGACGAGGCTGGAAATGCCAGCGCCGATAAATTTTACGGCGTTCCAAGCGGAAAGCTTAGGCGCTATTTTTCATTCAAGAATTTCATCGACGTCTTTAAGATTTTCTTTGGCTTCGCGGCGGCCTTTTTTATTTTGCTAAGGGAGCGGCCGGCCTTTTTGTTTTCCAAGGGAGGCTTTGTTTCAGTTCCTGTCTGCGCGGCGGCCCGCCTTTTGGGAATCAAGGTTTACACGCATGAATGCGACTTCACGCCGGGCTTGGCGACAAGAATCAACTCTAGGTTCGCGGCTTCAGTTCTTTTAAGCTACGAAGAGACCCGCGACTTTTTTAGGAACGGAGCCTCTCCAAAATTCATCGTCACCGGAAACCCCGTGCGCCCTGTTTTTTACAAGGCGGACGCGGCCTCCGGCCTTGTCTTTTTGGGAATTTCCGCGGCGCAAAAAAAGAAAAAGCCCTTGCTTTTGGTCACCGGCGGCTCGCTTGGCGCGGCGCAAATCAACGAGCTGGTTTGGAAAAACCTTTCTTGGCTTTGCCAGAAATTCATCGTGGTCCATCAAACCGGACAAAAGAACGCCGCGCTCTTGCCGCAAGGCTTGACGCAGGAAGAAAAGGAAAATTACCATCCTTACGCCTTCATTTACAAGGAAATGCCGGACGTAATCGCCGCGGCCGACGTCGTCCTTTCGCGCGCGGGCGCCAACTCGATTTGGGAATGCGCGGTATTGGAAAAGCCGATGGTTTTGATTCCTCTTGAAGGGGCGGGAACGCGCGGCGACCAGGTTGACAACGCCGAATGGTTTGAGCGACAGGGCGCGGCGGTTGTCCTTAAAAAAAGCGGGATGACCGAATCGTCTTTGCAAAGCGCCTTGTCGTCGTTTTTAAGCGCCGCTCAAAGGAAGAATTACAGAGAGGCTTGCAAAAAGCTTTGCGGAAGCGAAAGGCCGGCCGAAAAAATAGCGAGGATTTTATTGGAGGGGATTGAATGAACGTCTTGGACTATATTTTGATTGCCATACTCTTGATATTCACGATTCGCGGATTCGCGCGCGGCATGATAAACGAAGTCTTTGGCGTCGCTTCGCTTGTGATTCCTCTCTTTTTGTCAGTCCTCTTTTATAAAAAGATGGGGGATGTTTTCGCCCAGTCAATGAATCCCCTTGCCGCCAAAATCTTGGGCTTTTTCGCGGTTTTCATTTGCTCCTTTGTTTTGCTGAAGATAATCCAGTTGTTGGTTAAGACGATTTTTTCAGGCCCGATTTTAAAAAGCTTGGACAAGACTTTGGGCCTGCTTTTGGGCTTTGCCGAAGGCGGGGCCTTGGTCTTTTTGATTTTGGTCGCGATGGTAGAGGTTAACGGAACGATTGACACAAGCGCCTTGCGCGAGAAAAGCGTCGTTTATTCCATCGTTGAGAGCGTTCCTGCGTAAAAGGGGAGGAGCTGGCTTTGTTTGACAATCTTCTTTACCAAAGCGCCGCCAAGCTGTTGGAGGACGACATTCGTTCCAATAAACTGCCAGGCGCCGTTCTTTTTAGCGGAAACGATTCTTGCGGAAAGCTGACCGCCGCGCTTGAGACTGCCCGCGTCCTTTCTTGCTCGGAAAATCCGCGCGGAAAATGGTCTTGCTCTTGCCCTTCATGCCTAAAGCACAAGGCTTTGGTAAGTCCAAACGTAATGCTCTTGGGGCCGCGCGACTGCTCTCTTGAAATCCACGCGGCGGCGAAGGCCTTTGTAAGTTCCGCGTCTATGAACGACAGCCACGTCACCTCAGTCCGCAAACTTGAAAACCGCTTTCACCAAGCCTTGTGGCAGGACAGCGACAAGCTTTCAAAAATCGCGGCGATTACAAGCGAGCTTGACGAATATATGGAAGAGCTTGACATTGAGCATGAGCTTCCTGAGATCAAGGAAGTCGAAAAAAACGCGCAAAAAATCGTGGAGCTTTGCGAAAAGCTTGAAGGCGGCTTTTTGTACGATTCGATTCCGATTTTGCAAATAAGAAACCTTTCGGCGTGGGCGCATATAGGAGCGGCTTCCGGAACAAAGGTAATAATCATAGAAAAGGCAGAGAGAATGCTTGAGGGCGTGCGGAACGCCTTGCTTAAAATTCTGGAGGAGCCGCCGGCCAACACGATGTTCATTTTGACGACTTCAAGGCGCAACGCGGTCATGCCAACGATTTTGTCTCGGCTTAGAAACTACAGTTTTTCGACAAGGACGGCGGAGCAGGAAAAGGAAATAATAGACCGCGTTTTCCACGACGGCGCGGTAGCCTCTTATTCAGGCGGCTCCTTGATCCAACATTACTTGGAGGGCTTTTTGCCCGTCCGCCCGGAAGCGATAGAAAAGCGCGCCTTTGACTTTTTTGACCAAATCTTTGACGGAAAAATTCCCGACATAGCCGACTTGATAAAGAATTGCGGAAAGTTTGAGCCGCGCGTTTTGTTCAAGCTTTTTTTGTCAAACATGGAAAAGCGAAGCCGCGGGCTTTTCGCTCGCGCGGCCGATTGCCAAAAGGCCGTCGCCGTTTCAAAAGCCATAAAGGATTGCTACTTTAACGTTTCAACATACAACCAAGGAATTCAGGCCGCGCTTGAGGACTTGCTTTGCGCCTTGGCCAGGGAGCGAAAGAGGTGACAAGCTTCAACAAGAGCGTCGCGCAAAAGCTTTCAAAGCTTTCAGACTCTCAAATTCAAAAACTCTTTTCGTCCATCAGCTCCGAGCGCGACACGCTTTCTGCGATAATAGAATTCCTTTCCTTGGGCCTTGTGGTCTTGGACAAGGACTACAAGCTGCTTTTGATAAACAAGGCGGCGGAGCGTTGGCTGCCCTTGACGGTTAGGCCGCTTCCGAAAAACGCGGCCAATTTTTGCGAGTTTGTCGCCGACAAAAGCATGGCGGAATTCCTAAAGTCCTGCTTTGAAAAAAACAAGACAAGCGCCAGCGAGGAGTTTTCTGTAAGCGCGAGCGACGGAAGCGTCCGCTTTATGCAATTGGCTCTTTCTCCCTTGGTAAAGGATGAAAAGCTTGAAGGCTGCATTTTGGCCGTCCGCGACATGACCGAGCAAAGAAAGCAGGAAATCCTTTTGCACAGAATGGAAAGTTTGGCGGGCCTTACGAATTTGGCCGCAAGCGTCGCGCACGAAATAAAGAATCCGCTTGGCGCGATAAGCATACACATCCAGCTTTTGCAAAAGGCGGTGAAAAAGGCGCGCGAGTCTGACGGCCTTTTGCCAGACCAAAAATTTTTGGAAAAATACATCGATGTTGTCAACGACGAAATAGCCAACCTTAATAAAATCGTGATGGACTTTTTGTTCGCCGTGCGCCCGATAAGCGCGACTTTTGAATTGCTTGAGCCGAATCCGCTCTTAAAAAAAATCGCCGATTTTTTCAAGCCGGAATTTTCAAGCAAGAACGTAGAGCTTAAGCTTGACCTTTGCTCCGACTCGGCCCGCCTTTTGCTTGACCAAAAGCTTTTGCGCGAAGTGGTCGCCAATTTGGCGCAAAACGCTCTGGCCGCGATTCAAGACAAGTTTGGCGGAAAGAAAGGCGGAGTTTTTGAAATCCATTCCGCCGTCAAAGACAACAAGTTTGTGATTTTGATAAAGGACAACGGAAGCGGAATGAGCGAAAAGACTTTGGCCCGCGTTTTTGAGCCTTACTACACGACAAAGGCCAGCGGAACCGGCTTGGGCCTTACTATGGTTTACAAAATCGTAAAAGAATTTTCCGGTGACATACAAGTTGAGTCAAAGGAAGGCGAGGGAAGCGCCTTTATCATAAGCTTGCCCGTTCCGCAAACCGACAAGCGGCTTTTGGAGTCAAAATGAAATTCACGATTCTTGTAATTGACGACGAAAAAAACATTCGCGAAGGCTTGGGCGCCGCCTTTGAGCTTGAAGGCTACGAAGTCCGCTTGGCTTCAAACGGCCAGGAAGGCTTGGACCAAATCGCAAAGGGCGACATAGACTTGGTCGTCACCGACCTCCGCATGGACGGAATAAGCGGCGAAGAAGTTTTGCGCCGAGTCACAACCCAAAATCCCGGCATTCCAGTAATCGTCCTTACTGGCCACGGAAGCATTGACGCCGCCGTAGACGCGATGAGAAACGGCGCCTACGACTTTTTGACAAAGCCCTTGAACCTTGACCAGCTTTTGATGATCGCCAAGCGCGCCTTGCAGGGCCGCGAGCTTTCGCTCCAGCACAAGGAGCTGAAAGACCGCGTGGACCAAACAAAGTCGCTTGAGGGAATGATAGGAAAAAGCGCCGCAATGCAAAAAATCGCCGAGCTCATAAAAAAAGTCGCGCCCTCAAAGGCCAGCGTCTTGATTACCGGAGAAAGCGGCGTCGGAAAGGAAGTCGTCGCCGACGCGATACACGCGCTGTCCCCCCGCAAGGGCCACGACTGCGTGAAAGTCCATTGCGCCGCTTTGAGCGAAAGCCTTTTGGAGTCGGAGCTTTTTGGCCACGAAAAGGGCGCTTACACAGGAGCCGACCAAATGGCCAAGGGCCGCTTTGAGCTTGCCCACAATTCCACGATATTCCTTGACGAAATCGGCGAGATAGACCAAGCGACGCAAGTAAAGCTTTTGCGCGTTTTGCAGGAAAAGAAGTTTGAGCGCGTCGGCGGAAGCCAAACGATAGAAGTCGACGTCCGCGTCGTCGCCGCCACCAACAAAAATCTGGAAGAACTGGTCAAGCAGGGGAAATTCCGCGAAGACCTTTTTTACCGCCTCAACGTCGTCCGCATAGAAGTTCCTCCGCTAAGGGAGCGAAAGGACGACATTCCGCTTTTGATCGCCCACTTCCTAAAAGAGTTTGAGGGCGAGGCCAAGGACTTGGGAAAGACAATAACCGGCGTGGACAGCCGCGCCCGCAGCGCCCTTTACAAGTACGATTGGCCCGGAAACATCCGCGAGCTGCGAAATTGCATGGAAAGCGCCGTCGTAATGTGTTCGGGCGGCGAGATAACGCTTGACGACCTGCCTCCCTCAATCAGCAAGGCCACGTCCGCCGAGAGCATCACGATTCCCGCGGGCTCCACGCTGGAGGAAGCCGAAAAAATCGTAATCGAGCAAACGCTCGCCGCCAACAAGGGCAACAAAAGCAAGACCGCCGAGCTTTTGGGCATCGGCCGCAAAACCCTGCAGCGCAAACTCGGCGAGGCGGATGAAGACTAGGCCGCTCGTATTTTCGAATGAATAACTGTAAGCGTTTGTTCGAGCGGTTTCACCGCGTCCTACGGACGCTTCTCAGTCTTGAATTCATTCAGAGTAGGTTATATAATAAAACGCATGAAAACTCTTGTAAAAACGTTCGCGCTGGCGGCCCTGGTCGCCTCTAGCGCTAGCTTCTTTTCCTGCAAGTCGATGATTGCCAACAAGTTGGGCGACGCGGCTGCCGGAAGCGACAAAAAGGGAGCGGCCATTCCCAAAAAAGCCGGCGCCCCTGACATGATGATGGCCTTTATGGGCGAAAAGGACCCAAAAATCATCGCGGAAGTCCTTCCGATGATCGTAAAAATGTACGAAATTTTGGCGCTGCAAAACCCAAGCCATCAAGGCCTTCAAATAATGGCGGGCCAGCTTAACGTGATGTACGGAAACCTTTGCGTCCAAACGCCGGCCGAAAGCCTTCCGATAACGGAGCTTGAAAAGCAAGTGGCCGAGTTCAACCGGGCCAAGTACCACTACCTGCGCGGCCGCCAGTACATCCTTGGCGTTTTTGAAAGCCGCTGGCCCGGCTTTGAAAAGGCCTTTTTGTCAAGCGACGCGGACGCCATAAAGGCCGCCGTGTCAAATTTGACCAAGGACGACGTGAACGCGGCCTATTGGGCGGGCGGAGCCAGCCTTATCGCCTGGTCCCTTGACCCCTTGGACGTTGACGCGCTTTCTTCCATACAAGGGCCTGTCGCCTTGCTTGAAAAGGCGGCCAGCCTTGACCCGGATTATTCAAAAGGCGCCATTTGGGACGCGCTTTGCCAGTTCTACACGGCCGCTCCGGTTGACTTTGGCGGAGACTACGAGAGGGGCCTTGAATGCTACGAAAAGGCCCTCAAGGCTTCCGGCGGAAAGGCGCCCGGCATTTACATAACCTACGCCCAAAGCGTTTGCAAGCCCAACGGGGACCGCGACGGCTTTATGGAAAGCTTGAACAAGGCTTTGTCCATAAATCCCGACGACGACCCCTCAAGCCGCCTTATGTGCGTCTTGAACCAGCAAAAGGCCCAGTACCTTTTGGACCATGTTGACGATTACTTTGTCGTTTGGTAAAATAGCGGCAATGGAATTGCTTTAAAAGCGTAAATTGTTGGCTGGCCGCATAAGCGGCAACAAACGCGCGCGCAACGCTTGCGCGTTCAGCCGTAAAGTATGGAGTGTAGCATGAAAACTTTTAAGAAAATCGCGGCCGTCCTTTTGGCGGCTTCTTTGGCGGGAACCCTTTCCGCAAAAACAATCATCAAAGTGGCGTCAGTCGCGCCGGCCCGCTCTTCCTGGGACGTTGACCAGAGAACGATTTCGGCCGACTGGGCCAGAATCACAGGCGGCGAGGTCGAGCTCCAGTTCATGAACTCGGACTCAATGGGCGGCGAGGCTGGAGTCATCAAAAAGCTCAATTCAGTCCGCCCCGGCCAAAAGCCTCCGATTGGCGGAGCGGTTTTCACTTCGCTTGGAATTGACTCCTTCTGCCCCGAAAGCCACATTATGACCCTTTGCGTTCCTCTTATGTTCCGCGACCAGGAAGAGGTCAACGCGGTTTTGGACAAGTTCATTCCTGAGATGCAAAAGCCGCTTGAAGCCAAGGGCTACACGGTCTTGGGCTTCTTTAACATCGGTTGGTGCTGCTTTTTCACAAAAAATCCTGTCCATGTTCCAAACGACCTAAAAAAGCAGCGCCTTACCGTAGGCGGAAACACTTCCCCGATGCTTGCCAACGCTTTCAAGGCCGCCGGCTACCTTACGATGGACGTTCCGACAGACAAGCTTTTGCAGAGCATGAAGACTCCTGGCGGAGTCGAGGGCGTCTTTACGATTCCGATGTACGGATACGCCGCCCAGTATTACAAGACGCTCACCAACATTCTCAACGTTCCCCTTTGCCCTGTAATGGTAACCTTCATCATCTCCAAGGCTGAATGGGACGCGATTCCCGACAAGTTCAAGCCGGAGCTTATGGCCAGCATCAAAAGGGCCGAAAAGAAATTCATCGAAGCCCAGCAAAAGAACGACCTTGAGTATATGAAAAGGTGCGAGTCGGGCGGAGCGACTGTGGTCAATCCAAACGCCGCGGAGCTTAAGGCTTGGAACGACGAGTTCGCCGACAAGGCCCGCTATATGTACGATCCCAAAACCCCTGTGGCCGACAAGGATTTGTACGAAAGAATCACGGCCTTCCTAAATAACTTCAGAGGAAACTAATGCTGAAAAAAATCGAAGACGCGATGGCGGTCGCGCTTGTGGCTCTTTTGAGCGTAACGGCGCTTGTGATTAAAATCATGCAGGACAACTTGCATTTGCAAGTTATGGACGCCGACGCCATAATAGTGAACATAGCCTTTGTGTTCGCTTGCGTGGCCGGCCTTATCACTTGGCGCGAAAAGCGCGCCTTGTGCCTCGCCAATGTCACGGAAAAATTTCCTGACCGCGCAAGAAATGTCATTAAGACAATCGCGTCTTTCGCCACGGCGCTAATCATCACGCAGCTTTTCTTGGCGTCGTTCATGCAAATCGTAAACCCCGACCAGTTCACCCGCAAGGTTTTGAGCTTGCCCGAAAAGGCTTATTTCGCTTTTTATCCCTTGTGCTTTTTGATGATTTTGCTCTTGCTCTTCCAAAACGCGGAAGGCAAGGCTCTAAAGGCGGCCACGGCGCTTGGCGCGGCTTTTGGCGTCTTGACGTCAATGAGCGCGGTGACCGGAATCATTTGGTATTTGACGGGCAATTCCGACTTGCCGGCCTTGTATGCCTTGGCTGACGGCTGGAACGCCTTTTGCGGCAAAACAATCATTCTTTGGGTTGTCCTTCTTGTCATGCTGGCTTTTACCGGAGTTCCCCTCTTTGTCGTCATCAGCGGAATCACTTATGTGATTTTCTCCAAGGCAGGCGGCTACATCGACGTCCTTCCGATTGAGGCTTACTCAAAGCTGGCCGACAAGTCAATCGCCGCGATTCCCTTGTTCACAATCGCAGGCTACGTTTTGGCCCAAGGCTCCGCGGGCAAGCGCTTTGTCGAGCTTTTCCGCGCCCTCTTTGGTTGGTTTAGGGGAGGAACGGTTGTCGCGGCGGTTTTGGTTTTGACATTCTTCTCGACTTTCACCGGAGTTTCCGGCGTCACGATTTTGGCGCTGGGTTCCCTTTTGGCCGTGATTTTGACTGGAAGCGGCTACGACAAGGACAGGGCCGAAAGCCTTATAACTTCTTGCGGGGCCGTCGGCCTTTTGTTCCCGCCAAGCGTGGCCATCATCATGTACGCCTCGTCAAACTACACTGTAATCACCCAGTTCGCGCCGGGCTTTGACGTGATAACGCTTTTTGTCGGAGCCTTGATTCCGGGAGCGATAATGGCGCTTTCGATGATCGCCTTGGGAATCATTTTTGACAACAAGCAGGACAGGCCTCCATTCTCTATCAAAGCTATTGGAAAGTCTTTCCTTGGCTGCGTCCCCGAGCTTCTTTTGCCGGTTTTGATTTGCGTCACATACTTCACAGGCTTTTTCAACTTGTTCCAAGTGTCGTCGTTCGCGGTAATCTACGCGGTGGCGCTGGTCTTCTTGTTCCGCCGCGACTTTAACGTAAAGGAAACCGCCCGTGTGGTTGCCGACAGCGTTCCAGTTTCGGGCGGAATCTTGTTCATCATCGCGGCGGCTGCGGCCTTAAGCTATTGGATGCAAGACGAAAACATTCCCGAAAACGTAACGCTTTTCATCACGACCTATGTCAAGAACAAGTATGTCTTCCTTTTGCTTATGAACTTGGCGCTCTTGGTTGTAGG
>CADCBK010000043.1 GCA_902799665.1 uncultured Spirochaetaceae bacterium | reverse complement strand
CGGGGAGAAGTCCTTGACATTGTTTTGCCCGGAGAGGGAAAGGGCGTTCGCGTCACATTTGACTTTGACCAAATAGAAAAGATAAAGACTTTCGCGCCTGACAGCCAAGTGACGGAGAGCGAAATAGAAAGCGTCCTTATATTTCCGATGAAAGAGGCCTTTTTTGGCCCCAATGAAATTTCTGAATTAAGAAAGAAAATCAAAGAATACGACGAAAAATGTATAAAAAACGATACAAGTTCAGAAACTTTCGATGGTAAAAGTCTACGAAAAGATACAAGTTCAGACGCTTTCGAGGACAAGGACGGAGTTTATCTTCCGTTCACTGAAAAAGCAAGGGCTGTCCTTGAAAGCCGCCTAGACGACTTGGAGCTTCAAGGCTCGTGCGAGGGAGAAGAGCTTTTTTACCCCCTGATTTTCAGCCATTCATTGCTTGACTATTTGTCTCCGGGCGCCACGGTGATTTACTTTGACTTTGACCGCCAGCTTAACTCCAAAGAATACATGGTCAAGGAATGGTCGTCTTTATACAGAAAGGCTAGGCTGGAGGAGCCTTGCTTTCCGCCCAAGATGGCCCTGTTTGACTTTGAAAGCCTTTTGCCAAAAGTCAAAAGGTCAATCATGCTAAGAAGCTTGCGAACAGACTTGGAGGCAGGGCAAACGGCTTCCGCTGTCGGCGGCTTTCATTTTGAATTCTCAAAGTCCTTTAGCTTGCAGGCAGAGCCTTCAAGAAGCTTTTTTGGAAACATCAACTACCTCAAGGAACAGCTTGACTCCCTTCAAAAAGACGGCTATGACGTTGTCGTTTACGCCGACAACGAAAACCAAGCGTTGCGAATCCATGAAATACTTTCAGAAGCGGTTTCATTCAAGGAGAGGCCCCTTCAAATCGTTCCAAAGTCCATTTCATCAGGCTTCTCCGTTCCCGACATAAAGCTTTTTGTAATCCAGGAAAACGAGATTTTCGGCCGCCGAAAAAAGGCCCCAAAATCAATAAAAAGCGCCAAGAGCGTTCCGATTGACACATTCGTTGAGCTCACGCCGGGAGACGCCGTCGTTCACGTGAATTACGGAATCGGCTTGTTCAAAGGAATCGAGCGCGTCAAAGGGGGAGGGCTAGAGCGCGACTACATCAAGCTTGAGTACGCCGACGAAGACGTGGTCTTTGTTCCAATCGAGCAGGCGAACCTTGTCCAGCGCTATATCGGAAACGAGGGCGAGCGCCCTAAGCTTGACCGCATTGGCAGCAAGGCCTGGGAAAACCGCAAGAACCGCGTCAAGCAAGCCGTTGAGGAGCTGGCGCAAAAGTTGATTGATTTTTATTCGCGCAGGAAGGCGTCAGTAGGTTACGCCTTCCCCAAGGACACGGAATGGCAGACAGCCTTTGAGGCCGCCTTTCCATACGAAGACACGCCCGACCAAATCAACGTCACGAAGGAAGTCAAGGAAGACATGGAAAAGCCGATTCCTATGGACCGCCTGCTTTGCGGTGACGTAGGCTACGGAAAGACCGAAATCGCCATGCGCGCGGCCTTTAAGGCGGTTCTAGGAGGCCGACAAGTGGCCTTTTTGGCGCCGACGACGATTCTTGCCGAGCAGCATTACGAAACCTGTCTTGAACGATTTAAAAACTTTCCGGTTTCAATCGCCATGCTAAGCCGCTTTGTGTCAAAGGCGGATCAAAAAAAGATTTTGGAAAAGCTTAAAAACGGCGCCGTGGACATCATTATCGGAACGCATAAAATAATCCAAAAGGACGTGCAGTTCAAAAACCTTGGCCTTATGATAATCGACGAGGAGCAGCGCTTTGGCGTAAAGGACAAGGAGCGGCTTAAGGTATTAAAGAACAACATCGACTGCCTTGCGATGAGCGCGACACCGATTCCAAGAACCCTGCACATGAGCTTTTTGAAAATCCGCGACATGAGCCTTTTGACCACGCCGCCTCAAAACCGCCAGGCCATAGAGACCGTCATAGACCCCTACAACGACGACCGCGTGGCGCAGGCCATCCGCGCCGAGGTTGACCGCGGCGGCCAAGTTTTTTACTTGCACAACCGCGTTGAGTCCTTGGAAGAAACCAAACGCAAGCTTGAGCGCCTTGTGCCCGAAATGCTGATTGACACAGCCCACGGTCAAATGACAAGCGAGGAGCTTGACGACATCTTCAGGCGCTTCAAGAACGGCGGCTTTCAAGTTTTAGTGGCCACGACAATCATCGAAAACGGAATCGACATTCCAAACGTCAATACGATAATCATTGACCGCGCCGACATGTACGGCGTTTCGCAATTGTACCAGCTGCGGGGAAGGGTGGGGCGCAGCGACCGAAAGGCCTACGCCTATATGTTCTATCCCGAAAACAAGGCTCTTAGCGAAGTTGCGATGAAGCGCCTGCAGGTTATAAGCGACTTTACCGAATTGGGAAGCGGCTTTAAAATCGCGATGAAAGACTTGGAGCTGCGCGGCGCGGGAAACCTTTTGGGCCGCGACCAATCGGGCAACGTCTACTCTGTCGGCTTTGACCTTTACTTGCGCTTGCTCAACGAGGCCGTTGAGCGGCTTACGGCGCAAAAGGAATACGTTCCCCAAAACGAAGTTTTGCTTGAACTTGACTACACAGGCTTTATTCCAGACTCTTATGTGTCAAATCCACAAGTCAAGATGGAAATCTACAAAAAAATCGCGGGCGTCATAAGCCGGCAAGAATTGGACTCGGTATACACCGAGCTTTGCGACCGCTTTGGCCCGGTTCCGGAAGAAGTCGAAAGCCTCCTGACGCTGGCGGAAATAAAAGTCGTCGCAGGCTCGCTTTCAATAAGCTCAATAAAGGAAAAGCAAGGCGTGGCCAGGGTGGAATTCAGCAAGGTAAGCGACATTAGCGTTGACAAGCTGATGAACCTTATAAAGACTAGGCCAGGCGTCGTAAAGCTAGATCCAAAGCAAGCGAACGTCATGCTTTTGCAAACAGGAAAAATCGGCTTAAAGGAAAAAGGCGCCTTTTTATAAAAAAAACGGTTGGCGAAAAACCAACCGTAAAAAGTCGGGCTAACCGAATTCGAATCGGTGACCTCTTGCCCCCCAGACAAGCACGCTAACCAGCTGCGCTATAGCCCGATATGTAGAAACTATAGTATCAGATTTTAAAAAATGTTTCAAGTGGGAACAGGCAAAAAAGCGATTAATTTTTGCAGAAAAACAGAAAACACCGCGTTGTGGTAGACAGAATATGCGTTATAGGAAGTGAAATATGGGGGTGAAAAATGCTTGTAGCGTCCGCTAGGACGCGGTGAAACCGCTCGAACCATCGATTGTTGTCTTGTTTGCAACGGCACGAGTGGATTACTCTTGATGCATAAAGGCAAAGTGCCTGTAGTTTACGCTCATCATTATTCCAACGCAAACCATCGCCGTCCACATAGACGATCCGCCGTAAGACAAGAACAACAATGGAATTCCTGTTATCGGCATTATGCCCATAACCATTCCAACGTTGACCATAAAGTGAAAGAAGAAAAGCCCCAGCACGCCGGAGGCAATGTAATAGCCGTAATGGTTTGCGGCCCGGCGGATTATAAGAATCATTCTTCCCATTAAAAGAAAGTACAAAAGAAAGACGGCAAGGCCGCCCAAAAATCCGGCTTCCTCTGACAAAATGCTAAAGATAAAGTCGGTGGATTGTTCCGGCAAAAAGCGCAAGTGGCTTTGCGTTCCGCGCAAAAAGCCTTTTCCAAAAAGTCCGCCGGCGCCAATGGCTGTCTTGGACTGAATGATGTTCCAACCGGAACCTTGCTTGTCTGTGTAAGGGTCAAGAAAGATTATAAGGCGCTGAATTTGATATGGCTTTAGGACTTTCGTTACGCCCAAAGAAAATACCATGGCGCCAAAAACAATCGCGCTGACAAAAGTAATCCAATAATAATATTTGTTATGCCTAAAGAAAATCATTCCCAAAAGGCCGGTTAAGGTTATAGCGCCAAAACCGACTGTGAATAATACGCGAATTTTCTTTACTGTTAGAATGTTCAATATCGCGTAAGTGTGGCCCGCGATTTGGTCTTGCCAAACGGGAAGAATCGCCAAAAAAATTGTGAGCATTCCAAAGGAAAGGACTCCAAGAATATACCTTACTGGAACGCCAGCCGCAAAGCACATGAAGAAAAAAATTGGAATGTAAACGCTGGCGGTTCCCAAGTCGGGCTGAATCAAAATCAAGCCCATCGTAAAGACCATTATGCCAAGCGCTTGAAAAAAGCGTTTTCTTTCCGGCATGTCTTCAGTCTTATGAAAGAAGCGCGCCAAAAACAAAATGTAGACAATCTTTCCAAACTCCGCCGGCTGAATTCCAAAGTCGCCGATGCCAAGCCAGCTTTTTGAGCCGTTAATCGTCTTTCCGAATATTCTAGTTAAAATTAAAAGGATTATCAAAACGCCAAAGGCGACGCTGATGTAGCGCTCAAAATTTCTATAGTCATAGACTGCGGCCGCTATAAGCAGGACCAAGCCAAAGGAAACCCAAATGATTTGCTTTATGTACTCTTTTTTTACAAGCTGCCCGTGCTGGTTGACGGCGCTGGAATAAATGAAAAAAATTCCGGCAACCGCCAAGAGCAAAACGCACAAAAGCATTATCCAATCAATTAGTTGAAAAAACTTTAACTTCATCGCTCCGCCCTACTCTCTTGAATCGCTTGACGCTTGATCCGTTTGCTTTACCAAATACTGCCAGCCCAGCGCCGCCACCGCGTCCTCGTAACTTTGATGCGCGAAGATGCCTTGCATCGTTATGTTAGTCGCGTAAGGCGCCCACCATGAATACTTGTTGGCCGCTTCAACAATTGTCGCCACGACAATTCTATCCTCTATCGGTCCGTCGTAAGGCGCGTAAGCCAAAAGCCAAGAGTGCCAGCTGTCCTTGTAGCCGGTAACTTCGGCGGTTCCCGTCTTTGCCGCAATCTTCACAACTTTGTTGAACAGCGAATGTTTTGCCGAACCATTTGTGACAGTCCAGCGCAAGTCGTCCTGGACTTCCTTCCAAAGAGCGTTGTCAAAATTAACCGAATGCAAAACTTCTGGCTCTACGCTTTGTATTATTTCGTCGGTGGCGGGATCGCGCACTTCCTTAAGCAAGCGCGGCTTGTAAATCTTTCCTTCGTTGGCGACCATGGCCATCACGTTCGCCACTTGCAGGGGCGTCGCGGTCGTATAGCCCTGTCCGATTGAAACAGCCATCGTGTCGCCGCCAAGCCAACGCTCGTGGTAACGGCGCTCCTTCCATTCCGGAGAAGGAACAAAACCTTTTGACTGGCTGGGAAGGTCGATTTGCGCGCTGGACCCATAGCCGAACATCTTTGCGTATTGCGCTATTTTTTGAATGCCGAGATTTTCGCGGCCAACTTGCCAATAATAAATGTCGCAGGATTTAGCAAGCGCGTTCTTAAGGTCAAGGTAGCCGTGTCCGGGCTTTAAAACCCAGCAGTGGTAGACGCGGCCGCCGTATTCAACCTCGCCCTTGCATTCAATTTTTTCATGGCTCGGAAAAGCCTTTTCGTTAAGCAAGGCCGCTGTCATAACGATTTTAAAAGTCGAAGCCGGCGGATACTGCGCGTTGACGGCTCGGTTCAAAAGCGGATTGAATTCATCCTGAGTAAGCTTGGAATATTCCTCGGCCGCGTTTTCCGTGTTGAACATGTTGGAGTCAAAGTAAGGATAAGAAACCATCGCTAGAATTTCGCCGGTGCTTGGCTTTAAGACAATCAACGCGCCGATTCGTTTTCCAAGCGCCTTTTCCGCAAGCTTTTGGATTTCGGTGTCTATCGTAAGAACAAGTTTCTTTCCGGATTTTGGGGGAATTATTGTCGGCGTCGCGGACAAAATGCGGCCGCGTACGTCTACGGTTCGCTGTTCCACGCCGTCCTTTCCTTGCAGCAAGGCGTCGTACTGGCGCTCTATGCCAGTCTTTCCCACGACGCTGGCGCGGGAATAGCCCTTGTTGTACATCAAAGCGTATTCCTCGCGCGTGATGTCGCCGACATATCCCAAGATGTGCGAAAAAGAGCCTGTTTCGATATAGTTTCTCATCGGCTTGGAAATCCAAGTGACGCCAGGCAAGTCGTTGATGTTTTCCGCGATGTTTGAGATTGTCTTAAAGGGAACGTTCGTTTTTATAGTTATGCGGCTAAAAGACCTCTTGGCTTTTTGAGGAATCAAGTTGTCAATGTCGCTTTTCTTTATCGAAAGAAAGTCGGCGAGCTTTGCGAGAACCGTGTCATAATAGTCGCGCGGTATTTCTCCGGGGATCACTTCGACAGCGAACGAATCGGTGTTGATTACCATCGCCGAATTGTTGTTTCTGTCGTAGATTTCTCCGCGCTGGGCTGTGATCACCGTATTGCGGGTTGAAACGTCTTTGGACGCCCTGCGATAATTCTCTCCATTCACCACCTGCATGTTAAAAAGGCGCAGCGTGTAGATTACGATAATTAGAGCGACCAAAACAAAATAAACAAAGACAACAAGCGACTTGCTTCTGGCCATCAATCAAATCCTCTTTGCGGAGGAACAATAAAAGAGTCAAATCCGCGCAAAAGCTTTATGACCAAGGGCGCCAGCAAAGTGTTCATCGCCAATTCCAGAGCGAACACGGAAGAAAAAACATTGTAAGAATTTACGTAGTTGGGGAACAAAAGCGAAACAAGGTAAATTATCAAAACCTTCAAAAGCGTCGCGAAAAAGCCTGCGACAATGTTCACCAAAAAGCTTTCGTAATTCATCATGCGGTGGAAGAAGCCGCCAAAAAATCCAACCAAGGTCCTTACCAGGCAATTAAGGCCAAAAGGGCTTCCGCTTAAAAAATCCAACAAAAGGCCGGAAACAAAGCCTGTGATTTCTCCCGCCACCTTTCCGTTTCTGATTGAAAAATACAATACGCAAAGCAAAAGAAAGTCCGGGATGGCCGGCAAAAAATAGATGTTTGAAAGCAGGGCTGTCTCTATCAAAACAAAGACAATCAAAATCACAAAGCTGGAAAAGTAAGACTTAATCATTCTTATCGCCCTCCCCCGCAGCCTTGTCGTTTGGCGACCTTTGATCGATTATTAAAACCGTCTCCAACCTTGCGAAGTCAATTATCGGAGTAAGCTCAATCGCCAACGAAGTGTCATAGTCCAAGACTTGAACATGCGATATCGTTCCAATCGGAATGTCAGCGGGATAGTTTTCGTTTTCGCCGCTGGTAACGATTACATCGCCAAAGCGCAGCTCATCTATCACGCGCTTTTTTATGTATTCCATTTTAAGCGGAAGCGTGTCCGAGCCGTTTCCGCTTACCAAGCCAATGTCGCGGGTGTTTTGGACTCGCGCCGAAATCGACGAACTAAAGTCAAAGACCGGCATAATTTGCGCTGTTGTGTACCCTACCGCGACGACCTTTCCCACTATTCCGATGCTTCCGCCTTGAATCGCGATTACAGGCATGTTCTTTTTTATTCCGTTTCGAGACCCCTTGTTTACGACTATGGAACTGTACAAATTGTCCGCGCCTCTTGAAATGATGTTCGCGGCGAAGTTTTTTACGGCAAGGCTTTGGGAAAAATCAAGCTGCTCCTTTAGGCGCGAATTTTCCTTTCTGATTTCGGAATTGGAGCGCTGCATGTATTCGTAGTCTTTTAGTTTTTCAGAAAGAGCCTCGTACTGCTTTCGCAATTCGGCCAACTCCCTGACGGCGTTCACAGAATTTACGACGGAACTTGTCACGACATTGATTCCATTTTGAACTGTCGAAAAAACATTGAAGCCTATTTGCCTAAAATTCAAAATGAAGCCGCCTGACGAAAACGACATCATCACAGTCGAAACAATCAGCAAAAACGCGAGAAGGAATTCAGAAAAATGCAAAATAAAAAAAGGCTTTTTTTGCATTTTAACTATACGTTCAAATTATCGTAAATGGATCTGTCGGTTGACATATCCTTAAAGAGCTCGAAAGCCTCGCCCGCTCCAAGCGCGACGCATTCAAGCGGTTTTTCGACCAAGATAACGGGAACGTTCGTTTCCTTTGAAATGAGCTTTGGCAAGCCCTTAAGCATTGAGCCGCCTCCAGTCATTACGATTCCGCGCTCAATGATGTCCGCGGCCAATTCCGGCGGCGTATGTCCAAGAGTGGTCTTTATTTCCTCAACGATGCGGTTAACCGGCTCTCTAAGCGCCTCGCGGACCTCAACGCTGTCAATTTCAAGGCGGCGGGGCAAACCGTTAGTCGCGTCGGCGCCCTTTATTTCCATCTTTTCAATGTTCTTGTCGCTAGATGCGTTTCCGATTTCTATCTTAAGGCGCTCGGCAGTTTGCTGTCCGATTGTAAGGCCAAACTTTTGCTGGATGTGCTTCACGATGGCCTCGTCAAATTTATTTCCGCCGACGCGGATGGAAGAAGTGATTACCATGCCGCTCAAAGAAATGACGGAAATTTCAGCAGTGCCGCCGCCGATGTCGCAAATCATGTGTCCCGCGGGCTCGTGAATTGGAATCTTGGCTCCGATTGCCGCCGCGAGGCTTTCCGGGATTACCTCAACTTCACGCGCTCCGGCCTTAAGGGCCGCTTCGATTACCGCCCGCTTCTCTACCTCGGTAATGCAAGACGGAATGCCGATTTTCATTCTTGTCGAAGTGAAAAAGCGGTGCTTGGGAATTATTTGCGAGATGAAATATTTTATCATCTTTTCGCAAGAGTCAATGTCAGCGATGACTCCGTCGGCAAGCGGGCGTGTCGCGATGATGTTATTGGGCGTCTTCCAAAGCATGCGCTTGGCTTCGCCGCCAACAGCCACTACTTTGTTCGTTCCCTTTTCGACCGCAACAACCGAAGGTTCGTCAATAACGATTCCCTTTCCGCGCACATAAATGAGCGTGTTGCAAGTTCCTAAGTCAATTCCTATGTCGGTTACAAATTTGTTAAAAAACATGTTTCCCCCAAGTTCTATTTTACTTATATTGTTGAATTTTTTCTAGCGCCTCAGCGTGATTTACTTGAATTCTTAAAGTTTTTCTCCATTCTGCCCTTGCCTTGACCAAGTCGCCCTGGGCCTCGTATATCAAGCCAAGGCCAAATCGCGCGTCAGCGTAATTCTGGTTCTTGTGCAATATCGCCTCAAATTCTTTTTGGGCGCCCTCATAATCGTTTTCGCTCAAAAGAATTTTTCCAAGCAAGGCCCTGCTTTTAATTGTCAGAAAATCATCGGTTGACCTTTGTATGATTTGAAAAAGATATTGCTTGGCGGCGGCCCGCTGCCCGGCCTTTTCGTATTGCTCGGCTATCGACAAAAGAAGAGCGTCGCTTTCCCGGTGAAGAAGCGCTTCGCTAAAGGCGGCGATGCTTTCCATCGTCATGTTAAGCTGGGCGTAACTCAATCCCAAATACTCCGCAATGTCGTCGGCCTTGTAGCCAAGAAGCTTGGCTTCGTTTAAATGGTAGGCCGCCAAATCCGCGTAATAATGGTATGAGGAAATTGAATTTTTGTAAAAGTACGCCTTTCCCAGCATGTATTGAATTTGCCCCAATGTTTTTTTCTTTGCGTCGCTCAAGGCAAGCCGCAAGCAGTGGATGGACTCTTCGATGTATTGTTGCGCTTGTTGCGATTCAGTCGCTGAAACGGCCAAATAAAAGGCGGCGTAGCCTCTGTAAACCAAAATCGTGTTGTTAAAGGGCTTTTTTTCCAAAAGGATGGAACTGGTGTCGTAAACCGCCTGATAGTCGTATTCTTTCCATTTTTCAGAAAGCATGGTTATCGAAGGCTTTGAGCTTATGTTTTTTTTGACGGTTTTTTGAACAAAAAATGCGGCAGTGAACAAAATGGCCGCGACAATAAAAAAGACTAAAAGGAAGGAAACAAGACGGCTTTTGCTTTTTACAATTGTCCGATAATTTTTAAATGAAAGTTTCACCCGCTTAATTCCCCTTAAAAAAAAGCAGAAGAAATCATAAGCCGGGTTCTGGAAAGCTAGATCCAAAAGACCAAGCCCATAACCATCTATCCGAATTTTTAGTCGCCTAAAAATTTTAGCGGTCTACCCGCGGCTTATGTTCCGGAAAAACAGCCGCTTCTTGACCTTGCTCCAAATGAGGCTTGCAATGCGGCGCTTGTCGCCAAGCGCCCGGTGGTCTCTTACACCGCCTTTTCACCCTTACAATTATCGCTTGCGCGAGAATTGCGGTTTGTTTTCTGCTGCGCTATCTGTAGAAGAACGGGTTATGTTAGTTTTCGCAAGGCGAAAATTTGCAACTTCCGTTTTTCTCCCGGTTATTGCCCGGCATTTTTTCCGGCGGAGCCCGGACTTTGCCTCACCTTCAATCGATATCATCATCGATTGAAAGCGCGGTTATATTTCTTCTGCAATAAAAGCCTATTCTTCAGACTCTTCTTCGTCAGAGTCTTCGATTTCTTCCTCGTCGTCGAGCAAGTCATCGTCTTTTTCGGCGCCGTCGTTTCCTTCAATGATGTCGTCATCGTCGTCATTGTCGTCCAACAAATCGTCGTCATCCAAATCGGCAAGGCTGCCGGCCGTGTCAATCGTGTAGTATGTTTCCTCTTCGCCGTCCTTGCTTTCTTGCCAGCGCAAGATTCTGCTGCAATAGGGGCAGAACAAAATTTCATTTTCCTCGCGGACTTCATTGGCGAATTGCGCGGGCAAAATCATGTGGCAGCCGCCGCAGACGCCGTTCTTTACGTTGACAATGCCTTCATTGTTGCGCTGAATGATGCGCTCAAATTTATACTTGATTTCAGAGTCAATGTTGGCTCCGATGTTGGCCTCTTTCTTTTCCAATGAAGCCAACTCTTTCTTTAGGCTGCCGGTTTCCTTGTCCAAGGAGGCTCGGGCTTCGTTAAGGTCCTTCTCCTGGCTTTTGATCCAGCTTTCGTCTGCCTTGATGGCTTCGTCAAGCTCGGCCAAGTTCTTTTCTTCCTTGTCCAATTCCTTGCGCAAGCCGCCTTCCTTTTCGCCGGCTTCGGAAATCTGCTTTTCAAGCGCCTCGTATTCGCGGTGGGTGGAAATATTGTCCATGCCCTTCTCGCCTTCCTCGCGCAATCTAACGGCTTCTTCCAATTCAGTCTTAAGGCCGTCAACCTTTTCCTTCAAGGCTTCGTACTTTGAATTCTTTTCGATGTATTCTTTCTTCAAGCGCGCCAACAACTCTTCCTGAGCGCCCAACTGCTTCGGCACGTCCTCAATCTTGGCCTGAATCTGGTATTTTTCTGACAAAACGACCTGAAGCTTCTCCAAGTTGTCAAAAACCTTTGTATCAAGTGTCTTTTCCATTTGACATTCCCCTTACCTTAATTAAGAAAATATACAATATATTGAAACAAATTGCAAGGGCTTGAAAACCCTTGCAATCCGCGCGCTTTATATCTCGATGTAATCCCGCAAGCCAGTCGCTCTTCTTGGGTGGCGAAGGCGCCTAAGGGCCTTGGCCTCAATTTGGCGGATGCGTTCGCGCGTGACGTTGAAGTAAAGACCGACTTCCTCCAAAGTCAAGCAGTAGCCGCCTTCAAGTCCAAAGCGCATCTTAAGCACTTCCTGCTCCCTGGGCGGAAGCGTTGAAAGAACGCCGCTAAGCTGTTCCTTAAGGAGCGTGTAGGCAGTCTGGTTCGCGGGATTCTCAACTTCCTTGTCCTCGATGAAGTCGCCGAGCAATGAATCCTCTTCCTCGCCAATCGGAGTTTCCAAGGAAATTGGCTCGCGCGCGACGTTCTTTACGGTCTTTACGCGCGAAACAGGCCAGCCAAGCTGCTGGGCGATTTCGTCGTCGGTAGGCTCGCGGCCGAATTTTTGCATGAGGTTCCTGCTTTCGCGGACAACCTTGTTGATTTGCTCAATCATATGGACTGGAACGCGAATCGTTCGCGCCTGGTCGGAAATGCTTCTTGTGATTGCCTGACGGATCCACCAAGTTGCGTATGTCGAGAACTTGTAGCCCTTGCGGTACTCAAACTTTTCAACAGCCTTGATAAGGCCGATGTTGCCTTCCTGAACCAAGTCAAAGAACTGCAAGCCGCGGTTTGTGTATTTTTTCGCGATGGCGACAACCAAGCGCAAGTTCGCGTTAATCAAATGGTTCTTGGCGATTTCCATCATTTTGCGGCCGCGCTCGATTTCCTTTTCCATTTTTAGAATGTCGTCGATGCTGTTCTCAAATTCAAATTCAAGGCGAACCAAGCGGCGCTCAATCTTTTGAATTTTTGAATAAACCTCTCGGATATCGTCCGCGTTCATGCCCAAGTCTTTTTCGAGCTTGGCGCATTCGCTGCGGATGGCAAGGCGCCTTCCCAAGCGGCGCAAGTCGGCGGAATCCTTTACGCGCAATTCCTTCATGCGCTTTTCCTGCTGATGCTGGTATTCCTCAATCTTTTGCTTGGCGTCGATGAATTCCGCGGAAAATTTTTCAAGCTCCTCGGTTTGAATTTCGGCTTTTTGCAAAGACGGAATGATTTTCTTTTGAAGCTTAAGAATGTCCTTGTTCTCAAGGATTTTAACGTTGGAATCGACCTCAAACAATTGTCGCTTAAGAGTCATGTATTGCTTGATTTCGGACAAAACAGGCTTAAGGTATTCCGAATAGGCGCTCTTAAGGCGGCGCTTCTCGGCCATTTCCTCGTTGATTTCCTTGCGCGGCCTGCCCTGCTCGTGCATGTCGATTCTTTGGAAAGCCTTTTGCGCGACGGCGAAGAATTCGGGAATCAATTTGCCGGAATTCTTTATGACGTCTTTTATGATATTCTCGCCGCTTTCCATTTGCTTTGAAAGAGTCACCTCTTCCTCTGCCGTCAAAAGGTTTTCTTTTCCAATGTCGCGGAGGTAAAGGCGAATCGGGTCGTCAGTGTTGGCGCCGTCCTTGTCGGAGCTGACCAAACGCTTTTTTGACGACATCGAAGCTTCCTTTTCGGCCTGCTCGGCGATTTTCGCCTCTTGGTCTTCGGCAATGTCGGCGTCCTCGTCGTCCACGACAAGGTTGTCTTCGTCCTCGTCGTCGGGCAAATCCGGCGGAAGCTCTTCTTGAATGATATAGCCGCGCTTTTCGAGTTCGGCCATCAAGGCTTCGCTTTTTTCCTCATCGCCTACAACATCTTGGCCCAAAATGTCCGCGATTTCGTCCCAATTGAATTCTTTTTTGCCTTTTTCTGTAATTTTTGCCAGCAAAGAGTCAAGCTCTTCTTTGTCCATTTTTTTTCCTTACTTTTTTTGCATTTGGATTTGTTTGTCCAACTGCGAAATTTCGGAGACCAGCGTTCTTAGGTAATTTTCATCATCGCGCGTCGTCGGGGTAAATGCCCTCAAGCGTTCGTTCAACTTTTTTCGTTGACGCTCCAATGCATTGCGCTTTATTAGATTTATGCTGTCCCTAACCATTCGGCCAAGCATGTCCTTGAACTCCGCCTCGTCTTGCTTTTCCTTTTTGGAAAACTCGCCGCTGGCGGTGACAGCAGTGACCATCTGCTGAACGTTGTCGTCGCACAGTTCCAAGACAGACATATATGAAAAATTGCCCTGCTTGTAACGCTCCTCCAATTTTATAAACAATTCTTTTGCCAAGGGGTCTTCAAAGTCATCGCTGTTAAGTTCGCGCCGCATTATTGAATACTCTTCGGGATTGGAAAGAACCGCCAGAACAGCCCTAAGCTCGGCGTTTAGCTTTATTGGCCGAACTTGATTGCCGTCAGACTGTATTGACCTTGAATCCAGACGCGAGCGCGCTTGGCTGCGATTGTTGAAGTCTCTTCTAACGGCCTCCGGCGAAAGATTAAAGGCCCCGGCCAACTGGTCAAGGCTTGATTCTTTCTGAATGTCTGATTGCAGGGAATCCACGTACGGAAAGAAAGCCAAGGCGGCTTTTGTTTTGTCTTCTGGAGACTCCGACGGATATTGCGCCTTTATTTTAGACAACAGATAATCACTATCTAATATAGCATTTTGAACCTGTTTCGTCAAGGTTTCGGCGCCAAATTTTACCATAATTTCCGCGGGGTCCTTGCCGCCTTCAAGCCGTATTATCTTGGTTGTAAGGCTAAATTGCCGGCACATCAAGATGGCGCGCTTGGTGGCCTTTTGCCCCGCTCCGTCCGAGTCAAAGGACAAGAGGATTGTGTCGCAAAAGCCTTGCAGGATTTTCAGCTGCTGCTCGGTAAGGCTGGTTCCAAGCGGGGCCACCGCTATGTCGATGCCGCACTGGTGGTAGGCGATTACGTCCATATAGCCTTCGCACAAGATCGCCGTCTTTTGCTGGTGAATCGCGTTCTTGGCGAAGTTGAAGGCGTACAGAGTTTCCCAGCGGGATTTCCCGAGGCTCGCCAATGCCACCTCCCTGTCCTTGTGCACGGGGAAGGAATACGGCCTGAAATCGTTCCTGGCCCGTCTTTCCGCCCTTTTTGAAGAGAACCTTATCCTTCTTTACGACTGGACCGGACTGGACGTGTTGCTGGAGACCTATTCGGACCGTCTTTTCCAAAAAGGCGTCGGAGTAATTCTTGCCTTTAAGAAAACTCTTAAGCCAGCGGCGGTCGGCCGGCGCGTAGCCCAGCTTGAATTTTGCCAAAGTTTCGTCGGTCAGGCCTCGGCCTTTTATGTACTCAAGGGCGGCTTGCCCCTGCTGGTTTTGCGTCAAGAAAAAATGAAAGGTGCTTGCGATGCGGTCGTAGACTTCGCGGATTTGGTCCAAGTCTTGGTCCTGCTTTTGCGGAACGTAGGAGCCGCCTTCATAAGTCACCTCGATGCTGTATTTTTTCGCAAGCTCTTGAATCGCCTCTGGATAGGAAAGCTTTTCCATCTCCATCGTGAACTTTACGACGTCGCCGCCGACGCCGCAGCCAAAGCAATGGTAGAACTTTTTTATCGGGTCAACGGTGAACGAAGGCGTCTTTTCGTTGTGAAAGGGACAGCAGCCCCAATATTGCGAGCCGCGCTGGGTAAGGTTTGTGTATCCGTTTATGATAGAGACGATGTCGGCCGTCTGTCTGACGCGCTCGATTGTCTCTTGGGAGATTCGGCCGGCCATCAGCGAGCGGCCCTCTTTGTCTTGAATATCGCGCCTTGCTGGACATGCTCTGACAAAGTTTTTGTAAAGACATGCCGGCCGGCCGCTTCGTCCATAAGCTGAAAGTAATAGTAATCCGTTTGCGCCGGCTCGGCGGCGGCCTTTAGCGCGACAAGGCCTGGATTGCAAATCGGAGACGGAGGGAGGCCCGCGTTTAGGTAAGTGTTGTAGGGGCTTTGAATTTTAAGGTCGTCGTAAGTGATTATGTCTGGATGCGGCCTGCCCAAAACTTCCGTAATCACGTATTCCACCGTCGCGCATGAATACAAGCCAATTCCCTTTTTAATGCGGTTTGTGAAAACGCTCGCTATCAAAGGCGCTTCGTCGGCGGAACGGTATTCGCGCTCGATTATCGAGGCGAGCGTGACGGTTTTATTCAGCTTTTCTTTGTCGCCTCTCATGGCGGAAAGCGACGGAACGCCTGAGATTTTTTGGTAAAAGTTTTCGGCCATTATTTTGACGGCTTTTTCCGCGCCGCATCCCGGCGCCAGGGAATAAGTGTCGGGGAACAAAAAGCCTTCCATGCCTTTTGCCGCTTCGCGAAAATCCTTTGCGGGGCATATGAGCGCTTTCTCAAGCCTTTGCGCGATTTTAGAAATCGTCAAGCCTTCAGGGATAGAAACGCTTACAAGCTCCTCGCGGCCGGATGAAAGCTCCTTGTAAATTCGGCCCGCGTCCATCGAGCTTTTTAAGTCGCAGACGCCCGCCTTTACGCAAAAAATTTTCGCTTCTTGGCCGGACACAAGGCTTCCCAGATTTGGAAAGCGCGCCAACAGATAAAAGGCGGTCTTGTTTTTTATGACATTTTCTTTTTCCAAAAGCGCGGCGATTTTGCGGGCCGAATCCCCCTGCTCTATCTTAAGGCGGAAAGAGACAGCGTTTTCTTCCGGGTCCCGGCCGCCCGTCAAAAATTTTAGGCTAGCGAAGGCCAAGACGGCGAGAATCAGAATTAAAAAAAACGCGCTTGCAATCGCGATTGAAGTCTTTTTTGAGCTTTTCATTTTTTTGTATATTTTTCAACCTCGTCTATGGACATGCAGGAATAAACTTTGTTTTGAACTTCCTTGGAAAAATTATACAAAATTTTTGGAATCTTGTCTTGGTTTTCGCGCGCGATGGAAGCCAAAGCCTTCAGCTCTTCGCAAGTGAAATTATAAGAAAGGCAAAAAGGAGAATCGGTCACAAGCAGACCTCCGTCCCCTCAACGGCGATGTCAACCTTGACGTCCGCCTGCACGATGAACTTGGCGTACCACCTTGCCGCGTGAAGTATGGAATCCAGCTTTTTGTCGTCATGCTCGGGCTCGTGGTGAAAAAGGCAAATCCTAGAAATTCCCATTTGCGCGGCAAAGTCGACGGCGTAAGAAAACGGCGAATGGCCCCAGCGGATTTTTTCAATCGCCTCTTGCATCGTGTACTGCGAGTCAAGCACGGCGAAATCCGCTCCAGAGAAGACAGCCTCAATTTCATTTCCATACTTGTGCGTGTCCAAGTAAAGCTCGACGTCCGTGGCGTAGACAAATTTCTTGCCGTCCGCCTGGGCGCTGTAAGCGTAAGAGTCGCCGGGGTGGCTCATCTTGCAGCAATTCAGCTTTATTCCGTCAATTGAAAATTCCTTTCCGGCTTGAATCGGAACAAAGCGAACCTTGTCTTTTACCGTGTCAAAGTCAACTGGAAAATACGGGGCCTTCATTTGCTTTGCGAAATGAGCGCCAGTTTCGGGAAATGGAGAGTAAATGTCAATTTTTACGTTTGGCTCAAAAAGAGGGTCAAAGAAAGGAAATCCCTGAATATGGTCCCAATGCAAGTGCGAAAGCAGAATTGAATATTTTTTTTGAGGGGAGGATTTTTTAGCCAAAACCCTTAGTCCCGTTCCAGCGTCGAATATCAGGCCGTTTCCGTCATTCGCGACTAATTGGACGCATGGAGTGTTGGCGCCTGCGGTTCCGTAAATGAATTCCGGGAGCGTGGACAAAAACCTTTGGCGCGCGTCAAGGCTTTCTATGTCCCTGCGTTGGACGCGCATTACGGCCGCGATTATTTTCGCTTGAATTTGTTCCCTAGTCAAAGGCGCCGGCGTGGATCCCCTGACCCCCCAAAAAACAATTTTCAAATGACACTCTCCAAGTCTCTTGTGATAGGAAGGTTATGCTCATACAAAAATTTTTGCTCGTCAATCTCTTTTTGCGAGCGAAGCCTTCCGCAGTTGATTCCCTTGCAGCTTTTGCCTTCTTCGTTCCAACTTCGCGCGTCCTTTAGAATCCACGACCAAAACGGATATGTAGAGCATTGGACAGGCCTGGCTCCATAAGCAAGGCAGCCGCCCTCTCCCCAAAGAACGCAGTCATAGTTCTTTTTTTCAAGAAGAGCCAAAGCCTCTTTGTTTCCGTAATATTGAACCCAGCGGCAATAGTTTTTTATGAAATCATCTTGACTGATTTTAAACCATTCGGAGAGTCTTGTCAAATCATTTTTGGAAAGATAAACAACGCCAGGAGACAGCCTGCAGCAGTCGGAGCAGCGTTGGCATTCAAAGGAAAGTCCGTTTTTGTAAAAACAGTTTTCGTCAGACAAAATTTAGTGGGGAGTGAAGGATTCGAACCTACGAAGGCTTAGCCAGCAGATTTACAGTCTGTCCCCTTTGACCACTCGGGAAACTCCCCAAAATAAGCTGCCTGTAGGATTTGGACCCACGACCCCGAGATTACAAATCACGTGCTCTACCAGCTGAGCTAAGGCAGCGAATACGTTTGAGTGTCAAACGTGAGTGCTATTCTATTCTTTTTAGGAAAAAGTGTCAAGTCCTTTTAAGCCGATATTTGGATTTTTTTTAGGACTGGGCGCTCTTGCGGTGCTTTCGGGTGTATGTGATTGTAAGGTTGATTGTCTTTTCAACTTCCATCGACGCGGCAAGGTCAACGTCCCAAATAAAGGACGCGACAAAAGTCTTGCTTTCGTTTTGAACGATGTCGCTGTCCATGTTCCTTCGTTTTATGCTTACAGGAAAGAAGGTTACGCCGGCCTCTTCGTTGGGCGTGAACATAAAGGAGACGTTTGAATTCAAGTCGCTGACTTGAACGGCGGAGGCCTTTTGAACCAAGCCGTCCTTGACGCTCTTGCAGCATGCTTCGGCGCTGCTGCCGGAAACGATGTCTTGTCCGGAAACGATTTCAATGTTGTAAGGCTTGTAGTTTGGATTAAGAAGGTTCAACTCGGCGAAATTCGACTCCACCGCGAATTTGCCGTGAACAGCGATCGGGCCCTCGTTCTTTAAAATGTATTGAACCGTTATGCCGTTTGACTTGATTATGTAGTTTTTCTTCAAGAGAATCGGCTGGTCCAAGGTTGAGAACTTTGTCTTTGTCTCAAATTGAATTTCCTGGCGGCGGCTGGAGAACAAGACTTCCTTGTATTTTTTCGCGGAGAACATTCCGTTCCTGCATGGCTCTCCCCTGCAATACTTCTTGGCCTCCTCGTCCTCGAACAAGTGGTCCACGAAAATTCCGCGGAAGTAATTGTCGTCAAGCCCGTCGTATTTTTGGACGCGCGAAATATTGTCGGCGTAATTTCCGCTTGCCTTCATTACCGCAAGCTCAAAAATCGAACCGCCGTCGCATCCGACGCAAACATTGCATTTTTCCAAGCGGCAAATGTATTCCTTAAAGCCGTCGCCGTTGTAGTCGTAGCTTGTAACGGACTCCTTGAAGGCTGAGCATTCGCGAACCAAGCGCTCGGACTCGGTGAGGTTTTTGTACGCGTTTTGCCTTTCCTTAAAAGCCGCAAGCTCGCTGGACGAGCGGCATACATAAGCGTCTCCGCATTGGCCCGCCAAAAGCTTTTCGCGCGCGGCGTTTTTTCTCATTTTGTCGCCGTGGCATTGGTTGACCAAAATGCTGACATTCATCATCCTGTCAAAAAGCGAATGGCTGGCCTTGTATGTTTGCAAGTAGTCGTATATGTTTACAGGATAGTTGTCCTTTTGCTCGACAGGCTCATAGGGCGTGAAGCACCAGCGGGCGATGTTCTTGTTAATTCCGGCGTGAATGAAGCAGGGAACAAAAACGTCCGCGCTCTTAATGCAATCGTATGGAAGCTCAAGCGAGCAATTCTTTTCGTTTTGAACCAGCTCAAGCGCTTCCTTGATCCAGTCTTTGTTCAGCAAAGGCTGGATGCTTTCCATGTCGTAGGAAACGCAGAGCATTCTGTCGCATCCGGCGTTTTCTGGATCGCTCTTGGCCGCGGCTTTGCAAGCGGACGCAATTCTTGAGAACAAGTCTTTGGGGCTTTCGTCCTTCCTTGCCGCCAAGTTTGAGTAGACAGGAAGAATCAAAGTTGACTTTTCCAAATTGTTCATCACAAGCGGAAGGAAATGGTTTTTGTCCTTTGGCAAAAGGCTTGAGTCCAAAAGAACGTATTCCAAGCTGGAAGCGTCCAAGGTTGTCAGCAAGGAAGGATCCCAGCTGTCGCAAAAAAGAGCGGCGCCTCTGGGCCTCTTTCCAAAATTTTGCCTGTGCGCCAATGTAAGCTTTTCGATTTGAGCCGCCCGGTCCGCGGGAAATATCAAGGGAAAGATTGGGTTGTAGTAACCGCCGCCAATCATTTCGACCTGCTTGCGGGAAATTAAATTTTTCAGTAAGTCCAAAAATTCAGGATTCTTCTTTCTAAAAAATTCAATTTGCGGACCGGTGAAATAAAATGAAAATTTAAGGTCAGGCATGGCGAACAAAATCGCGCCAAGGGGCTTGTAAATGTTTTTGTAAGCCGCCTGGTATGAGGAGTCGTCTTGGAATTCTGTCGAACTGCCTATGTATTCAAGGCAAACGCGGTGCATTGACATTTTTTTTTAGTCTATTTTAATATTTTATACCAAGTCTTCCAAAATTTAAAGTCTTTTTTGCTTGGAATTTCAATAACGCTTGTTTTTTCTACATTATTTTTGTATTGTACTGTCTTTTGGCCTTTTGGAACAAGCTTTATAAGGCTTTTTGGACATGCGGAAACGCAGACTCCGCAACCGCAGCAAGCGTCCGTAACGATCGCCGTCCCGCGCCGTATTTCTATCGCCTTTTGGGGGCAAGCGGCGGCGCAATCCCCGTAGCCAATGCAATCGTCAACGTTTTCGGTCAAGGAACCGTAGAATTTGGCTATTATCGCGCAGCTGTGGATTCCGTTGTAGTCAAGGCGGCTCTTTTTTTCAATGTTCGGGTCGCTCAAGACAAGGGCGCGGCTATCCGAAACGGGAATATTGTTGTCCACTACCCTATAGATGTAGTTTCTTTCAATCGGCGAAAAAATAAAATCGGTGTTCTTTAAAAGCTGGCTTTTGATTGCGGGCAAAAAAATGTTCGCTATGGCCACGACAAAAAGCGCCATTATGATCAAAAACAAAAACAACAAGAAAATCTTTAGAATCATCTTTACAGTCCCGCGTTAATCCAAGAAATGTTAAGCGCGAACAGCGCCATCATCAATATCACCATGCACAAGAACAGCGAAGTCTTTTGGCCGAAAGAGTCCGTGTTCTTTGACGATGAAAGCTTATTCGTGAACGTGAACAAGAATGGCAGCAAAAGATAATAGCTGGCCAAGCAGCAGGCTCCAATAACGATCGCCTCAAGAAGGCTTTCGCCTTCGTTCAACGAAAGCAAAACCGTCAAGAAAGACACTGCGAATTCCGACGAGCTTTTTTTTGTGGTCAGCTGGAAGATGATCTCAAAAAAAACGCTGGTTCCGGCAAAAAGAAGCAGCGCCGCCAAAGGGAAAAGTTCCGCCAAGCCCGCGGGCAAAAGCAAAAGCTGGGAGAACGAATATGCAAGCGAAATCGACGCAAGGACGCAGCACGTGGACTTTATCCACGGAAGCGCGATCTTTTTCCTGGCAAGGCTCGCTTCGGCCGCTTGAAGGCTTCCCACTCCATAAACGAAAACAGCAGAGCAAAAAAGGCTGTAAAACAAAAGCGCGTTAATTATTCTCATGCTCGCCCTCCGCCTTTTCAATTGCGTTCATTTTGATTTGCGCGGTCAGCAAGAATGACATGCATAAAACCAAAACCAGCAAGGAGCCTGGAATCGTCGCGAAAAACGAAAGAAAGGCCGTGTCATACGAATTGAACAAGTAAGATTCCTTTATGCCGTTTGAAACGGGAAGCGAAATCGTTCCGTAGCCCAAAACATCCCTCAGCAGGAAGAACAAAAGCGCGAAGGCGCTGAACAACAATGCCGGCTCAAAGGAAGCGCCGTCCGCGTTTGCCTGCCCCTGGAAAACGCTGGCCAGCAGGAAAACCGAAAGCGCGGGAATGTAAAGGCAAAAGCTTAGCGTAAGGGCAATGACCGGCGAAAAAAGAATCAAGACTTGCTTGAACAATATTGTCATAAAGACAATGAACGCCAGCGCGAGAATTTCCGCCAGGCTTCCCATTTCTATTTTTTTCACGAAGGAATAAAATGCCTTTGCGGCGAAAAACAAAATGTCAAGCTCTATTATCAATGGAAGCCCGTAAGCCAAGCGTCCCGGAGCGGCGGCGAGCAAAGCGAACGAGGCCGCTATGAATACAAAGTAAACGTTCTTTTTCATTTTGAGGCCTCCTCGCCGGCAATGACGTCGCGGACGAGCAAGGCGGCCGTGTCGGTCCAATAGTCAATTTGGCGGTTGAATTTGTTGTCGGAAAATTCCTTGGCGACAGAATTGTTCATGTAAGCGATTCCTTGAAACTCGGCCTTGCCGTCCTGAAAGAGAAACACGGCCGGAAGCGGCCCAAAATAAGTCGCGATTCTCATAACAAGCGCGTATGATTTTTTTGACGGGGCCTTTATGTTTGAAGCCTTAAAGCAGGCCGCGCTTACGCTGTAATTGTTCTTTAATGGAAGCATGTCTCCAAGCTGCCAGTCGCTTGCGGGAAGGACTTGCTCGACGGCGAGCCTTAGGCCGTTTTCCCAATTCCTTTTGCCGGCGAAAACCATTCCAGACAAAACAATGAAAAAGGCGAGGATTATTCCAGTAAAGACCGCGGACTGAAAAAGCTGTTTTTTTCCTTTTTCGTTCATTTTTCGGCCTCCCCAAGTTCAATAGCCAAAAGCGAAGACAGGCGCTTTCTTAAAGACCTTGTTTCGATTGTTTGCAGCGCGGGCGAAATAATGTTCATAAAGAGAACCGTGGCCACGGCGCCAAAAGGCGACGTTCCCGTTCCGCAAAAGACAAAGGCGATGACTCCGCCTAAAGCAGCGTATATTATTTTTCCGGCCATCGAGTATGGAACAGTTCCCGGCCAATGCAAAAGGAAAATCGACGAGAACAAAATTCCGCTTGAAAGCAAGGCAAGAAGCAAGTCGCCTTCGCTTGGGCCGCCGCCAGTGAAAAGCGGAGAGGCAAAGCGGACTAAAAGGCAGTAGACCAAAAGGAAGACCGCCGGAATTTCTATCTTCACCAAGTCGAAAGAAAAGAAGAACAAGGAGGCCAGCAATGTCCAAAAGGCGAACCTAAAGGCGGGAATGGCGGCGTGGTTGTCCCAAAAAAGCGAAACGTATCCGTTTGGAATTGAAACGCCAAAAAAACTGAAAACCGTGTCGTTCAAAAAGAGCGTGATTTTTTCGTCAACGCCGTTTGTCAAAAGCGCTTCGTCAATCATATTCAGCGAAGGATTTTTCGCCAACAAGTCCGCGCCGGCGATTGTGAAAGTTCCGAAAAACAAATGGCCGACAAACCATGCCCCCGTGACTGAAAGGGCCACCGGATTGATCCACGAAACGCCGGAATTTCCGAAAATCTTTTTAGCGGTGTACATGAAAAGGAATGTCATGAAAAAGGCGCTGGCCAAGGGAAATTCAGGCGGCAAAAAAAAGCCTGTAAGTGTTCCTGACAAAAGCGCGTAGGCCGCGGAAAGGCTTGTGTTTTTCTTTGCGATATAGTTTTTCGCCTCGCTGCAAAAAGCGCCGGCGACGGCCGCCAAAATCAAAAGAAGCGAACGATAGCTGTGGCTTGCGAAAAGGGTCGCGATTTGCGGAACAAGGGCGCACCAAAAGAAGAGTGTCCTTAAGGGCGCGGACTTTAGGAAGCTTGTAAAAGGAGCGGTGGTGACTTTGCTATGCATTTTGCCTATCCTTTAAAATTTTTACGATTTCGGCCAACGGAAGCTTTGTGGGGCACGCGGAATTGCAAACGCCGCATTCTATGCACAAAAGGCTGGCCTTGATGAAGTCCTGGGGAATCTTCACGGACTTTATTAAATATCCGTAAAGGACGTTTGGATAAATTTTCGCGGGACACATGGCGCTGCACTTTCAGCAGCCCATGCAGAAGCCGCTGGAATAATCCGCGAAATCCGTTTTGGAAATGAAAGAAACGCTCTTGACCCATTTTGTGATCGGCGTGTCCAAGGACGGAACGGAAAAGCCGTTCAAGTGTCCGTTGACGATTATCTTTCCGATTCTCTTTTTTTCAAGGCCCAGCTGCTCGGCCAGGCTTGCGAAGGAAGCGCCGACGCAAACCTTTAGAACCGCGCTGGACTTGAGGCAGTCTCCAAAAACGTGGACGCAGACGCGCTCGACGGGAATGTTGTAAATCAAGGCGTCGGAAAGGGAGGCCAATGTTGTCGCGTCTATGAAAAGCGACATTCTGGCGATTTCGCGCTCGTGGGCCTGCCGCTTAGTCGCTTTCCTGTAGCGCGCGGCCACGCTCTCCTTTGTTCCGATGGGGTACTGCCTTGTGTCAAACGGAACGACAGTGATTGTCGTGTCGGCGTCGGCGAGCTCGGCCTTGAACGCCTCGATTTTTCCCTGCAAGGCGTTGTCCTTGGAAACGGCGAAAACAATCTCTTGGGGATTCAAAACCTTTTTTATTATCTCAACGCCCTTTTGAACTTTCTCGAAATTCGAGGAGGCTATGACAGAGTCGGTTTGGCACGAGGGATCCTCGTCAAAAAGGCGAGCGAAAACCCTTGTTCCTTTTTTGTCCAAGTATGACTTTATGTCCGCCGAAAGCGAGCGGCCGCTTCGCATTGAAAATGTGTTCACCACACCCAAGGCGCTTATTCTGTTGGCGATGGACGAAGCGCCCCATGACTGCCAGTCAAAGGAGCGCAAGCTTTTTCCGATATGGGTGAACTGGCCGCTTAGCTGAATCTCAACGGCGCAACCGTTCCGGCCGTCCGGCTCGGCGCAATTCGTTATTCCAAGAACATAGCCGGGAATGGAAGCGTGAATCTTCGCGGACTCGCTTCCGCCGGCATCCTCAGCGATTACCTGGCCTTCCTGCACCTTGTCGCCCTTCTTGACCAGCGGAGAGCAAAGAACGTCGGACTCCTGCTTTAAAGGAATCAAAACCTTGCGAGGCAAAAAGGCTGTCGTGACGGACTGAACCAAGTCCTTTTTCTTGACTGTGTAATCAGGAAACATATCTTCCCCGTTTTAATTCAAAAATATAATAAAGCGCCGCGAAAAGCGACGGAAGCATAGCGAGAAGCAAGGCGGCGGCCGTTCCAAAGCCGGCGCTCTCCCCCGCTCCGCTTGCGTATTTTACTGAAAAATTCCTTCCCTGCGCCTTCCAAAGCCTTTCGATCGGCGCGTAGGAAAGCTTGTCCAACCTTGCCGCCGCCTCCTTTCTAAAGGCCTTGTCATAGACCAAGGCGACGCGCTCGCTCGCTTTTATTCCGTCCGGAGTCTTGACATAATGCGTCATTTGAACGGTCTCGCCATCCTGTGGAACCAAGGAGAATTCCTTGTTGAGCGAGCGGTATGGAGAGGAGGCGGCGGCCCACTCCTGCGCGTAATAATCGGCCATCGTTGGAAAATCGCCGCTTGAGCCATTATACTCTGTCGGGGCGGGAAAAAACAAGCCCTTTTTGCCGCCTTCAAAAACAAAGTCGCTTCCCGCCAAAAGGAAAACAAAAAGCGAGAAAACGCCCAAAGCGCTGATGGAAGACTTTCTTACGTTTTTGGCGCAGAGGACGTTCATCCTTTTAGCGCTTCTTATGAACACCGGCAAAAAGCGGGCGCCTTTTTCGGACCGGACCTCAATGTTCAATAGCAGAAAAAGAAGGCTAGAGGCGCAAAAGACGTTGAGCGTAAAATAAAGGGCTTTGGCCGCGCCCGCGACGCAGGAAAGCAGGAAGGCGGCGCCAAAGAACACAAGCACAAAAGGGTTTCGCAAAAAGCATCTTGCGGCTCCCTTCCTGCGCCAAAGCTTTTGCGCCAAGAACAAGGCGTAAAGCTCAAGGCAAACGGCTGCGGCCGCGGCGTAGAAGGGGTTGCAAAAAACAAAGAAAAGCGCCGGCAGCGCCGCGGCGGCGAACACGCTTTTGTTTTCTGCGAAAAAGAAAAAAGCCGCGAAAACCAAGACGCAAACAATCAATGAAAAGTAAGGAAAGGACGCCTTGCTTCCAAGCAGAGCGTCAAAATGAAGGCGGCTTTGTATCTCCCGCGCGCAAGAGAGCGCCTCTTTTGACTTTGAGTCGGGAATGTAGTAAATGCGGAACTTTCCGTCCCTGTCAAAAAAATAGCTTCGCTTGGCGCTCTCGTAGCCGTCCGAAAAGCGCTTCTCCTGCCTTTCCAAAGCGATGAAGTCGCCGCAGTTTTTTTCGCGCAAAAGGCCTTCGACCAACTTGCCGTCGGCCGCCGCCGAAACGCTAAGCGTCGTATAGCCCTTCCACAACTTTGAGGAGGGAACGCTTTTAAGCAAGAACATTATTAGAAAAGCAAGCAGAACGGCCGCAAGGGGCGCCGCGAAATTCTTAAAGCGCTCCATAACTTACAAAACCGCGAATCCCAGCCCGATGAAAAATCCCAGTATCGCGCCGAAAATAACTTCCATCGGACGATGCCCCAGGATTTCCTTTATGGGCTTGTAGTCAATCATTTGCTTGTCTGAAAGCTCGTTTCCAAGCTCGTTCAGTTTTTTTGCCTGAAGGCCCGATGCGCGGCGGACTCCAAGGGCGTCCCTTATCGTCACCATCAAAAAGCAAAAGGCCAGCATGAAAGTGTCGCTTGAAACGCCGGACCTAAAGCCGACGCAGGTCGTGAGCGTGGTCACAAGAGCCGTGTGGCTGGAAGGAAAGCCGCCCGTCCGCCAAATCAAGCTTTCGGACAAAGATTTTAGCGAGTGAATTTTTCCGGAAAAAAGTCCTATCATAGTTTTTATGAACTGGGCGGAAAACCAGCTGAACAAACAAGCTTGGAAAACTGGATTGGAAATGATGTCCGCCAAAACTTTTTTCTCTAAATACATTCTTATATATTAGCGCAATCGCTTTTCTTTTTCAAGAGTTGAAGGAAAAGAGCCGATGCGCTAGTATCTTTTTCATGCAGCGAAAGGAATGGACATTGGGCGCCGACGACGCGAACAGGCGCTTGGACAGAATTCTAAAGCGGCTTTTGGAAAGCAATTCGCACGGAGCCATTTTGAGCGCGCTGCGGAAAGGCCTTGTCAAGCTCAACGGAAAAAAAGCCGATGCCGCCGCCGTCACCAGCGAAGGAGACGTGTTGAGCGTCGCGGAATTTTTGCTGGCCCCAAGCCCGGAAGCGCCCTTCGCTCCCTCCCAAAAGGGCAAGCAAGGCCAAAAAGCGCCGCCTTGCCCCTACCCGATTGTCTATGAAAACGAAAACCTGCTCTTCATCGACAAGCCCGCCGGCGTTCCCGTCCACGGAGAAGGCTCGGTCGCGGAATTTTTCGCAGGCCAAAAAACGGCGGCGCTGGCCTTTGTTCCCGCTCCCCTGCACCGTTTGGACAAGGGAACCAGCGGCCTTTTGGCGGTGTCAAAGTCGCTTGCCGGCGCGCAATGGTTTTGCAAGAAAATCCAGTCGCATGAAATAAAAAAATTTTACTGGGGAATCGTTTTGGGCCGCTTGGCCGCCCAAGAGGAATGGACCGACGAGCTTGAAATAAACGGCGAAAAAAAGGCCGCCAGGACAAT
The DNA here is from genome assembly GCA_902799665.1 of uncultured Spirochaetaceae bacterium. GTDB lineage: Bacteria > Spirochaetota > Spirochaetia > Treponematales > Treponemataceae > Treponema_D. The sequence goes on along the minus strand of CADCBK010000043.1, from coordinate 2,000 downwards.
CGCGGCCCCTCTAAAAAGCGCCGCCTTTAACGGCAAGGAAATAACCCTTGTCCGATTCCAAATCTTTACCGGAAGGAAGCGGCAGATACGCGAGCAAAGCGCCAAGCGCGGACATCCCATTTTGGGCGACAAGGCCTACGGCGGCGGCGTTATTGGCGGACGAACAGGCGATGGCGGCCCTGAAAAAAGCGCCGGCTTTTTCCTCCGCTCGATGAGGATGGAATTTCCAAAGAACGGCTTGGGCCTTCCCGATGAAATTAACGCGGACGAGCCGCAAGATTTTCTTGCTTTTTTTAAATAGTGGCGCTAAAATATTTTTGATGGAATTTTCCGATTTTCTTAACAAATTCAAGAACATTCAAGTCTACGCGCTGGTCGGCGAAAGCGGAACAGGAAAAAGCTTTAAGGCAAAGCTTTTGGCGCAAAAATACGGCATCAACGCCATTATCGACGACGGCCTCTTAATCGTTGACGACAAAATCATCGGCGGAAAGTCCGCCAAAAGCGAAAAGACCTACATGGGCGCCGTGCGCGTGGCCGTCTTTGACGACAAGGAGCACCGCGACGAAATCGCGCTCAAAATCAGGCAAAACAAGTTCAGGAAAATTCTTTTAATCGGAACCTCCGAAAAAATGGCGACAAAAATCGCCACGCGCCTTCAGCTTCCGCCTCCGCAAAACGTTATAAAAATCGAGGACATCGCCACGCGCGAGGAAATCGACAAGGCAATCCGTTCCCGCCAAATCGAGGGAAAGCACGTGATTCCGGTTCCCGCGATAGAGATAAAAAGAAACTATCCGCAAATTTTTTACGACTCGCTGAAGGTCTTCTTTAGCAAGAGCGGCCCCATTCCCCGCGTCTTTAGAAAGAACTCCAGAAAGGAAGTCTTTGAAAAGTCGGTCGTCCGGCCTGAGTTTTCAAAGAAGGGCCGCGTGGCGATCAGCGAAGCCGCGCTGACCCAAATGACGATGCACTGCGTCGGCGAGTTTGACCAAAACATCCGCGTCCGAAAAATCACGATTAAGACCAATTCGCGCGGCTACAGAATCATCATCACGGTTGACGTTCCCTTCGGCAAGCAGCTTACCGGCGAGGTCTACAAGCTGCAGCAATACATAATCGACAACATCGAAAAATTCACCGGCATCTTGATTGAGGAAGTGAGCATAATAATCGACAAGATTACAAAATAATCAGAGCGCGTCGGACTCTTCGCGGACTTGAGGGTTTCGCGCCCTTCTCCTTCTGCGGAGAATCCGGGTGGCAGGTCATCCACTTGTTGCGCATCCACAGAAGCTTCTCCTCACCCGGCGCTGTGGTGTCCACGCTGTCCAGAGGCGCGTTCGTGCCCTTCTCGAGGACCACCAGGCAGTTGAAGCCGTCCCCGGAAATACGGCAGGGGGCAAAGTGCAGAACCAGCGGGTGGATCTCCACCAGCACGCCCGCCGGCAGATAGAAGCCCACCACGTCGCGGCTCAGGAGCCTGCCGTCGTCCAGCTGCCCGGGCAGGGCCAGCAGGAGCACAAGGCCCGTGGTGCTGTAATTGAGCTCGCTGCACTTGTGGTACTCCATGGCGTTGAGCTTATAGCCGCGCCCGTTGCAGTAGCCGGCCTGGATCTCCATCCCGCCGAAGGCCGTGCGCTGAAGCTCCTTCATGAGCGGCACTGCCTCCAGCTCGGGCACGGAAGCCCGGTAGCAATTGCCCTCCTCCGGGATGGCGGTGGCGGCCATCGCCGCCGAAAGCTCACCGGTCTCGGCGCTCAGCACGCGCCCGTATCCGCGAAATTCCGGGTCCAGGACGCTGAAGAGCTTCAGGCCCGGGTTTTTCTCTCGGAGTGTTTTCAACACTGCATCCATTATTGTATCCCTCCGTTGTCTATGAAATCCTGCACTGCCAAAAGGCAGGCAGCGCGAGACTCAAGCTGTTGGTTGTATCTGCTCTTTTCGATCAGCACATGGTGCCGGGCATCCACGCCCTCCTGCAGCTCACTCGACAGGCG
>CADCBK010000042.1:19281-19869 GCA_902799665.1 uncultured Spirochaetaceae bacterium | reverse complement strand
CCAAAAGCAAGTGGCTCCCCAATTCGGAGCCGAGGATGAAAGTCGTAAGCTCCAAGGTTTCCTTAATCTTGACCGCGTTTCCGGCGTTAAAGTTCAAGGCCCAAATGTAGCCCAACAATTGTCCGCGCGACTTTAGCGGGAACAAGACTATGCGGTTGGCGCCGGCGGACTTTAGGGACTCATGCCAAGCTGGATTGCGCTCGCGGACGACGTCCATGTCCTGCTCGTTTTTCACGATGAGGCAGTTGCTGCCGGCAATCGTCGCTTCCCAAGTCTGTACAAAGTCATAGAAGTTTTCGTCGATGTATTCGTTCATCGACTTTAGGCGGCTTCCCTCCTTGATGGACTCGCCCAAAACGGAGCAGGATTTTTCATAGTCGTCTATCGTAAGGATGCCGCAATACTCGGCGCCGCAAAGCTCCCTTATGTCAAAAAGAACGTCGCCCATGGTTTTAACAAAGTCAGTCGTTCCCCTAAGCTTGACGCAAGTTTCAAGCACGGCGCTAGCCATGTCGCCTGAAATGTTGGAAAGCCTTTCGGCCTGCGCCTCGAAATTTATTTCCATTATGTAAATTTACATTTTCAAAA
>CADCBK010000042.1:0-19241 GCA_902799665.1 uncultured Spirochaetaceae bacterium | reverse complement strand
GGCAAAAAAGTCATGTTGAACCATACATCAAAGCGGTCCGGGTGAACGTATGAATGAAGGCATTTTTTGTTGACCGCGGAACGGTAGCAAAAGTCTTCAAAGTTAAGGTCGCGGGTAAGGTATGTCGTGTATTCGGCGTTAGGCGTGAACTTTGTGGTGAGCATTTCCGTTCCGGGAGCCGGCTTTTCGATTGAGTCGATATAAGCCCTGTTTCCGGTCACAATCCTAATCTTTCCGGCGCGGCCGCCTTCTAGCCTTTCGACCGAAACCACGCAGGCCATCGCGCCGATTCCGTCAACTACCTTTTGAAAATCTACCATGAACGCTCCGCTCGGCTCTCGTTTCCGTCGGAAACGAGGCCTCTCAATGTATTGCAGTCGCGCTACGCGCTCCGCCCGGCTATAAATCGCTTAGAGAATAAATCCTTCCCTTTTGAATTTTACCACATTTTAGGGCGTTGTCAAGCGAAATGAGGGCGCGGACGGCTCCGATCGCAAAGCCTTGGCGGCCGCGCGCGCGGTGGGTGATTTCTATCGTGTCGGCCGGGCTGTCAAAGAAGACAGTGTGGGTGCCGGGAATCGAGCCGCATCTTGTGGAGGAAACGTGCAGTTCCGACGCGTCCGGCTTTTGGTGGAAGGCGTCGACGACCATTTTTGTCTTGTTGGGATTGTTGGCCATCACGCGGCGAGCGATTTCTAAGGCGGTTCCGCTGGGACTGTCGGCCTTTTGGCTGTGGTGGGCCTCCCAAATCGCGGTGTCGTACTCGCTGTAGGAGTTCATAAGCTTGACCGCTTCTTCGATGATTTTATAAAAAACGTTAACGCCTGTCGAAAAGTTTGATGAGCGGACAAGGGTTCCGCCGGTGGACGCGCAAAGTTCGCCAATCTCTTTTTCGGAGTCTGCCCAGCCTGTCGTTCCGACTACAAGCGGAAGGCCAAGCGGAACAAGCGCCTTGAGGTTTTGGACGACCGCGCTCGGATGCGTGAACTCAATCACGCCCTGGGCGCCGCTGGACTTCACCGCGCGGACAATGTCGTCGGCGCCGGCGTTTTTCACGTCCGCGTCGGGCGCGAACGAGTCAATCGTGACGCAAACTTCGTGGCCCAGCTCAATGGCCGCGTCCTTAATCATATGTCCCATCTTTCCAAAACCAACCAAAGCGATTTTCATGTCATGCTCCTAAAACTAATCTTTCCGTTACTCAAAATACGCGGCGTGCAAGGCCTTTACGGCGTCGTCGCGCTGGGCGTCGTCAACGATCATGCTTATGTTCACCTTCGACGCGGCCTGGCTAATCATTTGCGGATTGATTTTTGCCGCGGCCAAGGCCACAAGGCCTGTGGACAAAACGTCGGCCGACTTTGTGGCGTCGCAAATCACGGTGACAATCGCCTTTCCGGGCCTGGCCTGCACTTGCGCGACGCGGCGGAGGTCTTCCAGCAAGCCGGTAAGATCAGCCTTTGTGTTCACCGTAAGCGAGACGCTGACTTCGCTTGTCGCGATTACGTCAATGCTTACGTTCCACTTTAAGAACTGGTTGAAGATGTGGGCCAAAAAACCCGCCGCGCCAAGCATTCCCGCGCTGGTGATGTCGATGAGCGTGACGCCCTTTACGGCCGTTATCGCGCAAACCTTGGGAACGGCCCCGGAATGTTTTTGCACGATGATAGAGCCGGGGCTTTGAATGTTGTATGAGTTCTTCACTCGGACGGGAACGCCGGCCTTAAGGCAGGGAACCATCGAGCGCGGGTGCAGGACTTGCGCTCCGAACATGGCAAGCTCCTGCGCCTCTTCGTAAGTGACTTCGGGAACCGTGCGCGCGGCCGAGCACAAGCGGGGGTCACTTGTCATGATGCCGTCAACGTCCTTCCATGTCTGGATTTCGTCGACCTTCATCGCGCTTCCGATGATCGTGGCGGTAAGGTCAGAGCCGCCGCGGCCAAGCGTGGTGATGTCGCCCTTTTTGTCTTTTGAGATGAAGCCGGTTACGATCGGAATCTCTTTGGCGGCGCCGCTTGCGTAGGAGTTAAGTTCCATCGGAATGTTTTTCCAAACTTCGTCCAAGAGCTCGGCGGCCATAAAGTTTGAGTCGCTTACGATTCCCAAATCCCAAGCGTCAAAAAAGCGCGCCGGAGTTTTTTCCTTGTTCAAGAAGGCCGCCATCATGCGGACGCTAAGGCGCTCGCCAAACGAAACCAAGTAGTCGCGGGTTCGCTTGGTAAGCTCCTTAATCATCGAGATGCCGGTCAAAAGCTGCTTGAGCTCTTGCATGAGCGGCTCAAAGGGAGAAAAGTCGATTCCCAATTCGGCGGCGGAATCGCGGTGAAGCTTTTCCACTCCGCTTATGTCAACGTTTCCCGCAAGCGCCGCGTCGGCGGCGTCCAGCAAGTGGTCTGTTGTGTCGCCCATCGCGCTAAGGACGACGACGGGCTTTTTGTCTTTGTATGCCTGAATTATTGAAGCCACATGCTTAATGCGCTCCGCGTTGGCGACAGAGGAGCCGCCGAATTTCATTACTATCATATCTTCCAGCTAAAAAAACAAATCATTGCTTTACAAACACAGCTTCATTGCCTTGAATGTCTTTAATCTTAACCTTGTCCTTGGCAGAGTTTATCTTTACGCCGCCGCCCAAAACAAAGGTTGAAAACTCAGAAGCTGTATAACTTTTAGTCACTTTAAGCTTTCTCGCAACGACATCGTTGTTGCATGTGTATCCACCGGCTTCCAAAGTTCCAATAACAATTATAATTGCAGCTTGAACTACCGGAGACGCGGCGGAATAGTCAACATCCGCCTCAAAAGACGTGGCATAGCCCGAGCCAACTGTATAAATGTCCTTCTCATTCAATCCTTGAACATTGGCGGAATATACCCATGTTCCAACCATATCGCTCAAATTAGTGACATTCTGCCAATCGGGATCTCCGCTGCCAGAACCGCTTGAATTGCTGCATCCAACAAATGCAAAAGCCGCCAGCAGCGCCAACAAAAGCGCCGTCGACTTAAACACTTTTTTCATATTTTCCTCCTTATAATTCCGCGCTTTGGCGGAAATCAAACTATTTAATCTCGACGACCCAGCCGTCGGGAGCCTTTTCGGTTCCCATTTGGATGCCGGTCAAAGTGTCGCGGAGCTTTTGCATTACCGGGCCGCACTTTTCCATTCCGCTGGGGAGCATGATCTTTTTGTCGTGGTCGTCGATTTCGCCGATTGGAGAAATGACGGCAGCCGTTCCGCAAAGACCGGCTTCGACAAAATTAGGAAGCTCGGCCTTGTCAATCTTGCGCTCCTCGACTTCAATCTTCAAGTATTCCTTGGCGACGTGAATCAAAGAGCGGCGCGTGATTGAAGGCAAAATCGAATTAGACTTTGGCGTCACAAGCTTTCCGTCCTTTGACACAAAGAGAACGTTGGCGCCGCCTGTTTCCTCGATGTAAGTGTGGGTGGCCGGGTCTGTGTACAAGTTCTCCGCGTAGCCGCATTTGTGCGCGTCGACTATGTTGTGAAGGCTCATCGCGTAGTTGAGGCCTGCCTTGATGTCGCCCGTTCCGTGGGGAGCGGCGCGGTCCAAGTCGGAAATGCGAATCTTTATCGGCTTCACTCCGCCCTTAAAGTAAGGTCCAACGGGCGTGACCAAAATGCGGAACTGGTATTCGTCGGCGGGCTTTACGCCGATGACGGCGTTGCTTCCGAACATGTACGGGCGGATGTAAAGGGTGGCGCCGCTTCCGTAGGGCGGAACCCATTCAATGTTGGCCTTTACGGTTTCGATTACGGCCTTTACAAAGCGGTCTTCGGGAAAAACCGGCATTTCAAGGCGGCGGCAAGAATCCGCCATGCGGCTTGCGTTGAGGTCTGGGCGGAAGGTGACGATTTTTCCGTCGGCGGTTGTGTAGGCCTTTAGGCCTTCAAAGCAAGTCTGGGCGTACTGCAAGACGCCCGCGCATTCGCTGATTGTGACAGAGTGGTCGCTTGTGAGCGTTCCCTCGTCCCACTTTCCGTCCTTAAAATTGGCGACAAAGCTTTTTGTCGTTTCCATGTAGCCAAAGGGAAGATTTCCCCAATCGATGTCTTTTGCCATAACTTTACCTCGATAAAAGAATTATAGTATTTATGAAGAATTGTTTCAAGAGCGCGGTTTGGAGAATGATTTCACTTATTCCTAATCAATCGCAGAACAGCGTTAACAAGTTTTTGATAGTTTTCTTCAGAGAGTTTTGAAATTTTCTTTTCAAAGCAGAATTTGTTTGCCGCGCCAATAAGATGAATGACAGCTACCGAGTCTTTTGAAAGCCCCGTTTCTTCTTTTTTTAGAAGGATATTTGGTTCAAATTCCGCTCGGCCAATATTTGAGGTGAAAGGAATGACAACGGCCGTGTTCAAATCTTTTATTCCAAGCAACTCATTCTGCATCACGACCGCAGGACGTATTTTTGAAGGAAGGCTTCCAACTGGCACACCAAAATCAATTGTCCAAATTTCACCATGTGTCATTTTTCAGTTCCTCCCACATGGCAACAGCCATTTGTTTTCAAAGACTCCAACAACCGCCCCATTAAAATAAGCGTTTGTTCATAAGAAAGAGAAAGCGCTTGATCTGTAAAATCTGCAAAAGCTGGATCTGACATACGGCACCTCCGAAAAGGATTATACCACAAAATAAAAAACTTGTATAGCAAAAAAAAATCCGCCGCCCGCCCGCCTTGCGGCAAACAGAACGTCGGACATTGAAAAAAAAAGACTCCGCCCTTCCTAGTTCGCGCTAATCTTTAGGACGCGCGCGTTTTGGCTTTTAAAGACCGCTTCCTCGCCGGGAGCCAGCGCGAAAATTTCCTCGGCGGAGAACTGTTCGCAAGGCCCAGAGGCGCCGCCCGCGCATTTTTGGCTTTCAACAGTTCCGCTTCCTTCCAAAACGTAGACAAGCTGGACAGCCGCGGGATTTTTGTCCGCTTGCGACTCGTTCTTAAAGCGAGCCTCGCCCGCCACAGCGATTTCTTCAAGGCTAAAATACTTGCAGTCAAAGCGGCCGGGAAAGCGCGCGATTTTGGCCAAGCCTTCGTTCTTTACGCTGGCCACGCCCTTTTGAACGTGAAGCTCGCGCGGGCGGCCCCAGTCGTACAAGCGGTAGGTTATGTCGCAGGACTGCTGGACTTCCATCAAGCGAAGGCCCGCGCCTATCGCGTGGACAGTTCCAGACGGAATGAAGACAAAGTCGCCTGCGTGGACTTCGGCTTGGTTTAAAAGCGGGTCAAGCGCGTTTTGTTCGATGGCAGCGGAGACTTGCTCTCGGCTGGGGTTTCCGTTAAGGCCGTAGACAAGCTTCGCGCCGGGCTTTGCCGAAAGGACGTACCAGCACTCGGTTTTTCCGACGTTGCCGGGGCCTTCCAAGAGCGCGGCGGTCTCGTCGTCCGGGTGGACTTGCACGCTCAAAGATTGGTCGGCCTGGATCACCTTCACCAAAAGCGGATAGGGGCCGCCGCAAAATTCGACGAACTCTTTTTGCGGGCCGTTGGGATGCGTCGAGGCGATCCACAACTCGTAGCCCCAAACCTTGTCCATCTTTAGCGCGGAAAGCTTTTTCATATAATCTCCTTGCAAAAAAAATTATGGAAAAACCAAAAAGGCGGCGCGAGGGAACGGACGGCATGCAAAAACACTCTGTTTGCGCCTGCCGCGAAAAGCGGCAGCGTTAATAGTTTCAAGGCGCAAACAGCGTGTAGCGACGATATCGAGCGGTTTTGCGATGCCGGAGCGTGACCGGGAGCCGCCATTTTTTTTATTTAGTCCATAATTTTTCGGGATAGTAGCCCGAGGCGATTTTGGCGGCGATTTCCTGCTTGACGATTTCGCGGTCTTCTGGATATGTCATGCCGAACCAGCTTTCTGTCGAGGAGAAGAATTTTATCACGCCCTCGCCATGCTTTACGATGTCGCTGGCCGCGACCGGCAAGAGAGCCTCTTGCTTGGGAGTGTAAAGGCCGGTCTTCTTAAAGTTTTCCCAGTATTCGTTAAAGCCTTCAAAGGCCTTGGGCGTAAAGCCGAACAAATTCATGCTGACCCATTCGTCGCCCGTGAGCGGAATTGTCTTGTCGCCAAGGTCGCTGAAAATTTTTCCGCCTTCGCCGTAGTAGATTTTTGTGTTCTCGACGATTCCGTCCAAAAGGCCGTCCTTTACCGAACAAACGCCGCGCGAGACCGAGCCGCTTTTGCTCATCGTCTTTCCAAGAACGTAGCCGACCATCGCGTGGTCAGTGGAATCGTTGGAGATGGTAGAAAGGTATTGGCCGAGAGTCTTGAAGGCTTCGCGGCCGTAGTAGTCGTCCGAGTTTATGACGGCGAAAGGCTCGTGGATTTTTTCTTGCGCGCAAAGGACGGCGTGAACCGTTCCCCAGGGCTTTTGGCGCTCGCTTGTCTTTGCGATTTCGTCTGCGGTCAAAAGAGACTCGCGCGACTGGAAGACGTATTCGGCGTCAAAGTTGGCGGCGATTCTGTCAAACAAGCGGGAGCGGAAATCCGCCTCGATGTCCTTTCTGATTATGAAAACGACTTTTCCAAAGCCGCTCGCTTTCGCGTCGTAGTTGGCAAAGTCCAAAAGGCACTCGCCGTTCTTTCCGACGGCGTCAATCTGCTTTACTCCGCCGTAGCGGCTTCCCATTCCGGCCGCCAAAACTAAAAGTGTTGGTTTCATATTCGCTCCTATCATTATTGTCAAAAAAAAAGCCGCTTCGTTTTACAGAAGCAGCCTTTATGCGGAGAAGCCGACTTGAACGGCCACGGCTCTCACCACTAGCACCTCAAGCTAGCGCGTCTACCAATTCCGCCATCCCCGCGTGTGATAGTCAATTTAGCAAAAAATACAAATTGTGTCAAGCCCTCGGCATAGAGTTTTAGTGTCTTTACTAAAATACGCGGATGGCGCAAGCGTTAAAAACTATTCATAAAACTTCACTTCGCCGTCAAAATACGTTTTCCAAAATTGGACGAACTCAAAATAGTAGGCCTGCATAACGGAAAAAATCTTTGACAAATCCTTTTCAGAAATTTGACCTTTGTTGTGAGCGACTTTAAATGAGCCGTTTTTTAAAAGCCACACTTTTGTGTCATTTTCAGCCGGATTCCCCTTTGTGGCGTGAAAATGAATTGGCTCGTCATTTTCGTTTGACCAAAAATAAATTTTATACCCCGCGGCTCTAATAAACTGAGGCATCAGGCGGTCTCCAAAGAATCAAGCGAGCGGAACGTTGTTATTGCGGAATAAATTTTCTTTAAACATCCCATAAAATACTCATTCCGTTTTTTGTCAAAGTTTGAATGAATCACCGTTCCGTCATTTGAAAGCAAAATGGATTCCGCAGTTTTGCAGTCTTCAAAGCAAACGTCATTGTCCGTGTAGGTGATTAAAATTCCGTCTTTTTCGCAAAACTCTTTTCTTGCCATTCCACGCCTCCTTTTCTAATATACCATAATTTATCTAATTTTTCAATTAAATTTTGCGCAACCAATGCAGCGCGTTCCCATAGTCAAAAACTATAACCCGCAATAGAAACATTTTAATTGAACAAACGCGCGATTTTTGCTAACATTCCGCCCATGAGCAACTATAAGACATTTGTTATCGGATTTCCTAGAATTGGTTCCAAGCGCGAGTTGAAATTCGCCGAGGAAAAATATTTCGCCGAGCCTTCAAGCGCCGACGAGCTTAAAGAGATAGCCAAAACCTTGCGCGCCTACGGCTGGAAAAAGCAGCGCGACGCGGGAATCGACTTGATTCCTTCAAACGACTTCTCTTACTACGACAACATGCTGGACACAGCCGTGATGCTGGGAGCGGTTCCCGAGCGCTACAAGACTTTGGGCCTTAACGCGCTTGACACATACTTCGCGATGGCGCACGGCTACCAAGGAACTAAGGGCGACGTAAAGGCCCTTCCGATGAAAAAATGGTTCAACACAAACTACCATTACATCGTGCCGGAATTGGACGGCGTTTCAAAAATCAAGCTTGACGCCGAAAAAGTCTTGAGCGAGTTCGCAGAGGCCAAGAACCTTGGCATCCAAACAGTTCCCGCCGTCATCGGCCCCTACACTTTCCTAAAGTTCGCGACATACGCGGACGGAAAAAAGCGCGAGGACTACAAGGCCGCCGTGGCCGCCGCCTACAAGGATTTGCTCGCGCAAGTCCACGCCGCCGGAGCCGAATGGATTTCAATCGCCGAGCCGGCGCTTGTGTTTGACACGGATTCCGAGAGCGCGAAATTCTTTGAGGCGCTTTACAAGGAAATCTTGGCCGCAAAAAAAGTCAAGGTCAACTTGCAGACATATTTCGGCGACATTCGCGACAGCTACGACACAGTCACCGCGCTTCCCTTTGACGGAATCGGGCTTGACTTTGTTGAGGGAAAGGAAACGCTTAACCTTGTCAAGAAGGGCTTTCCCAAGGACAAAGTTTTGTTCGCGGGCGTCGTAAAAGGAAAGAACATTTGGAGAAGCGACTTTTCAAAGGTCGAGGCCTTGCTCAAGGACCTTGAAGGCGCCGTTGACAAGGATAGAATTTACGCGGGAACTTCCTGCTCGCTCTTGCACGTTCCCTACACGACGGCCAACGAGACAAAGCTGGGCGCCGACGTGCTCAAGCACTTTTCTTTCGCCGAGCAAAAAATCCGCGAAATCGCCGAGATTGCCGCTGGAGAGAATAACGACGAGCTTTTCAAGGAAGAGCGCGTGAAGGCCAACGAAAAAGTCCAGGCCGCCGTAAAGGCGCTTAAGCCCGAGGACTTTGTCCGAAAGCCCGACTTTGCCGAGCGCGAAAAGATTCAGCATGAAAAATTCCAGCTTCCCCTCTTCCCCACGACGACAATCGGAAGCTTCCCGCAGACAAAGGAAGTGCGAAAGAACCGCGCCGACTTTAGAAAGGGCGCCATCACAAAAGAGCAGTACGTCAAATTCAACCAGGACAAAATCACCGAATGGGTCAAAAAGCAGGAAGAGATTGGCCTTGACGTTTTGGTTCACGGCGAGTTTGAGCGAAACGACATGGTCGAGTACTTTGGCGACCACTTGGAGGGCTACCTCTTTACGGAAAACGCTTGGGTTCAGTCTTACGGAAGCCGCTGCGTAAAGCCGCCGGTAATTTGGGGCGACGTGAGCCGCAAGGAAGCGATCACAGTTGAATGGTCAAAGTTCGCGCAAAGCCAGACAAAGAAGTGGATGAAGGGAATGCTTACAGGCCCGGTCACAATCCTCAACTGGTCTTTCCCGCGCGAAGACATTCCAATCAAGGAGCAGACAATCCAAATCGCCCTTGCCATCCGCGAGGAAGTTTTGGACTTGGAAAAGAACGGAATCAAAATCATCCAGATCGACGAGGCGGCCCTGCGCGAAAAGCTTCCGCTTAGAAAGAGCGACTGGCACTCCGAGTACTTGGATTGGGCAATACCCGACTTCCGCTTGGTTCACTCAGGCGTTCAGGCCGACACGCAAATCCACACGCACATGTGCTACTCTGAGTTCAACGACATCATCAAAGACATCGACGACATGGACGCCGACGTAATCACATTTGAAGCAAGCCGCGCCGACCTTAAGATTTTGGACGCGCTAAAGGCCGCCAACTTCCGCACAGAGGTAGGCCCCGGCGTTTACGACATCCACTCGGCCCGCGTTCCAAGCAAGGAAGAGATTTTGGCCGCGCTAGAAAAGATGCTCGCCAAGGTTCCCAAGGAAAAGCTTTGGGTCAACCCCGACTGCGGCCTTAAGACTCGCGGCGAAGCGGAGACGATTCCAAGTTTGAAGAATCTTGTCGAGGCGGCGCGCGAACTTAGAGCAAAAAATTAAAATAACTCGTCAACAAAAAAACTCCCGGTCGCAGATGCGACTGGGAGGCACCGCTCGATATCGTCGCTACACGCTGATTGCGCCTTGTAACTATTGCACGCTGCCGCTTTTGCGGCAGGCGCAATCAGAGTGTTGCCTCCAGTCGCCCCGCTCCCTCGCGTTTTTTTTACCGAATTCAATCAATTCAAGACTAACTTCAGCCGCCACGGCAAGGTCTTCATTACCGCAACACGCGGCCGCTGGAGTCGCCGGCGGCAAGGCGTTCCACTTCGGCGATGGAGACGCGGCTAAAGTCGCCCTCTATCGTTTGCTGCAAGGCGCCGGCTGCGGCGGCAAAGTCCACCGTTTTTTGAGCCGGCATTTTGTTAAGGACGCCGTAAATGATTCCCGCGGCAAAGGCGTCGCCGCCTCCAACGCGGTCAACGATGCGGAGGTCGTATTTTTTGGACGCGAACATTTTTCCGCCGCGCTCAAAGTAAAGGCCGGACCAGCCGTTGTCGCTTGCCGAATAGGACTCGCGCTGGCTGATGGCGACGGCCTTAAGGTTAAAGCGCTCAAAAAGTTCCTGGGCGACTTTTTTGTAGCCTTCGGCGCTAAGCTTTCCGCCCTGAATGTTTGAGGCGGAGGCCTTGATTCCAAAAACGCTGTCGGCGTCCTCTTCGTTTAAAATCAAAACGTCAACGTAACGGCAAAGCTCTGTCATCGCCTTTTTGGCTTGGGCCTTTGTCCAAAGCTTTTTGCGGAAGTTCAGGTCGCAACAAACGAGAACGCCCATTTTTTTTGCGGCCTTAACCGCCTCTAGGCAAAGCGCGGCGCAACTTTTTGAAAGCGCCGGCGTGATTCCAGTAAAGTGAAAGGCGGCCGCTCCCCTTAAAATCGCGGGCCAGTCAAAGTCGCCGGGCGCGGCTTGTGAAACCGCGGAATTTTTTCTGTCGTAGACGCAAAGGCTTGGCCGCGGGCCAGCGCCCTTTTCCATATAGTAAACGCCAAGCCTCTCGCCTCCCTTCAAAACATAAGACGTGTCAACGCCAAAGCCTTTTAGCTGGGAAAGCGCGGCTTCTCCGATTGGATTTTCTGGAACCTTGGAAACAAAAGCCGCGTCCATTCCAAAGTTGGCCAAAGAAACGGCGACATTGGCCTCCGCTCCGCCAAAAGTGGCCTGCAAACAAGGAAACTGCAAAAGCCGCGTTCCGTCCTGAGGGGCCAAGCGCAGCATAATCTCGCCAAATGTCACTACACGTTTCATGTCCGCTATTTTACAACAATAAAAGGCATTGCGCAACCATAAAAAGCGGACTCTATAGGCGGGTCCGCTTTCATAGTTGAACAAAGCATAGGTTTAATATAAAATAGAATATCAAACTGGAGAATACATGGCAGCGTTTTTGCACACGATCATCATATATCCGCTTTATTTATTGATAGAAGTCATCTACAAGATTTTTCATAAAGTCGCGGGAAGCGAGGGGCTTTCGGTCATCGGAGTAAGCGTCGGAATCACGCTCTTGTGCCTTCCCTTGTACGCGGTGGCGGAGCATTGGCAGCAGGTGGAGCGCGACACGCAGGCCAAAATGAAGGCCGGCCTTGACCGGATCAAAAAGACCTTTGCCGGCGACGAACGCTACATGATGACGCAAACTTTTTACAAACAGCATCGCTACCAGCCGATAATGGCCTTGCGCTCGTCGTTCGGGCTTTTGATACAGATTCCATTTTTTATGGCCGCCTACCAATTTTTGTCCGGCCTTGAGGCGCTAAAAGGCGTTTCGTTTTTGTTCATCAAGGACATGGGAAGACCCGACGCGACTTTTCACATCGGAAACTTTGCGGTAAACGTTCTTCCAATCGCGATGACGCTAATCAACATGGCCGCCGGAGTCGTCTACACAAAGGGCCTTGCCTTGCGCGAAAAAATCCAGATTCACGGAATGGCGCTGGTCTTTTTGGCGATTTTGTACAACTCGCCCTCGGGCCTTGTCTTGTATTGGACGATGAACAACGTCTTTAGCCTGGTGAAGAACATTTTTTACAAGCTGAAGAATCCGCTAAAGGTTTTTTGGATTTTTTCTTGCGCGGTTTGCGCGGCGGCGGCAGTTTACATTGTCTTTTTCTTTGAGGCAAAGACCGCCTACAAGCTGGCCTTCTTGGCCTTGCTCGCGCTTGTGTTCGCGGCCCCGCTCTTTGTAAAGGCGGCGAAAAAAGCGCTGGACGGAATCCTTTTTCCGCTTGTCCAAGAAAAAAAAGAGCGGAACGCGATTTTCTTTTTGTCTTGCGCCTTGCTCGCGCTTGTGTTTGGCCTGTTGATTCCAAGCGCGCTTATCGGAAACTCCCCGTCGGAATTCGCCGGAATCGGAAGCCATCCCAATCCCATTTGGTACGTAGCCAACACGGCGCTCCAGGCCGCCGCCATTTTTTTGTTTTGGTTTCCGTGCGTCTACCTTTTGTTCGGGAAAAAAGTCCAGGCGCTGGCGGCGATTTCAGCGGCCTTTCTTTCGTTCGCCGCGCTTATAAACGCCTTTCCCTTCATGCTTAGTTACGGAGACATATCTCCGTCGCTTGGCTTTTTGGCGGCGGCCGATTTTAGGTCAATCTCGCCAGTCTCGGCTCTTAACTTGCTGGCCCTTTTGGCTGCCGCGGCCTTCGCGCTCCTATCGCTAAAGGTCAAAAAGGCCTTGTCTTCAATCCTGGCCATTTTTATCATAACTTGCGCGACGGTAACGGCCTTAAACGCGCAGGCGATTCAAAAGGAATACCGCTCCTACGCGACGGCGGAAGAAAGCCAAAAAAAAGAAAGCGGCCTTTCTCCGATTTTCCGCCTTTCAAAGAACCATCCAAACGCGATATTGATAATGCTTGACAGGGCGCAGGCGCAGTTTGTCCAAGAAAACTTAAAGGAAGACCCCAAGCTTTACGAGCAGTTTTCGGGCTTTACTTATTACGGAAACGCGCTGGCCTTTAACGGCCACACGTTTTTTGGAGCGCCGCCGCTTTTTGGAGGCTACGAATACGCCGCCGACAAAATGCAGGCGCGGGGAAAGGAAGGCGTTTCCACAAAAGAGCAAATCAACCAAAGCCAGCTTATGCTCGCGCGAGTCTTTAACGAGCAGCTGGGCTACTGGGCCAGCGTCAACGACCCGGTATGGATAAACTCAAACACTTACTGCGACCTTTCGTTCCTAAAGGGCTACGACATAGAAGGAAACGAAACCGTCGGCGCCTACACGCAAGATTGGTACAAGGCCCACCCGGAGGCCGCCGACTTGGATTCCACCGAAGAAATCCTAAAGCGAAACCTGCTTTTCTTTAGCCTCTTCCGAGCTTCCCCGATAATCCTGCGCGAGGCCGTCTACAACAACGGAACTTACTTTGACACCAAGGAAAACGCAAGGGACGCAAAGACAATCATCGACAACTATTCGGTCTTGGACTTTTTGCCCCAGCTGTGCAAGGTGGAGGAAACTTCAAACGGCAGCTACATAAGCCTTATGAACGAGCTTACGCACTCGGACTTTTTCTTTGAGGCGCCGGACTACAGGCCTGTCGCCTCTCCCAAAAACCGCGGAACTTCAAGGTTCAGCCAAAACACTTCCTACCACACGCAGATGGCCGCGCTTAAGCTGCTAGGAAAATGGCTTGACTGGCTAAAAGAGCAAGGCGTTTACGACAACACCCGCATAGTGATCACGGCCGACCACGGCGGAGTCGGAACGGAAGACTGCATGGAAGCCGACCCCGGCTTGGACCAGAGGGTCGCGCCTTCAAGCCATGTCCGCTACCACGGCCGCGGCCACTACCACCCGCTCTTTTTGTTCAAGGACTTCAACGCGGACGGCCCATTGGCGCAAAAGCCGGACTTTATGACAAACGCGGACGGCCCCTCGCTCCTGTTGAAAGGCCTCATCGAAAAGCCTGTGAACCCCTTTACAGCCAAGGAAATCCCCTTGGACACGCGGCCCATAAAGGAAAAGGGCGTCATAATCACGACAAGCGACCGCCACCGCCCCACCTACCACAAGAACCCATATCAGTTTGACATCCGCGGCGACGAATGGTGGCGCGTGAAGGACAACGTCTTTAAGGCTGCGTCGTGGGAGCAAATCACGCCTAATATTGAATAAAAGCGCGCGTTGTAGTATAATGTCAGCGTTTTTGGAGAATACATGGCAGCGCTTTTATACACACTCATCATCTACCCCCTTTACCTTACTATAGAAGTAATATACAGGCTTTTCCTTAAAATTACGTCCAACCAAGGATTTTCTGTCATCGGGGTGAGCGTGGGAATAACCCTCTTGTGCCTGCCCTTGTACGCCGTGGCCGAGCATTGGCAGCAGGTGGAACGGGACATCCAAAAGAAAATGAAGGGCGACCTTGACCACATAAAGGACGCCTTTAAGGGCGACGAGCGCTACATGATGACCCAAGCCTATTACAAAGAAAACCATTACAGCCCGATAATGGCCCTTCGCTCCTCCTTTGGACTATTGATCCAGGTGCCCTTCTTTATGGCGGCCTACCAGTTTTTGTCGAACCTGGAAACGCTAAAAGGCGTCTCCTTTTTGTTCATAAAGGACATGGGAGTTCCCGACGCGACTTTCCATATCGGAAGCTTTCCGGTCAACGTTCTTCCCATCGCGATGACGCTCATCAACATGATAGCGGGAATCATCTACACAAAGGGCCTTGCCTTGCGCGAAAAAATCCAAGTCCACGGAATGGCCTTGGTCTTCCTCGCCATTTTGTACAACTCGCCTTCGGGCCTTGTCGTATACTGGACGATGAACAATGTCTTTAGCCTTGTAAAGAACATCTTTTACAAGCTGAAGAACCCGCTGAAGGTCTTTTGGATATGCGCTTGCGCGGCGTGCTTGCTTTTAGCGGCGTACACAAACTTTTTCTTTGAGGCAAAAAAAGCGTACAAGGCCGCGTTAACAGGCCTTCTTTTTTTAGCGTTGCTTTCGCCGCTTTTCGTAAAGGCGGCGAAAAAGCTTTTGGAAACAACGCTAAAGCCGCTGGTTCAAGACAAAAAGCAAAGGGGCGGCCTTTTTTTCATCAGCGCCCTTTTGCTTTTCATTCTCTTTGGACTTGCGATTCCATCGTCCTTGATTTCGTCTTCGGCGGCGGAATTCATCGGACTAGGCGGCCACAGCTCGCCTTTTTATTACATCGCGAACACCGCGATGCAGGCCGCGTCAATCTTTGTCTTTTGGTTTTCATGCCTTTACTTTTTGTTCAGCAAGAAAGTCCAAGCGCTTATGGCCGTTGGAGCCGCGTTTTTAGCGGCGGCCGCGCTTTTAAACGCCTACCCCTTTATGCTTCGCTACGGCGACATTTCGGCATCGCTGACTTTTTTGAACATCACTGACTTTAAGTCGCTGTCAGCCGTTTCGCTTTTAAACCTTTTGGCTTTGGCCGCGGCCGCCGTCCTTTGCGTCCTTTCGCTAAAGGTAAAAAAGATTAACATTCTTTTTTCCGCGGCGGTCATTTGCTCTTTCGCGCTTTTCGGAAGTTTTGCGGCAAACTCCGCCTCGATTCACAAGAACGCGAGCGACGCTTTGGCAGCCGAAAAAAAGCAGCGGGACGCGGTTGAGCTAAAGCCCATATACCATCTGTCCAAGAACCAGCCCAACGTAATCCTTTTAATGCTGGACAGGGCCGCGGGCTCAAAAGTCCAAGAAATTTTCAACGAGGACGCAAGCCTTAACGAAAAGTACTCTGGCTTTGTCTTTTACGACAACGCGGCCTCCTTTAACGGCCACACCTTGCTGGGGGCGCCTCCGCTCTTTGGAGGCTACGAATACACGCCGGCCGAAATGCAAAGAAGAACCGGCGTTACCCGCGAGCAAAAAGTCAACGAGTCGCAGCTTGTCCTTGCCCGCGTCTTTAACGAGCAGTTGGGATACAAAGCAAGCGTAAACGACCCAACATGGATAAACTCAAGCAACTACTGCGACCTTTCGTTCCTAAAGGGCTACGACATAGACGGCCACCAAACAATCGGCACTTACACGCAGGATTGGTACAGGGCAAACCCCGGCGCCGCGGACCTTGACTCCACCGAGGAAATCTTAAAGCGAAACCTTTTGTTCTTCAGCTTCTTTAGGTGCTCGCCCATTTGCCTTAGGGAAGCGATATACCTAAACGGAACCTACTTGAATTCCAAGCAGAACATTCGCGACGCGAAAAAAATCATCGACAACTACTCCGCGCTGGACTTTTTGCCCGAGCTCACCGACATAAGCGAAACAGAAAGCGGCTCATACATAAGCGTATTGAACGAAATGACGCACGACAGTTTTTTCTTTGAGGCGCCAGACTATGTTCCCGCGAAAGAGCCGAAAAAGCGCGGAAATTCAAAATACAAAGACGACGGAACCTACCACACGCAAATGGCCGCGATGAAGCGCGTCGGCGAATGGCTTGACTGGCTAAAAGCGCAAGGCGTTTACGACAACTGCCGCATAATCATTGCCTCAGACCACGGCGGAATCGGGCTTGAAGACTGCATGGAGCCTGACGAAGAACTAGACTCGCGCCTTGCCGGCATTTCCTACAGGGGCCGAGGCCACTACCATCCGCTTTTTATGTTCAAGGACTTTAACGCTAACGGGCCTCTTTTGACAAAGATGGACTTTATGACAAACGCCGACGCGGCCTCGCTCTTGCTGAATGGCTTGATCGAAAAGCCCGTGAATCCCTTTACGCAAAAAGAGATTCCGCTTGACACAAGGCCTCTAAAAAAAGACGGCGTCGTCATCACGACGTGCGACAAGCACTTGCCGCACGCGCACAAAAATCCATATCGATTTGACATAAAGAAAAACGAGTGGTGGCTCGTCAAAGACAATATCTTTAAATCATCTTCGTGGACTCAAATCGAGCCGCCTGAAGGATGCAAATAATAGGAGTTCAGGGCTTATGACAGAAAAAGAATTTGATTGCCTGATGGCTATACGCAGGAACGAGGAAATCGCCGACGGCCAAAGCGCAAAGGCTTGTCTTGCCGCGGGCCTTATAGAGCAAGACGGAGACGGCGCGTACAAAGTCACGCCCAAAGGCATGGAAGCCCTTGCCCCCTACAAGGTGGACAACGCGATTATTATGGCCGCGGGCCGAAGCCGCCGCTGCATGCCCCTTTCCAACTACCTTCCCAAAGGGCTTTTTGAAATCAAGGGCGACACAATGGTTGAGCGCCAAATCAAGCAATTGCATGACGCGGGCGTCCGCCAAATAATCCTAGTAGTCGGCTACCTAAAGGAAAAGTACTACGAGCTTAAAAAGAAGTACAAGGACCTTATCATAATCGACAACACCGAATGGGAGGAGAAAAACAATATATCTTCTCTCTACGCGGCCAAGGACTACCTTAAGAATTCCTACGTTTGCTGCAGCGACAACTGGTTTGCCCACAACGTTTACCGCGACTATGTTTACGACTCCTACTACGCGGCAAAGTTTTCCGACGAGTTCATCAACGAAGACTGCGTGAAGGCCTTTGACAAAAACGGCTACATGCGCGAAGTCAAGCGCGGCGGCGAAAAAAGCTGGTACATCATCGGCGAGTCATTTTGGCGCAAGGACTTTTCGGACAAATTCAAGGAGCTGATGGTAAAGGAATACTACGACCCAGAGATGAAGTACATGCTTTGGGACCACTTTTACGCCAAGCACATCGACGTCCTTAACATGAAAATCCGCAAGACAGACGACAAGGAATGCAAGGAATTTGACACGACCGAAGAGATCATTGAATTCAACCCGTCGTTCAAGGAGTTTGTCAACCAATTCTTCCAGGAAGAGGAATTCGTAAACAACACCCAGCGCATCCAGTACCTTTCTAATTACACCGACGTAAAGCAGTATTCGGTTGTTGGAACGGAACAAACGACAGGCCGCATGCACGTAAACGAAAACCTTTTTGGAGCAAGCCCCAAGGCGCTGGAAGTCTTCCACAACGCAACGATGGAAGACCTTTGCCTTTACGACCTTACGCGCGAGGACGAGCTTGCGGTGGAAATCAGCAAAGAGCTAGACATCCCGACGGAAAAAATCTTTATCCACTCAGGCTCTTCCGACGTCATAAAGACAATAATGACCCTTGTTTTGAACAAGGACGATGTCGTTCTTATTTCCACCCCCGCGTGGAACTACTACAAGTCCGTCATCGAACTGCATTTCGCCAAGGCGGCCTACTACGACGTGGTTCCCGGAAAGACATCTTACGTCTTTGACACAAAGGAGTAAGTATGGGCAGGAAACCCATTCCGATAGCGGTTATGGACAACAAGGTTAGACGGTTAACCGCAGAGGAAATCGAAAAAAGAGAGGCGGCAGAGCCTAAAGGATGCTCTGATGAGTTAAAACCGCCGAAAGAACTATCTAAAGAGGCGAAAAAGGAGTGGAAACGGCTCGTTAAACTCTATCGGGAGTTGGACGTTAACATTCTTAACGACCTTGATATTGGCTTGCTTTGTGCGTATTGCGAAAGCAGAGCCATTTTTATTGAAGCCCAAAAGCAATGGCAGACAGGCGAACTTTACTACACGGACAAGAAAGGCGAACGCCGTGAGAACCCGTGGATAAAGATTATGGACAGAGAGGGGCAGAATATCGCCAAATACGGCGAGCAGTTAGCCCTATCCCCTGTCGGCAGAGCAAGGATGGGAACGGCACAAGCCAAAAAAGAGGTCGAATCTGACCCTATGGCGGCGTTGCTTGAAAGGGGTAAGTACGGCTGATGTTCGATAATAAGCGCGCAATGTACGCCATCGACTTCATCCAAAACCTAAAGCACACCAAAGGGAAGTGGGCAGGCGTACCGTTTAAGTTACTGCCGTGGCAGTATGAGATAATTAAGGACGTATTTGGTACTGTGGACGAAAATGGTCGTAGACAGTACCAATATGTTTATTTGGAAGTACCCAAGAAGAACGGAAAATCCGAGTTAGCGGCGGCAATCGCCCTGTTAATGACTTACGGAGACGGAGAGGTTAACGGGGAGATATATTCCTGTGCATCAGACCGTTCGCAGGCATCATTGGTGTTCGATGTAGCCTACGATATGATGAAACAATCCCCTGCCCTAACGAAAAGGACGAACGCACAACCATCTTTGAAGCAAATGACCGACAAAACGAGCGGTTCTACCTACAAAGTGGTGTCTGCCGAGGCGTTTACCAAGCACGGATTGAATGTTTCCTGTTGTATTTTTGACGAATTACACGCCCAACCTAACCGAGATTTGTGGGATGTAATGACCACAGGGTCGGGCGATGCGAGAGACGAGCCGTTATTTTTCACGATAACGACCGCAGGAAATGACGTTAACCGCACCTCAATCGGGTGGGAAATCCACGAAAAAGCCCGTAAAATCATTAGCGGAGAAGAGAAAGACCCCCGTTGG
>CADCBK010000041.1 GCA_902799665.1 uncultured Spirochaetaceae bacterium | reverse complement strand
CCGACATAAAATAGCGGAGAGAAATTTTCCCACTAGAAAAAACGCCCCGTTTTTAGTAAAATGTTTTGCATGAAAAAGCTTTTATCAACGCTCGCGATTTTCGCGGCAATGTCCGCGGCGGCCTTTTGCGCGGCCCCGTCATCTGAATACCCAATGCTAAAAATCACGCCCGTCCGCCAAAAAATTTGGGACGGCGTTCCCTCAATGCAAGGAAAAAGCTCGCGCTTGGACTACTACAAGCCGATAGACAAAACTTCCGACGCCGCGGTGATAGTTTGCCCGGGCGGAAGCTACCACCACTTGGGAATGTTCCACGAAGGAAAGGACGTGGCCTTGTGGCTTTGCTCCAAGGGAATTTCCGCCTTTGTCCTAAAATACCGCGTCAGCGGAAACGGCTGGGCCCACCCGGCCATGCTGGAGGACATCCAGCGCGCGATTCAAATCGTTCGGCAAAACGCCGCCCAATACGGAATCAATCCCAACAAAATCGGAGCGGCCGGTTTTAGCGCCGGCGGCCACTTGGTTTTGATGGCCGCGGAATTTTACCAGCAAGACGAGCTAAAAAAACTGGGAGTAAACGCGGAGGTGAGCCTTGCGCCAAATTTCATCGTGCCGGTTTACCCGGTCGTCTCTATGCAAGACGACCTCGCGCACGTCCGCTCCCGAAAAAGCCTTTTGCGCGACGACTTAAGCCAAGAGCGCAAGGACATGCTTTCGCTTGAGCTTCACGCGGACAAAATAAAGTGCCCGGTATTCCTAATCGCCAACAAAGACGACCGCACGGTGGACTACCGCAATTCCGTCCGCATGGCCGACGCCATGGCAAAAGCCGGCGTTGACAACGTCTTTATCCTTGGCGAAAAAGGCGACCACGGCTTTGGAATGGGCAATAACGCCTTTGTCCACAACACAAAGTGGAACGACAACCTGCTTTTGCCCTGGCTGCGCGAAATCGGAGCGGCCAAATAATACGGCTGTTCGCGCGAGTTTGGTTGCGAGCGCGAATGTTGCCGCTTATGCGGCGCCGTTACATTTTGGGCTTACAACCGTTTAATCTCGCCGCTACTAGAATGCGGCGGCGATAACCTCCGACACGTCCGTTACCGGAACAAACTTTATGCCGGCCTTTACGCGATCCGGGGTTTCTTCCAAGTCGCGCAAATTGGCTTTGGGAATCAAAATCGTCTTGATTTTATTGCGCTTGGCCGCCACCGTCTTTTCGCGAAGGCCGCCGATCGGGAGAACTTGGCCTGTAAGGCTAAGCTCTCCGGTCATCGCAAGATTAGGCTTGATGGTCTTTCCAGTCAAAAGCGAGACAAAGGTGGTGGCCATAGTGATTCCAGCGCTTGGTCCGTCCTTGGGCGTGGCGCCTTCCGGGATATGCAAGTGCACGGTGTTTTCGTCAAACCACTTGGCGTCCTTTTTTCCGTTCGCGATTAAGTAGCGCCTCGCCCAGTTAAAGGCGATTTGAGCGCTTTCTTTCATAACGTCGCCCATTTGGCCGGTAAGCTGCAAGCCGCCGCTTTTTCCGGGGAAGGAAACCGATTCCAAAAGCAAAGTGTCGCCGCCCATGCTGGTCCAGGCAAGGCCGATTGCGGTGCCAGGCTTGGCCGCTCGCTTGATGGAGCTTTCGTCAAAGACAGGCTTTCCAAGATACTTGTCAAGGTCGGCCGCGTCGACTTGAATTTTTTTGCCCGCGACATCTTGAACGGCGGCGGCTTTTCCGTCCGCGCCTCCGCTTTGGGCGGTCAAAAGCTCGGCGACAATCTTTCGGTTGATTTTGTCCAAAGCCTTTTGGTAGTCGCGCACGCCGGATTCGCGCGCGTATTCCTCCGCTATTCTAAGAAGGGCCTTGGGCGTGTATTTTACCTGGCCTTTCTTTAGGCCGTTCTTTTCCAAGTTTTTCGGAATCAAGTAATTGCGGGCGATTTCGATTTTTTCCTGGTCGATGTAGCCCGGGATTCTGATGATTTCCGCGCGGTCAACCAAGGGCTCTGGAATCGAGTCCAAGGTGTTTGCCGTAAGGATAAAGAAAACGTCGCTAATGTCAAAGGGCAAATCCAAGTAGTTGTCGCGGAACGAAACGTTCTGCTCGGGATCCAAGGCTTCCAAAAGAGCGCTTGCTGGATCTCCGCGCGAGTCCTGCCCCATCTTGTCCACTTCGTCAATCAAGAAAACCGGAGCGCGGCTCTTTGCGATTTTTAGTCCCTGAATGATTTTTCCGGGCATCGCGCCGATGTAAGTGCGGCGGTGGCCTTTGATTTCGGCCTCGTCGCGCATTCCTCCGACGCTAAAGCGGTAGAAAGGCTTGTTCATCGCACGCGCGATGCTTTTTCCAACGCTGGTTTTTCCAACGCCTGGAGGCCCCACCAAGAGCAAAATCGAGCCCTTGTTGTCTTTTTTAAGCTTGCGCACCGCCAAAAATTCCACGATGCGCTTTTTAACGTCGTCCAAGCCGTAGTGGTCCGCGTCAAGGATTTTCTTTGCCTTAAGGATGTCGTAGTCTTCGGCGGCCGACTCTTTCCACGGAAGGGCGCAAACCAATTCCAAAAAGTTCCGCGTGCCGATGTATTCGGGCGAGTTGGGGTCCATCACTTGGAACTTGGCCAGCTCGCTTTCCACGCTTTCCTTAATCTCGCCCTCAAACTTAAGCTCCTCGATTTTTTCCTTGAACTTTTTGTAGTCGGTGGCGGTTCCTTCCGCGTCCGTTCCAAGCTCTTCCTGGATTGACTTAAGCTCCTCGCGCAAAAAGTAGTCGCGCTGGTTCTTTTCGACGCGCTCGTTGATTTCGTTTTGAATCTTTTTTTGGATGCGCAAGAGTTCCTGCTCTTTTTTGATAAAGACAAGAACCTGCTCCATTCTTTGGCGGACGTTGACGGTCTCCAAAATTTTTTGCTGGTCGTTTTTCTCGATGTTCAAAATCGAAGCGATGAAGTCCGCGATTTTTCCGGGGTGGTCGATGTTGACCATGTTCAAGCGCATCTCCTCGCTGAACATCGGATTGTTCTCGCTGATTTCCTTCATCTCGCTGATAAGCGCGCGGGTCAAAGCCTTTACCTGGAAGGTGTTGTCCTCTTCCTCGTCAAGGTAGTCGACCATCGCGGCCATCGGGCTTTGCTCATGCAAGGCGGAACGGATTTTAAAGCGCTTTATCGTAGAGATGAAAATGTTGATTCCGCCGTCGGGAAGGTTGATCTTTTTTATGATGCGGGCGGCCGTTCCTACAGCGCAAAGATTTTTTAGCGAGGGCTTTTTTTTGTCGTCCTTGGTCAAGACGATTCCGATAAAGCCGTCGGCCTTTAGCGCGGCCTCAACAGCCTTTTGGTCGTCTTCGTTTGATATTTGCAAGGGCGTGAAAATGCCGGGAAAAATCGGGCGGCCCTGTATGGAAAGCATATTCAGCGACGGAGGCAAAATTTGTTCGACAGGCAAAATTTGCGTTGTCTCTCCGTCAACGGTTTTATTCTCATTCTCTGTGTTTTTTTTCTTAGCCATACATTTAAATATAAGGAATTTTCGCCGCAAAGTCAAATTTTGCGCTAGAATAGTAGGCATGAAAAGTTTGACACGCAGCGTGATTTGGCGATACGCCATAGGACAGTTGGGATGGCCGATTTTGAGCGGCCTTGTAAGCTCTTGGCTAGTCTACTTTTACCAGCCGGCCCAGGCGGAATTGGAAAACGGAATGCCGCTTTTTGTTCCGCAAGGCCGCGTTGTTTTTGGCCTTCTTACGATAATCGGCCTTGTCGGCTCTCTTGGCCGCCTTTTTGACGCGGTCACCGACCCCTTGGTGGGAAACCTTTCGGACAACTGCCGCTCGCCGCTAGGAAGGCGCGTTCCTTTTTTGCGGAAATCCGCCCTGCCCTTTGGAATTTTCACGACCTTGATTTTTTGCGCCCCTATACAAAAAATCAGTTCAATCAACACAGTTTGGCTTATCGTCTTTGTCCTTCTATACTACTTTTTCTTGACCTGCTACTACACGCCCTACACTTCCCTGATTGCGGAGCTTGCCAAAAGCCAAAAGGAAAAGCTTTCGCTTTCCACAAGCATTTCCCTTACATTCATCGTCGGAACGGCAATCTCCTACTTGGCGCCTCTGCTTTGGACAGCCTTCATCAATGGCGGAATGGAACGCGTTCCAGCCATGCGCCTGACATTCGGCCTGTTCAGCGCTTTGGCGGTCGCGCTAATGCTGGTTCCGGCCTACACGCTGAACGAAAAGGACTATGTCCAGGATTCAGGAACGGTTAGCGAACAAAGCTCAATGTTTTCGTCGCTTGCCAAGACTTTTTCAAACAAGGACTTTAGGATTTTCGTCGGCCAAGACGTCATCTATTGGTTCGCGCTGACGATGTTCCAAACAGGACTTCCGTTTTTTGTCACAGCGCTTTTAAAGCTTCCCGAAACATACGCCACGCCGATGTTCGTCGGCCTTACCGCCGCCTCACTGCTCTTCTATTTGCCGGTGAACGTCTTGGCTAAAAAATTCGGAAAGAAAAAGATTGTCGTCGCGGCCTTTTGCTTTTTTGTCGCCGACTTTTTGTTCACCGGCTTGTGCGGCGAGCGTTTGGCGCTTCCGCAAATGGCGCAGGCCGCTATAATCGTTTTGGCGGCGGCGTTCCCGATGGCCGCCTTTGGCATTTTGCCGCAAGCGATGGTGGCCGACATTGCGCAGGCCGAAGCCGCCGCCACAGGCCAAAACAGATCCGGCATGTTCTTCGCCGCGCGAACCTTTGCATTTAAGCTGGGACAAAGCGCGGCGATGCTGGCCTTTGCAAGCCTAGCCACAATCTCGCGCGCGTCCGGCGGCGGCTACAGAATCGTCGCGGCCGTAGCCTCGGCCTGCTGCGCGCTAGGAGCCGCGATATTGCTCTTCTACAACGAGCGCCGAGTTGTTCTACAATTAGAGGGATAAAAAAAGCGGACATAAAATGCGGGACGCAGGCAAAAAAGATTGGAAGGACCCGCCAGCGAACGCTTGGCCGAAGGCATCAAGCGCAGAGCGCCTTGACCGCTATTGCGGCGCGACAATTTTGTTCGCGCCGCAAAAGGAGCTAGTCAAGGCTTTAAGCGAAGCGCGCCTTGACTAGCTCCTATTCGTCCTTGTCGCGTGAGTTAAGCACAAAGTCGCCGTACTTGTCGGCAATCTTGGTCTTGATGCTGTCCATCGGGCGCCATACAACCGACAAAGAAAAGTACGGCGAAAAGTCGTAGTGTTTTTTTCCGGAACTGTCGCTGATAAGGCGCGGCGAAACCTTGAACTTCATGTTAAAGTCCCAGTCGTGCAGCTCGTGCGTCATTTGAATTATGAAAGACTTAAGCTTAAAGCCGCTTGACTTTCTTAGGCTTTCGTCGTCAAACCTAAAGCCGTTCAACAAGTCGATAATCGGGTTTGTCTCGCCGGGAATGCGGCCTGGATGCCCCGCCGCGTCCTGGAAGTAGCGGTAAATGACGTCGTTTCGCGACTCGGCGGCAAACTTAATGTAGAAGAGCTTGTTCAGCCTAAAGGTGACGGACGGAGTGAAAATAAAATAAGACTGCGTCGGGCGGACAAAGTCATAGGAGATGCTTGTAGAAAGGCCGGGTGTGATTTCGATTCTGTTTTTCCATGCCTTGAATTTTTTGTTTGAAGAGCTGTACGCCAACGAAAAACTATAGGGAACAAAATCCTTGTCTTTGTCGGCCACCCAGCCCTTGTCGCTGTCAAAGTCGTAAGTGGTTGTGTAGCGCATCGTGTACGAGGCTTGCAAGCCCTCGTAGGACAAGGCCAGCTTCATGTCGTCATGGCGGTTTTCTTCCATGTCGTAATTGTAAGACTCTGTAAGCTTTAGCTTTGAGTTAAAAAGCGACACCGACATTGACTGCCTAAAGGGCTCCTTTTTCCATGTGGAATCCGTCGCGCTTTTTTTTGAGATTCCGGTTTCGCCCGTCAATGTCACATAAGGAAATGTCAAGTTCAACGTTCCGTAATACTTGTCCACTTGCGGCGGAAGAGTCGCGGTCAAAGTGAGGCTCTGCTTAAAGCGCTCGTCAAATTCGTTGGCGGCAAGCGTGGCGCTCATCGTGTGCGAAGTTATCGATTCCTTGTCGGTCCAATCAACCGTCAAATAGTCCCAGTCAGGATTGTCCGCGTCGCCGATGAATTCCGTGCGGACCCAGTTTATGTTAGTGTTCCAAGAAACCGACGTGTCCTTAAAATGCTTAAAGTAAACCAAGGGCTTTAGCGTTATCGAATTGGAGCCGAACAGCTTCATGTAGCTGGCCTTGTAGTCGGCGAGAATCAAGTTTTTCTTGTCAGCCTCGCTGTATCCTCCGTTGGAGCGGCCGGAGGAATCTTTTTCAAGGTCTGCGATGTAGGGGTGCTTTTGATAGTAAGGCTCAAACGAAATATTGTTCGTGACAGAAAAAAAGCTGTCAAAAAAAGACAAGTTTGAGTTTAGCGTCACCGGAGTCTTTACTTGGATGTACGAAGATTTTGGCTTGTTAAAGTCAAAATCCTTTGAAGTCGCCAAAGGCTCTGAAGCGTAAGTCACCTGCGAAGAAAAGTCGGGTGACAAAGAATAATCCAGGGAGTAAGAAAAAGGCGTCAACGCATTCGAGCTTGGCAAAGAGAACGACAAATCCGGCAAGGCGCTTTGGGCAAAAAGGGCTTCGACGCTCTCCCCGCCTTCCTTGTCTTCCCCGCCGCTTTTTTCGCCGTCATTCTTTTCTTCCTTTTCGCCTTGGCCTTCAGCCTTCTCCTCAAAGTCATGGGCGTTAAGTTCCGCGGCCAAAGTCTTGTCGGTTTTTACCGTCCTGTTCCTTGTCGTGGAGGTTGAAAAAATCGTTCCCGAAATTTTCAAGCCGGTTTTAAGAGGCGCGATTGTCGAAGGATAAAAGAATTTTCTGTCAGGCGTGTATTTTGGAAATTCATCGGCGATTTCTTTGGCCGTGTAGCTTTTTGCGTCGCGCGAGGCTTCGCTAAAGGCGATTGACGAGTTGAATGTGTTTATCGACAGCGAAGAAATAAAGGGCTTCACTGACTCAGGAAGGGGAATCGTATAAGAGGCGTTGCTGTCCCATGTAAAGGTATTGATTTCCGCCGCCTCGCGCTTTTGGTCCTCGGTCTTTGTCGTGTTCTCCACATTGGGATTGTTCAACAGGTAGCTGAACCAGTCCATCGTTTCGTTGCGGTCGCCAAAGTCGTAGTTAAAGTACGGATCGGAATAAACAGGAATCGACAAAGAATAATTGAACGGAAAGCTTCCGTTAAACTTTAAATTTCCCTTGTATCTAAACGGAAGGTTAAAGCCCATGAAGTTAGATTCATCCTTATAGATCGCGCCGCTCTTTGCGTAAGGATGCCAATAAGAGCTTCCAGTATCCTGAAAAACTGTGTTTGAAAAACCTAAAATCGCGCTCGCTTCGATGGACGGGATTCTATCCGTTCCCTTAAAGGCTCCCGCAAGACCGGTTGAAAAGCCGATGTTGGTGTAATAGTCCAAAAGTATCTTCAAGTAATTAGACGTGTCGCCCTTGAATTCCTTGTCAAGGTTGTGCAGAATCAAGCCCTCGCGCTCTTGCTCCATAAGCTTGGTCGGTTTTATCAAGCTAAAGTAGTCGCCAAGAATGTCGTCTTCCTTCTCTTCCTTTGACGAGCTAGAGCCTGTGTCAAGCGGCTTTCGGCCAAACAAGTAAGTTGACGTCTGAAAGTAATAGCCGGCGCGGTTCCTGTAGCCAAAGACCGGGTTAAAAATCAGCTCATCCTTTGGATAGTAAAAGGCGGGCAAATACATCACTGGAACCGGGCCTACATAAACAAGCGCGTTCAAAAAAGCGAACTCGTTTCCCGGCAAAAGCCAAATGCGGCTGGCCTTGATTCTCCAGTGGGGATTCTCCTCCTCGTCGCAAAATGTAAGCGAACCGTTCTTGAACGAAATGGCGCCGCTGTCGTCGCGCGCGAACAAGTCGGACGCCACGGTGATTTTAGAGCCGCTAGGCAAGTTGATCGCGTTGCTTTCCGCCTTTACGACGCGGGAATTGTCAAAGACGCCTTCCAAAGTGCGCGTGTTTAGCAAAAGGCTGTCGCTGGAAATAGTCTGCTTCGCGCCAGACGCTTCAGTCTGCTCCATTTGCACGGCGCCCTCGGCGAAAAGCATTTCGCGCTTGCGGTTGTACGAAACCTTGTCGGCGCTGACCACTGTTTTTGTTCCGCCCTTCTCCACCGATATTTGGACATTGCCTTCAAAAGTCAAAAGCTCGTCGCCGTTGTTGGGGTCTTTTTTGTTTCCGCTTTTGAGCGCGTTCATTATCGTTATGACTGTCTTTTCAGAAGCTTCGTCCTGCTTCTTTTCATCTTCCTTTTTTTTGGACTTTTTCTTGTCTTTCTTTTTGGCCTTTTCGTCTTGGCCGGCTTGAGCCGAGCCGTCGGCGGCGGCGTCTTGTTCTTGAGCGGCGCCTTGCTCTTGAGCGGAGCCTTGTTCTTGAACGGCGTCTTGGCCTGGCTCCGTCTTTTGCGCCTGAACGTTGCCTTTGCCCTGAACACTGCCTTTGCCTTGAACGCCGTCCGCGCCTTCATCGGCGCAAAAGGCCGCGGACGGCAAGAAAAGCAAGGCCGTCAAAAAGGCAAGAGCGAGGAAAAGTTTTTTTCTAAAGGCAATCTTTTTTATCATCACTTTTTTTTATCGGAATCATTCCGTCAACTTTTTTCCAGCGTTTCCTTAATAAAGGCTCCTGTCCAAGATTTTTTGCATTGCGCGACGGACTCTGGCGTTCCGGTTGTCACTACCGTTCCGCCGCCGCTTCCGCCTTCCGGCCCCAAATCTATTATCCAGTCTGCTTGGCAAATAACGTCAAGGTTGTGCTCAATCATCACGACGCTGTTTCCCGCGTCGACCAAGCGCTGAATCACGCCCATCAACTGCTTTACGTCGGCAAAGTGAAGGCCCGTCGTCGGCTCGTCCAAGATGTACAAGGTTTTTCCTGTGCTCACCTTGCTAAGCTCGTTGGCAAGCTTTACGCGCTGGGCCTCGCCTCCGCTCAAAGTAAGCGCGGATTGGCCCAACTCAATGTAGCCCAAGCCGACTGACTTAAGCGTTTCCAGCTTGCGCGAAATGTGCGGAATCGAAACAAAAAAGTCGCAGGCTTCCTCAACCGTCATGTTAAGAACGTCGTTGATGCTTTTTCCCTTGTACAAAACGTCAAGCGTTTCCTTGTTAAAGCGCTTTCCGTGGCAAACGTCGCACTGAATGTAAACGTCGGGCAAAAAGTTCATTTCGATTTGAATCGTTCCCGCGCCCTGGCAGTTTTCGCAGCGGCCGCCCTTTACGTTAAAGCTAAAGCGGCCCGGCAAGTATCCGCGAGCCTTGCTTTCCGGCAAAGAAGCGAACAAGTCCCGGATTCCGTTAAAGACTCCGATATATGTCGCCGGGTTTGAGCGCGGAGTTCGGCCAATCGGGCTTTGGTCGATGTTAATCACCTTGTCGATGGCGGCCAAACCTTCAATCTTGTCGTAAGCGCCGACAGGATAATTGGTCCTCATAGTCTTGTTGCTTGCGGCGGGAAAAATTATGTCGCTCAAAAGCGTTGACTTTCCGCTTCCAGAAACGCCGGTGATGCAAGTGAAAGTTCCAAGCGGAATCTTTACGTCAATGTTTTTTAGGTTGTGCTCGCGCGCTCCTTTGACTTCGATAAAACTTCCGTTTCCGGCGCGGCGCTTTTTGGGAATGTCCATGCGCAAAGTTCCGGCAAGGTATTGGCCGGTCAAGCTTTTCTTGCATTTTGCGACTTCGTCGGGAGTTCCGGCGGCCACGACTCTACCGCCGTTTACGCCTGCGCCAGGCCCCATGTCAACCAAGTAGTCGGCGGTGCGCAAGGTTTGCTCGTCGTGCTCGACAACGATTACGGTGTTTCCCAAATCGCGCAGGCGCGTCAAAGTGTCTATCAAGCGCTGGTTGTCGCGCTGGTGCAAGCCGATGCTCGGCTCGTCAAGAATGTACATTACGCCGGTAAGAGCGCTTCCTATTTGAGTGGCAAGGCGAATGCGCTGCGCCTCGCCACCGCTTAAGGTGCCCGCGCTTCTGTCCAGCGTAAGATATTCCAAGCCTACGTTTTTTAGAAAATCCAAGCGCGCGCGGATTTCCTTTATCACTTGCGCGGCGATTTGCAGTTCCGTCGGAGAGAACTCTATCTTTTCAAAAAATTCTATCGTGTCGGCGACGCTCAAGGCGCAAAGGTCAACGATGTTCTTTCCGCCGACAGTGACGCCCAGCGCCTCGGCCCTAAGGCGCTTTCCCTTGCAAACAGAACATTCGCTGACCGACATAAACTTTTCCTCTATGCGCTCGCGCTGGGCTTCGCTCCAAGCCTCCGAGCGGCGGCGGCTCATGTCGGCGATGACGCCAAGCCAAGGCCGCTTGTATTCGGAATAGCCTTCGCCGCTTTGCTTTTGGTAAACCCAGCGCAAGATTTTTCTTTCGTCGCCGTCAATTAAATAGCCAAACTGCTTTGCGGAAAGTTTTTCAAGCGGCGTGTCCAAAGAAAAGTCTCCGGCCTCGGCTACAGCGCCGAACATCGAGCGGCACCATTCGCTTTCGGGATTGTAAAAAGGCAAGCCGCCTTCGTTGAAAGACTTTGACTTGTCGGGAATGATTTTGTCCATGTCCCATTCCATTTTTTGGCCGATGCCGGTGCATTCGGGGCAGGCGCCAAATGGATTGTTAAATGAAAAAAGCCTGGGCTGCAATTCTGGAATGGAAATTCCGCAATCGGGGCAAGCGTTTTTTTGGCTAAAGAAAATTTCTTTTTCCGTGTCACCCTCTTCCTTGGGAACGCGGCGCAAAACGATTACGATTCCGTTGGCGGCCTCCAGCGCGGTTTCCAAAGAGTCGGCAAGGCGCTTTCTGACTCCTTCCTTTAAAATGATTCGGTCAACGACCATTTCTATCGTGTGCTTTTTTTGCTTGTCCAGCTTAACGGTTTCGTCAAGGTCAGTCATGATTCCGTCGACGCGGGCGCGGGCAAAGCCAGCCTTTTTTGCGTCCTCAAAAATTTTTTGGTGCTCGCCTTTTTTTCCGCGAATGACAGGAGCCAGGATTGTAAGCCGCTCGCCTTCGCTCCAAGACAAAATCGTGTCGATGATTTGGTCAACGCTTTGCTCGTTGATTTCGCGCCCGCAGTTTGGGCAGTGAGCCTTTCCTATTCGCGCGTAAAGCAAGCGGTAGTAGTCGTAGATTTCGGTGACGGTTCCCACGGTGGAACGCGGGTTGTTGTGCGTTGTTTTTTGTTCAATCGAAATGGCGGGGCTGAGGCCTTCTATCAAGTCAACGTCGGGCTTGTCCATCGTTCCCATAAACTGCCGCGCGTAGCTGGAAAGGCTTTCCATGTAGCGCCGCTGGCCTTCGGCGAAAAGCGTGTCAAAGGCAAGCGACGACTTTCCGCTGCCGGACAAGCCGCTTATTACGACCAATTTGTTTCGCGGCAAATCCACGCTGACGTTCTTTAAATTATGCTCTCGCGCGCCCTTTACGGAAATGACTTCCGCTCCCAACGCGCTCTTTTTTTTGCTAGTTGCCATAATTCTACCATAATAGCGCGCTTTGCGCGCTTTTGCTAGTGGTAATATCGACTGTCCGCTTGCGCGGACTGCTGGCAATATCACATTTCATGTGATTTTGCTAGTGGTAACATCGACTGTCCGCTTGCGCGGACTACTGGCAAAATGTCAGAGGCAAAAAAAATGATAAAAAAATTTGCCAAAATTTTAATGCGGTGTTATAATTAGAGAATATTCCGCATGGCGGAAAAAAACAATAATCTTGTCATTTGACAAGGGGAGAAGAAAATGGGAAATTCAGCGAAAGCTAAGTCAATCGGAAGATTGATCCTTCAGTTGGCCTTGGGCTGCATGCTCATCGTTGGCGGAATCTGGGCCTTGCAGGGCGGCGGAGACTTTGGAGCCAAGGCTTTGGCAGGCTGGCTCGGAAAGACATTCGGCGTCATTTTTGGCGTAATCGAATTGGTCGCGGGCGTTTTGCTCGTCATCGAATGCTTTACCAAAGACATCTTCGGAAAGTTCGACAACTTGCTTGGCCTTATCATCATGATTGTTTGGCTTGTGGCGATTGTAGTCGGCGACATCATCAAGGGCGACTTTAGCCCCTTCTTGCCCTGGCTTTACAACTTCGCGGGCCATGTAATCATATTGGGAGCCTTGTGGTCATTGAACGACTAATTTAGGCAAGTCCCTCAAAAAAAAACGCCCCGTTTGGGGCGTTTTTTTTTACATTGCAGAAAGCTTTTTGTTCAAAAGTTCCGTGGCCTGCTTGGGGTTGGCCTTTCCTTGGGAAAGCTTCATCACCTGGCCCATAAGCCAGCCGACGACGTTTGTCTTTCCGGCCTTAAAGTCCTGGATGGCCTTGGGGTTCTCAGCCAAAACTTTGTCAACCAAGCCTTCGATAAGGCCTGTGTCGCTCACCTGCTCCATGCCCTCTTCCTTGATAATCTCCGAAGGCATTTTGTTTGTGGAAAGCATTTTGGCAAAGACTTCCTTTCCCTGCTTTGAAGTGATTTTGTTTTCTTCCAAAGCGTTTGAAAGCTCGGCGATATGCGCGGGAGTCAAGGC
Organism: uncultured Spirochaetaceae bacterium; assembly: GCA_902799665.1. GTDB lineage: Bacteria > Spirochaetota > Spirochaetia > Treponematales > Treponemataceae > Treponema_D. The sequence continues at coordinate 2,194 of CADCBK010000041.1, read as the reverse complement.
CACCTCGCCGATTGTCATGTTCTTTTCGTTAAGGACCGCAAGCAGTTCCGACAAAATCAAGTTGGCGGTTCTCTTGGCGCTCTTGGAATTTTTGGCGGCCTCTTCAAACCACAAGCTAAGCTCGCGCGTAGACGTGAGCGTTTCTGCGTCAAAGTCGCTAAGGCCAAACTCCCCCTTAAAGCGGGTGCGCTTGGCTTCTGGCAACTCGCCCACGCGGCCGCGGGCGCGCTCAATCAATTCTTCCTCAACGCTAAAGGGCTTGATGTCAGGCTCGACGACAAAGCGGTAGTCAACGAAAGAGTTTTTGGTTCGCTGAACGACAGTTTTGCCGGCCGCCTCGTCCCAGCCCATAGTCACCTTAAAGCCCGGGTTGAATTCCTGCCTGTCGGTCTTGAACTCTTCCAGCTGGCGGGTGGCTTCGTAGGTACACGCCTCGCGGATGGCCTTGAAGGAGTTGAGGTTCTTTATTTCCGATATCGGAGTGTGATAGAGCTTTCCGTCTTCCCAAACGTTGAGGTTGATGTTGGCGTCACATCTCATGTTGCCTTCTTCCAAGTTTCCTTTTGTAACTTGAACGTAGCGCAAAATTTCCTGAACGGTTTGCATGAAGAGCGCGGCTTCTTCCGGGCTAGTCATGTCGGGCTTTGTTACAATTTCGATAAGCGGGGTGCCGGAACGGTTGTAGTCGATGTAGGAATGTTTTCCTTCCATGTGGAGGGACTTTCCTACGTCTTCCTCAAGGTGAATGCGTTCGATGCGGACGCGGCGGTACTTTTTGTCGGCGCTCACGCAAGGCTCGCCCTTAAAGTTGTTGGGGCGGAATTTCGTTCCACCCGGCTGCTCGTCCTTAGGATAATGAAAGAACGGAAGGTCAACGTAGCCGTCCGTGCAAAGGGGCAAGTCGTACTGGGTGATTTGATAGCCCTTGGCAAGGTCGGGATAAAAATAGTGCTTTCTGTCAAACTTTGTGAAGCGCGCGATGTTGCAGTTGAGCGCGAGGCCCGCCACCGCTCCAAGCTCCACATAGCCCTTGCTTACGCGCGGCATGGCTCCGGGAAGTCCCAAGCAAACCGGGCAAACGCGGGTGTCGGGCATTCCGCCGTAACGGTTTTCGCAAGCGCAAAAGGCCTTGGTTTTAGTCAAAAGCTGCGTGTGGATTTCGCAGCCGATTACGATTTCTGTTTTTTCGATAGGCATAGAATCTATTATAATGAATTGCGGCGGGCTTTGCAAGAACGCGGGGAACGGGCAGTTCAGTATATACTGAACTGTGAAGTTGACAGACTTCACAGTCGCAAAAGCAACGCTACGCTCGCTTTTGCGACTGAATAAAATTATTTTACATGGAGGAGTTTTATGAAAAAAACTCTTAAAATCGTTTTGGCGCTCGCGGCAATGTCGCTTGCGTTCGTCTTTGCCGCTTGCAATAATAATTCAAGCGATTCGTCCAACCAGTCCACCCCGCCAGCCGCTTCCACCGCAAGCTTTTCTGGAACTTACACAGGTTCTATAAGCGGCGAAACCAAAGGAAGCAGCTTAACACTTTACTGCACAGTTGTTGGAACGGGAAACAACTACACAGTTAAGGCATGGAAAAACCAAGCGAAAACAGGCGAAGCCAATATTAACAGCCCAGGAACTTTCACAATATCGGGAAACACGTTTTCAGGAAGCGGAACAGAGTCAGATCCATTCCTGATTAGCTCAGCAACAGACCTAACAAAACTTGCAGAACTTACCAATTCCAACAGTAATGCTGCAACATACACTAATAAGTATTATCAGCTGACAACGGATATTGATATGAGCAGCGTCGCAAACTATATACCGATTTGTTACGCTTATGAGGATTCCACACCGCAGAATGGTCTTGGAAGCGGAAAGAGATTTAACGGTACATTAGACGGTAACGGACATATTATCAAAAATGTAACTATCAATCTATCAACTTTCTCTGACCAATCAAAAAACGGTATGACAGCAGGTATAATAGGTGTTATGGGTCACAATCCTGATGATGCTAATGCGGGCGGTACGGTTAAAAATCTTGGTGTTGAAAATATTACTATAAATACGGGAACTAAAAGTTACCCCTGTATCGGCGGTATTGCAGGCACAATGATGAACAGGTCTACAATTACTGATTGCTATGTAAAAACTATGAACGTAAGCGGAACTCCCGCCTCGGCTGCGA
>CADCBK010000040.1:26281-27594 GCA_902799665.1 uncultured Spirochaetaceae bacterium | reverse complement strand
CATCTCTATGTTGTAGGCCTTGAGACCGTCCGCGTCCCTTGCGTAGACGTCCATTCGGATTCCTTTGCTGGCAAAGTCGATGTCGATTACTTCCTCCTGCGACATTTCAATCCGCTCAATCTTGAATTCCAAGAGAATTTCCAAAAGCTCCTTGCAAACATCTGGATTGTTCCTCATCACTTTGTAGAAGATGAAGTTGTTGGCGATTGTCGCCCGCTCCCACTTTTCCTGCGGCGTGAGCGCCATTTTTGTTTCGTCCATGCGAAACCTCCTTGTAGCTGTCAGCGCGGCTGTTCGCGCGAGCGTTGCAAGCGCGTGTGTTGCCGCTGCAACTATAAGATACGATTTTTTTATCGATTTTTTTGCATATTTTTAGTGGAACTTTAAAAAAAACGCGCTTTTTTCGCCTGAATTTTAGATTGTTGGATTTGTTCAACTAACCGACGCATTTTGCCTAAAACGCCTGGCGCTGACTATCTTGAACAAAAGGGCGCGATTCATTATAATAGTTTCCTAATAAAAAAAGAGCGAGCCGCTCAAAAAAGATGACGAGGAGAATGCCATGAAAAATCTTACTGACAAAGCGCTCATTAAGCAACTGACTGTCCTTGCCCAAAAGAACGACCCGATAAATCCCAAACTTTACGAAAAATACGACGTCAAGCGCGGGCTTCGCAACGCCAACGGAACCGGCGTCCTTGTGGGCCTTACCACAATCGGAGACGTAGTTGGCTACGAGCTTGACGAAAACAAGAACAAGATTCCGATTCCAGGCCGTCTTTTGTACCGCGGCTACGACGTGGCCGACTTGGTCCACGACACTGAAAAGCGCGACGAATTTGGCTACGAGCAGGCCGCCTACCTTTTGCTTTTTGGCGCCCTTCCCACAAAAAAGCAGCTGGCCACATTCAGCGAGTACTTGGGAAGCCGCCGCGTTTTGCCCGAAAACTTTACCGAAGACATGATCATGAAGGCGCCGTCCAACGACATCATGAACAAGATGGCCCGCGGCGTTTTGGCAAGCTATTCCTACGATCCCAATCCTGAAGACCGTTCCGTCGGAAACATAATGCGCCAGTGCATCGACTTGGTCGCGCGCTTTTCGACCTTGGCCGCCTACGCCTACCAAGCCAAGCGCCGTTTTTACGACGACAAGAGCATGTACATCCACAACCCGCTTCCCAATCTTTCGACCGCGGAAAACTTTTTGCGCTTGATCCGCGCCGACAAAAAATACACGCCGCTTGAGGCGCAGATTTTGGACTTGGCGCTAATCCTCCACGCCGAGCACGGCGGCGGAAACAACTCGTCTT
>CADCBK010000040.1:11181-26276 GCA_902799665.1 uncultured Spirochaetaceae bacterium | reverse complement strand
CGTCGCGAGCTTGAGGTACATCTCCGCCGTCTCGCTCGCGGCGGCCGTCGGCTCGCTTAAGGGAAGCCGTCACGGCGGCGCCAACATTCGCGTGATGGAAATGATGGACGACATCAAGGCCCATGTAAAGGACTGGGCGGACGACAAGGAAATCGAAGCCTACCTAAAAAAAATCGCGACCAAGCAGGCTTACGACAAGACAGGCCTCATTTATGGAATCGGTCACGCCGTCTACACGGTCAACGACCCCCGCGCCGTTTTGCTGAACGAGCTTGCCGAAAAGCTGGCCCGCGAAAAGGGAATGTTAAAGGAATTCCGCCTGTATAAAAAGATAGAAAAAATCGCGCCCAAAGTTTTGTACGAGCTTCACGGCAAAAAGAAAATGCTTTGCGCCAACGTGGACTTTTTCTCGGGCTTCGTTTACTCGATGCTGGACATTCCGCGCGAGCTTTACACGCCGCTCTTCGCCATTTCGCGCATCGCCGGTTGGGGAGCGCACCGCATTGAGGAAGTCGTTGCCGGCGGCCGCATCTATCGTCCCGCCTACAAGAACGTTTGCGCCGAGCGCGCCTACATTCCGCTGGAAAAGCGAAAGTAACGGAGCGGCATAGTGACCGAGCGCCTGGACAAAATTCTTTCGCACGCCGGCTTTGGCACGCGGAAGGACGCAAAAAAAATTCTTCGCAAGGGTCTTGTCACTGTGAACGGAGAGGTTGTCCGCGACTTTGACTTTAAGCTTGACATGGAAGCGGACGAGCTTTGCGTCGACGGCGAGCGCGTTCAAAGCGAACAGTTCCTTTATCTTATGATGAACAAACCCGCCGGCCATGTTTGCGCCAACAAGGACGGCCTGCATCAAACGGTTTTTTCGCTTTTGGAAGATTGCTATAGGACGCCGTATTTTGAAAGCCATTTGCATTTGGTGGGCCGCCTTGACATCGACACCGAAGGCCTTTTGCTTTTCACCACCGACGGAGACCTTACGCACCGCCTTATAAGCCCAAAAACTCTTTGCCCAAAAAAATATTTTGTCCGCCTGCAAAAGGCGATTGGCGCGGACGAGCGCTCGGCCATAGAAAAAAAATTGCAGGACGGCCTTGACGTTCCCGCGGAAGACAACGAAAAGGAATTTAAGGCGCTTCCGGCAAAAATCGAATGGACCGACAAGGCCGACGAAGTTTTTCTAATTATAAACGAAGGAAAGTATCACCAAGTAAAGCGAATGTTCTTGGCGTTGGACAATTTTGTGTCCTACTTAAAGCGAGTTCAAATTGGCGGCCTTTGCCTTGACCCGGCTTTGGCCTTGGGAGAATATAGAAAACTTACCTCGGAGGAATTGGAATTATTATGACAGACATTGAAATCGCGCAGGCGAATGTTATGGCCCCGATTGACCAGGTGGCCCAAAAAATCGGAATCGCAAAAGAGGACCTTGACCTTTACGGAAATTACAAGGCAAAGATTGGCCTTAAAAAATTGCGCGAGCTTCAGGCAAAGGCCGCCGACAAATCCAAGCGCGGAAAACTTATTTTGGTAACCGCGATTACTCCGACGCCCGCGGGCGAAGGAAAGTCAACCGTTTCTGTCGGCTTGGGCGACGGACTTACAAAAATCGGAAAGAAGGCCGTAATCGCTTTGCGCGAGCCTTCGCTTGGCCCCTGCTTTGGAGTCAAGGGCGGAGCCTGCGGCGGCGGCTACGCGCAAGTCGTTCCGATGGAAGACATCAACTTGCACTTTACCGGCGACATTCACGCGATAAGCATCGCCAACAACTTGATCGCCGCCTTGATTGACAACCATATCCAACAGGGAAACGAGCTTGGCCTTGACCCCCGTTCCGTCACATGGAAGCGCTGCGTCGACCTCAACGACCGCCAGCTTAGAAACATCGTGGACGGCCTTGGAAAGCGCGTGGACGGAATGCCGCGCGAGGACCACTTTCAAATCTCGGTCGCGTCGGAAATCATGGCGATTGTCTGCCTTTCAAAAAGCATTTCGGAACTTAAGGAAAGAATCGCAAACATCACGATTGGCCAAACCTTCGGCAAGCGGCCGGTAAAATTTGGCGAGCTTAAATGCCAGGGCGCCGTTGCCTCTCTCCTTAAGGACGCGATTCGCCCCAACTTGGTCCAGACTTTGGAAAAGACTCCGGCCTTCATTCACGGCGGCCCCTTTGCCAACATCGCGCACGGCTGCAACTCGGTAAACGCCACTCTTTGCGCGCTTGCTTCCGGCGATTACGTCGTAACCGAAGCGGGCTTTGCCGCCGACTTGGGCGCCGAAAAATTCATGGACATAAAGTGCCGCGCCGCGGGAATTTCTCCCGACGCGATTGTAATCGTGGCCACTGTCCGCGCCCTTAAGATGCACGGCGGCGTTGACAAAAAAGAATTAAAGACTCCCAACGTTGACGCTCTCAAGAAGGGCTTTGAAAACCTTAAGGTTCACTTGGAAAACCTTGCCAAGTTTGGCGTTCCGGTCGTTGTGGCCGTAAACAAATTCATCACCGACACTGACCAAGAAATAGAGACCTTGCAAAACTTGTGCGCGGCCAACGGTTCAAAAGCCGTTTTGTGCGAAGCTTGGGAAAAGGGCGGAGAAGGCGCGGCGGAACTTGCAAAAGCCGTTGTCGCGACAATCGACGAGGGCAAGGCAAACTTCCATCACTTGTACGAAAGCGAGTTGCCGCTTGCCGAAAAAATCAAAAAGCTTGGCCACGAGATTTACCGCGCCAAGCATGTTGACTTTGAAGGAAGCTCTTTGAAAAAACTGCAAGAGTTCGAGGCGGCGGGCTATGGGAATTTCCCGGTATGCGTCGCCAAGACGCAAAACTCAATCAGCCACGACCCCAAGTTGATTGGCGCTCCCAGCGATTATGTTTTCCCGATTCGAGACGTTCAGCTTTACAGCGGAGCGGGTTTTGTCGTGGCGCTTGCCGGCGACATCATGACGATGCCGGGCCTGCCAAAAGCGCCCGCCGCCCTTAACATCGACATCGACGACGACGGAAAGATAACCGGTCTGTTCTAAAAAAAATGGCGGCCTTTCGGCCGCCTTTTTTGTCTTGCGATTAAGCCCGCGCGGGGCTCTTTTGTTTATAGGCGCTCGTTCGATTAGAGCGCCTTCTTTATCGCGGCGAGCAAGTCGGCGTATTCTTCAAAGGCGGGGTATTGCGGGTAGTCTTTTTTGATTCGCTCGGTGGAGCGGAACAAAAAGCCCGCCTTGCTGGCCTGAATCATTCCAAGGTCGTTGAAGGAGTCGCCCGACGCGATTGTGTCGTAGCCGATAGACTGCAAGGCCTTGACGGTCGTGAGCTTTGATTTTTCGCATCTCATTTTGTAGCCGGTGATTTTTCCGTCGGCGGATACGACAAGCTCGTTGCAAAAAATCGTCGGCATTCCAAGCTTTTTCATCAAGGGCGCGGCAAACTGGCTGAAGGTGTCGCTTAAAATTATCGTTTGGCAAACGCTTCGCAATTCGTCCAAAAATTCCTTGGCGCCGGGCAGGGGGTCGATTGTCGCGATGACGTCCTGGATTTCCTTTAGGCCAAGGCCCTTCTTTTCCAAAATGTCAAGGCGGAATTTCATCAATTTGTCGTAGTCGGGCTCGTCGCGCGTTGTGCGCTTTAGCTCAGGAATTCCCGTCGCTTCCGAAAACGCTATCCAAATCTCGGGGACCAAAACCCCTTCCAAATCAAGGCATGTAATTGTCATAATTCGTAATAATATCGTATTTTACTGGCATATTCAAGCGCGCGCAAAGTCTACTTTTTCATACATTTTTACTGATGTATGATTTTTTATACACACAAATTGACAAATTTTGCGCATTTTGTCGAATTTTATGTATGAAATTTCATACATTCGGCCGATTTTGACGGAAATCACAGCTTTATATTTTGCCCGGCGTTTTTTTTAATATTTTTATTTCGTTATAATGTAATGATTTAATTCTGAAACACCGTTTTTTTTCTAAAGTTGGCGCAGTTCTTGCTATTTATTTAGAAAGGTTTGTCGGCGACGCCCATCGTTGTTCTGCCGCGCGTCTTTTTTTGGCGGCGCGCTTTTCATTCGGGCGCTTGGCGCGGCAATCCTTGATTTTAGACGTTATCTTTATTTACATATACAAGCGGCATTTGAGAGAGCTACCTTGTTTTTGGGGCAGACGCGGAAAGCGTTTGCTCCTTTTTTTTTGCCAGGAACTGCCTTGACAAAAACGCGGCGCCCACTCCTTGCAAAGGGCGCTTTTTTTCTATATAATATTGGAACGTTTTTATGCAAAAAAAAGGCAAAAGTTCAGCAGCAAAAAAATCCGCTCCCAGAAAACGCAAGGCAAGAAAGGCCAAGGTGGCGCTTGACAGAAAAAAACTTATGGTCTTGTGCGCCGCGATTTGCGCCTCGTGCGTTTTGCTTTTGGCCGTGACAGCCTTTTTGTCCAAGGGGAACGACGGCGCGAAAACAGCGGGCGTTCCATCCGTTGAAAAGAATTACGCTGAAAACGATTCTTCCGTAAAAGCGGAAGCTGAGACAAAAAAAGAAAAAAAATCCAAGAAAGAAAAAAAGCGCGAAGAAAAAAAATCCGGCGGCCAAAAGGACGCTCCCGCTCCGACGCCCGCTCCCAAAAAAGAGGAGCCAAAGCCAGAACCAAAGCCCGCTCCAAAAGAGGAGGCCGCTCCCGCGCCAGTCGCTGTTCCAACACCACAGCCTGCCGCGCCGCAAGCAGACGGCTTTGGCTTTGTTCCAGCGAAAAACGGAGCGGTTCTTTGCGTGGTCTTTGACGACGGCGGACAGAACGTAAGCCAGCTAAAAAAATGCGTCGCGCTTCCGTTCCCGGTGACGGTGGCCGTATTGCCGCGCCTGGCCCACAGCGCCGAGTCCGCGCGAATCGTCCGCCAAAGCAAAAACGAAGTCATCTTGCACCAGCCGATGCAGGCGATGAATCTGAACGTAAATCCAGGCGCGGGCGCCATCAAGCCCGAAATGACGGAGAACGAAGTGTTCGCGACGCTTTCTCAAAACATCGCCGAAATCGCTCCGATTGCCGGAATGAACAACCACGAAGGCTCTCTGATTACCGAGAACGAAGTTTTGGTTTCGTTCATCTTGCAAGCCGCGCAAGAAAAAGGAATTTACTTTTTGGACTCGCGCACAAGTTCCGCCACAAAAGTTCCCAGCGTCGCGATGGAAATGGGAATGGGCTGGTACCAGCGCGACATTTTTTTGGACAACCAAAAGACGCGCGAAAATTATTTGGCCGAGCTGAAAAAAGGCTTGGACATCGCCAACAAAAAAGGCCACGTCATTATGATAGGCCACGTTTGGTCGGCGGAATCCTTGCCGGCCTTTTTGGAAGAAGCCTATCCTGAATTGGCTTTGAAGGGCTATCGCTTTTCGACGGTCTCAAAGTCAGGGGGAATGTATAGATGAAAGTTCTTGGAATAGAAAGCTCTTGCGACGAAACCGCCGCCGCCGTCGTTGAGGACGGAAAGAAAATTTTAAGCAACGTCGTGGCGACGCAAATTCCCTTCCACCAAATTTACAAGGGCGTCGTGCCAGAGATCGCAAGCCGCAAGCACGCCGAATGGATTTTGCCGGTCGTCCGCCAAGCGCTTGAAGAAGCCGATTTGTCGCTTGACCAAATCGACGCGATCGCCGCGACAAACCGGCCCGGCCTTATGGGAAGCCTTTTGGTCGGCCTTACTTTTGGAAAGACGCTCGCTTGGGCGGCGCAAAAACCCTTTGTCGCGATAAACCACATGCTTGGCCACCTTTACGCCTCGCAGCTTGACACGCCGACTGAATATCCCTTTTTGGGCTTATTGGTAAGCGGCGGCCACACGATTATTTGCAAGGTCAATTCTTTTGACGACCTTGAAGTTTTGGGAACAACTGTTGACGATTCTGTCGGCGAGGCCTTTGACAAGGTTTCTAAATTTTACGGGCTTGGATATCCGGGCGGCGTTGTCATCGACGGCCTTGCAAAAAAAGGAGACGCCAGGGCCTTTAACTTTCCGGTTCCAAAATTGGACGAGGCCGAGCACCGCTACGACGTTTCTTTTAGCGGACTAAAAACCGCGGTAATCCACCAGCGCGACTTGTTTTGGAACAAGGATTTTGAAGCGTCCAACGAAAATATGTGCGCGGCTTTTCAAGAAACCGCTTGCCGAACAATCACGTCGCGCCTTTTTAGGGCCGTTGACGACACCGGGCTAAAGACCGTCGTGGCGGGCGGGGGAGTGGCGGCCAATTCGCGCTTGCGCTCTTTGCTCGCCGAACGTAGCGACATTAAATGCGTTTTTCCTCCGCTCAAATTGTGCGGAGACAACGGCGCGATGATTGCGGGCGTGGCCTACCACTTTTTGGCGCGCGGCGACAGGAGCGGCTGGGACACGACGGCCAAGGCCCGCGTTCCGCAGTTTAAGAGAGGGTTAGCGGCACGATAATTGCAGGCAAGCCAAAGATTGTTGGTTAGCCGCATAAGCGGCAACATTCGCGCTCGCCAACAAAGCTCGCGCGAACAGCCGTATTGTTTGGGATAATATTATGAAGTTGCAAGAGATGACTTACGGAATTGTCGGTTTGGGAATTATGGGCGGATCGCTCGCAAAGTCGATTCGCGCCAACGTTCTTTCTATGGGCGGAGCGACGGGAAAGATTCTTGCCTGCAACCGCAGCCGTTCTTCGCTTGAAGAGGCGATTCGCGACGGCGTGATTGACCAAGGCTTTGGCGCGGACGAAGTTCAAAAAATGCTTCCGCAGTGCGACCTGGTTTACGTTTGCCTTTACCCGCAGGCCACGCTGGACTTTTTGCGCGACAACAAGGACGCCTTTAAAAGCGGAGCGATTGTAAGCGACATTAGCGGCGTAAAAGGAATTTTTGAAAAGTCGCTTCCTTCGATTTTGCGAAGCGACGTTGACTTTATAATCGGCCATCCGATGGCCGGCGGCGAAAAGGAAGGCTACGTAAATTCTTCCGAAAAATTCTTTGTCAACCACAATTACATTTTGATTCCGCAAGAGTTCAACAAAAAGGAAAATTTGGATCTTATGCGCGACTTGGTTTACGCGATGGGCTTTACACGAATCACCGAAACCACTTGCGACACGCACGACAACAAAATCGGCTTTACCTCCCAGCTGTGCCACGTTATCGCGAGCGCCTTGGTGGAGAGCGCCTCCGACGACGAAATCACGGCCTTTGGCGGCGGAAGCTTTGAAGACCTTACGAGAATCGCGATGATAAACGCGCCCTTGTGGACAGAGCTTTTTATGCTGAACAAAGAAAAACTTTGCGCCCACATCGAAAATTTTGAAAGGCAAATCGCGGCGATGAAAAAAATGATTTCTGGCGAAGACGCCGCCGGCCTTGTTAATTATTTGTCGGACGTGCGCGAAAAGCGCTTGCGCATGGGCTCGATAAGGCAAACAAGGTAGCGGCGATAAAAACGGTGGCAAGCCAAAAACTTTTAGCCGCCGCAAAACGGAGGAGAAGCGCGAATGTGTTGGAAATGCGGAGCGGAACAGGATTTTTCTCATAGCGTTTACAGAAGCTCGACTTGCGCGTCGTGCGGAGCGGACTTGCATTCCTGCCGCGGCTGCGCCTTTTACGCGCCCGGAAGCCACTTTGACTGCCACGAAACGGTTGACGAACTTGTCGCCGACAAGGAGCGCGCCAATTTTTGCGAGCATTTTAAGGCCGGAAAAAATTCCAAGTGGAAATCTTTGCAAGGACAAAATGGTGGCACGGGCGTAAATGGAACGCAAGACAAAAACGCCGCGGCCGTCAACGCGCTGTTTGGCGGCGCGAACGAAAATACACTGCAAGACAAAAACGCCGCGCGCGACGCCTTTAATTCCCTTTTTGGTTGAGAGGCGGCGAGGAAAAATTATGGGCGTTGACTTTGCGTTTTTGGACAGCGGAACAGGCGGCATTCCCTACATGCTTTCTCTTAAGGAAAAAGTTCCAGCGGCGTCATGCGTTTATCTTGGCGACACCGCGCATTTTCCTTACGGCCAAAAGACGCAAAAAGAAGTCGTCGCCGCCGCGTCCAAAGCAGTGGAATTGATTCAAAAAAAATGGTCGCCCAAAACTTTAATCGTCGCTTGCAACACAATCAGCGTGACCGCGCTTGACGATTTGCGCGCCCTTTTTCCAAAGCTTCCGATTGTTGGAACGGTTCCCGCAATAAAGCTTGCGGCCAAGGTGACGGCCAACAAGCGCGTGGGTCTTTTGGCCACAAACGCGACGGTAAGCCATCCCTACAGCCAAAAATTGATAGACGACTTTGCAAGCGACTGCGCCGTCTTTAAGCGCGGCGACCCGGACTTGATTGATTTTATAGAGAAGAAGTTGTTCACCGCAAGCCGCGAGGAACGAATGGCGGCAGTCCGCCCCGCCGTGGACTACTTTGCCGCCAACGATTGCGACACAATCATTTTGGGCTGCACCCACTTTACCCACATCGCTGACGACATTCAGGCGGCGGCGGGCGACAAGGTCCGCGTTATTGACAGCCGAGAGGGCGTTGCCAACCAAGCGCTGCGCGTCTTTCCGGGAAACCAAAATTGCTTGCAAGACCAAAAAGGCGCGAAAACGGACGGCGGCGCTGGCACGAATGGGGCGGCCTCTTCCGATTGTGGGCTTTCTTCCGCGCCCGCCGACAAAAGCTTTTTCTTTACCGCCGCCACGCGCGAGCAGGAAGAAGAGTACCGCGCGATGTGCGAGCGCTTTGCCATTCCGTACGGCGGGCTGGTTTAGAAAGAAAGTTATTTCTTCTTTGCGTAGCGCTTTTTGAGCGCGTTTGCAAGGGCGATGATTGCGTCCAAGTCGGTGTCGTCAAAAGAAGAAATCGCGTCCAAGACTTTTCTCTGCTTTGGCGGAAGAGTGAACGTTTTTGACGCATTGGAATCTTTTCCTGTTACAAGATATTCAACTGAAACTCCAAGCGCTCCGGCGATTTTTACAGCGATGTCCGCGGACGGAACGGAACTATTTTCACGAATGTAATTGCTAATGGAACTGGGCTGAAGCCTCGCCTTTAACGCAAGTTCCTTTACCATAATTCCTTGATATGAAATTTCGTCCTTTAGATTCTCTTTAAATCCCATGTTTACAGTGTAAGTAAATTTACTATCTTTTTTCTTGACAAACAGTAATTCCACTGTTAATATTTAGTAAAAAGTAGATATACTGTAGAATTGAAATTGAAGTATATTTACAAATCGATATTTTGGGGGAATTTATGAAAAAAATATCTACCGTGATCACGGCATTTCTAATTTGTGCCGCTTTTTTTGCTTCGACAAAGCAATTCGACCAAGTCGAAGCGGCGCGCGTCGAGCCGCATGAGGTTTGCTTGGAGGAATTGGCTTGCGATGAGCTGTGCCAAGAAGACTTGGACGCTGCCGACCAGATTTTGGTGGCGAACAAAAATCCTCTTGTAAAGTGGGTCTGTACAACTTGTGGTCAACGGCAGCAACGCGCAAAAAGCGCCGGTCGACCTAATCCCGGTAAATGTCCTCGCAAAAAGAACGGCGGTGGGCATTCGTGGGTAAGAGATTAGTTTGGGGAAGTGATTTTTTGAAAGTATAGTGAAAGGAGAAAAAGGATGGATTCGGAATTGTATTGGCTGATTGGATTGGGTGTTGGAATCATCGTTGGAATTATTGCAATATTTGTTATCAACCATTTTTTAAAAAAGACTCCCATAGTGTTAAATGTTTTTTTTATGATTTTTTTTGTTGTAGGGTGCGTTTTGTATGGTTGTGCTCTTACACTTAATGATGAAATTAACTCTGTTAGTGGAGGTATATCGTCCATTCGAGATGGTGTCGGCAATTGGGTTGATGATACTTTTGGCGGTGGTAGTGGAATAGTTAATTTCTTTTTTAATGGCCTTCAAGTTGAAGATAAACTTGATGGTTTTATTCTAGGTGAAAAACGATCAGAGCTTGCAACTGTTCAAACATGGCGAAATTTGTTTTTTTTGTTGTCGGCGGTATGTATTGCACTAATTATATTCTTAGATAAAAGGAAAGGAAAGAAATCTTCGAAGATTTCTTCAGATGATACAAGCCATTTGAATGAAGATGTTAATTCAATAGAGTCTAATAAGAATGCCGAGAATAAAATGGCACCTGCAGTTGCAATTACAGACGGCAGAATATCATTGAATATTGACCTAAAACAAATAAAAAATACTGTTAAAAGAATTAGTTGGGTTAAGGTTGTAGGGATTTTTTCAATTGTTTTGTGGGCTATTGCAAGTTTTATTTTTGGACTTCCCGTTTTGTTTTATGCCGAATCAGCTGGAGTTCTAATTTTTTTCCTTTTATTCATTGGTCTTGCCTTCATTCCAGCAAAAATAGCTCAAAAGAAAGGACGCGATTTTTGGACATGGTATGTCTACGGAATTTGGTTGTGGCTAATTGCGTTCCCTCATGTACTTTTTATAAAGAAAAAGGAAGCGAGTTCTGCCGCTGAAACGCAGGGTAACGAACAGCCCGTTCCGGCAAATTAAAAAAATATTCTTTCACTTCCCGCTGTCCACACGCGACGGCGGGATTTCTTTACAAGCCCAAACAATCTTCCAACAATTCCCTTGCCGCGCTCACCGTGTCCTCAAACACAATACCCTTGGCGTACGGAAATTTCTTCTGATACTTTTTCCAAAGCGCTTTCAAATCGTCGCTGGACTCGATCGCAGCGATTCTGGGCGCGGCTTCGTTTTCAACAAGTTCCCTTGTTCCGCGGTGTTCAGAAGTGGCGGCAAGGGCTTTTGCCAAAACTTTTGAATCAAACGAAACTGTTTTTGAAAGAATGTAAACGTCGTAAAAGTCGCGTGGGCGGGTGCTCAAAAGTCCGCGGGAAATTATTGTTTCCAATTTTTCCGCTAGGATTGTTTCGACGGGGTAGGAGAGAATTGGTATTGTTTCTTCGTTGAAAAGCCTTTTGTAGGAATATTGCAAGGGGCTTGGGGTAACGGCATCGCCTGTTGATATATCTATGGAAAGCGGTGTCAATATTGATTCGTATTTTGCTTCCAACTTCAAGCAAAAGCCGCCGTACACATCGTTCTTTCTGATTGGCGCGAGGGAAATTATTTTGTATTCAATGCCGTCGTCAGCATGGACGGCAATAATTTCCGCGGCTGCTGATTGTATTTTTTCTTCTGTGAGTTCTAAATTTTTTAATGTCGCGTCCATGTCCATGGTGGAACGGACATTAAGCCCCACTATGGATGATACAAGAATTCCGCCTTTTATGATGAAGTTGTCTTTATATTTTGTTTTGGAAAGCCGGTCAAGAAAACATTCAAACATATAGTTCTGCAAAACTACTTGCGCGGTAATGCCATGTTTTTTTGCGTAATTGTTTATCTTTGCCCTAAGGCTCATTGCTTTTGGCGTCGTTTGCTTCATAAAAGCACCTCCATGTATTTTCTGACTTGGGCGGAGACTTTGAATGTTTTTGAGTACTCGTAAAGGCGGAACAAGTCTTTCGCCTTTGAGCGGGCGTAATTTTTAATGGCGGCAACTACAGTTTCTTCGTCTATGCGGGAGCGGCTGCGCAAAATGTCGCAAATTGTTCGCTCTGCATTGTAGCATCGGACGAGATTTCCGAATGTTGTTTTCTTTTCTATAACTCCAAGATTGAATAGTTTTGGTTTTATGTAAAAGCAGTCGCATGTGTTTCTCATTGCAAGCGGCAACATTTTATTTGATGGAATTGTTACAGTCAACCTGAATGGCGTTCGCTCTGAAAGATTGTTAAGGAAAAGGGCGCTTTCATGCGAGAAAACGGAGTGCTTGCATTTTAAACTGAATATAAACATGTCGTCGATTACTGTGTCTGTGATTGCGTAAATTCCATGCGCGAGACGTTCAAGTTCTCCAGATCTTACGTATTTTGCAATCGTCGGTTTTGAAATGCCAAGCTGCAAAAATTGAGAAGTTCTTATGATGTTGTTGTTGCGTTTTGCAAAGTCTTCAATCTTCTTTTCCATTTTTTGGCCCTTTTACTTTTAGACTGATATTATATATTATTTCAGTTTAAAAGTAAAGCACTTTTTTTGCAAAAAAATTAACGCCCGCGCAACAGCGCGGGCGTCTTTATGGTCAGTGACCGATTGTCGCTTACAAACCGAGAAGCGCGGCGTATTCCTTCAACGCGCCGTCGTACTGCTTTGCCAAGACGGTCTTTGCCAAAACTTTTCCAAGCTGGACGCCTTCCTGGTCAAAGGAGTTGATGTTCCACAAGAAGCCTTGGAACATTACCTTGTTCTCAAAGTGCGCCAAGAGAGCGCCCAAAGTTTTGGGCGTAAGGCGCTTTCCGTAAATCAAGCTTGACGGGCGCTCGCCGGCAAAGAACTTGTTGGGGTTCTCGTTGTCCTTTCCGCAGGCAAAGGCGATGATTTGCGCGGTGACGTTTGCGCAAAGCTTTTGCTGGCTTGTAGAGCCTTGGATGTTTACGTCGTTGTTGGCTTGGTTCTCGCTAAAGGCGATGAACTGCAAGGGGATTACATTCGTTCCCTGGTGCA
This sequence comes from uncultured Spirochaetaceae bacterium, assembly GCA_902799665.1. GTDB lineage: Bacteria > Spirochaetota > Spirochaetia > Treponematales > Treponemataceae > Treponema_D. The sequence continues at coordinate 13,738 of CADCBK010000040.1, read as the reverse complement.
AGAGCTGGTAGAATGAGTGCTGGCCGTTTGTTCCCGGCTCGCCAAAAATCACGGGGCCTGTGACGTAGTCGATTTTCTTTCCGTCGCGGTTAACGCTCTTTCCGTTTGATTCCATGTCAAGCTGCTGCAAGTGAGCGGGGAAGCGGCTCAAGCCCTGAGAGTAGGGGAGAATCGCCGTTGAAGGATATTCCTGAACGTTTCTCTCGTAAAGGCCGATAAGCGCGTCGAGCATGGCAGGGTTCTTTCTGATGTCCTTTTCTGTGGCGGTCTTGTCCGCGGCGGCAGCTCCTTCCAAGAAGCAGGCGAAAACTTCAGGGCCAAAGGCAAGCGACAAAACCGCTCCGCCCACGCCGGATGTTGACGAGTAGCGGCCTCCGATGTAGTCGTCCATGTAAAAGGCTTCCATGTAGTCGGGGTTGTGGGCCAAGGGGCTTGTTTCGCTTGTTACGGCGATCATGTGCTTAGAAACGTCAAGGCCGGCCTTTTTGAGCGCGTCCTTTACGAACGATTCGTTTGTCAAAGTTTCGAGCGTCGTTCCGCTCTTTGAAACCAAAATGAAAATCGTCTTTGAAACGTCGATTGATTTGAGGACGCTTGTGGCGTCGTCGGGGTCAACGTTTGAGATGAACTTGGCTTCCATCTTGAACTTGTCGTTGGCCTTGGCCCAGTTTTCCAAAGCCAAGTACATCGCGCGCGGTCCCAAGTCCGAGCCGCCGATGCCGATCTGGCAAACGGTGGTGAACTTTTCGCCCTTTTCGTTGACGATTTTTCCTGAGTGAACCTTGTCGGCAAAGTCCGCGATTCTCTTTTGCTCGTTAACGTAAAACTCGCGCTTGTTCTTTCCGTCGGCCATAACGTCTTTTCCAAGCTGGCCGCGCGTAAGCTGGTGCAAGACCATGCGCTTTTCGCCAGTGTTGACGACCTCGCCGTTGTAGAGCGCCTCAAACTTTTCGCAAAGCTGGGCTTCCTTGGCCAAGTCCGCCAAAACGTCCAAAACCTTTTGGTCAACCTGCTTGGCCGCGTAGTTGTATATCAAGCCTTCCGCCATAGGAACGGAATATTCCTTTACGCGCTTGGCTCCGTCCGCGCCGCCCAAAACGGCCTTTAGAGAAACAGCGTTCTTCAACGAAAGGAGCTTTTTAAAGCTTGAAAGAGTGTCAAGATTTTCCCAAGAAATCATATTCGCCTCGATATATATAGAATTTAATGGCAATAATTATAGCGCTTTTAGGGTGGAGTATCAAGCGGAACGCGCTTTTGCTAATGGTAATATTTACTGCGCTCTCGCGAGCGCGACTGGCAATAGCGCAAAGCGCGTCTTTGTTCAACCGCGCCGCGCTTGCCGCGGAATTTTGGTTGCAAAATCGCGAAATCCGCGCTATAATGTATGGCGAAAAGGAGGCGGGCGCTGTTTCATAAAAAATCATCGAATGGCGGAGCCAATGAGATAAACGACACAGTAAGAAAGCTTTCCCACAAAAAGGACGCGCCCAAGGCGGTTTTCGCGGCCCTTTTGGTTTTGTATGCCGTGGTTTCCGTTGTTTTGCGCAAGGTTTCAACCGATTTGTCGGTGGTTTACCTTTTTGGAAACCGCGTTCCCATGCAAGCGTTCGCCGGCGTTTTTTCTTCCATATCAAATGTCTGCCTTATTTTTTTGACCGTTTTTTTCGGCAAGGTCGGCTTTTGGACGTCCGCGGCCCTGCTTTTTGTTCAGTTCCCCATGATGGTGGCGGTGATGCTTATCCTCCACAACATGACTGCGATTCCAGGTTTTTTTTCAAACCTGCTTGCCCTTGTGGCTATAACTTTAGTTTACATAAACCACGCCAGGGTGCACAAGTACCAGCGCAGGATTTTGACGCAGGCGGTGACCGACAGGCTTACCGGCCTTCCCAACCGTTTCGCTTGCGCGGAATTGATGGACGACTTTGTCGCGCGAAAAAAGAGCTTTGTCGCGGTGGCGGTCGAATTGAAAAATTTCAAGAACATAAACGACACGATGGGCTACGATGTCGGCGACAAAGTCCTTTTGAAAATCGCCGACCGCTGGAGGCCCTTGCTGGAATCTTTCAAGGGCGCCGACTACGCCGCGCACATCGGCGGAAACGAGTTCTTCTTGATTTTAACCGGCCTTTCTGCCGACCAAGAGGTTGAGACCGCGATAAATTCCTACAAGCGGCTCTTGGAGGAAAAGATAACGGTGGACGGCTGCGACTACTTTGTCGGCGCTTGCTTTGGATGGGCTGCTTTTCCCCAAAACGTCAGCGACAGCGGCTCGGCTTTCTCTTGCGCCGACTTGGCCGCCCGCGAGGCGAAAAAAAACGGCGCTGAGAGCGGCATAGTCAAGTTTGTTCCGGAGTTCCTGCAAGCCGACACTGCTTTTGACATGGAGCGCAAAATTCGCCGCGCCTTGGATAACGACGGAATTTTCTTCAACTTGCAGCCCCAGTACGACATGAAAAAAAATCTGCGGGGCTTTGAGGCCCTTGCCCGCATGAAGGATTCGGATGGAAATGTAATAAGCCCCGTGGACTTCATTCCGGCCGCCGAAAAGGTT
>CADCBK010000040.1:0-11166 GCA_902799665.1 uncultured Spirochaetaceae bacterium | reverse complement strand
TGTGGGCAAGTTGATAAGGGCCAGGGAAGCTGACATTGTCCTTAGCATGAACGTTTCGGTCCGCCACTTGATGAAAAACGATTTCATCGACGAGCTTAGGGAGATAATCGCCTCTTGCTCGGTTCCAGCCCGCAACCTTGAGATAGAAATCACGGAGTCTATAATGATTGATTCCGCGGAAAAAGCGCTTGACCGCATAAGGCAAGTAAAAGCGATGGGCATAAAGGTCGCCATCGATGACTTTGGAACAGGCTACTCATCCTTAAGCTACCTTAACAAATTTCCCGCCGACATGCTGAAAATCGACAAGTCTTTCATCGACGTGATGAACACAAGCGAGTCCTCAAAGCAATACGTGGCGACAATCATTTCAATCGGACACATTCTTAACCTGAAGGTAATCTCTGAAGGCGTCGAGACAGAGGACCAGCTTGAGACGCTAAAAAACGTCGGCTGCGATTACATCCAGGGCTTCATTTGGGGCCGCCCGCTTCCGCCGGAAGAAGCCGCTCGGCTCGTTTGCTAATCTTGGCCGCCAATCTATTGAAAAAAGCGCGCGCTTGCGCTATGATATCATAATCTTATTTCAAATTGATGGGGTGCGTATGTTCGCAAAAATCAACTCAATTTTGGGCGCCATAGACGACTTTGTCTGGGGCTTGCCGCTAATCATTTTGATTCTCGCAACGGGAATCTTCCTTACGGTAATCTTGCGCGGAGTTCAGTTCTCCCAGCTCAAGTTCGCCATTTCTTCCATTTTCAGAAAGTCTGAAAAAGGCGAGGGCGGCGAGCTTTCAAGCTTCAAGGCCTTGTGCACCGCTTTGAGCGCCACAATCGGAACTGGAAACATCGTAGGCGTCGCGACCGCCATCGGAATCGGAGGCCCTGGAGCCTTGTTCTGGATGTGGCTCGCAGCCCTTTTGGGAATGGCCACAAAATACGCTGAGTGCTTGCTCGCCATCCACTTCCGCGAGGAAAAAGCCGACGGCCACATTTTGGGCGGACCCTTCTACACTTGCGAAAAAGGCGTTGGCGCCAAGTTCCCCGCTTTGGGAAAATTGCTCGCCGTTTTGTTCGCCATTTTTGGAACGATGGTAGGCTTGTTCGGAATCGGAACTTTCAGCCAGGTTAACTCAATCACAAGCGCCGTGGAGACTTTCGCCAACACAGCCGCTTCAAACCTTACGACTGTGACAATCGGCGGCATTGGAACATACAGCCACGTCGTAATCGTTTCTTCAATCGTGTTGGCCGTTGTCGCCGCCTTGGTAATCATCGGCGGCCTCAAGCGCATTTCCAGCGTTGCGGGCGTAATCGTTCCTGTAATGGCCGTCATTTACTTTGTGATGGGCGCCTTCGCAATCTTGTGCAACCTTTCAAAATTGTCCGGAGCCATCGAGCAGATTTTCCAGGGAGCTTTTGGATTCAAGGCGGCCGCCGGCGGCGCGATTGGCGCGATGATTGTCGCCATGCAAAAGGGAATCGCCCGCGGCATTTTCTCCAACGAAGCCGGCTTGGGTTCCGCTCCGATCGCCGCTTCAACCGCCAAGGTTGAGCACGCCGTTCAGCAGGGAATCATCTCTATGACCGGAACTTTCTTTGACACAATCGTAATTTGCTCCATCACAGGTTTGGTAATCGTTATGTCAGGCTCTTGGGCTCCCGAGTTGGGCTTCAAGGGATTCGCCATCACAAACGCCGCCTTCCAAATGCTTTTGCCTGTCGTTCCCAAAGTCGTGATTTCATTCATCTTGATGGTCTGCTTGGTATTGTTCGCCTTTACGACAATCTTGGGCTGGGACTTCTACTCAGAGCGCTGCATCGAATACCTTTCAAAAGGCAACATGACTCCTGTAAAGATTTACCGCTGGCTCTACATCGCCGCTGTCTTTATCGGACCTTACATGACAATCAGCGCCGTTTGGACAATCGCCGACATCTTCAACGGCTTGATGGCCATTCCTAACATCATCTCTCTCTTGATTTTGTCAGGAACGGTTGTAAAGCTTACCAACGACTTCTTTAGCGGAAACAAGCTTTACAGAATCGGCTACGATTTCGCCAACAACCCAGTTTCCGCTGAGTAATAAGGAGAGAATATGGTCGCTTTGATTTTAGGAATTTTGTTCATCGCCTTTACGGTGTTCAGCGTATTGCCTTCAATGCCGCTTAACTGGGGCCCTTTTGTGGTTGACTTCCTTAAGGGCTGCCTTCCGGTTTTCAGCGCCTTTATCGGCCTTATCGCGATCTTGATTGGTTTTGCCGACATCAAGGACAAGAGCGAGGCTAAGAAGGAAGAGCAGGAAGCTCAGCGGCAAGGTTAAACGGTTGCAAGCCTGCGATTGAATGTTAGCCGCATAAGCGGCAACATTCGCGCTCGCAAGGCTCGCGCGAACAGCCGTACTGGCAAAAAAAAACGCGGCTCGCGCCGCAAAATCGCTGAGTCAAGGCTTTAAGCGAAACGCGCCTTGACCAGCGATTTTTTTTTGCCCTAAAGGCGTTGAAAGCAGGCCAGCGTAAGCTCGCTGGTTTTGGGAACGGCTTCTTCCAAGAGGGTCTTGCTTGAGGCGATTTGCTTTTCGCCGTAGTCGGTTCCCTTGTAGGATTTAATCGCCTTTGCCATCAGCCTAAGCTCGCCGACAATCATCGCGCGCCGCTCGATTTCCTCAAGCCGGGCCTTGTCGTCCGTTCCAAAGTAAAATTCCAAAGTCTTGTTCCAGAAAACTTTTCCCTGCTCGGCGGTGATGCCCAAGAATTCCTTGTTGTTTCCTGGAACGACCATCTCGCGGCCGACATAGGCGTTAAAGAGCGAGCCAAAGTCAAAGACCGGGTCGCCCAAGCAAAGGGTGTCCATGTCAATCAGCATAAGCTCGCCCGTGCTTTTTAGGAACATTTGGTTTTTGATGTGGTAGTCGCCGTGGTTTATGTGGCAGTTTTCGGGAATCGCCTTCACCAAGTCGCAAAGCTTTTGGTAAACTTCCGGGGCCAGGTGGCCTTGAAGCCGTTCCGCTCTCTTTAGGTAGTCGGACTTTGCGTCGACCATCTCGCCGGGCTTAAGCTCTACCGAGTGGATTTTCTTCAACAGGTCTACCGAGGCCTTGGCGAACTCGTCGATTTTGTCCGGCTCCCTGTTGATTTTTTTTGAAATGTTGTCGGCCTCCAGCATCTCGAACATTGAGGCGTACTTTCCGTCAACTTGAACGACGTCGTAGGAAATGCTTGTAGGAATTCCGTTTACAAAGGCCTTTTTGGCAAGCTCGCGCTCGTTCTTGATTTCGTCAAGCGCGTCGGGGTTTTTGTAAACCTTCACGATTGTGTCTGGCGAGATGCGGTAAACGATTCCGTTCTTTCCTTCGCCGATCACTTCGCCGCCGTCGATGGAAACGGTTTTGTAGGCTTTTTGCACTTCCATCATTTGGGTGAAGCCGGTCATGTCAAAGACTTCGTAAACTTCGCTCTTTACATTTATCACTTTAAAGTCCTTGTGCTGTTTTTTTAGCGAAAGAACAACGCGAAGCCCCGCGCTGGAAATGTAGTCAAGGCCCTTTGCGTCAAGCGTGAATGAGGCGATGTCCTTTCCTTGGGCCGCCGCGGCAATCGCTTCTCCGACTTGAGCGCAAATTTTGTCTCAATGCTTTCCATTTTTCTTTTCCTCCTACTCCTATGTTACCAAAGGCTGCCAAATACTTCGGCGCAAATGCTGTTGTACTCTTTGTATTCCGGCGTGTCCTTAAACTCGCCCAAACATTCGAAAATGCTTTTGTAAAGCCAGGCGTGCTGGGCTGGATCCTTTTGGTTAAAGACTTGCCAAACGCCCGCGCCCTTTAGCTTCCAGTCGGCGTAAAGCGAGCGCAAGTTTGAAAGCTTGTCCGAAAGCCACATCGCCTTGACTCCAAAATCGCTTGTGGAGCGCAAGTCCTTTATTGACTCTTCCTTGCGCATTTTCCAAGAGGCGGCCGCCGACATTTCGCGATGCTTGTCCTCTGTTTCGGCCAACACCAGCTCGGTTACGCGCGGACCGAATTTTTGCAAAAGCTGCTCTCGGGTCACGCCGGCGTCCTCAACCGTGTCGTGAAGCAAGGCGGCCGCCATCACTTCGCGCTCTGTCGTCAAACGCGCGGCTATCGCCGACACCTCAATCGGGTGGAGAATGTAGGGCACGCCGTTGGACTTGCGCTTTTCGTCGCGGTGCGCCTTTAGCGCGAATTCCACGGCTTGCTCGACGACGTCGTTGTACTCAACTTGTCCGTTCATCACGCGGTAGTTGAATTTAAAGCACAAGAGCGCGATGTCGTCTGCCTGGGCTTGGCTTCCCCTAAAGTCTTTTCCGCTGGCAAGCGCCTTTTCGCACAAGGAAGCGCAACCGCTTTTTTTGTTCGCTTCCAAAAGCTCAAAAAGCCGCTGGTCGCCAAAGGATTCGCCGGCTTCGTTTTGCAAGGAGGTGATTCCGTCGGTCCACAAAAAGATTTGGTCGTTGTTCTCAAGCGAGGCTTGGCTTTGCCCATAGTCCATGCCGGGCATGGCGCCCAACATGCAGTTTTTTGTTCCTTCAAGCCTTTTTGGCGCCTCGAACTCTTTTAGCAAAAGGGGAGGCTTGTGGCCGGCGCTTGAGTAGCAGACCAGGCCCTTTTTTAAGTCTACGATTCCAAGCCAGGCCGAAAGCAGCATGCCCATTTCGTTTTCCTGGCAGAGGGATTCGTTGGCGTTTTTAAGCGCTTCCGCCGGCGAAAGGCCGGACTCGATGAGGCTTTTTAAAAGCGTCTTGGCCCTCATCATAAAAAGGGCCGCTGGAATTCCCTTGTCCGAAACGTCGGCCACCAAAATCGCCAGCTTGTCCTCGCCGGCAAAGTAAAAGTCGTAAAAGTCGCCGCCAACCTCATCGGCAGGAACCATTTTCGCGTAAATGTCAAATTCCGGCCGGCTGGGGTAGGCCGGAAAAACTTGCGGCATCGCCGACATTTGTATTTCCCTTGCCAGAAGCAAGTCTTTCTCTCTCGTGTCATTGCTTTGTGTCATTTCTCCATTATAACATAGATCTCCCGCTTTTGCAAACTTTCGCGCTCGCAAACGGCGATAATTTCCTATTGACATAAAATGCAAAATTTCGTATTATGATATTCCCCGTAACGCCAATGACCGCTCATCATTGGCTGCGGTTCAAATTTGATGCAAAATTTGATTCCGCGCAAAAATTTATTTTTTTAGGGTTTTGGTATGAAAACTATTTTTGTAAACGAAAAGGAACAGGCCCGCCAGTGGTACATCATTGACGCCGCCGGAAAGCCGCTCGGACGCGTAGCCGCCAAGGCCGCCGCCGTAATTCGCGGAAAGAATAAGGCCACTTACACTCCCAACCAGGAGATGGGTGACTTTGTAATCGTAATCAACTCAGCCAAGGCTGTCGTTACAGGCGCCAAGGAAACTGACAAACTTTACCACCACCACACAGGCTTTGTAGGCGGACTCAAGACGTTCACTTACGAAAAGCTTTTGCAGCGCCATCCGGAAGATCCGATGCGCTTGGCCATTGAAGGCATGCTCCCCGGCGGAATTCTTGGCCGCCGCTTGTGCAAGAACTTCAGAATTTACGCTGGAGCCGAGCACCCGCACACGCCGCAGAATCCCAAGCCCTTGGAAGTTTGAGTAGAGGAGAATAGAAATGGCTAGCACAAAGAACATCGCTATTGGAACAGGAAGAAGAAAGACAGCCACAGCCCGCGTTTTCTTGCGCGAAGGCACAGGCAAAATCGTTGTCAACGGAAAGGACGTTAAGGAATACTTCGCCACTCAGGAGCAGGTTCGCGTCGTCCACCAGCCCCTCTTGGTGACTTCAAACGACAACAAGTTTGACATTTTGATTACAGTTCAGGGCGGCGGATTGAACGGCCAGGCCGCCGCTTGCTTGCACGGAATCAGCCGCGCCTTGCTTCAGGTTGACCAAGACACTCACACAGCGCTCAAGGCCAACGGATACCTTACTCGCGACAGCCGCATGGTTGAACGCAAGAAGTACGGTCAGAAGGGCGCCCGCCGCCGCTTCCAGTTCAGCAAGCGCTAAACTGCTATTTTGGCCCAACAAAAGCTCCTGCCTTGGCGGGGGCTTTTTTTTGCACTAAAATTGTTTTGAAGCCCAAAAACGGGGCCTTTGCAAAAACATGCAAGAAGACTTAGACCAAACACAAACCGAGACTCAACTTGCGGACGCCGATAAAAGCGCCGGCGCGGAAACTGCCGCCTCCGAAGCGCAAGCCGCGACGCAAAAGGCCTTGGCGCTTTTGGCCCGCTGCGAGCAATGCCGCGCCGGCTTGGAACGAAAGCTTTTGCAAAAAGGCTATTCCAAGCTGACGGTGGCCGGCGTTTTGGACGCCTTGGAGGAGCGGGGGCTTTTGGACGACCTAAGATTCGCCCGCGCCTGGCTCAATTCCCGCCGCATCGGCCATTATGAAGGCCGGACCCGCCTTTTGTCCGAGCTTGCCGCGCGCGGAATCGGAAAGGAAACGGCCAAGAAAGCGGTTGACGGTTTTTTTGAGGAATTTGACGAAGAGGAAATTTGCGCGCGCGCCGTCAAAAAGTTTTTGTCGCAAGGAAAAAGCGGCGAAAAGCTCATGGCTGCCATGACCCGCGCGGGCTTTAGTTGGAAGCTGGCGTCCGCGGCTGTAAAAGAATTTTCCGGCAACGAAATGAATTAAAACCGGCCCGATTGGAGCGTCCGTTTCTGGTAAATCAAAGCAAAAAACGGACAAAAGGGGGCGGGAGGACTTTTTCACTTTCGCGTTTTGGCTCTTTTCATTGCCGTTTGCCTTGCAAACTCGATAAAAGAAATTTGACAAGGCTGGAGATATTTGATAGAATGGAGATATGAATAAAAAGTCCCGCAGGCAAGTTTATTCCGCGCTAGAGGTCGCGCGCCTTTGCAATGTTGTCAATCAAACAGCCATAAATTGGATAAAGGCCGGCCATTTAAAGGCCTTTAAGACTCCCGGCGGCCAGTACCGCGTTTATCCGGAAGACTTGGAAAGCTTTATGCGCGGCCGCAAGATGCAAATTCCGCAAGAGCTTTTGGAAGCCGCGTCCTTGAAAAACCAGGGAAAGTCAATTCTAATCGTAGACGATGACAAGGGCCTTAACTCTGTCTTGGCAAAATATTTGGAAAAGAATTTTGAAGGCCTTGAAATTTTCCAGGCCTTTGACGGTTTTGAGGCCGGCGCCCGCTGCTCGCAGGCAAAGCCTGGCTGCGTAATCCTTGACTTGGATTTGCCGGGCGTTGACGGCTTTTCGCTTTGCGAGCGCCTTAGCAAGGACGAGTATTTTGGAAAGCCCGCGATTTTTTTAATCTTGTCGCTCCAAGACGAGGGCTTGGAAGAGCGGGCGCTTTCTTTGGGCGCCCAAAAGCTTTTCAAAAAACCCATCAGCATGGATGCTGTGGCCGAGCGGGTCAAGGCCTGGCTTGAATCTTAGGCCGGCCCTTTTTAGTCTTGCGAACAATTTTCTTCCCGCTAACAGTCCGCAAGCGCGGCGTTGCGACTTATGCGGCTAACTAAAAATCTTAGTCTTGCGAACAATTTTCTTCCCGCTAACAATCCGCAAGCGCAGCGTTGCGACTTATGCGGCTAACTAAAAATCTTAGTTTTGCGAACGATTTTATTGCCGCTAAAAGAGCCTGCGCGCTTCCAGGTAAAAGCGCTTTTCGCTCGCTTCTCCCATCGAAAAGCTTTTTCGCGGCAAGGGGCCCAGGCTTCCGATTGTGTCAAAGAACGAGTCTTTTGCCACCGGCGGAAGAAGAATTCCCAGCGCCCCGTCTTTTTCTCCCAATCTAAAAATTTCATCGGCCCCGTGAATGTAGTCGATTTCGCTTTCCGAGCTTTTCTTGATGTATTCGTCAAGGGCGGGCTGAAAGCGGCTTACGGCCAAGTCCGTGATTTTTGTCTTTAACAGAACGCGCTTTTGCGCTCCGTCTTTTTTGTAGTAAAAGCCAAAGTCGGCTGAGGATTTTTTTACGGCTTCTTCAAGCTCTTGGGCCGTTGAAGGCTCTTGAATTTGAGCGCCCAGCTTTTCTTTGAGAAAAGCGATAAGCGCCTCAAAATCGCTTGCGCCGGCCTTGCTAAAGACAACTCTGTGTATTGGCTCAAAGGTAAGGCCCTTGTCGTAAATGCTCACGATTTCAACAAGCGCGAAGCGGACGGGGCTTTCTTGAATTTGAGATGTTGTGGCGCCGCTTTCCTGCAAGCGCTTTTTTTCCTCTTCCCAAACGGCTTTGGCCGTCGCAAGCGAATGGTTTCCGTCGCCGACCGCGAAGAGGAATGTCGAGCCGTTTTTTGTTCCGGCCTCGTAAAGCTTTTGGAGCGCGGCCTTAAAGCCATTAAGGTCTTCTTCGGATTCAACCGCCCAGCCTTTTATCGAGCCGCTATTTTGCATAAGCTCTCCTTGGTAAAGGGGAGCGTCGCCGCGCGCCTTGATTTTGTTTCCGAGAGACTCAATCAAAAGGCCGCCGCTGTCGTTGGCCAAAAGCATTATGTGCGGAAGCTCAAGCGGAGCGCCGCGCCTGATTTCCATTCTGGGCGGAATGCGCTCCAAAATCGTAGCTTCGGTCGCGCGGGTCAAGGCCGTGGAAAATGGCTTCCATTCGTAGCTGTCCAAGTCCAAAGCGGCCACCAAGCCTTTTCGGACGCGGCCGTAAGCGGTTGTCCGCTCCACGTAAACAAAGGCCTTTTTGGGCTTGTCAAAAACTCCGCCGTTTATGTAGGAGGCCATGGCCTCTTTTATTTTTTGAATCCGTTCCGCCTTGCCTTCGTCGTTTAGGTAGGCTTCAGGAAAAATCAAGTTTAAGGTTGAAGGCTTGTCTCCGGCGATTTTTTTTGCCGCGGCCCAATAATCTTTGTCCTGCGTGTATTGGTCGCAGGCGACTACGCTCCAAGTCTTTGTGTCGATGTTTTTTGGAAAAAGAATTTCCGGGACGCTAAGTCCGTATTCGCTAAACTTTGTCATGGCGCGAATTGTAGCATATTTGCGGAAAATATGATAGTATGTTCTTATGGCGATGGGCTTTTCACAACAGCAAAAGACGACTCAAATCCAGACGCAGCGCATGAGCCAAAAGCAAATACAATCGTTGAAATTGCTTTCGATGGACGCGGAGGATTTGCGCCAGGAGATTCTTTCGCAAGTTGAAAAAAATCCCGCGCTTGAAATCGTGTCGGACAACTTTCCTAACGGAGTGAAAAGCGCCCGCTATAGAAACTCTTTTGAGCGCGGCTTGCGCTCCGGCTTTTCGTCGGCTTCGGGCGAGGAAAAGTCGGACGCCTTTCAGGAAATTTTGGAAAGCCGCGCCGACGAGCGAAAAAGCCTTTTTTCGCATTTGACGGAGCAAGTCAACGTGATGGACTTGGACGGCGAAAAAAGGAGCCTCTGCCAAAAAATCATCGGCAACTTGGATTCGCGCGGCTTTTACATTTTGGCGCCGTCTTCTTTGCTTGACAGAGCGGCCGGCCAAGACCAAAAGCTTTTGGACGAATGCATTGGGATTGTCCAAAGCCTGGATCCGCCGGGAATCTGCGCGGAGAACGCGGAAAAAAGCCTTTTGCTTCAGGCGCGCCTAAAGGGAAACGCCCCAAAGCTCGCGCTTTTTTTTCTGGACGGCCGCCTGGCTTTTTTGGACCCTCCGCAAGCGCCGAAAATTCTGGAAAAAATCCAAGGCTTTTTGGCGCGGCAAAAAAAGCTGTCGTTTTCAAATGAGGATTATTCTTTCCTAAAGGAAGCGGATGAAGCGGCTGTCCTTAAAGCGCTTTCCTTCATAAAGGCCTTGGACCCCTTTCCCGCCCGCGACTTTTCGCAAGAGGCCTCCAACTATGTTTTTCCCGACATCTATGTTGAATCTGCGGAAGGCGAGGGCGAGGGCGCTTCATCCGCGCAAGCTTCGTTCAATGTAAGGGTTTCAAACATGGCTTTGCCAAAAGTCAGGGTTTCGGCTGAATTTGACTCAAGCAAGAAAAATTCGGCCTTTGCCAAGGCGGCCATACGGCAGGCCAAGAGCTTTTTGGAAAGCCTTGACTTTAGGGAAAGCGCCATCGCGCAGGCAGCCGGCGCGATTGTCCAAAGGCAAATTGAATTCTTTAAAAAGGGGCCTGGAAACTTGCTTCCGTTAAGGCAAAAAGACTTGGCCGCCATGATCGGCGTCCACGAAAGCACGGTGTCGCGCATGGCTTCATCCAAATACTTGCAGTGCCAGTGGGGGATTTTTCCCGTAAAGTATTTCTTCACTTCCGCCGTCGGAGACATTTCAAAGGAAAGCGTCTTGCGGCAAATCCACGAAATCTTGGACAAAAGCCCGAAAAAGAAGCTTAGCGACCAAAAGATATGCGACGCGCTGGCGGAGCGGGGAATAAAGATTGCCCGCCGCACCGTGGCCAAGTACCGCGCGCAAATGAACATAAGGCCTTCGTATTCTAGATAATCCGCTTTTTTTTTCGGAACGCGGAAAATAATTTGCTTTATTTCGCTAAGCGCGCTATAATAAAAACATCGCGCATTTTTGCGCGAAATTCACCTTTGAAAAGGAGCGTAATATGACAAAGACAGTAAAAGCGGTGGGATTTGAATTGGAGCAAAAACAGTCGGACATGATAGAAAAGAAGTTGAAGCGCGTTGATTACGCCGACGACTTGATCATTGACTTGATTGCCCAGGTAAAGCATGACAAGCAGTACGCTTTTGACATCACGACGAATTTCCGCTGGGGCGCCCAAGCCCATGTAGCCGCGGAGGACTTTGACTTTGCGGCAGCCTTGAACAAAGTCATGGACGTTTTGGACAATAAAATCAAGAAGGAAAAGGATAAAATTCAAGGAAAATAATTGACAAGCAGCCGCTAATTGTGTATAGTATACAATATGGCTGAAAAAAAATGGACAGTGCTGGATCTCTTGAATCTTGACCTGGCGGGACACGACGCGATTAACTTGACTTGCGTCGCTGGACGACGGGGCCTTTCAAGAGAGCTCACTGTTCCTGAAATAAACAGGCCCGGCTTGGGCTTGTCGGGCTTTTTTGAAGCCTTCGCCTACAACCGCGTCCAGCTTTTTGGCCGCGGAGAGGTCGCCTACCTTAACAAGCTTTCCGCCGAAGGACGGACGGACACTATCAGACAGCTTTTTTCCTATCAAATCCCAT
>CADCBK010000039.1 GCA_902799665.1 uncultured Spirochaetaceae bacterium | reverse complement strand
TTCTTCCATCGTCTGCGGCGCGTTTTGGTCTTGCAAAGAATTTTTGTCGCGCGCAGGCCTCGGCGGTATTCCGTGCCCCGCCATCGTGACAACATTCATCTTTTGGTCGATAAGCCACACGTCGGCCAAAGAAATTTCATGCAAGTTGCGGATAGCGAAAACCGGATTTCGCCTGTGGTTTCCCGAAGACATTTCGTAAATGCGCGAAAGGGTTCGCGACATCACTTCCGCCCGCCGCGTCAAATCGTTTTTAAAGATGGCCGTCGTGTGGCGCGCGATTAAAAAGCAAAACAAGCCGCCTGTCACCGCCGTGGCCAACAAAAGCGCCGTCAAGAAAAACAAAAAAAGCTTTACGGCGATTCTCGCCTTTAAAATCCTAGCTTTCAAATTTGTACCCCGTTCCAAAGACCGTAGTGATTTTCCAGCCGTCATGCTCCGCCGCGTCCAACTTGGCGCGCAGGCGCTTTATGTGCTGGTCAACAGTGCGGGCGTCGCCGTCGTAATCCATTCCCCAAATATTGTTGAGCAATTGTTCCCGTGAAAAAACTTGGTTTTGGTTTTGCAAAAACAGTTCCAGCATTTCCAACTCTTTTTTTGTAACCGGAATATTTTTGTCGCCGATATAAACCGTTCCCGCCTCCAAGTCAAGCGAAAGGTTTTTCGCGCGCAATTTTTTTTCTACCGCGCTCGCGGGATTGGAGCGGCGCAAAATGCAGCGGATTCTTGCCATTACTTCCTGCGGAGAAAAAGGCTTTACGATGTAGTCGTCGGCGCCGATGTCGAGACCCATAATTTTGTCAAAGTCTTCGCCGCGCGCGGTGACCATTATTATCGGAACGTTGGAAGACTTCCTTATTTGCTTGCAAACCTCAAAGCCGTCAACCTTGGGCATCATCACGTCAAGCAAGACCATGTCAAATTTTATTTTTTCAAAATAGTCCAAGGCCTCTTGTCCGTCATGCGCGGCGGTCGGCTCATAGCCTTCCTTTTGAGCGTAGGCGCAAAGCACCTTGACAATTTGTTCAGTGTCATCGGCGATTAAAATTTTCATATCATCATTATAGCATAAAGAAAAAATTCCGCCATATCTTTTTTTGAGGAACTTTTAAAATGTCACACCTTTGACACAAGTAAATTCGATAATAAAAGTGTAAGGAGCAGGAAATCTTTATTGCAAGGAGTTTAATATGAAAAAGACAGGAATCATCATCGCGGCCATCGCCCTAGTCGCCACGGCAGGAACTTTTGCCCAAGCCGGAGCAAAAGGAAAAAAGCAGGATGGAGCCAAGCTTCCTCCGCCAATGATGGAGCCGCCAAAATTTGAAAAGCCCTCCGACGCTGACCTTAAGGCCTATCACGACGCGGAAGTTCAAAGCTACAAGATTTTGCTGGACGCGCAAGTCAAGGCAAAAATGGTCACGCAGGAATGGGCCGACGCGCGCTTGGCCGCGCTCAAAGCGACGCAAGCCGACTGCAAGGGCTTTTGCTTTTTCTTCAAAGGCAGCCACATTTACATGGCCGACCAAATTGGCCGCCCTCACTTTGGCCCCGGCTTTCACAAGCGCCATCAGCGCGGCGGCAAGCATGACGGATGCGGCCCTCGCCACCAGCGCAAAGACTTTTCTGGCGACGCCGCCCCAGAAGCCAAAGACAGCGCGACATTAAACGAGCGCTAGGAACGGACACGGCGCGCGCCATCGCGCTGCAATAAGAACAAAAAAACGGCCTTCGCGGGCCGTTTTTTTTCGCGCCAAACGTTCCGCCATTAAAACAAAACCGCGCGCGCGATTGAAAAGTAAATCAACAAACTGGCCGCGTCAACAATCGTGGTGATAAAAGGGCTGGACATTACGGCGGGATCAAAGCCAAGACGCTTGGCGCACAAGGGCAAAGCGCAGCCAATCAATTTGGCGACCAAAACTGTGGCGGCCATAGCGGCGCAAACCACAAAGGCGATTTGAACCGTAACGCCTTGGTTCCCCAAAAGCAGCCGGTCCACCAAAATTATTTTGGCAAAGCAAACAAGCGCCAAGGCAAGGCCGCACAAAAGCGCCGCGCGGATTTCCTTCCAAATGACTTTCGGCAAATCGCCAAAGCCAACTTCCCCCAAAGAAAGCGCCCTGATAATCGTAACCGACGACTGCGAGCCGGAATTTCCGCCCGTGTCCATGAGCATCGGAATAAAGGCTGTAAGCGCCACTTGAACCGCCAGCGCGTTTTCAAAGCCGGTGATAATCATTCCGGTAAATGTCGCGCTCACCATCAAAAGCATCAGCCAAACGATTCTATGGCAAAACAAGTCCAAGGGCGTGGAGCGCAAGTAAGTTTTTTCTGACGGCGACATTCCGCCCATGATTTCGATGTCTTCGGTGGCCTCGTCTTCCATTACCTCAAGCGCGTCGTCAAAAGAAATTATTCCCACCATCCGCCCGTCGCCGTCAACCACAGGAAGCGCGTAAAAGTTGTACTTTGAAAGAAGCTTGGCCACTTCCTCTTTGTCGTCGCGCGTGTTCACGTTTATGACGTTCTCTTTCATAAGGCTGTCGATTTTTATCGAATCGTCTTTTGCCAAAAGCAAGTCTTTTACGGAAAGGCGGCCCAAGAGCTTTTTGTCTTTTGTCACATAGCAAGTGTAAAAGGATTTGTTGTCAAAGCCGCTCTTCCTTATTTGCGCAATCGCCTCGCCCACCGTAAGCCCCTGCCTAAGAGAAACGTATTCGGTGGACATTATGGAGCCGGCGGAATTTTCGGGATACTGCAAAAGGCGGTTTATTTCGCCGCGCTTTTCTGGATTGATTTGCTTTAAGATTCTGTCAACGACAATCGCGGGCATTTCGTCCACCAAGTCCGCCGCTTCGTTGGCGTACAAGTCGTTCACGATTTCCTTTAATTCCAAGTCGGAAAAGCCGCGAATCAAAAGTTCCTGAAAGTCGCTGTCCATTTCAACAAAAACGTCAGCGGCCTTGTCTTTTGAAATCAGCCTGAACAAAAGCGGGATTTGCTTTTCGTCAACGCGCTCAAAAAGAGCGGCGATGTCACCGGCGGCCATCGTCGAAGCGATGTCTTTGATTGTCGAATACTTTTTTTCTTCAAGAAGATTTTGAATCATCTCCTCGATTTTCACTTTAAATTCCATCGTCGCATTTTTGCATGAGAAATGAGAATTGTAAAAGTGGCTTGCATCAGAGCGGAAGGTTTTTGCAGGAAGCCATGTCGCGCGTCATTGTCTTGGCGCCCGGATACGAGCCGGAATTACTGTCATCGCCCATCGCTTCCTCCTTGCATTTTTTATTTTTGTGGAATTATACAAAAAACGCCGCGCAGTGTCTAGCCGCGCCGCAATTCAGCGTGGCAAAAAAAACCGGCCCTTTCGGGCCGGCTTTTTTACGTCTGGTCAAGGCACGCTTCGCTTAAAGCCTTGACTCAGCCGTTTTGAGGCGCGACTAGCATCATCGCGCCTCAATGGCTTCAGTCTAAGTTACTTAGACTTCTTGGCTGTCTTTTTTGCAGCGGGCTTTTTGGCGGCCGCTTTCTTAGCGGGAGCCTTTTTAGCCGCGGGTTTCTTGGCAGCAGCCTTTTTGGCGGCGGGCTTTTTGGCGCCAGCTTTGGCAGCCTTTCCAGCCTTGGCGGCCTTGATTACAGCCTGAGCTCCGGCCAAGCGGGCCAAGGGCACGCGGAACGGAGAGCAAGAAACGTAGTTCAAGCCAAGCTTGTAGCAGAGAGCGATAGAAGCGGGGTCTCCGCCGTGCTCGCCGCAGATTCCAAGGTGCAAGTCAGACTTGACTGAGCGTCCCTTTTCTTCCGCGATTCCCATCAAAGCTCCAGGACCGTCTTCGTCCAATGTGGTGAAGGGGTCTTCGGCCAAGATGTTCTGCTTGAGGTAAGAGTCGATGAACTTAGAGTAGTCGTCGCGGCTAAATCCGAACGTTGTCTGAGACAAGTCGTTTGTTCCAAACGAGAAGAAGTCGGCGTACTCGGCCAACTTGTCCGCTGTAAGAGCGGCACGGGGGAACTCAACCATTGTGCCAATCTCAAACTTGAGCTTGGTTCCCTTGGCCTTGTTTACCTTCTCGATTACGGCCAAAGCCTGCTCGCGGATCTGCTTAACTTCGTTGGCGCTTACTACGTTCGGGATCATGATCTGAACGTTGTGCTTAACGCCTTCGCGGTCCAAGCGGGCTGTGGCCAAAGCGATGGCCTCAACCTGTGTTTCGTAAATCTCAGGATATGTGATGGCCAAGCGGCATCCGCGGTGGCCAAGCATCGGGTTGTGCTCGTCAAGGGCGGCAATCTTTTCGGCCAACTTGTCGCGGTTAACGTCAAGCTTCTTAGAAAGAGCCTTGAGTTCGGCGTCTGAGTGGGCCTGGATGAACTCGTTGAGCGGCGGGTCGAGCAAGCGGATAGTAACCGGGCGTCCTTCCATTGTCTTGATGATTTCGTAGAAATCTTTTTCCTGCAAAGGAAGAATGGCCTTGAGGTTTTCCTTGCGCTCTTCTGTTGTGTCAGAAATGATCATCTTCTGGAAAGAAGTGAGCTTGGGCTCGTCGAAGAACATGTGCTCTGTGCGGCAAAGACCGATACCGGCGGCTCCAAAGCGGAACGCGTCTTTGGCGTTCTGCGGAGTGTCTCCGTTGGCGCGAACTTCAAATCCGGCAACTTTCTTTCCGCTGGCTGTTGTGCGAACTGAACCCTTGCGGATTTCGTCGGCCCAACCCAAGAACTTTTCGAGGTCCTTGCTCAATGTGGCGGGAGCTACAGGAACAACTCCGTCGTAAACCTTTCCTGTTGATCCGTCGATTGTGAGGAAGTCGCCTTCCTTGTATACGTGGTCGCCGATGACAACTTTTCCGCCATTGAACTTAACGGCAGAGCATCCGCAAACACAAGCTGTTCCCATACCGCGGGCAACAACAGCGGCGTGTGAAGTGCGTCCGCCAGTAGAAGTCAAGATACCCTGGGCAACGGCCATACCGGCGATGTCGTCCGGAGAAGTTTCTTTGCGAACCAAGAGAACCTTCTTTCCTTCTTTTGTCCAAGCAACAGCGTCGTCGGCTGTGAATACGATCTGTCCGCATCCGGCTCCCGGAGAAGCGTTAAGGCCAGAAGCGATTTCTGTAGCCTTCTTAACAGCGGCGGGATCCAACTGCGGAAGAAGCAACTGGTTCAACTGTGTGGGCTCTACGCGGAGCAAAGCCTCTTCTTTTGTGATGAGCTTTTCGGCAACCATGTCAACAGCCATCTTGACGGCGGCGGCGCCTGTGCGCTTTCCGTTGCGGCACTGGAGCATGTAGAGCTTTCCTTCTTCTACTGTGAACTCCATGTCCTGCATGTCGTGATAGTGCTTTTCCAAGCGGTTGCGGATTGTGCAAAGCTGGTCGTAAATCTTCTTGTTTGTCTTTTCAAGCTGAGCGAGTTTCTGCGGAGTGCGGATACCGGCAACTACGTCTTCGCCCTGAGCGTTCATAAGGTATTCGCCCATGAACTCGTTAACGCCTGTAGAAGGATCGCGGCTGAAGGCAACTCCAGTTCCTGATGTGTCGCCCTTGTTTCCGAATACCATTGACATAACGGTAACGGCTGTTCCCTTAAGGGCGCCTTCTTTGATTCCGTTCAATTCGCGGTACTTGATGGCGCGGGGGTTCATCCAAGAGCCGAATACGGCGCCGATGGCTCCCCACATCTGCTTCTGCGGATCCTGGGGGAAGTCCTCGCCCTTCTCTCTCTTGTAGAGAATCTTGTACTTGCTTACGATTTCCTTAAGCTCGTCTGTTGTAAGCTCTGTGTCCTGCTTGATTCCGCGGTGAGACTTAACTTCGTCGATGATCTTCTCGAACTTGGCGTGCTCAACGCCCATGGCCACGTCGCCGAACATCTGGATAAAGCGGCGGTAGGCGTCCCAAGCGAAGCGGGGGTTGCCAGTCTTGGCGGCAAGTCCTTCAACTGACTTGTCGTTAAGGCCGAGGTTCAAGATTGTGTCCATCATGCCGGGCATAGAAATGGCGGCTCCAGAGCGAACTGAAACAAGGAGCGGGTCCTTTTCGTCGCCGAGCTTTTTGCCCATGACCTTCTCCAACTTGGCGAGGTACTTGGCGACTTCGCCGTTGGGTCCTTCAAGGCCTGCGGGATACTTTCTTCCCAACTTGTAATATTCCTGGCAGACGTCAGTTGTGATAGTAAATCCAGGGGGAACAGGAAGACTCAAAGGGGCTTTTGCCATTTGGGCAAGGTTGGCGCCTTTTCCACCGAGATCGGCGCGCATTGACTCATCGCCGTCAGCGTCGCCGTTTCCGAAAAAGTAAACATACTTGGTTTTTGCCATGGTGTTTAACACTCCGTAAAAAATAGATATATAGAAATAATTTTACTTCAAATATATTTTATTGTCAATGATTTTGGCCCCTTTTGGCAAGCATTTTCAAGGAATTTTGGGCATTTTGCCAGCCGCTTTAAAGGGACCTTATGTAGTCATAAAAGGCTTTTGAGAAATCTTTCGTGATTTTTTCAATCAAGGCGGACTCGGCCTTTCGCTGGGCTTCCTTGTAGTCCGTATGGCTTTCACGGCCCTTAACCGCGAACGGAACGATTTGAAGGCCCGTCTTTGAGTCGATGATGCAGCTTTCGCAATTGTAGCGGCACCTTACAGTCTTTCCGTCCTTTGTGTCGGACCTTTCAAACGCGAATTTAGCCATCAAGGTGTAGCGGGCGGAATCGTCCACCGTTCCCTTAAAGCCCACGGCCGAAATGGCCTTTAAAAAAGCCTCCTTGTAGCGGCCATGCTCGTCGTTGAAAGTTTGGACGCAAATCGGAATCTCCTTTGCGATTTCCATCTTTTGGGCGTGAATCTTTTTCGACGACGGACAGTATCGCTTTAGCCCTTCGACGCAGGACGAGTCGATGGTCGAAAGCCTTTGCAAATACTTTTCGTTTTCAAGCGCGGCTTCTTCCGCAAAGTCGCAGGAGCCAAAACCGTCAAAGGAATTCTTGTCGCTTTCGGCGGACTTGAGCGCGGTCTCAATGGCCGAGAAATTTTTCTTGATCAAGTCAGAGTAAATCCCCGCGGCCTTTTTTCGGTCCAAAACCGCGACGGCGTGCCAGGTTCCCCTTGAAACGTCCTCCCAAAATTCCTTTACCTCAACGCCAATCAAGCAGTCGATGTCAACCTTGCGGCGGACGTCCTGGCTAAAGGCCTGGAAATCTGACGAAGTTGCAAGGCCGTCTTCCTTGGCTTGAACCATTCTTCTTGAAGCGGTCGCATCCGAGGAGATTGACTGGCCGAAAACAGAGGCCAATCCTTCCAGCGCGTTCACTTCGCTGGCGGAACGGTCGGCGGCGCTTCCAACAGCCGAGATGTAGGATTCGCTGGGATAGACGGCCGAGGGGCGGACCACCCACTCCGGCATTTTCGTTCCCTTGGGCTTGTTGGACTTTTTAGCCGCGAATGCAAATCCGCCGGCTTGCAAGGCGCAGGCGAAAAGAAGCGCCTTTGCAAAAAAGCTTTTCACTTTTCGCATGACGAAACCCTCACGCTAACCTGTCCGGCGTTAACCTCTATGTTTTCGATTGTCTTTGTCTCCACGGCTTTTCCGGCCGCGTCAAGGTATTCAACCGTGACATTGTAAGTTCCAGGCGCGACGGTAAAGCCCGCGCGGCTGGCCCTGTTGGGGAAGCAAAGGCCTTGCCTTATGTCGGCGCGCTCTTTGTTGGCGACGGCGTTGGCCGCCGCGTTTACGGCGTTGTCAAAAACAATTTGCGCGGCCAAGGCTGCCAACGCGTTTTTGCCGGAGGCTTGGTTGAGCGCGATTCCAGCCGCGATTACAGAAGCGGCGACAACAGAGTTCTTGACAACGTTTCTAAAGACTGAACGGTTGTAGTCTCCGTAAGCCTTTTGCTCAACATCGATTTTAACCGCTTCGTCAAAGTCTTCGACAAGAGTCGCGGTCGCCGACTCTCCGTTTGAAAGAATCGCGCGGACAGACTTTATGTTGTGCTTTTGATCGTTGGGATTAAAAATCGGGTAGGCGATTTTTGTGTAAAGGGGAATCGTTCTGTTCAACACGGGAATCGGAAGCATTACCGCATGGGCTTCTTTTCCTTCGCTAACGTCGGCTCTCTTTCCAATCATTCCAGAAAGCGCGACAAGCTCCAAGCGGCCCTTGCCGGCGGGAATGTTGGTTATTGGCTTTGCGTCAGGAACCTTGTAAAGGTTGGCGAAATCCTGAGCGTGGTCAAAGTCGCCGTAAGCGGCGTACGCCAGCGTTCCCAAATAATTGAAGAATTTTGAGGTCTCGTACTTCTTGTCGCTTTTTTTAGGCGGCTCCACAAAAGAAAGGTCAACGCCAGAGGTTGACAGCTTTTCCTTTGCGTCCGTGAACTCCTCGCTGGAAAGGGCGGCCTCTGACTCGGCCTCAAACTGCTCGTTCTTCGCCCTAAGCTCTTGGATTTCCTGCATGAAAGTGCCGGTGTAATCATTCATGATTCCCTTGGCCACATCGTCCTGCTTAAGGCTTAAGGCGCAAGCAAGCCGCATAGACCAAGCCAAGTAGCGCTCGTATTCCGCGCCGGTGTACTTTCTGTTGTTTCCGTTTGACTTGGCGCTCTTGACTTCGTCGCTCGCGTTGAACGCGGAAGTCGCCTGCTGCATTTTTCCGTAAGTTTCAAGGAAGCCCTTTCCAGAGGCAAGGTAGTTTTGGGCGTGGTACATCAACATGTCGGCGTCAAGCAAATCCCTTATCTCATTCTTCCTGTCGCCCTTTCCAAGCAACATCGCCGTACACGCGCCATAGTCGCCGGCGTCAAAGGACGCCGCGTACTTTTCATCGTCAAACTTCATTTTTTTGGGAGAAGCTGACTTGGCTTCTTTCGCGGCTTTGGCGGGCTTTTCTTTTGCCGGCTTCTCTTTGGCGGCATTTTCTTTGGCCGGCTTTTCTTTCTTAGCCTTTTTCTCTTTCTTTTCCTTCTTTGGCTTTTCGGCCTTCTCCGCTTCTTCAACAGCCGGCTTTTCCGCAGCCTTGTCTTTCTTTGGAGCCGCGTTGGCCGTGAACAACGAAGCCATCACAATCGCGACGGCGAATAATTTTGAGACTCTTTTCATTTTGGGTTTCCCTTTTTTTTACTTGCTCTTTATAGAGGCAGTCTTCTTAAGATAGTCTTTAGTTTCTTCAGAAGGCTCGAACATGGCAACAGTTCTGTGTGTCGTAAGGTCGGTTAGCTCGATGTTGACGATGTAAGTCCTCTCCTGCTTCTTTCCGTTGTTCTGGACCATAAGCTTTACGGAGCCTGTCAGCATGTAGTCGGCGGCGTCCTCTTCGTCCAAAGCCAAGGCCTTGTCTTCGGCAGAGTGGTCCTGCTGCATGATCACTTCGTCGCGCATTTCGTTGCGAACGTCGGCGTTTGCCATGAACTCAAGCTTTCCGCTGTTAAGAACGGCGGTCTTAAGGCTGTTGGCGATTATCTGCGTGTCAAAAAATTCGCCGGTCTGATCCTTTATTTTTCCGATGGAAACGATTGGCGCGCGCCCGTTCTTTTCCTCAAAGCGCTCGACGCGCGGATTCTTGATCACTTGTCCAACGATATCCTTGCAAATCGCGCGGCAGTCCGTTTCGCTAAGATAGGGCGTAAGATCCTTTCCTGCCCCGCGCTTTACGGCCTTGGCGCTGGCAAAAGACATGACTGTCATTGCAAACAAAGCGAACGCGATGATTTTTTTCATACAAACCTTCCTCCAAAAATATAACTATTTTTATCTATAAATTATAATGCCAACTCTTTTATATTGTCAACAAGACATGGAGGACTAAAGTTACAGCGTTTTAAGCGAAGCTTGTTATTCCTTGAACACAGCCTTCAATTCTTTGGCGTAAAGCTCGCTGATTTTATAGCGCATAAGCTCCTGCTTGGCGGAAAGCTCGCGGCCAACCTCAAAGGGCTTGGACAAAAGCGCGAATCTTGGAATGCGCTCAAAGGCGCGGAATCCGTTCTTGGCGCTGATGATGTCGCGGACGATTGAATCCAGGAATTTATAGGTTTCCTCTTTTTTAAGCAAGTCCTCAAAGCTGGAGAAGGCGACGTTGTTTTGCTTGGCCCAGATTTCAAGCTCCTCTTGGTTGGGAAGAATCAAGGCGCCCAAATTGCGCTGGTCCTGGCCAAGAACGACGGCTGTCTGGATGTAAAGCGACTCCTCCAATTTTATCTCAAGCGGAAGCGGCTCGACGTTCTCTCCGCCGCGCAAAACAATCGTGTCCTTTACGCGGCCCAAAATCTTAAGCTCGCCGCCCATGCCGATAATCGCAAGGTCGCCGGTGTCAAGCCAGCCGTCGGAATCGATGGCCTTTGCGGTAAGCTCCGGGCGCTTGTAGTAGCCCTTCATTACCGTTCCGCCCTTAATCTGAAGCACGCCCTTCTTTCCCTTGCCGACGTCGTTTCCTTCCATGTCGACTATGCGGGCGTTGATGCCGTAAAGCGGCTCGCCGATGCAGCCAAAGACAGGCTTTGTGATGTGGCGCACGCTGACAATCGGAGCGGTTTCGGTAAGGCCGTAGCCTTCGACGATTTCAATGCCGAGCGCCCAAAAGTATTCGTCGACGTTTTTGGGATAGGCTCCGCCGCCCGCGATTCCGGCGCGGAAATTCTTTCCGAGCATCGCGCGAATTTTCTTGAACACAAGCGCGTCGCCCAAAAGCTTTAGCGGAAGCAAAAGAATCCACGGAATCAAGAACAAAATCCACCAAAGCGGAGTGATTTCCTGGCGCGGCATGAAATTTTGGCGCAACATTTTTCTTTGCATGCGGGAATGCAAAATCGCGACGCGGACAAAAAAGTTGTAAAGCTTTAGCGTGATTCCGCCGGTGCGGCGCATCTTGCGTTCGATGCCTTCCATGACCGCTTCAAAGACGCGCGGAACGCCGGGCAAGATTACGGGATTTGTCTTTAGCATGTCCTCAAGCAAAATCTTTCCAATCGGCTTTGAGTAAGTCATCGCGCAGCCCTGGCTTAAAATTACGTATTCAACCTCGCGCATGTAAACGTGCCAAACCGGAAGGATTGCGAGCGCGTTTTCGCCGGGATAAAGCTTGATGCGGTCGGTGACTTCGACAAGCTGGGTCAAGAAATTTCCGTGGCTTAAGGTTACGCCCTTGGGAACGCCTGTCGTTCCGCTTGTAAAGATAATCGCGGCCGTGTCGTCCCAAGCGCCCTTGGCGATTTCATCTTCAAAGGCGGAGGGGTTTTCCTTGTTGTAGGCGCGGCCCTTTTCCAAAATCTCTTCAAAGGGATGGACAACGATTCCGGCGGCCTTTGCCAAGTCCAAGACTTCCTGGCCGGGCTGCTCGAACATTACAAAATACTTAAGGTCGGGCAAGTCGGCCTTAAGGTCAATAATTTTCTTGGCCGCGGCGTTTGTCTGGACAATGCAGATGCGGCATTCCGTGAATGACAAAATGTATTTTAGGTCGGAAGGGCTGGCGTCCGTTCCTCGGGGAATGTCAATGGCTCCGATGGCCAAAAGGCCCAAGTCGGCCTGCTGCCATTCCTTGCAGTCTTCGCTGATAAGGCCCAAGCGCTCGCCGCGCTGGACATTGTAGGAAAGCAAGCCGCCGGCAAAGTCAATCGCTTTTTGCCACATCTGGCTGTAAGTCAAGCATTCAAATTGGCCCTGGGCGTTCTTTGAATATTGCGCCGGCGCGTCGGGATTCTTTTTTACCACTTCTTGAATCAAGCGCGGCACTGTCTTGTCTTTTACGTCCATCATAATTGGGCCTCTTTTGGTCAAACTTTTTATTATGTCAAAATGACAAAGTTTGAGAATTTGTCTAACTGTTAAAATTGTAGCGCAACTTGAAAAGAAATTCAAGTTGTTCTATAATGATTTTTATGAGTGGGAAAAATTCAAAAAAGGCCAAGAGGAACGGAGTCTTTGCCGCGGTTTGGCTCCTCCTAATTTTAATTCTTATAATAGTGTTTCTCGTAAAAAAAGACGACTTTGCGGCCAACCTAAAGTCCACCAATTTTTTTGAGCGCGTCGTCGGTTCCACCCCAGAATTCCTTCAAAACTACGAGACAAAGAAAAAGGACAACAAATCAAACGGCCTTTTGGACGTGGAAGTGGCTCCCGTTCCCGGCCAAAAAGAAACGCAAGACCCCGGCACATACGACTTGGACGACCTGAACTCCGAGCCGGAGCAAGAGCAGGCCGCCGCCCCCTTCAGCGAAAGCGCCAAAGAGGAAGAGGCCGCGCAAGAAACCGCCTCCGCCAAGGAAGAGGAAAAAAAGCCCGGCGAGGAAAAGCCAAAGCCCGCGGCCACGACAAACGCCAAGCTTTTCTTTGTGCAAGTCGACGCGGATGGAAACGTCAACAGAAAGAGCGTCGTCCGCCAAATCCCAAAAAGCGACTCTCCGCTCACAGACACAATCAAGGCCCTTTTGGCCGGCCCCTTGGATTCCGAAAAATCGATGAGCCTGATTCCGCCCGGAACCCGCCTTTTGAGCGCCACAGTGCGCAACGGAATCGCCGCGCTTAACTTTAGCGAGCAGTTTGAATTCAACTCCATCGGAGCGGACGGCTACCGCGGCCAGCTTATGCAAATCGTGTTCACCGCCACGGAATTCGCCACGGTGGAAAGCGTGCAGTTCTTAATAGAAGGCCAGCGCAAAGACTACATCGGAAGCGGCGAAGACGTCTGGATGTGGATTGGCAGCCCCTACACAAGAAGCAGCTTTAACTAAGACGCTGGGACCCGCCTATAAAACCCTGTTTTTTTATTTTTTTCTATTGACATAATTTGTTTTTTCGGCTAAAATGCCTTTACTGTTTGGGGGTGTAGCTCACCTGGCTAGAGCGCTTGCATGGCATGCAAGAGGTAGTCGGTTCAAGTCCGATCATCTCCACTTGGTTGAACGGCGTGAACAACGCCGTTTTTTTTTGGCGTTTTATTAAAAAGTTATCCGAGATGAAAAAACTTTCAGCTGTTTTCATTCCCATAATTTTTATCGCGGCCGCTCCTGCGTTCGCAAAAATCGAAACGCTCCCGCAAAGCGAAAAGCCAAAACAATACTTGCAATTTGACATGGCCCAAGCGGCCAACCGGGGAATCGAGCGAAAGCAAACTTGGCTTGGAATGGAATACAGCTTTGACTGGCAGCCCTTTGGATTTTTCGCGGCCTTTCAATCGGACGCGCGGACAAACGACTTTACGCTAAGGAGCGACTACCTTCCCTTTGCTGGCTACCACGAAAACGGCGTTTGGCGCTTTGGAGCGGCAACAACATGGCGCGGCCAGCGCTACAAGACTTCCTATTGGCAGCACGACATCTTGCAAGAACTTGAAATCCGATGGATCTCAAACTACGGCCTTACATTCACAATAAGGAACGGCTACGCGTTTAGGCTGACGGCTTTTGACGCGATAAAAAATTTTCACATAACTGACCACGACTTTGTCGTCTACGCCGAAGTGGACAAGGTTTGGTCAAACGGATTTGAGCTTTTCACTTCGCTGGGAAGCTACAACCTTTTTAGGCAGCAGCGCTTTTTTTGCCCCCAGTGGACTTTTGGCGCCGCCTACAACATAAAGGACGCCGTCCGCATTGGACTTCTCTTGGACTTGAGCATGACCGAACTTTGGGCTTCGGTGGCCTACTTTAACCATATTTTGGCCAGATGGAACGTGAGGTTTTGCTTTTGAAAAGAAAATCGTTCGCGCGCGGATTTTTATTTTTTTCATGCGTATTTGCGGCTGCGCTTTTTGCGGCCTGCAATTGGGGCATGCCGATTTTTTTATACAACGCGACAGGCGTAGAGGAAAGGGCCAAAAGCCCCAAGGTTCTGTCGGGCCAAGAGCTTCCGCAAATAGGGAACGGAGGCAAATACTCTTTTGTCGTTGTGACCGACTGCCACTTTGGCGAAAAAAAATACGGGCGGCGCGAAGAGGATTTTCTAAAAAAATTCAAAAGCCTTTTGCAAGATCCAGACCCAGCCTTGCGCCCCCGCTTTATAGTGAACCTTGGAGACACCTTGGACGGCGGCCACGAAAGCGAAGCGGACGACTACAACAAAAGCGCCGCCCGCTGGATCCAAACCGCAAAGGACGAGCTTGGCGCAAGCGACTACAAAGTCTATTCAATTTTGGGAAACCACGACCTTTACAACAACGGTTGGGAAGTTTGGAAAAAGAAAGTCTATCCGCAAACTTCTTTTTACACGTTCACCTTGAACGCGGGCGGCCCCAACAACTTTGACTTTTGGTTCTTGGACACAGGCAACGGAACTTTAGGCGGCCCGCAGATTGAAGACTTGGAGCGCAATCTAAGCGCGTCGCCGCAGCCAAAAATAATTTTCATGCACTACCCTCTTTACGCCGGAGGAATTTTTTACTTTGCGATTAACGACGTCCAAGAGCGGGCGCGCCTTATCGCCGACTTTGCCGGCGCCAACGTCAAATACATTTTTGAAGGCCACTACCACCCCGACGCGGATTACGACCTTGGCCCCTTTAAGGAAGCGGACGTCGGCGCCTATCTAGCGAAAAAAGTTTTTGGCCTTGTCACCGTCGACGAAACTACTGCGAGCGTCTCGTTTACGAGGATGGGGTATTAGAGGGGGAACTGTAACCTCACGCCCGCAAGCGAAGCCTTGCGACTTATGCGGCCAACCAGCAGTCTTAGGCTTTGACTAATTTTTTATTGCCGCTATAACCCTTGAATATTTTTTTCATAACAAGTAAAATAAGCTATGACTTTTGACAAAACAATAAATAGTTATGTAGATAAAAAAATATTGAACGCGATATCGGAATTTGTTGAAGGGAAAAATTATGTTGCGGCCGCTGACGTTTTGGCCGCGGCTTTTGGAGCGGGCAAATCGCTTTTTGCAAAAGAGGCGGCCGACTTTGAAAGCAAGTTGATTTCAAGCTTCCAAAAAAACCTTTCGCTTTTGGTTCAAAAGACATGGATAGAGAAATCGGACGCGGAGTTAAAGGAAAACGTTCTTTATAAATTGAACGAATACAGCGAGGCGGTCACAAAAGGCCTGTGGAACAAATCATACGCTTCGCTTTTGCAAATAGTGACAGATGTCGTTTACTTGATGTTCGGAAACCAAGCCAAGAGCGCCGACTTTGAAGAATACTCTTTGCGCATCGATCCTGAGTTTGGAATCTTTTGGCTTTATGTCAAAAGCCTTCCGCAAGCGCAGGATTGGGAACAGAGCAAGGCCCGCGTGGCAATGCTTTTGGGAATGTTCTTCTTGGCCAACTACTAAGGCGCGCCTATGGACCTAGAACAAATTTGCGCGGGCCTTAAAAGCGCCGCCTCCATTCTTGCCCTTCAAAACGCAAGCCAAAAAAACGCCGCGCTAAAAAGCGTGATTGATTCGCTGAACAAAAATCGCGCCGCAATTCTTTCCGCAAACAAGATTGACGTGGACAAGGCCCGCAAAAACGGAACAAGCGAACCGCTCATCGACCGCCTTAGCCTTAACGACGCGCGGCTCGACTCGATTTGCCAAGGCGTTCAAATCGTAATCGACCGAGAAGACCCAATCGGAAAAGTCGAAGGCGGCTGGGAAAGCCCCAAAGGACTTCAAATAAAGCGCGTCAGGGTTCCGCTTGGAGTTGTTTGCATAATCTACGAAAGCCGCCCCAACGTTACGGTTGACGCTTTTTGCCTTGCCTACAAAAGCGGAAACGCGATTTTGCTCCGCGGCTCTTCGGCGGCTTTGGAATCAAACAAAGCGATTTGCGCCGCGATAAAAGAAGGCCTTTCTTCTTGTCCGAACGGAGTGGCGGCGGCGATTGAACTGTTGGAAAGCCAAGACCATTCCGACGTTGACAAAATATTGAACGCGCGCGGCTTGATAGACGTGGTTCTTCCCAGAGGCGGAAAAAAGCTTATCCAAAGCGTCGTGCAAAACGCCCGCATTCCAGTAATCGAAACCGGAAGCGGCGTCTGCCACCTTTACGTTG
The DNA here is from genome assembly GCA_902799665.1 of uncultured Spirochaetaceae bacterium. Lineage (GTDB taxonomy): Bacteria > Spirochaetota > Spirochaetia > Treponematales > Treponemataceae > Treponema_D. The sequence continues at coordinate 354 of CADCBK010000039.1, read as the reverse complement.
ACGACCAAGGCGACTTGGACATGGCGCTTGACATAGCGGAGAACGCTAAGATCCAACGCCCCGGAGTTTGCAACGCGATAGAAGCGATTTTGGTCAACCAAAATGTTTTGGAAAATTTTTTGCCCGCGCTTGAGGAACGATTTGCAGGCCGCGTGACTTTTCACGCCGACCCCGAATGCATTGGAGCGCTAAAAAGTTCAGCCCAAAAAAACGGAAGGCCCGACTGCGTCGTGGCTGCGACGGACCAAGATTACGGAAATGAATTTTTGGATTACGAATGCGTCGTAAAAAGCGTAAAAGACGTTGACGACGCGATAGAATACATAAACGCCCACAATACCAAGCACAGCGAAT
>CADCBK010000038.1:15013-31703 GCA_902799665.1 uncultured Spirochaetaceae bacterium | reverse complement strand
ATCAATATGCTCTATGGCCAAGAGAAAGAAGAGTAGCAAGAAATTCACGAACGTGGATCCCGCGTACCTGGACAAGCAGCGGGCCTCGCTCCGGCGCATCCACCGCAAGTCCGTGCTATTCAACGCACAGGAGCTTGCGGCCATCGACAAGGCAATAATGTGAAAAAAGTGGGAGACTTATGGAACCAAAGCAGCGGGCAAAGAACAACCGGACGCTCACTTTAAATGAGGAAGAAATTCCCGCCTTGCGCGCTCAGCTTTTGACCGAGGCTGATTTGCGCGCGGCCGCAATTTCTGGCGTGGAAACAAGCCCAAAACTCGGCGGCGCCAACAGCGCGAATGGCAGCGCCAAAAGCGGCCTGGATGGCAGCGCCAAATGCGGCGTCCTCGCGGACACAATAAAAAACAAAATCATAAACGCGGATTTGTTCGAGGCCCTTCCGCTTTTGCCGGACGCCTTTGCCGACCTTATAATAATAGACCCGCCCTACAATCTTAGCAAAAACTTTGGCGGCCTGAAATTCGCGGGCCGCTCCGACGCCGCCTACGACGAGTACCTTGACTCGTGGTTTCCAGCCGTTTGCAAAAAACTAAAGGCCAACGGAAGCCTTTACATTTGCGGCGACTGGAAGTGCTCGTCGGCCTTGCAGCGCGCGGTTGCCAAAGAACTTTCGGTTATGAACAGAATCACTTGGCAGCGCGAAAAAGGCCGCGGCGCAAAAAGCAATTGGAAAAACGCGATGGAAGACATTTGGTTTGCCGTGAAGAATCCCGGCGACTATTACTTTGACGTTGAGGCCGTGATGCAAAAGCGAAAAGTTTTGGCCCCCTACACGCAGGATGGAAAGCCAAAAGATTGGGAGCGCGCCGCGGCCGGCAATTTTAGGCGGACGCATCCGTCAAATTTTTGGGACGACATTTCCGTTCCCTTTTGGTCGATGCCGGAGAACACCGACCATCCGACGCAAAAGCCCGAAAAGCTTTGCGCAAAGTTGATTCTTGCTTCGTGTCCAAAAGGCGGAATGGTATTCGATCCGTTTTTGGGGAGCGGAACAACAGCCGTCGTCGCGAAAAAACTTGGCCGCGCTTTTTGCGGAATCGAAATAAACCAAGAGTATTGCTTGTGGGCGCAAAAACGCCTTGAGCGCGCGGAAAGCGACGCAAGCATCCAAGGCTACGCCGACGGCGTTTTTTGGGAACGCAATACTTTAGCGGAGCAATCGAAGCAAAAATAAACTGTGGCAAGCCTAAGAAGCGCCGCGCCTTTTGGTCTTGCAAACGATTGAAAAAGATTTCGGAGGTTTTTATGAAAAAATTATTCGCATTATTTGTCGCTATGTTTTCGCTCGCGCTCGTTTCATGCGGCCAACGCGGCGAAGTTTCCATCGTTTACACAAACGACGTTCACACTTATATCGACAACGCCAAAAAAGACGGCCGCAAAAGCGCCTTGTCTTACGGAAACGTGGCCGCGTTAAAACAAGATTTGCTTTCGCAAGGAAAAAACGTCGCGCTCGTTGACGCGGGCGACTTTATACAGGGAACGGTTTTCGGCGCGATGGACCAGGGCGCCAACGTCGTCAAGCTTATGAACGCCGTCGGCTACGACCTTGCCGTTTTTGGAAACCACGAATTTGACTACGGCATGGAGCGCGCGCTTGACGTTATAAAGGAGGCGGCCTTTCCGCTTGTCGCCTGCAACTTTGTTCACGCCAAGGACAACAAGCCTGTCGTCGCGCCCTATAAAATTTTAAAGCTTGGAAAGTCGCGCGTGGCCTTTGTCGGAATCATGACGCCCGAAACTTACTCAAAGACTTCGCCCAAGTATTTTATGGACAAAGACGGAAAGACCTTTCTTTACAAAATTTATGGCTGCGACGATTCAGAGGAACTTTATTCGAGCGTTCAAAAAGCGGTTGACCAGGCCGCGCGCAAGGCCGACTATGTGGTTGCCCTTGGCCATTTGGGCGTTGACGAAAGTTCCGCCCCTTGGCGAAGCGAAGACGTAATCGCGCGCACGCATGGCATCGACGTTTTTATTGACGGACATTCGCACACGGTGATGGAAGAAAAGTTTGTCAAAAACGACAAGGGCCAGGACGTTCTTTTGACGCAGACCGGCTGCTACTTTGGCGCGATTGGCCTTGTGGAATTGAATGGCGGCCAAAAGAGTTCGCGCCTGATAAAAGAGTATAAGCCTTCCGACGCGCAAGTTGACGCGCTGGTTCAAGATTGCAAGGCGCAGGTTGACAAACAAATGGGAACAAAAATCGCGTCCTGCGACTTTCCCCTTTGCGCCTATTCGCCGGTCGGAAATCACGAGCGCCTTGTCCGAAAGCAAGAAAGCAATTTGGGCGACTTTGTCTCCGACGCCTTTTACTGGCACTTTAATTTTGTGGAAGGCCTTGACTGCGACCTGGCGCTTGCAAACGGCGGCGGATTGAGAAGCGACATTCCCGCGGGAGACGTGACATACAGCGCCGTTAAAACAGTCCTTCCTTTTGGAAATGACGTTTGCCTTGTGGAACTGACCGGCCGCCAAATTTTTGACGCGTTGGAATTCGGCGCGCGCTTTGTCGGCCTTGGCGACAACGGCGGCTTTATGCACGCGGCCGGCATGCGCTATAAAATTGACGCGACAATTCCTTCCGCCGTCCAAGCAAACAGCGAAAAGTTGTGGACTGGAAATTCTGGCCCTTACCGCGTTTCTGACGTTCAAGTTTACGACAAAAAAAGCGCCGCCTATGTTCCGCTCGACATGGAAAAGACCTACGCCGTGGCGGGCCTAAGCTTTACCTTGCGCGAGATGGGCGACGGCTTTGCCATGTTCGAAAACGTCAAGGCCATAAAAAATTACGCGGGCGAAGACTTTATCATCGCCGCAAATTACGCCAAGGCCTTTGCCAACGGCGGAACGGACGCCAACGCGCTGCCCAAAATTTCTTCCCAGAACAGCCCGCTGGCTTCTTACAAAAATTATCTTTTGAACTACGAAAAGCCGGAAGGAGCGGGAAGGATTGTGATAAAGAAGTAGGTTACCGCTCGTGCCGTCGTACGCAAGACCGTAACGGTTGTTTCGAGCGGGGCCACCGCGTCCTAGGGACGCTGCCTGTTGTTCTTGTCATTCCCGCGCTTGTCGCGGGAATCTTTCCTTGGACAAAATCGCTTACGAATTAGTTCGTAATAAAGAAATAAGCCATTTTTTTGACAATTCCCCAAAAATGCGCTATAATGCAACGCCGTGGAAGAGAGAGTTGAAATTGCGGATAAAATTCGCATCGCATCGCTAGCGACTACTATGCCCGCATATTTTTGGCGGGCCATTTTCGTTGGCAAAAATTCAAGGACAAAAATTCCCTTCTCGTAACAAAGGTTTTCCGTATCATAAACATTGATAGGAGGTGTGTATGAACAAAACAATTTTCTCAATTTTTTCCGCAATCGTTTTATGTTTGGCGGTCTCATGCAGCAATAGCGCTGGAGGCTCAACCCCGACGCCTACTCCAGATCCAACCCCGACGCCTACTCCACAGCCTAGCGGTTACTCAATTGAAATTTCTTATATCGAAGACAGCTCAGGACAAACGCATGGAACGGTGGCCCCAAGCAAGACTAAAGGCATCGACCAGGGTGAAAAAATTTATCTTACCATAACGCCCGACACCAACTATCAATTGGACAAACTGTATTGCCAGTATTATGACGGGGGCAATATTCCTAAAAACATTGACGTGACGGACAATTCGTTTGTCATGCCAAACAAAAACGTGTACATCGGCGCTTCTTTTAAAGAGACCATAACATTATACAATGTTTCGGCTTCGGAAACGCAAAACGGAAAGATTCAGTTTTCCGCAAACGGCTCCGACCCGCAGGATTCATGCAAGGCCGCAAAAGGAACGACGGTCACTATTTTTGTTTTGCCAAATGAAGGCTACGAAATTGACACGCTTGCGGCAAGCGCGGGCGCCAATGAGCTGGCAATTAACGGAAGCGCTTTTGCAATGCCGGAAGGCGATGTTACGGTAAGCGCGACTTTTAAGCCGGTGATAAAAACATATACAGTGGCTATTGGAACAATGACTGGCGGCTCGGTGACGGCAAGCCCTGGAACGTCTGTTGCGGCCGGAACGACAGTGACGCTTAACCCTACGGCTGACAGCGGCTATGTCCTTGATTCCCTTACGGTAAAGGACGCCTCTGGAAGTGATGTTTTGACGCAGCAGAACGCTTTTGCAATGCCGCAAAGCGATGTTACTGTTACTGCCGTTTTCAAAAAAATCTACACGATAACAATAAACAAACCGACAAACGGAAATATCGGCGTTGTAACTCCAAGGGGCAGATGGACAACAAATGACGGCGCTAAAACCGTAACCGCCTTTGCCGGAGAAACAATTGTATACGACGCGATTCTGGAAAGCGGCAGCATCTACAAGCTTGACACTTTTACTATTACTGGCGTTGACGGAATTGACGCGAGCAAGCAAAAGAATTCGTTTGTCATGCCGCAAAGCGATGTGACGATAAACGCGACATTCAAAGAAAAATCTACTTATTATATTGGCACGAAATGCAATACAGGTAAAGATGAATATGGATATGATAAATACGAAACGACCTCTCCTTACGGAACGCTTACTTGTAACAAAGAATATGCTAGAGAAGGAGAGGAAGTAACGGTAACGGTAACGCCAACAACAGGCGGAGCAGGCGAAAAAGACTATGCTGTTGAAAAACTTTGCTTAGTGTACAATTTGTATCCAACTACAATCCTCATTCCTATTGACAAGGCGGGAGGACAAGTTACGTTTACAGTGCCTGATGCCAGCTCCGCTATTGAAGTAAGAGCGAAATTTGCGGAAAAAACATATTCGATTAAGCTGGCCGATAACATTACAGGCGGCTCGATAACGGGATTTAACTCAAGCGGAAATCATCTGGGCCAAAAAATTCATCTTTTTGTAACGCCTGACGATGGATATAAGCTTACAGGCATTTCCATAAAAGGCGCGACAACAGGCTCAACGAAAGCGCTCGACGCCCCGTATTGCTTTGACATGCCAAAAGAGGACATTACGATTATACCGACGTTTTCCCCTGGAGCGACAGGGCGCAAGATTACAATTAACCCAAGCGAGCACGGTTCCGTTTCTTGCGCCAAAACGGAAGGCGTTATGCCCGGTTCCACGGTTGTTCTTATGGCAAATCCTGCCATCGGCTATAAACTTAATAGTAATAGTTTTACCGTAAAAACAAACGGTTCGGAGGAAGTTACTGTTTCCGACAATACCTTTATAATGCCGGACAGCGACGTTTCTGTAAGCGCTACATTCCTCAATGGAGAAGAACACAACGTATATGTTTGGATTACATTGAGTGATACAACTATTGCAGAAGACTGGCGCTGGAACATTGCGCCTGGAACAGTCGTTACGTCTGATGGCCTTCCTGCCGGATACGTGATTAGTTCAGTCTACGTGACAAAATATGTTACGGTGCATCCTGAACTATGGAATCAGGGTGAGGATATTCAGCTTACTTCCCGTACGGATACAGACTATAGCTTTGTCATGCCTGACTGTGATGCGCATGTACATGTATATCTAAAAGCGCCTGTTAAGCCAAAGCCCGATACAATTGGCGATATTGTGCTTGAAGACGGAACGGCTGTTGCCTATGAGAATAGGAGCAAGCTTTCAGAAACACAAAAGTGGCACTCTATTGCGGTCATTTTTTACGACGGCAAGGCGTCCACTGATTTAGGCAACTGTGTGCTTGGCGTAGGACTGGCCGAGGGCATTGGCAATTGGTGTTACGATACAGAAACAGCGTCTTATATAAAAATCCCTGAAATTACCGCCAACCCGATAAGATGGGGCGCGCCTGTAACGCACGCTGAGTTCGGTAAAGAAGTGCCTGTGTTTGGTTATCCTAAAAGGGAAAGACAGGTAACATTCACTGGAGCGACGGACGGACAAATCCGAGGAACCAACAACCTTTCTAAAGTACGTAACTACCTGGGAAATGATTTTCATCTAGATAAAATGAAAGCGTTCGAATATTGCGATAAATACAAAGACCAGGATGGAAGCCGCCTCAAATGGATTGAGGATACAAAATATCAAACCGGCTGGTATTTGCCGACGATCGCGGAGCTGACGGAGCTTTTTGCGAAGGTCGGATTGGTAAACAGATGCATTAGCGATGTTTACGGAAAGACGATAATCAGCTTTGTAGCCACAAATGACTATTATTGGTCTTCAAGCCAGGCTTCAGGAAAAAAACTCGAAGCCTGGCTCGCAAGAAGCCAAAGCGAAGATCCCGCTGTCTCTCTGCTTTCTTACAGCAAAGCAAACTTTAACCATATCCGGGCAATCCGCGAGTTTTAGCCGCGGCGGCAATGACAACGGCTTCCCCTATTTCGGGGAGGCCGTTTTTTTTGCGCGTGTTGTCTTTTTCTTTTCTTTGCGGTAGAATGCGCTCACTATGTTAAAACCAGAGCTTTTTTCTAGCCTTAAAAATTATTCAGCAAAAACATTCGCCTCCGACGCGCTCGCTGGCGTTATCGTCGGAATCGTGGCCTTGCCATTGGCCATCGCCTTTGCAATTGCGAGCGGCGTTCCTCCTGAGGCCGGCCTCTTTACTGCGATTGTGGCGGGCTTTTTTATCTCCGCGTTTGGCGGAAGCAAGGTGCAGATTGGAGGACCAACTGGCGCCTTTGCGGTAATCGTTTACGGAGTCGTCGCGCAGTTTGGCGTTGAGGGCTTGGCCACCGCCACAATAATGGCCGGTGTTCTTTTGATATTGCTTGGCGCCTTTAAAATGGGCGGCCTTGTAAAATTCATTCCATATACAATCGTAACGGGCTTTACCGCCGGCATCGCCGTGACAATTTTTGCGGGACAAATCGGAGACTTCTTGGGCTTGACCATAACGACATTCCCCCAAGGCTTTGACAAGATGCCCGGCGACTTTGTCGGAAAGATCGAAACTTACATGCTCAACATCGGCCGCGTAAACTGGTTCTCATTCGCGCTCGCCGCGATAAGCCTTGCGATAATTTTCTTGTGGCCGCGCGTCACAAAAAGAATTCCGGGCTCGCTTATCGTAATCATTTTGGCAACGCTCGCTTCCGTCATCGCGCGCGAAAAGTTCGGCCTTGTCACCGACACGATCGGAAGCCGCTACGGCTCGATTCCGTCGTCGCTTCCGCTTCCAAAATTGCCTGACTTGCGCTTGTCTTCTATCCGCGCGCTTTTTCCGACTGCAGTTTCAATCGCAGTCCTTGCCGCCATTGAATCTTTGCTTAGCGCGGTCGTCGCGGACGGCATGATCGGAAGCAAGCACGACTCCAACATGGAGCTTATCGGGCAGGGAATCGCCAACATCGCAAGCCCCCTCTTTGGAGGAATCCCCGCGACAGGCGCCATCGCGCGCACTGCCACCAACATAAAGAACGGCGCCAAGACTCCCGTGGCCGGAATCGTTCACGCATTGACCTTGCTTTTGATTTTGATTTTCTTGGGAAAATACGCTGTCTACATTCCGATGGCGGCCTTGAGCGCGGTCTTGATAAACGTCGCGTGGAACATGGCGGGCTTTGGAAGCATCCGCGCTTTGGTCAAGGGACAAAAGAGCGACAGCTTTGTTTTTATCGCGACGTTCTTGATCACAGTGTTCATCGACCTTACAGTTGCGATTGAAGTTGGCTTGGGATTGGCCGCCTTCTTCTTTATCAAAAAAATGTGCGACCTTTCAAACGTTCAGGCCAAGCGCGAAAACTTGACCGAAGGCATAAGCGGCTCTTCCGAAAACCAAGAGACCTTGGACATTCCCAAGGGCGCGATGGTCTACGAAATCGACGGCCCGCTCTTTTTTGGCACCGTGCGAAAATTTGACGTGGCAGTCGAAAAGGCCGAAGTCAGCTACAAAGTTTTGGTCTTGCGCATGAGGAACACGATTTACCTCGACGCGGGCGGAATCCGCGCCCTTGAGCAAGCCAAGCAAGCCTGCGACCGCCGCGGAGTAACGATTGTCCTTTCGGGCATCCACACCCAGCCCTACATGCTCTGCGAAAAAACCGGCATGCTGGACAAGTTGGGAAAAGAAAACGTCTGCGCGAACATTGACTTGGCGTTGGCGCGGGCTAGGGAACTTTTAAAGTGAATTTTGACGGCAGTCAAAAACTGATAGGAAAAGGCGCCCAAGCGGAAGTCTTTTTGTATCAGGGATTCGCTTACAAAGTTTACAAAGCCTCGTATCCCGCCGAATGGATCGCTTTTGAAAAGCGTCAGCAGCGGGCCGTTAACGCGGCCGGCCTTTGCCCGGTAAAGTATTACGACACCGACGATCCCCACATAATCAAAATGGATTTGGTTCATGGCGGCCAGTTGGAAAAGTCCGTTCTAAAAAATCCTGAACAGGGCTTCGCTCTCCTTGCGCGGGCCTTTCGCTTTGTTCACGCCGCTAACGCCGAAGGAACGGACATTCCGCCGCTAATTGATACCGCTTCCCTTGCGCTCACCGACAAAGAAAAATCGGAAGCCCTTCCGACAATCGAGCGCCTTTGCAAAAAATACAAAAGCGTCGTCTGCCATTTGGACATGCACTTTTTGAACGTAATGATTCCTGACGGCGCTGACCTTGTCGCCGACAAAATCGATTTTACAATCATCGACTGGATGAACGCGCGCCTCGCCCCGCCTGTTTTTGACTACGCCCGCACTTACGTTATTTTTGAAGAGTTTTTAAAAGAGGCCGTGGACCCTTACAAAGCCTCTGTCTGGCCGGACGTTGAGGCTCTTGGAATTTCTGAAGACGATTTCTTTGCCGCGGTGAAAGTTTGCGCGATCTTAAGGAGTAAGGAGAAGTAGGTTTTGGTTGTTGACGTTCACAATTTTGGAGATGTGTTGGTGTCTCGGCCAGCTGGCAAAGAAGCGTTTGCGATGGCAAAAGCTTATATAATTAAGTTGATGAACGAAAACGAAACTATTTCTCTCGATTTTAAAAATGTGAAAGTTCTTGCTCCGGCTTGGGCAGACGAGTTTGTCACGAATTTGAAGAAAGAGTATAAGAATCCCATAGAGTTTTTGAATACGGAAAACGAGTCTGTGTCGGAATCTTTGAAGTATGTTAGCGCGTAAAATGTAACTGGCTGTGTGAGGAGCGCGGTTACTTTACATCGTCTCCATTAATTGAACGATGGCCTTTAACTGGCGGTCGTTCAATTTTTTTGCCTTTTCTATCAAGTCGTGATATTTTTTATACAATTGAATTTGTTTTTGCGTTTCTTGCGCGTTTTTTGAAGCTGATTTTTCCGGCAATCCCAAAAGATATTCCAATGAAACATTCAAGTAATTGGCGATTTTTAAGGCCATGTCCGCTTGCGGAATGCTGGCGTTTGAGATGCCCTTGCTTATAGTAGTCGGGTCAAAGCTTAGTTCGCTTGCAAGCTGCTTTCGCGTTTTGTTTTGGTATTTTAACTCTGAATCCACATTTTCCCAAAATGTCATGATTTTAATCTGATGAATTCTTTCATTTTAGTCTTGATATAAATGAGCGGGTTCATTACAATCTAAAAGATGAGTAAAATCATTTGTTAACAGTGTAATGAAAATTGTCATCAGATTGAGAGGAGCTTGCGGTAGAAACGAGGGATTAGATATTTGCCTTAATTTTTATACGGTAATCGTCGCCGCATACGAGAATTACGGCGGATACGGAGGAATGTTTGTTGTGCCCACGGCTCACTGAGCCGGAAAATTTTTAGTATTTAAAAATTTAAAAGCATAGCATTTCTTCGTATCAAAAAAACGAAAATAGATATTGGACGAAATGGCTAAGAAAGAAGTAAAAACCGATTTATGGGTTCACGATTTATTAAAAGAATCTGGTATTGAACTTGATGCACAAGGAAGCGAAATTAAAGAAATAAATGACGCCTTAAAAACAGCAAGTAAACGAGGAACAGGAAAAGTCGGTTTCCCAGAATATGTTGGTGTCGTAAAAGATTTCATTCTTGTTATAGAAGATAAAGCAAGTTTAGAAAATCATATAAAATATGATTCCGATAAACTTATCAGCCTTGAAACAAAGGACGTAACTGATTATGCCGTTAATGGAGCTTTATTTTATGCGAAACATCTTATTAACAATACGACATACAAAAAAATATTTGCTTTTGGAATTTCGGGTAATGCAAAAAATCATCGTATAACACCACTCTTTGTTGATGACAGATTAAATGTTTTTGACAAATTAGAGGATGTTGAATCCTTTATTTCATTTAATGAAAAAAATATTGACGAGTATTATCTTTGTGATGTTTTAAAAGAGTCTAGTGACAAAGAAAAGGAACTTGAAGAAATACTATCAGATGCAAAGGTTTTACATGAGCATTTAAGAAATTATGGAAACATGAAAGATGAGGAAAAGCCTCTTGTCGTTTCAGGAATTTTACTTGCACTTAGAGAACGCGATAATGGTAATTTTAGCATTGATTCATTAAATGCTGATACCTTTATAACAGACGGCCAAAAAATTTATAATGCTATTGAATCAAGTTTTAAAAGAACAGATCTTTCGCCAGTAACAAAAATTGATAAAATCCTTTCACAATTTGCTATCATAAAAGACAGCACTAAATTAAACGAAAAGAATTCAACTCTTGGAGAAACACCGCTAAAGTTTTTTACAAAATTTCTGGACGAAAAACTTTATAAATCAATAAAATATACCCGTTCTGCAGAAGATTATCTTGGAAGGTTTTACGGCGAGTTTATGCACTATTCCGGTGGAAGCGGTCAGACTTTGGGAATTGTTTTAACACCACGCCATATAACAGAACTTTTTTGTGATTTATTAAATCTAAAAACTACGGATAGAATATTTGACCCATGTTGTGGAACTGGAGGTTTTCTTGTTGCTGCATTACATACAATGCTTTCGAAAAGCACCAGTGAAAGTGAAAAACAGCATATCCGTAAAAACCAGCTTTATGGAATTGAAATTCGCCCTGACATGTTTACAGTTGCAACGACAAATATGATTTTACGAGGTGACGGTAAAAGTAATTTGCATTGTGATGATTTTCTTGCAAAAAATCCTAAACAATTGCAAACAGATTTTAGAGCAACAGTCGGAATGTTGAACCCTCCATATTCGCAAGGTTCAAAAGACAATCCAGATTTATATGAAATTGCGTTTACAGAACATTTGCTTGATTCTCTGCTTCCAAATTCAAAGTGTGCGGTAATTGTTCCTCAAAGTTCAATGACTGGAAAATCTAAAGAGGAACAAACAATAAAAGAATCCATTCTAAAAAAGCATACTCTTGAAGGAACCATTATGCTTCAAAAAGATACTTTTTATGGAATAGGTGTTATTCCATGTATTGCAGTTTTTACAGCAGGTGTTCCACATGATAAAGAAAAAGTATGCAAGTTTATCAATTTTGAAGATGACGGCTTTAAAGTTTCTCCTCATATTGGACTTTTAGAAACAGAGAGTGCAAAAGACAAAAAACAGCATTTGCTTGACGTTTGGTTTGATAGAATTGAATCTCCGACAAAGTTCTGCGTAAAAACAACTGCGAATGCTGAAGATGAATGGTTGCATAGTTTCTACTATTTTAATGATGAAATTCCAACAGAGAAAGATTTTAAGAAGACAGTTGGTGATTATCTAACATTTGAATTCTCAATGATTATGCAAGGAAGAAAATATCTTTTTGAAAATGAAGTTGGGGGAAATATAAAAAAAAACTTTAAATTGACAGATAGAAAATGGCAAGAGTTTAACTTTATTGATGTTTTTAATATAAAAGGTGGCTTTTATAACAAAAAGCCACCTCTCGAAGAAAATGGAACAATTCCTTTTTTGGGAGCGGTTGACAATAATAATGGAATCACAGAATTTTATACATTCGAAAACATTAAAAGGAATAGTAAAACTGGCTGGGGCGTAAATGAGCCAATAGAACGTAAAATTTTCCCAGGAAATTGTATTTGTGTCACAAACAACGGTTCTGTTGGATATGCCTATTATCAAACACATAAATTTACTTGTACACATGATGTAAATCCGCTTTATCTAAAAAATAGAGAATTAACACCTTCTATAGCGAAATTTTTAATCGCTGCAATAGAGAAACAGAGAGTCTGTTTTAGATATGTCAGAAAATGGCGACCTTGTAGAATGGTTAAATCAAAAATTCTTCTTCCAATTAATTCACATGGTCTAATTGATTACGATTTTATGGAATCATTTATAAAAGATGTTGAAGATCAGAAAATCGAAGAATATAGAAATTATGCTTCAAAATGTGTTATGGAATGTCTATTGAAAGAAAACCAGAAAATAAAAAAACTCAAAGAAAAGGATTGGAAACCTTTTTATGTAAAAGATATTTTTACTTTCATTCAGCGTGGAAAAAGACTTATAAAAGATAATCAAAAATCTGGTAAAGTTCCTTACGTTTCTTCTTCAGCAATGAATAATGGTGTAGACAATTATATTTCAAATGATTCCAGAGTTAGAAAATTTGAAAAATGTCTAAGTCTAGCAAATAGTGGTAGCGTTGGTTCATGTTTTTACGAACCGTTTGAATTTGTTGCAAGTGACCATGTTACGCATTTGAAGAATCCAGAGAGAAATAAATATCAGTATTTATTCGAGGCTACTTTATTAAACCGCCTTTCTGAAAAATATAATTTCAATCGTGAAATAAACGACGAACGTATTTCTACAGAAGTAATAATGCTTCCTTTGGATAAAAATGGAAATCCTGATTACGAATATATGGAAACATACATTAAGAAGTTGATGCTTTCAAAATATACAGAATATTTAAACTTCAAGAAAGGTAATGTAGAATATAAAATTAAAAGCAATAATGATTTAATGGTTGCAGAACCGTAAACAAGGCATAACAAAGGTTCGTAGCCGACAGCGGGTCAAGCCCGCTGCGGTACAAGCAGTTGCTTATGCTGCGTTCTAAAATCCTTTCCCCACAACAATATTCTCCTGCGGCAACTTGTTCCATGCAAAAAACGCCGCCGCCTCTTGCAAGTCCATCGCCTTGTCGGTGGGAGCCATGCCGCACAAAAACATCAGCTTTCCGATAATTTCTTGGGGCGCAAAGCGGGAGCGCAAGTAGCCCATGTCGGTGTCTTTGTCGCGCTTGGAAAGGCGGCGGCCTTCCTTGTTGACCAATAGCGGAAAGTGATAGAACTGCGGCACGGCAAGTCCAAGCGCGTTGTACAAAAACAATTGCTGGTGGGTCGAGGTCAGAAGGTCACGGCCGCGCGCGACTTGGGTTACGCCCATAAGAGCGTCGTCAACGGTCACCGCAAGTTGGTAAGAAAAATTTTTGTCGGCGCGGCGCAGGATAAAGTCGCCGCAGTCGCGCGCGAGCTTGCATTTTTGCTGGCCGTAGTGGCCGTCAACAAAAACTGATTCGCGGTCGGGGAGGCGTATTCTCTTTGCGGGGGAACGTTCCTTTAAAAGCCGCTCGCGGTCGGCCGCGGAAAGGTCGCGGCATGTTCCGGCGTAGATTGGAGTTCCGTCGTTTGCGTGCGGAGCGGAGGAGGCCAATAAGTCCGCTCGCCGGCAAAAGCAGTCGTAGACAAGGCCGTGCTCTTCCAGCGCGCGAAAATATTTTTGGTAAATCGAGTCGCGCTCGGATTGGAAAAATGATTGGGGCGCCGCGCCTCCAGCGATTTTGGCTGTGCTTTCGTTTTTTGCATTACAAGCGTTCCCCGCTGGCGTCGGCCCTTCATCCCATTCCAAGCCCAGCCACAAAAGGTCGTCCATCAATTGGTCGGCCCATTCGCGCTTGCAGCGCTGGCGGTCAAGGTCTTCGATTCGCAAAAGCCACGCGCCGCCGTCTTTTTTTGCAGACAGCCAAGAGATGAGTGCGGCGTAAATGTTCCCCAAGTGCATTCTTCCGCTGGGCGACGGAGCGAACCTTCCTTTTGTCATGGAACTATTGTAGCCAACTTGAACAGCGTTGGCAAGCCAAAAAGGCGGCGGCGCTTTTTGGTCAGTGAAGCCTTTTAGTTTGCCGACCGCGTTAAGGCCTTGCAAGCAATCTGCGTCGCGCGCCTTGTGGTCTTGCATTAAGCCTAAAACTTAACCAGCGGAATCTCTAGCGCAAACGTTTCCGTTCCTGCGGGAATGGCGACTTTGTGCTTTTTGAAATTTCCGGGCGGGCCTTTGCCGTCGTAGTTGGAAAAGCCGAAGGGCTCTTTGGGGATTCCCATAAAGCCCGCGTTGAGGTCGCCGTCGCCGTTTGTGTCGTGAAAAAACGCAAAAGGCGCATTCGCCGCTCTCAAGGCTTAGCTCGATTGTCACGGACGGAACCGTTGCCGGAACGCGGACGGTCTGGACGGGCTTTCTCTTTTTAAAGCTTTCTTCGCTGTCGTGCGCGCTAAGGACGATTGTTCCGCTTGATGTCGTTATGTTTGTTATCGTGATTTGGACGGAACGTTTTAGCGCCTGCGCCCCTGGCGCGGCAATGCAAAGCGCGCAGGCCAATAAAAGCGCCGTCGCCGCGATTAGTTTGTTGTTCATAATACTCTCCTATATTCCGCTGTTCGCGCGAGTTTGGTTGCGAGCGCGAATGTTGTCGATTATTGCCCGCTCGCGAAAGCGAGCAAGTAAATAGTTTCCTCTATGCAAAACGGTGGGCTTTGCCCAACCGTATGCGGCGCCTTCCGTTTCAAGGTTTGTCATCAGTTTCGTCGCCGCTACTCTCCTTGGGGGCCGCGCCCCGTTATGGTCAGTGAAGCCTCTTGGTTGCGAGCGCCAGCGCCCGCGTTATGGTCTTGCAATCAGTTGCGCCCCCCGTTACGGTCAGTGAAGCCTCTTGGTTGACACGCCTTTTATTTATGCAATTCCTTTTCGTACAAATCATAGCGGCACTGTTCCAGGACACGCTTACCGATAAGGGTGATGGCGCGCGCGGGGCAGTGGTTTACGCAGCGGTAACAAAGAGTGCAGGAACCTGGCGCAAAGACGGCCTTGCCCTTTTGAATCGTGATTGACTTTGTTGGGCAGCCCGCCGCGCAGGTTCCGCAGCCGGAGCACTTTTGCGCGTCGATTTTTAGCTTTGACCGCAAGGTCTTTACTGTCGGAATGAACCACAAGCGCTGGCCAAAAAGGCCGGCAAGATGGTTCCAAAAATAAAGGCCGTCTTTTGGATAGCGACCGTTTTTGATTGACTCTACCGCGCGCGCGATTTTTTGTTCGGTTTGCCTTATGGCCGCAAGGTTTTTTGCCATCGGTTTTTTTAGCATCGGAACGTCGCCGATCGCGTCGGGCATTCTTAGGTGAAGGCCGCCAAGAATTTTGGCGCCATGCTTTTTTAAGAGCCTTGCTCCGACTCCCGCTCCGTCGCCGCTAAAAAGCCCCATCGTCACGATGACAAAAACTTTTTTGCCCTTGAACAGAGCGCCGTTTTTTGCGATAAAGTTTTTTACGATTAGCGGAACGTCGCTGTAGTGGGTGGGATAGGCTATCGCAACTTCGTTGGTTTGCGCAACTTCGTCGGCCTCCGTTATGGTCTGCGAGGCCTCTTGGCCGCCCGCATTATGGTCTTGCAAGTTGTTTCCGCCTTTTAGAATTTCCAACGCCTCGCCGCTTTCAATTGAGACGGCCTTTCCGCCTGTCGCGCCGGCGAAAAGTTCCGCGCAGTGTCTCGTGTTCCCGCTTCCGCTAAAATAAATTACGTTCATTTTTTAAGTCCTCCTATTATGCCGCTGTCCGCGCGCACTGGTTAGCAAGCGCGGATGTTGCGGATCATGCGGCGTCTTTCGATTTAGGTCTTGCAACCGCTTTTATCGCCGCTGGTCCTGCTATTATTACGGCTGTCCGCGCGCGCCAGTTGGCAAGCGCGGATGTTGCCGCTTATGCGGCGTCTTTCGATTTAGGTCTTGCAACCGCTTTTATCGCCGCTGGTCCTCCTAATATTTCGGCTGTTCGCGCGCGTTAAGGTCTGTGAAGCCTTTTAGTCGCGGCGTCTTTCGATTATGGCCTTGCCAGCGTTCCTGTTGTTAAAAACTAAAAGCGCTCATAAAATCAAAAATTTTTTCCTCCCACTTGAAGCCGCATTTTACGCCGCGCATTGTGGCGAGCGACGTGATTCCGTGGACAAAGGCCCAGAGCGAAATCGTGATGTCGCGCCATTTTTCCTTTGGGCAATTTTTTCGCGCCAAAAAATCTTCCGCCGCCGCCTTGAAGATTTCGTAGGGGCGGTAGTTTTTTTGCGGATCGGCGTCTTGGGTCAAGTCCAGCGCGATCTTGGACTTTCCAAAGAGAAAGGCAAAGTAGTTGGGGTGGGCGGCAAAAAAGTCAAGGTAAGCCTTGCCCAGTTCCATCAAAAGCCGCTCCTTGTCTTTGCAGCGCGCGATCGTTCCTTCCAGCTGGGCCGAAAAACTTTCGCTCACGTAATTTTGCATTTCCTCCAGCAGAACGTCCTTGTTCCCAAAATGGGAATATGGCGCCGCGTGCGAGACTCCGCAAAGGCCCGCCACCTTTCGCAAAGAAAAGCCGTCAAGCCCTTCCTTTGCCACAAGCGCGATTCCCGCCTCTATCAAGTCGCTCTTTAAGTTTTTGTGGTGGTATGTGTCCAATCCGCGCCTCCTTAATCGCATTTTAATCTTTACACTGTCTAGATTAGCGCGCAATC
>CADCBK010000038.1:0-14935 GCA_902799665.1 uncultured Spirochaetaceae bacterium | reverse complement strand
AAAGAGATTTCCCCAAAATCCATTTTTACGATCAGGATTTTGTCGATATTTACAACAAGTCGTGGAACTGGATCGCCGACTATTGGATTGAGACAAAAAAAAGCTCCAAGTCAAACGACGGGTATTTTGTGTACCCTGAAGACGGCGTGAACGTTTTAAACCACTTGGACTCGATTTTCTCTTCTTTCTTTTTGGTGTATTCAAACCGCAACTATTCCGCCAGCAAAAATTTGGACTACTTGTATGACCGCCAGGAACGCGACGGCGCCATTCGCTTTAAGTACGACCTAAAGAGCGGAAAGCCTATTTCAGAAAAGGGAAATCCTGAAGGCGTCACCCTTCCTCTTTTGGCGTGGGCGGAATTCAACCTTTACCATAAATTGGCCAACAAGCGCCGCGTGAAGGAAGTCATTCCCAGTTTGGTAAAATACGTCAATTGGATTGACAAAAAGTTCAAAAAGCCCAACGGCCTTTACGCCGCCCCTGTAGCGGCCAGCGGAATGTTCAACAGCCCGCGCGAAAAAGTCGTCTATCCGATTGACTTTAACGCGGCGATGGCTTTAAACGCGCTCCACCTTTCGGCCCTTGGCGACATCATGAACGACAAGGAATTGAGCTTTATGTACAAAAAGGCCTACTTCTCGCTCAAGACCAGAATCAACAGCATGATGTGGGACCAAAAGACGGGCTTTTATCACGACCTTGACAAGGACGAAAAAATTCTTCCGCAAAAGACAATCGCGGGCTTTTGGCCCTTGCTCGCCGAAATTCCCAACGCCGACCGCGCCGAAACTTTAATCGCTCACCTTACCAACAAAAAGACTTTTGGAACGGACCATCCCTTCCCGACTTTAAGCGCCGACAGCCGCGACTTTAAGGAAAGCGGAGAGGGCTACAAGGGAAGCGTTTTCCCGGCGATGAACTTTATGGTCATCAAGGGCTTGGAAAAATACCAGCGCTACGACTTGGCGCGCGAATGCTCGATTCGCCACCTTTACTATATCTTGGAAGCTCTCACTCCGGAAAGCAAAAAGGAAAAAGGCGACTTGTACGAGGCTTATCTTCCCTGCAAGGAAGGAAAGGCCTCGCTTAAGGGAAAGCCGAATTTCCCGCGCCCCCGCTACTTGCAGACCGTCGCGCTTTCTACAATCGCCTTGATGATAGAAAACGTAATCGGCCTTTTGATCAGCCTTCCGCGCAAAACGGTTGACTGGATCATTCCCAATTTGGAAATCATGGGAATCGAAAACCTTTCGCTCAAGCGCAACTTGATTACGATTCTTTCAAACAAGTCCAACCGCGGTTGGGAAATCCAAATGGAAAGCGAAAAGCTTTATTACTTTACAATCAACATTCTTGAGCAAAAGAAAAAGACGCTGCCGATTCCTTCCGGCCGCTGCTCTATGTTGATTGACAAGTTATAGGAAATGAGCGCAAGGCAAAAAAAGCAAGTTCCGCAAGTCAGGCCGGAAGCAATCATAGAAATCGCCTCCACGGGTATCCGTCTAAGCGTCGTTGAGATTTTGCCCAGCGGCCATTGGAACACGCTTGACCGCTCCGACATGCCGGTCAACCTGGGAATGGACATCTTTACTGGCGGCTCGGTCAAGCAAAGCACTATCGGCCAGTGCATTCAAATTCTAAGCCGCTACAAGGAACAGCTTAAGTCCTGGGGAATCGAAGCGGGCGACACAAGCGTCATCGCCACCGCCGCCTTGCGCGAAAGCCGCGACAAGGATTCAATCATCGACAGAATTTTCATCCGCACAGGTTTTGTCGTCCGCGTTATCGACGGCGTAGAGGAAAACCGCTTGATGTACCTTGCCGTGCGCGAATGTTTCAAGGACTCAAAGTTCAGCCTGGAAGGCGACGACTACATGATTTTGGAAGCCGGCGGCGGCTCTTCCGAGATGATGCTTTTAAAAAAAGGAAGCATTGTAAGCGCGCACTCCTTTCGCTTGGGAACGATTCGCGTCGAGGGGCAAATCGGCCAAAGCGGCGAGAGCGACACGGCGCGGCGCTTTATCCAGCAGTTCATCCTAAACTCAAAGAATTTGTTAAACGAGGAATTCAGCTCGCTAAAGCTAAAGAGCGTCGTCGCCGTCGGAAAGCAGGCGCAAGTCGCGGCCCTTAACGTCGGGCATCCGGTTTCGACCTTTTTGTGGGAAATGCCGCGCCAAAAGTTCATGGACTTTGTCGACGAAATCCAAGAGTATTCCATTGAAGAATGCGTCGCGCGCTTTAAAATCGCTTACTCGGACGCGGCTCAATTGCGCATAGGCCTTTTGATTTACAAAATGTTCGTCGAGACAACGAACGTCGCCAGCGTCATCGTTCCTGAAACAAACTTGCGCGAGGGCGCTCTTATCAACAAGCTTGCCGCCCCCAACGAAGACTTGCAGCGCGACTTTTACAAGCAAATCGCCGCCGGCGCTACAACCCTTTTGCGCAAGTACCACGGCGACGAAGGCCACGCGCAATTCGTTACGGACGTTTCGCTAAAAATATTCGACGCGCTAAAAAGCGAAATCGCGCTTGACGAGCGCGCCCGAGTGTTGCTGGAAGTGGCGGCGATGCTTCACGACATTGGCATTTTCATTCGCATGGAAAACCACCACGAGCATTCGGCCTACATCATAAGCAACTCGGAATTTTTCGGCCTTACCCAAAACGAAATTACAATCGTTTCGCAAATCGCAAAGTACCATCGCGGCCATTCAAATCCGCAGGACGACGATCATTTTCAAATGCTTCCGCGCGCCAGCCGCATGACGATTCTAAAGCTTACGGCAATCATTCGCATCGCCGACGCCATCGACCGCTCGCACACGCAAAAATTCACGCAGCTAAAAATCACCAAGCAAAAAGATTCCTTGGTCGTTCATACAGGAAACCGGCACAACACGGTTTTGGAGCGGCAGGCTTTGGGCGAAAAGGGCGGAATGTTTGAAAGCGTCTTTGGCTACAAGGTGATTCTTTCTTAGGAGGAACAAAATGGCGGCAGCAAAAACAACAGGCAAAGACATTTTCTTAAACCGCGAGCTTTCTTGGATAGAATTCAACGACCGCGTTTTGCGCGAGGGAAAGAGAGCCGACATTCCTCTTTTGGAACAGCTGACATTCCTTTCCATTGTCACTAGCAACTTTAACGAGTTCTTCCAAGTGCGCGTCGCCAGCGTAAAGCGCCTTCTTAAAAACGCTCCCGGCGGAAAAGACATTTCGGGCCGCACTCCCAAGCAACAATTAAAGGACATTTCGGCGCGGGCCCGCCAAGTCATGCAGGCGCAGCAAGACGCGCTGCAAAAGCAAATAATTCCGGCTTTGGCAAAAGAGGGCTTTGTCTACAAGCGGCCCAAGCAGTTTAGCGTCGCGCAAAAGGAATTCGCGCAGGAAATATTCAAGGCGCAAATCCTTCCTCTTTTGACGCCGCTTAGAACTGACAGCGACGAGTTTCCCAGAATCGCCAACCTTAAATGGCACGCGGCCTTTTTGCTAAAGCCGATTGCCGGAATAAAAATCGCCAACAAGGAATTCGCCGCGCGTCCAGGCGCTCCGATTGTGGCGCTTGTTCAGATTCCCGACGCGATACCGAATTTGATTTGGCTTCCGGGCGGCAAGGAAGAAATCAAGGATTTTACGACTGTGGCCGATTTGCTTTTGCAATACGGCTCTCAGATTTTTGACGGATACGAAGTTTCAAAGTCGCTTTTGTTCAACGTGGCGCTTGACGCTGACTTTGCGGTTGACGAGGACGCCAACGACATCGTGCAGGCGATGCAGGAAGTCTTGGTCGCGCGCCAATCCTCGTTTGCCGTCAGAATGGTTTGCGACAAGGCCAGCTCGGAGCTGCAAAAGTTTTTGGCGCAAAAGCTGGGCCTCAAGTCCGACGACATCTACGCCTTTGACGGTTTGGTTGACGCGGCCACTTTGTGCGAAATCGGCGAGGCGGAAAACACCGACCATTTGCGAAACGAAAAATGGAAGAATTTCCCCAACGCCGCTTTGCCGGAAGACGAGCCTTACTGGGACGCGATAAAGCGCCGCGACGTTATTTTGCACGTTCCCTACGAGTCCTACAATCCGGTCGTGAAATTCTTGAACGACGCGGCGGACGATCCCGACGTTCTTTCAATCAAGATGACGCTTTACAGAACCGGCCGCGGCTCTCCGATAATTTCAGCGCTTGAAAAAGCCGCGCGCAACGGAAAGCAAGTCACGGTCTTGGTGGAGCTTAAGGCGCGCTTTGACGAGGAGCGCAACATCGCTTGGGCCGAGGAGTTGGAGAAGGCCGGCGTTTTGGTCGTCTACGGCTTGGTTAACCTTAAGGTGCACGCAAAAATATTGATGGTCATCCGCCGCGAGCAGGACGCCTTTAAGCGCTACGTCCACCTTGCCACCGGAAACTACAATCCAAGGACCGCGCGAATTTATTCCGACCTTTCGCTTTTTACGGCCAACCACGAAATCGCCAACGACGCGACAAAGTTCTTTAACATCGTCACCGGCTATTCTGCCTTGCAAAAGATGAAGTACCTTAGCATGGCGCCGGTTGACCTAAAGAGCAAACTGCTTTCGATGATTCAGCGCGAGATTGAGCTTTCGACTCCGCAAACGCCCGGCATGATAATCGCCAAGATGAATTCGCTTGCCGACGAAGAAGTGATCGCCGCCTTGTACCGCGCCAACCGGGCGGGCGTTCGCATAATGCTTAACGTTCGCGGCATTTGCATGCTGCTTCCTGGCGTCGCCGGAATGAGCGAAAACATTCGCGTCGTTTCGATTGTCGACCGCTACTTGGAGCATTCGCGCGTCTTTTATTTTCAGAACGGAGCCTCGCCCGAAATTTATTTGGCCAGCGCCGACTGGATGCCGCGAAACCTCGACCGCCGCATAGAATTGATGTTCCCGATTTTGGACGCCGCCGCGTTCAAAGAAATAAAGCATGTTCTTGACGTTTACTTTGAGTCAAACATAAATTCTTACGAGCTTAAAAGCGACGGCTCTTGGCTTGCCCTTAAGCCCAAGGCGGGCGAGGCGGCAAAGCGCGCCCAGGAAATTCTTTACAATGAATACAAGGCCCGCGCCGAGCGCAACAAAGCGCCAAAGACGCGGTTCACCGTTCGCAGAAAGTGAGTTATGAAAGTTTTTGAAGGAAAAATCGTTGACGTTGTAAAGCGGGAAGTCTACGGCGGAAAGCTTTTTGTCGAAGACGGCCGCATAAAAAAAATCGAGCGCTGCCAAACTTCCGAACGAAAATACCTTGTGCCCGGCTTTGTGAATTCCCACGTTCACATAGAAAGCAGCATGGTCACGCCCCAGTACTTTGCGTATGAATCGCTTAGGCACGGCGTAATCGCGGCGGTGGCCGACCCCCACGAAATAACGAACGTTTGCGGCGCGGCGGGATTTGACTTTATGCTAAAGGACGCGGCCCGCTCACCGATGAAAATTTACTTTGCCGTTCCCTCCTGCGTTCCGGCCACGAAATTTGAAACGTCAGGCGCGGTCTTGGACGCGGCCGCCGTCGCCCGCCTTTTGAAAAACAAGCGGGTGGTGAGCCTTGGCGAAATGATGAATTTTCCGGGCGTGCTTGGCGGCGACAAAGAGGTTTTGGCAAAACTCGCCGCCGCGAAAAAATTGGGAAAGCCCGTTGACGGACACGCGCCGATGCTTAGCGGCGAGGCCTTAAAAAAATACGCGGCGGCCGGCATTTCAACCGACCACGAAAGCGCCTCCTACGAGGAGGGCTTGGAAAAAATTCAAAGCGGAATGTTCGTCCAAATCCGCGAAGGCTCCGCCGCAAAGAATTTTAAGGCGCTCGCTCCGCTTTTTAAGCTGGCGCCCGAAAAGCTTATGTTTTGCGTTGACGACTTGCATCCCAATGATTTGGAGAAGGGCCTTCTTTGGAGCTTGGTCAGAAAGCTTGTCGCCGAGGGCTACGATTCCTTTGACGTTTTGCGCGCGGCCACCTACAATCCAATCAAGCATTACAAGCTTGACGTAGGCCTTTTGCAGGAAGGCGACAGCGCGGACTTTATCGTTGTCAGCGGAATCAAAAAAATGAAAATTGAAAAGGTTGTCGTAAACGGACAAATCGTTGTGAGCGGAAGCCGTTCCTACTTTAAGCCCGCAAGCGCGAAAGGCATAAACAACTTTAACCGCAAGAGAATCACCGCCGCCGACATCGCAGTCCGCTCCGACACCGCGC
Source organism: uncultured Spirochaetaceae bacterium (assembly GCA_902799665.1). GTDB lineage: Bacteria > Spirochaetota > Spirochaetia > Treponematales > Treponemataceae > Treponema_D. The sequence goes on along the minus strand of CADCBK010000038.1, from coordinate 8,727 downwards.
AAGTAAGGACGATAAAGGCCATCGACAATGAAGTTTTTACAGAAAGCGCCTTGAAGTACGCCAGCTTGGAAGACGGCTATTTAAAGTCCAACACAAAGACCGACGTTTTAAAGTTGGTTTGCGTAAACCGCTACAATCCAGACGCCAAGCCCGCCGTCGCTTTTGTCAACGGCTTTGGCCTTAAGGCCGGAGCGCTTGCAAGCAGCGTGGCGCACGATTCGCACAACATAATTTGCGTCGGAACCGAAGACAAGTACATAGTCAAGTGCATTAATAGAATCATTCGCAACAAGGGCGGGCTTGCGGTGGCCAACCGAGTGCGCGTCCACGACATTACGCTTAACGTCGGCGGCCTTATGACTAGCCGCTTGTGCAAAAAAGTCGCGCGCGACTACGAGGACCTTTGCTATTGGGCGCGCATGATGGGCTGCAAGCTCAACGCGCCTTACATGACCCTTTCGTTTTTGGCGCTGCCTGTCATTCCAAAATTAAAGATAACCGACATGGGCCTCTTTGATTCGGAACGGATGGAATTTGTCAATGGCGCTTCAAGCTAAGCGGCTCTGTTTTTTTTTTGCCGCCCTTATCCCCGTTCCCGCGATAATTCCAGTTCCCGCCAAAATCATAAGGAAACACAAAATTTGTCCTGTTGATAAATTCAACAGCGATGTGTTTTGGCTGATTGACGCGCTGGGGTCGCTTGCTATTCTAAAGCCAAGGTCTGAGTCGGGCATTCTAAAGTATTCCAACGCAAATCGGAACGCGCCGTAGAGCGCCAAGTAAAGTCCTGACGAAAATCCGTCAAAGGGCTTTTTCTTTCTCAGAAGCCATAGAATGGCGAAGAGAACGATTCCCTCAAAAAAGGCTTCGTAGAGTTGGCTTGGATGGCGCGGAAGGTTCGCCAAAGCGGCGCCGTTAAGCGAAAGGCCGACGTTGGCCGCAAAATTCTTTACCCAATCGATTGAAGTGGAAAAAGGCTCCGCCTCGGGAAAAATCATGCCCCAGGGCATTTTTGTGATGCGGCCGTATAGCTCTCCGTTCAAGAAATTTCCTATGCGCCCAAAAGTGTAGCCAAGCGGAATCGCGGTACACATCGCGTCGGCCCATTGAAAGAAGGAGCGTTTGTGGATTTTGCACCAAACAAGCATGCCGATAGTGCCGCCGATTGCGCCGCCGTGGTAAGACATTCCCTGAAGGCCTGTCCACCGGCCGCTTTCGTCAAAGGGCCAAAAAATCAGCCAAGGCTTTGTCAAATATTTTCCGCTAGTGTCGTAGATCAAGGTTGAAAAAACGCGGGCGCCAAGGAGAAGGAACACGATTCCCGTGGCGATGAAGCTGGTCAACTCGTCTTCGCTTGCCGAGCGGCCGGGACATTCCAAGGCGCCTTCCTTAAATTGCTTTTTCAGCGCGGCGTAGGCAAAGCCAAAGGCAAAAACGTACATCAAGCCGTACCAGCGCAAAAGTCCAAGAAACGGAACGCCAGGGAAAATCTCTGGATGAATCCATGACGGGTAGTTTATGTAAAGCAAGTTCATATTTTATATCCTTGCTGGGCCGCTTTGACCAGCTTTGATTTTAGCAAAGTGTTTTCTTTTCGGACTTGCGTAAGCTCGTAAGAAAGGGTCTTTATTGTCTCCACCAATTCGCCTTCGGTAAGGGCGCCGCTTCCAAGCAAGTCGCGAAGGCCTGCCATCTTTGCCTCGTAGTCCTCTTCCGCTTCCTCGGTGGCCACGTCAAAGGAATTGTTGACGTTGTCGGCGGGCGGCTCAAACTCGTCGCCAAAGCGCAAGGTTTCGCTGGAAAGGATTTTTTCGGCGATGCGATAGATGGCTTGCGACAAAATGTTTTGCGGCTTGTAAATGACGATCGGAAGCCGCGAGGCGAGCGCCTTGTCTTCCAATGAGTCGCGGTAAAGGACGCCCATGTGCTCCAAGTCTATTCCCAAATATTCCTTGCAGGAGCGGCGGATGCGAAGCGCCTTGTCCGCGTCCTTGGGGTCGTCGATCATGTTCATCACAAGGCGGGGGCGGAAGATTTTAAGGTTTCGCATCACCGCTTCGGAATTCTTTGGATCGACTTTCACAAGTTCTTGCATCATTTGCGGAATGTAAAGCTTTTGCATCGCGCTTGAGCTTTTCTTTAACTCGCGGAACCACTTGGCCGCCTCGCTTGAAGTTTTGAAAGTTGAGTTCATCAAGCGGAAGACCGCGTTCTTAAGGAACAGGTAGGCGTTGAGCGTCGCCGTCACCGCCGGAGCGGAAACGACGATTCCCTGCGGAGAGAGCAGGAACAAGTCCAAAATTATTTGGTGGGTTCCCGCTCCCAAGTCTATGATTAAATAATCGCAGTCGATGTTCTTGAAATTTTTTATTATCTTGGAGCGTTGCGGCGCCTTGAGCGCGGTAAGGCCGGGAATCTCAGAGTCGCCCGCGATAAAGCTGAGGTTTTCGTATTCGGTGGGCTGAATTATGTCGGCGAAATTTCCGTTCCCCAAAAGCCAAGTTCCCAAGCCGTGTTTTGGCGAAGGCTGTCCAAGGACAAGGTGAAGGTTTGAAGCGCCCAAGTCAAGGTCGGCAAGGACAACGCGCTTTCCGGCTTGGCCCAAAGCGATGGCAAGGTTTGCGGACAATAGGCTTTTTCCGACGCCGCCTTTTCCGCTGGCAACAGGAATGATTTGCATTCTTTCATTCTATCATAATTCGCGCGCTTTTGCTAGTGGAAATTCCCGCCGCGCTTGCGCCCGATTTTCGCCCTTGAAAATTCATTGTATATGGAATATAATGGCGGCACTATGAATTCTCATTCAACAAAGGTTAAGGTTTTTCGCGCGGCGGCTTTCGCGCTGTGCTTTTTTGTTTCGGGCTTTTTTGTTTCAAAGTGCTTTGCCGAAAGCGGCCAAAAAAAAGACGCGCAAGTTGATTCAAGCGAATACATCCGGACCATCGCGCAAATTTTTTACACACTGCAAAGCCGTTTTGTGGAAGAGGTTGACCCCGAGGTTTTGTACAAGGGCGCGCTTGACGGAATGATGAAGTCGCTGGGCGACCCTTACACCGTCTACCTTGACGCAAAGGACATGCGCTCCTTGAACGACACAACAGAGGGCGCCTTTTACGGAGTCGGCCTTTCGATTTCCAAGAGGAACGAATCAAGCGCCGACAACCCGGCTTACGTTGACGTGATTTCTCCGATAGAAGGAACGCCGGGCTACAAGGCCGGAATCCAGGCCGGCGACAAGCTGATAGAAATCAACGGCGAGCCTACTCCCGAAATGTCTATGGAAACCGTTCTTTCAAAATTGCGCGGCCCAAAAGGCGAGGGCGTCGAAGTCACCGTTCTCCGCGGAAAAAGCGTCACTTTTAAAAGAACTTTGATCCGCGACTTGATAGAAGTTCCGACTGTTGAATTTGGAACGATTCAAAGCAAGGAAAATCTTTACGGCTACATGAAGCTTATCCAGTTCACTCCTGACACTGTTCCCCGGGCGCGCGAGGCGATAGAGTCATTCAAAGAAAAAAAGTGCTCAGGCTTAATCATAGACTTGCGGAACAATCCGGGGGGGCTTTTGGACAGCGCCGCCAAAATCGGAGACTTCTTCATTGACGACGGCCCGATTGTCAGCACAAAAAGCCGCTTGTCTTTTGAGACGCGGTCAATCAGCGCCAGCGCCGAAAACACAATTGTCCGCGATCTTCCGATTGTCGTTTTGATAAACAAGGGCTCGGCCTCCGCGTCGGAAATTTTGAGCGGCGCCTTAAAGGACAACCACTTGGCCTACTTGGTCGGCGAGCGCAGTTACGGCAAGGGCAGCGTTCAGCAAGTGATGACGCTAAAGCATAACGACGGAATCAAAGTCACAATGGCGCGCTACTACACGCCAAGCGACACCAACATCGACAAAATAGGAATTCCGCCGGACAAGGAAATCACCCTTAGCCCGGAATACACTGAAGAGCAGACAAAGGCTTTCTTAAAGCTTTCGGAAGACGAGACGATTAGGAAATACGTCGAAAGCCATCCCGGAATGACCGAGGCCGACATCGCCAGTTACGCGGAGCTTTTGAAAAAAGACTACGACTTGGACTTGCGCTTGCTTCGCCGTTTGGTTCGCGTAGAAGCCGGCAGGACAAAAGATCCGCGCCTTTATGATTTGGACTTTGACGTTCAGCTAGTGGAGGCGATGAAAATTCTTGACCAAGGAAATTTCAAGTCGCTTGTAAAGAGCACAAAGACTTTGAAGGAGTTGCAGGAAGAGGCCGAAGCGAAAGAAAAGGACGGCGAAAAAAGCGACGGCAAAGATAAGGGCGCTTCCGGCAAATGAGACAGTTTGTTTCCGCCGCTTCTCCAAATTCTAAAGGACTCTTGGAAATAAGCGGAAAGGATTTCCATTACTTGCGGAATGTCTTGCGCCTTTCGGTCGGCGACATGGTGACTCTGTCGCTTCCGGGCGGCGTTTCGCGGGAATCCACCCTTTGCAAGGTTGACGACGGCGCGAAAAAAATGACGCTTCAAGTTTGCGGAACGGCTTTTGCGGGCGAAAATCCTTCGCAGGGCAAAGACTGCGCCGGACAAGATTGTCCGCAAGGCCTGGAAGCCGCCCCGCGGACCCGGCTAGCTCTTTTGCAGTTCATTCCAAAGCCGCAAAAAATGGAATTGATTGTCCGACAGGCGGCTGAATGCGGAGTGGCCGCGATTGTTCCGGTCATCGGAGAATACACGCAGGGCGGCTCCGAAAAGGCTTTGCAAAAGTCAGACCGATTTGAAAAAATAATCCGCGAGGCGCGCCAGCAAAGCGGTTCGCAAGTCGAGACGAAAATTTTCCAGCCGCAAAAGCTTGGGGCCGCGCTGGACTTGATTGGCGAAAATGAGCCAAGCGCCTTAAAGCTTTTCCTGTACGAAAGAACGGACGGAACGGTTTCCTTTAAAGACGCGCTTTTGGCCCAAGAACAAAATCGCTCGCAAGCCCAAGAAGCCGCCGCCGCAAGCCTTGTCCCTGCAAAAAGCCGCGCTCCAATTTCTTGCGTTTACGCGGTCGGATCGGAAGGCGGAATAAGCCCCGGCGAATGCGGGCTGCTTTTGTCGCGCGGCTTTAAGGCGGTTCATTTTAACACGAATATTTTGCGCTGCGAGACCGCCGCCCTTTACGCGGCGGCGGCTATTCAAAGCGCTTTGGACAACTAGGGTAGGAGGACTAGCGGCGACAAAATCGGAAGCAATCCAAAGATTGAACGACGCCGCATGAGCGACAACATCCGCGCTCGCGACCAAACTCGCGCGGACAGTCGTATTATAGGAGGACTAAAAAATGGCTATCGAAAGAATTGACATAACGGGAGTGGGCGTTGACATTTGCCGTCCCGAAAATTTAGAGAACGAGATTTTGGAGTTGCTCGCAAAACCCGGCACCAAGCAAATCGTGTTCCTTTCGATTTGGGGCTTGTTAAAGGCGCGCGGCAAAAACACATTTTCCGAATGCGTTAAAAACGCCGATTTGGTCCTTCCGATTTCAAAGAGCATATTAAAAGCCGCCGCCTTCCTAAAGCGCGAGACTCCTTCGCGCTACAATCCTTTCACCGCGCTCATCGACATTCTTACGATTTTGGACAACCATTACCGAAGCTTCTACCTTTTGGGCGGAAAAAAGAAATCCCTCCAAAAAGCCGCGGGCAATGTGATTAAAACTTTCCCTAACTTGCGCGTTGTGGGCCGCTATGTCGGCTATTATCCCAAGACGCAGGAAGACGACATCATTCAGGCGATTTACAAGGCGTCTCCGTCGTTGGTTTTGCTAAGCGAAGGCATCAAGGAAAAGGATTGTTGGCCATATAATCGCCGCAACCGCTTTTCGTCAAGCGTCTTTATCTACTACCGCGACGCGATTGGAATTTTCAGCGATCAAGTCCATCGCGCCAAGGAATCCACTTTTGAAGCGGGCCGCGAGATTTGGAGCGAAATTATAAAAAATCCGTTAAAAATTTTCTTGCTTTTTCCGTATTTATACTTTAAAATATTGCTTGTCTGGTACAGGATTTTTAAAAAGTAATTCAATTAAATTATGTTTTCAAAAGTCAACAATGCCTCAATCGCGGTTGTCGCCTCTGACGACGACGTGCATCTTTTCTTTGACTGCGTTTTTGAGGAAGAATACAATTTGCGCATGTTCCTGGACGTTCAGCTTGAAATTGTCTTGCAGTCGCAGGATTGTTTTGACTGCGTGATTATGGATTCAAGGTCGGCCTGGCGGGCGAAAGCCGCGGGGCGTTGGGAAGATTGCCTGCAAATTTTTAAGGGCCGGCTTTTTGTTTTGCGCGAAGTGGACTGCGCTTTTGACATCGAAAAGACTTTAGGGGCTGAAACGCGCGCGATACCGTATCCGTTCACCAAGCATGATTTTTATTCCTGCTTTGAAAAATACAAGGCAAGCTCTTTGCTAAAAATCCATGCGGAGGAAAAGCCAGCGAAAAAAGCGCCGGACATGGATTTTAGCGACATACTTCAATTCGCGCGCTTGCTTGGTTCCAGCGAAAAAATAAATGAAGTTCGAAGGAAAATTTTGATGGTGGCCGACACTGACTTGCCCTTGATTTTTTACGGCGAAAGCGGAACGGGAAAAACAATGGCCGCCAAAATAGCGCACGAGCTTTCGCTTAGAAAAGACAAGCCGTTTGTAATCGCTAACATGGCAAACGCTAGAAGCGAGTTTATGGAAAGCGTTCTCTTTGGAAATGTAAGGGGCGCTTTTACGGACGCGCGCGACAGAGACGGACTTTTTAAAAAGGCGGACGGAGGGACTTTGTTTATGGATGAAATAGCCGATTTGCCGCTTGAATGCCAGGCGAAGCTTTTGCGGGTTATAGAAAGCGGAGTCTTTAGGCCAATCGGTTCCGACGAGGAATGCCATAGCGACGTCCGCTTGATTTTCGCGACTAACGCCGACTTGGAGAATATGGTCAGGAAAAGGCTTTTTCGCGAAGACCTGTATTGGAGGATTGTGGACTTCCCGATACAAGTTCCAGCCTTGCGGGAGCGCCTTGAGGATTTTCCGCTTTTGATAGAAAATGAGTTGAACGAAATGAGAAAAAAATCCGGAAAGGATTTGTCGATAACTCAAGGCGCTGTTCAGAAAATGCGCCGCTATGATTGGCCTGGAAACTTCCGCCAGTTCAAGGCTTGCCTTCGGCGGGCCGCCGTCCTTAGCCGCGACACGGGCTTGATCGACCAAGACTCAATCAGTTTTTAGAATCTTCTAGCGCGTTTCTTGAGGCAAGGCCGGCAGTTTTTGTGAATGTTTTTTCTATATATTTGGCTTCGTTTTCCGAAAGGCTCGCGCGGGCCAAGATTCCCCGCCAAAAATTTTCCATGTCATCGCGGCCCGCTATTTTAAAGAAGCCGATTTTTTGCAAGTTGTCGGCTATGCATTGAACGGTTTTGTCCAGCCGCGAAAGAGGGATTTTTGTGTAGCCTTTAAGGCCTGGGGTTTGCGCCCTAAATAAATGGTAGCAAAGAATTTGCACCGCGTGGGAAAGGTTAAGCGACATAAAGCCTGGGTCGGACGGAATCGTAACCGCCACCGAGCATGCCTCAACCTCATCGTCAGTCAAGCCGGTTCTTTCGTTTCCAAAAACCACGGCGACTTTGCCGTCCGAATCTTTCACAAAGGAACAAAATTCCTCCGGCAAAAAGAGCTTCCCCTTGCGCTTTTTCCCCCTTCGCCTTGTTGTCGCGGCGCTGATGATGCAGTCCGCCGTGGCCTCTTGGATGGAGCCGAAAAATTCCGCGCTTTCCCAAATGCCGGCCGCATGAATGGCAAGTATCCTCACGCGCTCTTCGTCAAAATCCTCTTTTTTCCCGACTATTCTAAGTTTGCTGATTCCGTTGTTGGCCATCGCCCTGCAAGCCGCGCCGATGTTTCTGCTTTCCTCGGGCCTGCAAAGAACCACATAGACCTTGTTCAAATCCATGAGGCAATTATAGAAAAAAAGGAAAAATGTTGCAATAAAGGCAAAAAGCGGCAAAAAACGGAAAATTTGCCGCAAAGGCTAATAAAAATGTATAAAAATGCCGAAATAAAATTTGACATTTTAGGAATTTTTTGTTAAAATACAATATATATTGAGGGAGCCATTATGGTAAACAATAACACTCTCGTTCCTGGCTTTAACGATGAGAAAGACGACAGCTTAAAAATATCTTTGTCAAAAATCGAAGATGTTCCAAATTGCGTTTCAATTATTTTGAACGGATATGTGGACACCTACAATTCAAGCTTTTTCCAAAAACGCATCAACAAGGTAGTTGAAGCGGGCTATGTAAATTTGATTTTCAACTGTTCGGCCTTAAACTATGTTTCTTCAACTGGAATCGGTTCTTTCACCGCCTTCCTAAAATTGGTAAAGCCCAAGGGCGGCGACATCGTGCTTTTGGAAATCCAGCCCAAAGTTTTTGAAGTCTTCCAGTTGCTGGGCTTCTCTCAATTCTTCAATATTAAAAATTCTACGGAGGAGGCTGTGTCCTTCTTCAAGAGCGGTTCCACACAGACAAACTCGCTCTTCCCAAAAGTATTCTCATGCCCGGTCTGCCAAAGAAAGCTCAAGGCCACAAGGGCGGGCCGCTTCCGCTGCTCGGAATGCAAGTCGATTTTGGCCATCGACGGCCAGGGCCAGGTTTTCTTGGGCTAAGGCTTGCTGAAATCCAGCCGCAAAACGAACGCCGCGTTTTCGCGGCGTT
>CADCBK010000037.1:3495-20726 GCA_902799665.1 uncultured Spirochaetaceae bacterium | reverse complement strand
CGGCAGTCACGAGACAACAGAAGAAGCATTAAAGAGAATCAAGAATTGGACAAATCAACATTAAACACAAACAATTATGGAAGCATTAAGATTTCAGGTGGTCGGTGAGGCATTCAAGAAGAAGGCTCTCGACGTAAAAACTCCAAGTGAACGACCCGCACAGTACTTTGGCAAGAAGGTCTTCAACCGTGAGAAGATGTACAAGTATCTGCCGAAGGATGTCTATGAGAAGATGATCGATGTGATGGACAACGGTGCCCGTCTGGATCGTCAGATTGCCGATGCAGTCGCTGCCGGCGTCAAAATACAAGTCGCGCCAAGCGTCGCTTGCCCGTCCGCTTTTTGCCAGCGCCAAGTTGTCGCCAAGCTCGCTTGCGCATTCCTTTTCGTTTTCCGTATGCTTTAGGTGCAAGGCGATTTTTTCGCCTGCCTTGACTTCCGCCGGCGAAAGGGGGAAGGACGCATTGTTTTGCGCGCAATAAAGCTCAAGGCCGAACAAGTTTCCGTCCTCCAAGGCTTGGATTATCACATAAGGGCTTTCGGCCGCGATTCTTTTTTTTGGCTTTGCGTTTTCCTTCATCTTCTTTGGCTGGACTTCGACAAGCGCGCATGCCGGAACGCGGCCGTTGTAGGCGTCAAAGGGAACCGCGAATGTCAAGGAATTTCCGCGCGCGTCAGTGATTTGGCTAAAAAGCTGGTATCTTTCGCCCAAGCGCGATTTTTGTGAAAATGTGTAGATGGCGCTTTTTCCTTCGTCAGAAGGCTCCGCTTTCGCGGCCGCTGGGTTTTCGCCAAGCGCGTCAAGCGACGCTCCTTTTCCCTGCGGAAGCTTAGTGACAAGGCCGTCGCTTGCGCTCACCTCCTTGGAAAAAGAAACCTTTACAGTCCTTGAGTCGATGACCTTGACGGCCTCAATTTTTGGGCTTTCCTCCGCGCCCAGGGCTTGAATACCCTGGCTTGAAAGCTGGCAAGACGAGTGGAAGGCGCAAGCCAACGCGCCGGCCACAATCAACGCCGCGAGCAGGACATACTTGGCTATTTCGCCTGGCCCTAGCTCGGGGTTCTTAAAAATCTCTCTTTTCATAATACGCTCCTGTATATATCATTGCTTTTTTTATGGATTTTTTTGCATATTTTTTGCCTTTTTTTCAAAAAAGTTGAATTTTTTTTGATTTTTATATATAATCGTTGGAATTATGGCAGAATTATTGGCTCCGGCCGGAAATGTGGAATCTCTTGACGCGGCGATTGGCGAAGGCGCCGACGCGGTATATTTGGGCTTAAAGACTTTTAACGCCCGCCTTAGAAGCTCAAATTTTTCCTTTAGGGAATTTGAGGGAGCCGTCTCTTCGCTCCACAAAAAGGGAAAGAAGGTTTACGTCACCGTCAACACCGTTTGCGAAGAGCGCGAAACAGAGCGCCTTTACCGCTTTTTGGCCTACCTTAACCGGGTTGGCCCCGACGGCTTGATTGTCCAAGACTACGGCGTAATCAGAATGTGCCAGGAATTCTTTCCAAACCTTGCCTTGCACGCATCAACGCAAATGAACGTTGAATCCGCCTCCGCGGTGAACCTTTTGGGAAAGGAAGGCTTTAAGCGCGTTGTCCTTGCCCGCGAGCTGGGCTTGGAGGAAATAAAGGACATCAAATCCAAGACCAACGTTGAGCTTGAGGTTTTTGTCCACGGAGCCTTGTGCGTAAGCGAGTCGGGCTTGTGCCTGTTCTCCAGCTTTTTGGGCGGAAAAAGCGCCAACCGCGGAATGTGCGCCCAAGCCTGCCGCCGCTTGTACACGACTGAAGGCGGCGGAGCCAATTTTCAAGGCTATTACTTTTCGCCCTGCGACTTGCAGTTGATAGACAAAATCCCGGACTTGGTCCAGGCCGGCGTCGAGTCCTTTAAAATCGAAGGCCGAATGAAAAGCGCCGAATATGTCGGAAGCGTCGTCGCCGCCTACCGTTACGTCCTTGACCACTGGCAGGAAAACAAAAAGGAAGCGGTCGCCGCCGCCAAGCGAATGCTGGCCACCGACTTCGCAAGAAGCAAGACTTCCTACTGGTACAACTTTAAAAGCGTCCAAGACGGCGTTGAGGGAGCGGGCGGGCAAATACTTAATCCCAAGCAAGCGGGCGGCACCGGCATTTACCTTGGAAAAATCGCCGCGCAAAAATACGCTCCAAAAGAATTGTTGGACGCGGTTAAGGAATCCGGAAAAGAGGGCGGCGTCCAGCTTGCCTTGATAAAGGGCGGCTCTTACGATCCAGACCCGGGCGACTCAATCCGCATTCACAAAAAAAATGACGCGGGCCGGCAAAGCCACAAGGTGCGCTATGCCGAGACCGACAAGCAGGGCAGGCGCTGGGTTGACGTTCCAAGCGGCTTTGGCGTTGACGACGAAGTGTATCTTTTGCAAACAAAATCGATGTCCAAGCGATATCCGCGCGTGTTGCCAAACGATTTGGGGCCCTACAACCACCAGCCCCGCGACGAGCTTCTTCCCGTGATGGACTTGACGCCTGTAAAAAAAGGCGAGTTGGATTACTTTCCCGAAGGCCTTTATGTCCAAGTCTCGTCAGTGGCCGACGTGTTTTCGGCGCAGGCGCTTAATCCAGTCCGAATTATTTTGGAGCTGAACTCCGAAAGCCTTTACGACTTGCTTAAAAAGAAAACCGTTTTGCCTTTTTCCAAAAAGCAAACGCTTTTGTCGCTTGACCCCTTTTGTCCGCAAGGAATCGAAGAAGATCAAGCCGCGCGAATCGACGAGCTTATAGAAATGGGCTACAAGAACTTTGTGGCCAACAACATCGCGCAAGTCGCGCTCTTAAGGCAAAAAGGCGCCGCCGTTGTAGCCGGCCCCTACTTGTACGCCTTTAACCGCTGGGCGGTTTCTTGGCTGGAAAATTTGGGCTTGGGCGCCTTTGTCTCGCCATACGAAAATTCCAAGAAAAACTTGGAGGCCGTATACGAGCCAAAGTTGCGCGAGCGCGTCTTGATACCGGTCTACGCGTATCCGGCCTTGTTCAGAATGCGCTTTAAGCTTCCAAAGGAATACGACTTTACCTACTTTAGCGACAAGGAAGAGGTCGCCTTTAAGGTCAATTCAACCGCCGACGGCTCCTTTGTAATGCCCGAGGCGCCCTTTAGCATTGTCGACAAGACCGCCGCCTTGCAAGCGGAAGGCTTTAAGCGCTTTTTGCTTGACTTTTCAAAGACAAAGCTGGGCCGCCAGGAAATCAAGGCCGTGCAAATGTCATTGGCCAAGCAAAAGCCCTTGGAAGGCGTTTCGCGCTTTAATTGGAAGGAAGGCTTTTACACAATCTCTCCCGAAGACTACAAGGCCCGCTACGACAAAAGCGCTTCGCCTGACTCTCCCGACGCAAGGCGGCCGCAAAAGCAGGCGCCCAGGTCGGGAAAGGGCCGCTCCAACGGAACGGCTCAAAAAGCTTCTAAAACTGGACGACCTCCCCGCCGTCGTCGCTAGAGCTTGCCGCGTCGGCCAAGGCCTTCGCGGTGGCTTCTTCGGCGGCGCTTTCGTTTTCGGCGGACGCGGCCTCGGCTTCGTCCGCGTCTTCGGCTTTGTTGAATCTCTGCTTGAACTCAATCTTTTCCGCGATGATTGTCACGCGGCTTGTGTTCTTTCCTTCCGGCGTCTTCCAGCGGTTTTGCTTTATGCGGCCCACAACGCTTAGGCCGCGGCCCTTTTGGCTGAACTTGGCGCAAATCTCGGCCAGCTTTCCAAATGTCTCCACGTCAAAGTAAGAGACTTCGTTCTCGTACTCGCCCGACGCGGCCTTTTTGTAGTAATGGTTCACCGCAATCGGAATTTTGCAAATAGGAAAGCCGTTTGGCGTTGTCCTAAAGGCCGGTTCGCGCGTGATGTTCCCCTCCACCACAAGACAGTTGATGTTGTTCATAATGAACTCCTTGTAAAATAAAATATGTGAAAAGAAACCGAAAGGCGCTTTTCACATATAAGATACATGCGATAGGGGTAAAAATTGGGATTTTTTTAAAAAAAAGAGAAAAAAATTTTAAAAAAAATCGCTCAGGCGAAAGGAACGAGCCAAGCCTTTAAGCGAAGCGCGCCTTGATCCGTTCCTAGAGGTTCTTTACAAGATAAATCATGTAAAGCTGAACGTAAACGTAGAGCGAGTCTTGGTCGGTGATTTTTTGCATGTTTGGAGTTTTGCAAAGGGTTTCGGCCAAGTCTTGGATTCTGTCAATCGTAAAGCTTTGTCCGCTTATCGTGCGCAAAACCTTTCTCATGTAGTCGCGGATAAGCGAGTTGACGTCTTCGGTAAGGTTTAGGTATGCCTGCTTTGTCAGCATTCTGTTCCATTGCTTTTTGTATGAGTTCAACTCGCGCTCGATTGTCGAGCCTTCGGGAACGATGTTCTCCTCGACTTTTTTCGCCGCGCTGATGAGGGCGTCCTTCTTTGATTCGCTCTTGTGGGAAGCCTTTGGCCTTTCCTCCGCGGCCTCAAAAGCCTCGTGGATGTTCGACGCGCCTGGCTTTTTCTTTTTCTTCGCCGGCTTTTTGTTGAACAAGCCTATGAGCCAAGAGAAGAAGGGTATTGTGTACCAGAAGGGCAAAAGAATTCTCGCGTTGTTCAAAATCGTCTGCCGGTTTAGCATAAGCAGGGTCGAGTAGGGCAAAAGGTTGTCGCCCAAGAAAAGGTTCGCGGAATTTCCAACCTTGTTTGTCCTGGCCATTTCGACGTTCAAAACGCTAAGGAATGTGGCGTTTAAAAGCGCGTGCAAGACGGGGTTCAGTTTTTCAACCTCATGCTCAAGCCTTTCGTTAAAGGCCGCGTCCTCAAGCATTTCCTTTTTCTTGTCGTAGTTTAAAAGAATTTCGTACCATTCGCGGGTCAGCGCGTCGTTGATTGTGTCGTGAAGCTCGTTGCACATTCTGATTACAAGCGGAAAGACTTTTTCCTTGTAGATGAAGTAGCGCGCGCCCGACGCGGTCTTAAAGACCAAAAGGTTCGGCAGCTCGTTGGCCATCGCGTCTGTCGTTTCTTTTTGAAGGAACTCTTTAAGCGCGTCGTCCTTGTACTGGCCCTGAAGCGGAACTCCCTTTGCGTCGGTGAACTTTAGGATTCCGTCCATAGTGAAGAAGTAGGGCGGCATCTTCATGTGGTTTTGAACCGACTTAAGCGCGTTCTCTTGCTGCAAGTTTTTGGCCGACTCGTTTTTGTAGAACGACGTTACGATTTCGGAAATCGCGACGGCCTGCAAAACGTTGACGTCTTCCTGCGTGAAGTCCTTGACCTTTTCGTAGTCCTGCTTGATGAAGTAGCAAAGCTGGCCCCAAAAGTAAAAGCAGTCGGCGGAATTCTTCAGCGACTGCAAGGCTTCTTCCGGAGACTTTACGAACTGGCTGAAGAAATTCTTTACCGAGATTTCCTTTCCGGGATTCGAGATGCGGAGCTTCTTTAAGTAATAGTCGTGGTATTCGTCCTTTTCCAGCATGTGCTGCATCTTTTCCAAGCTGGCGGTGACAAGTATTGACACCGGAACGTTTCCTGGAAAGATGATTGACGGCAAGTTCATCGGAACGATGATTGCGTAAAGGTTCTTGTCGTCGGGCTTTTGGTTTTTAAGAAGGTCAAAGATGATTTCGGTGTATTCTGACTTTATCAGGACTTCGCTGGGAGTTTGCTTTGGCATGTCCTGGATTGTCGGAAAAGGAACGGTCGCGTTGTTCTTTATTTCCTTGTAGCGCTCGGCGAAAATCGCGTTAAAGTAGCCTGTGACGAAGATTATTTTCTTTGCCGGGTTAGTTTCGATTAGCGCGATTTGCTTGCTTTGAATCAGCGGCTCAAAGGCTTTTTCCAACTGTGGAACGGGGTCTCCAAGATAGGGCACCAGTTCCGCCTGTTCCTCAACGTTTTTCGCCGCGTAACGCTTTACATAATCGACAAAAGAGGAATACAAAATAAAAGGCGACTTCTGCTTGCTGGCGTAAAAGCGAAGCAGAACTCCCATGTCGCTTGTGGCTGCCATATTCCTTCATTTTAGCGCGCTTATGGAAAATTTTCAAGGGATTTTTTTCTTTGTTGACAGCTGGCTGTTTGCCGGTTTATAATTATCGGGAGGAGTTTTTATGAAAAAATCGTTTTTTGTTTTGGCGGGCCTTTTGGCGATCGCTCTTTTTGCGGGCTGCAAGGTGGAAGAAAATACTGGCGACTCTAACAGGCATGAGGGAACTTTTACCGCTTCCGAAGTGACCGCAACGCTGATTTCCGGTTCGGGAAGCGCCGAAGCTTCACTGGTTTCCGGTTCTAAAGGCACTGTTTGGGTTTACGCAGACTCTTACAAGGTTTACATTCCGATAAATTACTCGGCTTCATCATCAACCGACGTCGATAATATTGACGGAGTGTCGGCGGACGTGACAATTAACGTGAGAGACGGCGCGTGTTATAACGGCGACACAAAATTGAGCGTGTCAGGCTCGATTGGCTCCAATTCGTTTACAATACAGGAATTGTCCGTGAATTTTGGATTTCTCACTAAATCCAAAATTACCTTTAAGAATCTAAAGTTTGTAAGAGCGCAATAGGTTCCTTTATAGGGCGCGCCCTTCCAAAAGCCTCGCTCTTGTCGCGAGGCTTTTTTTTTGCTACAATGAAAAAAAAATTCCGGAGAAAAAAATGCTTTCCGAACGTATGAAAAACCTAGAACCCTACAAGCCCGGCGAGCAGCCGCGCGACAGGGACTACATAAAGCTTAACGCAAACGAAAACCCTTATCCGCCCGCTCCAAGCGTGGCCGCCGCCGCCGCGGAATTCCTAAAAGAAAATCCGCAAAAGCTGGCCCTTTACCCCGACCCCGACGCCAACGAGCTTAAGGCGGCGCTCGCAGAGCTTTTGAACAAGTCGGGCGGCGTTCTTTCAAAGAACCAACCCTTTGAGGGCGGCTTTAAGGTCACGCCCGACATGATTTACATGGGGAACGGAAGCGACGAAGTTTTGTCCTTTGTCTTTTACGCCTTCTTTGACTCCGACAAAAAGCTTGTGCGCCCGGAGCATTCCTACAGCTTTTATCCGGTCTACTGCGGCTTTTACGGCATTCCAAGCGACATCGTCCCCTTAAAGGGCGACTGGAGCCTTGACGTGGACGAAATGGTTTTTAGGGCAAACAAAAACCATTCGTCAACGATTTTCGCAAACCCAAACGCGCCCACGTCGCTAGGCCTAAGCCGCGAGCAAGTCCGCGCCTGGATCCGCCGCGCGCCCAAGGACCGCGTCTTTGTCGTCGACGAAGCCTACGTGGACTTTGGCGGCGAGACCGTCCTCCCGCTTTTGGCCGAGTTCAAAAACCTTGTGGTTGTCAGGACCTTCAGCAAAAGCCTTTGCGGCGCGGGCCTTAGATGCGGCTACATCGTGGCAAACCCGGAGCTCGCGCAGGCGGTGACCACCGTAAAAAATTCCCTCAACCACTTTCCGCTTGACGCCTTTACCCAAAAGTTCGCGCTGGAGACATGCAAGGCGGGGGATTACTACGCGGCTTGCGCCCAAAAGGTTGTGGCCGAGCGCGAGTCATTCATCGCCTTTTTGCGCGAGCGCCAGTGGAACGTCCTTCAAAGCCAGACAAACTTTGTCTTTTGCCAAAAGAACGGCGTGGACGGAAAGGCCGTTTACGAGGCGCTAAAAAAAGAGGGCATTCTTGTCCGCCGCTTTGACACGCCCGGCATCGAGCAGTGGCTTAGAATAACAATCGGAACGGCCGAACAAATGTCGGCGCTTAAAAAATCCATGGAGGCTATATGAAACTTCTTTTAATCTCTGACTTGCACGGAAACACAGACAATCTTGAAAAGCTTTCCGGCGAAATAAAAAGCGCCGACGCGGTTTTGTTCGCGGGCGACTTCAGCAAATTCAAAAAGACCGAGACCGGCCTTCCTTGCGCCGAAAAAATGCGCGAGCTTTGCCCAAACCTTTTTGCGGTTCTTGGAAACTGCGACGAGCCTAGCCTTTTGGAGTCAATCGAAAAGCTTGACATAAGCGCCGAGCATAGCCTTGTTTACTTTGAGGGCCTTCAAATAGCGGGCTCGGGCGGCGGATTGAAGTTCACCGGCGAGACTCCCAACGAGCGCGACGAGGCGGACTTGCAAAAGGACTTTGACGTTATTGAAAATTCCGGCTTGAAAGAGGAAGGGCAGTGGAGCAACTTGTTTTTAATCAGCCACAACCCGCCCAAGGCGCAAAGCGTAGATTCGCCGGCGGAGGGCGTTCACGCCGGAAGCCAGCTCTTCACTGATTTTATCGAAAAGACAAAGCCCCTTGCCGTTTTGTGCGGCCACATCCACGAGGGAAAATGCGTTGAAAAAATCGGCGAGACTGTCGTGGTCAACCCCGGCCCCCTCTGCGAAGGCAACTACGCCGTCATGGAAATAAAAAAAGAAGGCGACTCTTGGAAAGTCGCCGACACGCAGTTAAAGAGCCTCTGACAAAGTTATACTAGTTGTTTGTACCCCCCCCCCACGCTTCTAACTGATTCGAGAAGCCAAGTCTTTTGGTGGCCCATGCCCTCGTATTCTTGTTCGGGGAGTTCCTCAAATTTGTAAAGCTCCTTAAGCTGTTGGTACACTTCTTCCGAAATGTGAATCGCGTTGGGTGTTGAGCTTTGCTGCAAGCGTTCCGCGAAGTTTATGGCCGAGCTCCAGGCGTTGTAAATGAAATTTTGGTTTCCAATCAAGCTTGCCACAAAGGGGCCGCTTGCGATTCCGATTCTTACCTGCAAGTTCATTCCGTTTGAGTCGTTGCTTTTTTTGAGCATGCTCAAGATTTCAAGCGCAAAGTGAATCAATTCCGAGGCGCTGGACCTGTTCTCTTCGGGAATGCCCGCCACGGCCATGTATGAGGTTCCGACGACTTTAAGCTTTTCTATGTTGAAGGTGTCGGCGGCCCCGTCTATTTTTTCGTAAAAGCTGGTAAGGTATTTTGAAAAGCGCTCTATGCCCATTCGGTTGGCGAAGCGCGCGAAGTCCACGATGTCCAGCGAGAGCACGCAGGCTTCCTGGAAATAGGTGTTGGTCTTTTCCACGTTGTCAAGGCTTTTTCGGTTCAGCGATGAAGTTGAGTAAAATTTGAGCATTTCCCTAGCGCGCTTGTTGGCGTGCGAAAGGCGGCTGATTGTTTGGGCGTCGGGATTTTCGACCGTAAAGTACATGATGAAAAGGGTCACCGAGCAGCCAAAGCCCACTAAAAGCAGCTCTTTGTTGAACATTTGCACGATGGCGATGATTCCTTCCATAATGCAGAAAGAAAGAATTGAAAGCATCTTTGACCGCTGTATGTTGCGGAAGTTCAGCATCATGACGAAAATTACAAAGGCCACCGAGAAGGTTGAGAAAATGTAAATCAAGTCGGACGGAAGGCCGTATGAGTAAAGCTTTCGGCCGTAGCCTGTGTAAAAGAGCGTGTTTGAGAAAATCAAGCTGACTATGACAAGGGCCACTACGCCCAAAAAGATGATGACGCCTTCCTTGATTTTTTTTCGATATTCCGGGAGGTTTTTGTTCATCGTGCAAACCACCGCGTATGCGTCTATCCCGTAAATGTATGAAAGCATGGCCACAAGGTAGGCCTTGCTTAGAATGTCGTTTATAAAAGGATATTCGTCGCGGTGGTTGATGGAGATGACGCTCGCCACGTCCAAGGCCAATACGACGAAGACTGCCAAAAGCAGGAATTTATAGATTCTGTTTTGAAGGGAGTCCCACTTTACCTTCCTAAAGAAGGCTGCGGCAATAATCACGATGTAGACGAGCCCCGCGATTTGAAATTCTATAGAGACAGACATATTATTTTATTTTAACCCACTTTCCGTTAAAAAGCAAGTTATTTCGCGCGCTCTTATTCTTCCGTCGCGCTTTGGCAAATCCTAAAGCCCAGGAAATTGTAGCATTCGTTGGGGTCGTAGCCGTAGCGGTCGCCGCAGTATATGAAGCCTGTGTAGGGCGACCAAGAGCCGCCGCGGCAAACGCGCTCTTTTCCAAAATCGGGGCCGGAGGCGCGCTCGACGCCTTCGGTCTCCTTGTAGTCGGCCAGCCAGTCCCAGCAAAATTCAAGGACGTTTCCGCTCATGTCGTAAAGGCCCGACGCGTTTGGCCGCCCGCTTCCCGGAGCGCTCGGCTCGTCCTTGGTGAACACTGTTCCGGCCGTTCCCACTACGCGCGCCTCGCTGGCGTTTGAGTCAAACCAAGCGACGTCGCCCTCCTGGATTCCGTCGTCCGTCTGGCCGGAAGCAAGGGCGCCGTTTTGAAATCCTTTTGGAGTTTTGCGGGCGGCGTATTCCCACTCGGTTTCGGTGGGAAGCCGGTAGCCGTCCGCCGACCAGTCGCAGCGGCACTTGTCCAGCGCGGCGCTGTCGGTGGAGTCGCGCAAAACTTTTCCGTTAAGAGTGTAGCAGGGCTTTTTCCCGCTCATTTCGCTAAAGGCGTTGCACCAAACCGCCGCGTCGTACCAATTGATCATGGTCACCGGCTGGTAGGCGCCAAGGGCGGTGGGAGGAGCGCCGCGCTTTCCCGAAGAGCCTTCCTGGCCCGGGTTTGAGAATGTGTAGCCGTTTTGCTCGGCGTAGATGCGGCCTATGTACCACAAGTTGTAGGTTGTTTCGTAGGCGTTCATCCTAAAGGGAAGGACAAAGCGCTCCGCCGTGTAGCTTTGCGTGTTCTCGCCGATTGTGTACACGTCGTATTTTGCCTGGGGCTGCGAGGCCTTAAGCTCGACCATGTTTATGTCGTTGAAGGCGCTTTCGGCCTTTGGGGATTTTCTTATCGAGCGGGAAAAAATCGGCGCGCAAAGAAGCAGCGCCGCGGCGGCCGCCAAAAGTCTTTTCATTTCATTGCCTCCAAGTTAAGCTCTTGCGCCTCAAGCGTTTTTTTAAGCCTGCGGATTTCGGCGCGCTTGGCCCGGTTCTTTCTTTTCTTTTCCCTGTTCGCGGCGGACTTGGTTCTGTCCATAAGCGAAAGGCGGAAGACGGTTATCAAGGCCGCGGCAAGGCAGAGCAGGGTGATTATCGCGCAGCCGAACATTCCGTACTTCGCGAAAGGCAGGTCAACGTTCATTCCCCAAAAGCTTGTGATGAAAGTAGGAACGCTGATTGCCACCGTTACGACCGTAAGCTTTTTCATCACGCCGTTCATGTTGTTTGAGATGATCGAGCCGAAGGTGTCGCTCATGCGGCTGAATGTGTTGGAGTATGTGTCGGCCATTTCCAAGGCCTGCCTGTTGTCGATTTCGACGTCGTCAAGCCAGTCCATGTCGTCCTCGTCAAATTTCAGGAGACGGGTCTTGCGCAGCTTTTCCAAAAGCAGCTGGTTTGACTTGATGGAAGTCGTGAAGTAGACTGTCGATTTTTCCAAGTTGAGCAATTGCAAGATTTCCTTGTTTTCAACGGCGTACTGCAGCTCGCCCTGGATGCCGGAGGCGCGGCGGTTGATTTCCTTAAGGTATCGCAAGTATGTTATGTCGGCGCGGCTTAGGATTTGAATCAAGAAGGCCGGAAAGTCGTTTAGGTTTATGTTCTTTACGCGGCCCGCGGAAAAGTCCTTTAGCACTTCGCAGTCGGTCCAGCAAATCGTGATGATGTAGTTCTTCTTTAAAATAACGCCAAGCGGAATCGAAAAGTACGACACTTCGGCCGTTGGAACGAAAATCGGAAGGCGCGTGATTGTAAGCGTGTAGTCGTCGGCGTCCTCGATGCGCGAAAGCTCGTCGGGGTCAAGGATGTCTATGATGTGCTCTTGCTCTATCTTGAATTCTTTTTCTAGCGTGTTGATGTCTTCTCGGGTCACGTTGCGGGCGTCCACCCAGACGCGCCTTGAGCTGACGAGTTTTTCCTTTTCTGTGTCAACCAGCTTTTCGCCTTCTTGCTGCCAGTAAGTGATCATCAGCCTTTCTCCCGAAAAAAGTTCAGTAATTATATCAAAAAACGCTTTTTTTTGCAATATTTTTGAAATGTTGCGGAAAAAAAAGCAAAATTATCGAAAAAAATTCGTATCTTAAATGTGTGAATGAAAAAAAGGAGTTCAATCGTTTATGAGCGAAAGATTTTTCTTTGATGAAAGCGACCATAGGGGCCAGCTTAAGATTTACTCAATCGTAAGGCGCGTCCAGAGGCCAAAAAAGCTTTTGGATTCCAAGCGCCCAAAGACTCCGCCGTCGGACTTTTCCTGGCCGCCCAAAAAAAGCTGCCAAAGAATCGCCGCCTGGCTTCGCGACAGCGGAGACAAAAAGTGACGCGGCGCGACCTTAAGGCATTCAAAGACCAAAAGGCGCGGCCCGCGGAAAATGTTTGCAAGGCCATAAAGCCGCGCAAAACGTTTGTAAGCCCAAGAAGCGCCGTTTTCTTGGCGGCGGCCTTGTCGCTTTTTGCCCTTTGCTCTTGCCAAGCCCTAAAAAGGGCGGCCGCGCCTGTTGTCGTTTACGACGGGCGTGTTTGCGAAAGGCCGCCGGATGGACAAAATGGCGGCGGCCAAGATTCCGGCGGCCAAGGCTTGGGCGTGGAATTTACTGCGGTCAACCTATGCGGCCGCCCTGTAAAAAGCGTCACGTTTAAGGCAAGCGTTTCTCAAAGGGAGGGCGGCGACGCAGGCGACGGAGGCGATGCGCTGGACTTGGCGTTTTACGAAGCCTTTTGGACTTTGTCCGGCGGCCTTGACGCAGGCGAGGAGCGGACGGTCTTTATTCCGCTAGAGAACGCGCCGCCCGATTGCGAGGCCGACGGCTTGGAGATTGAAAGCGTTCTTGTGGAAAGCGCGGAGTGTGAGGACGGCGGCTGGTGGAGGCGGAAAAACTAGGCCTTGGGGCCAAGCGCCTCTTTCATCGTGCGCCAGCCAAGCTCCGCGCACTTTACGCGGGCGGGCATCTTTGCGATGTCCTGCAAGGCGGCGGCCTCGTCCAAGGATTCAAGCTCCTCGTCGGTGACAGTTCCTGTTATCATGCGCATAAAGACGTCGCAAAGGCGCTTGGCCTCGTCCTCGCTTTTTCCAAGGATAAGGTCTATCATCATGTCGCATGAGGCTTGGCTTATCGCGCAGCCGCTTCCGGTGTATGAGGCGTCGGCGATTTTTCCGTCTTGGACTTTTAGGTTGAGCGTGATTTTGTCGCCGCAGCTGGGGTTCACGCCGTCAAGTACGCAAGTCGCGCCTGGAAGATCCTTTTTGTGCAGCGGATTCAAGTTGTGCTCGTTTAGTATTTCGCGGTAAAGTTCCTTTGTGTCCATGTTGCCTCCTAGTGGTTGCCGCCGCTGTTAGTCCTTAAAGCCCGCCCATTCTCTGACGCGGGCGAGCGCGGCGCAAAAGCGGTCCACCTCTTCCGCCGTGTTGTAAAAGTAAAGGCTCGCGCGCGCAGTGGCCGGGACGTCCAAGTATTGGCCAAGCGGCTGGGCGCAGTGGTGGCCCGCGCGGATCGCGATTTTTTCAGTGTCCAAAATGCTTGATATGTCGTGCGGGTGGACGCCGTCAATCGTAAAGGTCACGATGCCGCACCTTTTGGCGCCGTCCTTGCTTCCTACAATGTTCACGTGGGGAATCGCGCCCATCTTTTGGACCAAAAGCGCGGCCAGCTCGTTGTCGTGGGCCGCGATATTTTCCATTCCGATTTCCATAAGGTATTCGGCGGCGGCGGCCATTCCGACCGCGCCCCCTACGTTGACCGTGCCCGCCTCAAATTTTTCTGGAACTGGCGCCCATGTGGCTCCTTCGCGCGTGACGTATTCTATCATCTCGCCGCCGCGCAAAAATGGCGGCATTTTTTCCAAGAGCTCGCGCTTTGCGTAAAGGCCGCCGATTCCGGTGGGCCCGCAAAATTTGTGGCCGCTAAAGGCGTAAAAGTCAACGTCCAAGTCTTGGACATTGACCGGAATGTGGGGCAGCGCCTGCGCTCCGTCGGCCACGATGACCGCGCCTTTTTGGTGGGCGAGCGCCGCGATTTTTTTTATCGGGTTTGTCGTTCCCAAAACGTTTGAAACGTGCGTTACGGCGACGATTTTTGTTTTTTCGGTGATCTTATTGTATTCCTCTTGGGGAATCTCGCCTGTTTCCTTGTCGCATTCAAGCCAAACAAGCTTGGCGCCCGTTTTTTGCGCGGCCATTTGCCAGGGCAAAATGTTTGAGTGGTGCTCCATCACGCTGACTGCGATTTCGTCGCCTTCGCGCAAAACATCAAGCGCGTAGGAGTAGGCGACAAGGTTAAGGGATTCGCTTGCGTTGCGCGTAAAGATTATTTCTTCCGCCTGGGCCGCTCCGACAAAGCGCGCGATTGTCGCGCGCGATTTTTGGTAGGCTTCCGTCGCGCGGACGCTTAGGTCGTAAAGGCCGCGCAAGGGGTTTGCGTTGTCGGCCTCGTAAAATTTTTGGACGGCTTCCAAAACGGCGCGGGGCTTTTGCGCCGTGGCCGCGTTGTCAAAGTAAATGAGCCCTTCGTTTTTTTTGTCTGAAAAAATCGGAAAGTCCTTTTTGTAGTCGCGCATTATTTTTGGCCTCCGTCCGCGCTTGTTTCCAAGCCTGCGTCAAAAAAGTCCAGGGCTTTTTGAGCCTCTCCGTCGTCGCCAATCAACGCGGCCACTCTAGCGATTTTTGAGCGGGCCATCATTTTTTGCGCCTCCTCAAGCGGAAGTCCGCGCGTTTTCATGTAGAACAAAAGGTCCTCGTCCAAGCGGCCTATCGTCGCTCCGTGCTCGCCCTGGACGTCCTCTTCGTCGCACAAAATAAGCGGAATCGACTTGTTGACCACGTCCGGGCTAAGCAAAAGCGTTTCTTCGGTTTCATTTCCGACAGAAGCCGCGCAGCCCCTCTTGAAGTCGATCGTTCCGCGGTAAGTTTTTTTTGCGCCGTCCTTTAGGGTGCCGTAAACGTTCATAAGGCTCTTTGTCTCGCGGCCCCTTTGCTCGGCGATAAAGTTCATGTCTAGCTCGCGCTGGCCGTCCAAGCAGTAGGCCGCGTTGTGGACAAAGCTTGAGCGCGCGCTTGCCAGCTCGGATTTTATTCCCTGGAAAATCTTGTCCGCGCCCAATTCAAGCTGGTCGATTTCTATCGAAGAATTCTCTCCGGCCGCGCATCCGATGTCGTTAAGCTGGACAAAGCCGCTTCCCAAAAGCTGGACAGTCGCGACCTTAAGGCGCGAGTTGCTTCCCGCTTGGATTTTTGTCTGGAAGGCGTTGAGGCCGCGCGCGTTTTTGTCTGACGACCATTCGATTATGACTGTGGCCTGGACGTTGTCGCCGGCCTTTACAAAAAGGCGCTTGAATGATGCCGCTTTGTCCTCAAGGCGAGCGCGGACAAAGAGCGGAGAAGCGGAATTAAAGCCGTCCTTCAATTCAAGGAGCGCGGCCGCTTCTTGGCCTTGCGAACTTTCTTGGGCTTTTTGGCCAAGGAGCGCGTCAAAGTCTTTTCCAAGCGCGCCTTCGATTCGCGCCGGGCTTTTTGGCGCGGCCGCTTCTTGGGCTTTCAAATCTTTTCCGCTTGTGAACGCCGCTCCTTCCGGCAGCGGACTTGTCTCTAGCGTCGCGCTCTTCGCTTCAAGTTCCGCCTCCTCCAAAAAAGAGGCCTTGTTCATTCTAAGCCAGTTCCAAGTAAGGGCGGGCAGGGGATTTAAAGTCATCTCTTTCATAGCGTCCCCTTCATCTCTAGGCGGATCAAATTGTTCATCTCAACCGCGTATTCAAGCGGAAGCTCCTTTGACACAGGGCTTGCGAAGCCCGAGACTATCATCGCCCTGGCTTCTTCCTCCGGAACTCCGCGGCTCATCAAGTAAAAAATCGCGTCGCTGGAGATGCGGCCAATCTTTGCTTCATGTCCCACGTCGGCCTTGTCGGTCAAGACGGTCATCGCAGGAATCGTGTCGCTGCGGCTAATTGAGTCAAGCATGAGGCTTTGGCAAGAGACGCTTGCCTTGCTGCCTTCCGCCATCTTTCCGATGTAGACGGCGCTGCGGTAGGTCGAGATTCCGCCGCTTTTAGAAATGCTCTTTGTGTTTATTACGCTTGAAGTGTTGGGCGCAAGGTGAAGCATTTTTGCGCCTGTGTCCAAGTTCTGTCCTTCGCCCGCAAAGGTGACGCCGGTAAATTCGGCGCGAGCCTTGTTCCCGACCAAATCGCTTTCCGGATACAAGTAGGAGATGTGGCTTCCAAAGGAGCCTGACACCCATTCAATCGTGGCGCCTTCTTCGACGCGGGCGCGCTTGGTGTTCAGGTTGTACATATTCTTGGACCAGTTTTCGATTGTCGAGTAGCGCAAGTGCGCGCCCTTTTTGACAAAAAGCTCTACGCAGCCCGCGTGCAAGTTGGCGACGTTGTATTTTGGCGCGGAGCATCCTTCGATAAAGTGCAAGTCCGCTCCCTCGTCGACGATGATGAGGGTGTGCTCAAATTGGCCCGCGCCTTTCGCGTTCAGCCTAAAGTAAGACTGCAGCGGGAACGAAAGCTTTGTTCCCTTGGGAACGTAGACAAAGCTTCCGCCCGACCAAGCCGCTCCGTGAAGCGCCGCGAACTTGTGGTCGTTGGGCTTTACAAGCGTCATAAAGTATTCTTGGACCATCGGTCCCCATTCTTTGCTTTTGAGCGCTTCCTCAAAGCCCAAGTAAATGACGCCTTGCTTGGCCACTTCCGACTGGACGTTGTGGTATACAAGCTCCGAGTCGTATTGCGCTCCCACTCCGGCAAGAGAGGCGCGCTCGGCCTCGGGGATTCCAAGCTTTTCAAAGGTGTTCTTTATGTCGTCGGGAACGTCTTCCCATTTTCCGCTCATTTTTGTCTTGGGGCGAACGTATGAAGAAATGTTCGCGATGTCCAGCCCCGCGATGTCCGGGCCCCAGTCGGGCTCCTTCATTTGGTTGTAAATCTTAAGCGAATTCAAGCGGAACTCGCGCATCCATTGCGGGTCGTCTTTTTCTTCCGAGATTTTTTTTATGATGTCTTCCGACAGGCCCGACTCCATTCTGTAAAAGTCCTTGTCGCTTTCTTCGTAGCGAAAGTCGTAAAGGGAGCGGTTTATGTCGTTTACTTGAGTCTTTTCTTCCGCCATAAATTATTCTGCCAAATATTTGTCAAAGCCGTTTTGGTTGATGTCGGCCACCAATTCGGCGCCGCCGGTCTTTAGGATTTTTCCCTTGGCCAAAATGTGCGCCTTTGTGACGTTGAGGCTTTCCAAAATTTTGGTCGAGTGGGTGATGATTAAAAGCGAGCCGTTTTGCGACTTTTGGAATTCCTCGATTCCCTT
>CADCBK010000037.1:0-3488 GCA_902799665.1 uncultured Spirochaetaceae bacterium | reverse complement strand
TTGAGATTTTACAAAATCTATATATTCTTTACGTTTGGAATCAGTTTCATCAAGAATTGCAAAATCAGGCTTGAGCATCAAAAGCTGCAGTATTTCGCTTTTCTTGCGCTCTCCGCCCGAAAATCCCACGTTGAGGTCCCGGCCCGCGTAGGACTCGTTCATGTTCAAAAGCGCCATCGCGGCCTTAAGCTCTTTTTGGAAGGCGAACAATTTGACGCGCTCGCCTGTCTTTTGCTGCAAGGCGCTTCTGATGAATGTTTCCAGGCTGATTCCGGGAACCTCTAGCGGCGCCTGGAATGACATGAAAAGGCCCGCCTTGGCGCGCTTGTCGGCGCTCCAGTCGGTCACGTCCTGGCCGTCAAAGAGAATCTTTCCGCCCTGCAAGGCGTAAACAGGGTTTCCCATGATGACGTTACCCAGCGTGGACTTTCCGGCGCCGTTGGGCCCCATCAAAACGTGGGTCTCTCCCTCGCCGATTTGCAAGTCCAGTCCGTCAAGCACGGTTTTTTCGCCGATGCCGACCCTTATATTTTGTATTTCGAGTAAATTTTTGGCCATAATAGTATCAATATAATGAAAAACGAATTGATTTGCAATAGCCGCGCTTGCGCGAAATCCGCTCGAAACAACTGTTATCGTTGGCCAATCAGCGGCACGAGCGGAGCAAGCGGCGCCATTTTTTCCCACTAGCAAAAAAGCGCGAAAATGCGCTAAAATGCAGGAATGAAGACAAATCGAACAAGCGGAGTGTTGGTCCATCCCACAAGCTTTTCAGGCTCGGCGGGAATCGGAACCTTAGGGTCTCCCTCCTATAAATTCATCGACTGGCTGGCCGCGGCCGGACAAAGTTTGTGGCAAATCCTTCCGTTGGGGCCCACCGGCTACGGCGACTCTCCCTACGCGTCGTTTTCGACTTTCGCCGGAAACCCGCTTTTGATAGACCTAGACGACTTGGCAAAGCGCGGCTGGGCCGACGCCGCCTCGATCGTTCCTCCGGAATGGATAAAGTCCGACGGCCGCGTTGACTACGGTTCCGTCGTTTACTGGAAAAAGCCGGTCCTTAACCAAGCGGCCGAATATTTCCAAAAAAACGCCTCCGCCGCCGACCGCGAAAGCTACGAGGCCTTTAAGGGCGCCTCTTCCGCCTGGCTTGACAATTACGCTAGCTTCATGTCGATAAAGGCCTTTTACGACGCCAAGGCCGCGGAAGAAAAGACAAACGGAATTTGGTTCAAGTATTGGCCGGCCGACCTCCGTTCCTGCGACCCGTCCGCCGTCGCCAAGTGGAACGCCGGGCACGCGCCGGAAATCGAATCCATAAAGACAATCCAGTTTTTCTTTGACCGCCAGTGGCAGGCGCTTAAGTCTTACGCGGGCCAAAAGAAAATAAAAATCATAGGCGACATTCCGATTTTTGTCGCGGCCGACTCCGCCGACGTTTGGGGAAGCCAAAGCCTCTTCCAGCTGGACGGGGACGGAACTCCAAGGGCCGTGGCTGGCGTTCCGCCGGACTACTTTAGCGCGACCGGCCAGCTTTGGGGGAACCCGCTCTACGACTGGGACGCGATGGCCAAGGACGGCTACGCTTGGTGGCTAAAGCGAATCCGCCGCTGCCTTGAATTGGTTGACGTTGTCCGCGTGGACCACTTTAGGGGCTTTGAGTCCTACTGGTCCGTTCCCTACGGCGAGGAAACCGCTATAAACGGAAAATGGATTCCGGGGCCGGGGAAGGCCTTCTTTGACGCGATAGAAAAGGACTTGGGAAAGATTCCGATCATTGCCGAGGACTTGGGCATCATAACCGACGGAGTGCGCGAGCTTCGCGACGCCTGCGGGCTTCCGGGAATGAAAGTCCTGCAATTCGCCTTTAGCCTTGACGAGATAAAGCGGAACGGAATGGTGAACCCCTTTATGCCGCACATGTACGAAAAGAACTGCGTAGTCTACACTGGAACCCACGACAACCAAACGATGCAGGGCTGGCTGGACTCGCTTGGCGGCGAGGAGGCGAAAATTTGCGCCCAATACGCCTACGGGCGGCCCGTGTCCGACGACGAAGCCAAGCGCCTTGCCTCTAGCGGCGAGCTTAGGAAGGCCCTTGTCCGCGCCGCCATCGCCAGCGCCTCGGACACGGCGGTGATTCCGATGCAGGACATTCTGGGAGTCGGCGACGAGGGCCGCATGAACGCGCCTTCGACCGTCGGAACGAACTGGACTTGGCGCTTTGACCTTTCGGAGCTGACCGAGGCGCGCGCCAAGGAGTACGGGCGGCCGGAGGACGTGATCGGCTGCCCGGCCAACCGCGCAGTGGCGCTGGAGCTGGCGCGCAAGTCCATGACGCTCCTCGAGAACAAGGGCGGCGTGCTGCCGCTCGACCCGAAGACCATCCGCCGGATTGCCGTGATCGGCCCGAACGCGGACAAGCCGGAGAACCAGCTCGGCGACTACACCGCGCCGCAACAACCGGGGCAGACGATCACGCCGCGCCTAGGCTTCGAGGCGCTTTCGAAGAAATACGGGTTCGAGGTGGAGTACGCGCTCGGATGCAAGGTCAGGTCCATGAACAAATCCGGTTTCGCCGCCGCCATCGAGGCCGTGAAGCGTTCCGACGCCGTGGTGGTGTGCCTGGGCAGCAGCTCCGTACCGGACCATGCGCTCACGCAGAACGAGGCAGGGACGGCAATCTGCAATCACATCCGGAAGGATTCCGAGCTGGACAAGGACTGTGGCGAAGGGTTCGACCGGGCTTTCCTCCGCCTCAACGGCGTACAGCTCGAACTGCTCCGCGAGGTGAAGGCGCTCGGCAAGCCCGTGGTGGTGGTCCTCATCACCGGCCGCCCGCTCGTCCTGGAGGACGTCGCCGCGGCGTCCGACGCGATCCTTCTCGCCTGGTATCCCGGCACGGAGGGCGGCACCGCGATCGCCGAGACCATCCTCGGCCTCAACAACCCCGGCGGCAAGCTGCCGATCTCCTTCCCGCGCGCGGAGGGCGCGATACCGTGCTTCTACCACGCGCTGCGCGACAGGGGCAACTACGTGGACTGCGAAGGCGGCGCGGCGTATCCCTTCGGCTACGGGCTTTCGTACACGTCCTTCTCCATCTCGAAGCCCGTGCTCGACGGTGCGAAAGTCACGGTAAAGGTGACGAATGCGGGTTCGCGCAGGGGCGACGAGGTGGTGCAGATGTACATCCGCGACGTGATCTTCTCGGTGGCGCGTCCGCTGTGGGAGCTGCGCGGCTTCAAACGCGTGACGCTCGACCCGGGGGAGAGCGCGGCGGTTTCGTTCGAGCTGGGGGAGAAGGAGCTCGGCTTCTGGAACCGCGAAGGACGGTTCGTGGTCGAACCGGGCGATTTCAGGGTCGCGGTGTGGAACGGCTTCGCGCCGGGCGCCCTGGCGCGGAACTCCGTCACCTACAAGGTTGGCAAGTGAGGGGCGGTTGCGGGGGGCGGCTCGTTTTGCTATACTTTGCGCTGCAAGGAGACAAT
>CADCBK010000036.1 GCA_902799665.1 uncultured Spirochaetaceae bacterium | reverse complement strand
GCAGAAAAGAGAGTTTTGAGACTTACTTGATTGGCGTGAATAAAAAATAATCTTGAATAAAAAAAAGAAACGGGGTATAATGTGTTAAAGGGAAAAGTCGTGTTGTTTTTTAGAAAGAGCTTCATTCAGCTGGGACTCACATTTTGCGTCGGCGCTTTCGCGGCCGGCACGCTTGTTTTTTTGGCGCGCAATTTCCCCAAAAACGGCCGCGGCGGCTACGAGTCGCCCGTGATGCCCCAATACAGCGAAGATTTTTCAAAAGCGGAAGACGAGCAAAACGCCGAGCTTTTGGCCCAAGCGGAGGCCGCCGAAAATTCGGAAGAGGATCTAAAGCCGTTGACTTACTGGACGTACAGAATCCGCCCCGGCGACATGATTGGCCTGATTGCCGAAAAATACGACATCAGCCAGGACACTTTGATAAGCGTCAACAACATTCGGGCAAGCCGCTTGATTCAGCCCGGCCAATACATAAAAATTCCGTCCGAAGAGGGAATCCTTTACACCGTAAAGAAAGACGGCGAGACGCCGGCCTCGATTTCCGAAAAATACGAGGTTGACGCGCTTAAGTGCGCCTTTGTGAACAAGCTTGACGTGAATTCCGAGTTAAAGGCCGGCTCATCGATTTTTGTGCCGGGCGCCGAGATGGACAGCATCACCCTTAGCGAAATCAACGGCGACCTCTTTAGAAAGCCGCTTCACACTTGGTATCGCCTTACTTCTTACTTTGGATGGAGGCCAAGCCCCTTTACGGGAAGGCGCAGCTGGCACGGCGGCCTTGACATGGCTTGCCCGCAAGGAACCAGAATCTTCGCGGCGATGGCCGGCCGCGTCGCTGAAACCGGCTACAACAACACTTACGGAAACTATGTCATAGTGAACCACTTGAACGGATACAAGACTTTGTACGGCCACATGTCGGCCATCACTTGTTCAAAAGGCCAATGGGTTGACACAAACAGCGTCATCGGCCGCGTCGGAAGCACCGGCGCCTCAACCGGCCCCCACTTGCACTTTACGGTCTTTAAGCGGGGAAAGATGGTCAATCCCTTGGCTCTCTTGGGATGACAAAAAAGCCCGGCGAATGAAGCGCGCTTCAAATGCCGGGCCTTGTTTTTTTAAAGCTTTGAATTTATTTTTTTCACGAAAAAATCCATGTTGCTGCGTATGAAAAGCGCGCAGTAGGCGGTGACCAACGCCGCCAGCTCTATGTATGTGTATATTGTTATGAAGTGGTTTGAGCCGGGCTTTGAAAAAACGCTGAATGCGATGAAAAGGAGAATCATGGCGATTCCGCCTATAATCCACCTTGAAAGCGAAATCGGGTTCTTTTGTCCGTCCTGTTTCGCGCCTATTTTGTTCATTACGGCTAAAATCGCTTTGTCGTCGAGGGCTGTTTGCTTGCAAGAGTCCGGCAGCGCGGATTTTTCGGCTTGGCGCAAAAGCCTCACTTGTGTCCTGCATTTTTTGCATGACAGCAAATGCAGCGTCAGCTTTAGCGGAATGCGCTCTCCCTTGTCCAAACTTAAGTATTGTTCCATGACTTCGTTACAGTTTTTCATTTTCAACCAATCCTTTCGCGACAATCTTTTCACGAAGCAATTTTTTCGCCCTAAAGATATGCGATTTGACAGTGTTTTCCGCCAGTCCGGTTATTTCGCTGATTTCTGAATATGAGTTGTCGTAAAAAAAATACAAGTCCAAGACAATTTTGTATTTTTCAGGCAATTCTTTCAGCGATTCCCTTACTGTCTCCATCGTAAGAAGCCTCAATTCTTTTTCTTCCGGAGTCAGTCCATTGTCGGGAAGGAGATTTTCGTCCGCTATTGAAAGAAATTGAGCCCTGCGGTTGACGGCGTTTATCGCCGTGTTGTAGGCCATTCTAGTGAGCCATGTGGAAAAAAGGGATTCGCCCCTGAATGTGTCAAGCTTAGTGAACGCCTTTAGAAAAACGTCCTGGGCAAAGTCTTCGGTGTCGGCTGGATTCTTAAAAAAGCTAAGTCCCAAGGCTTCGACGCGTTTTTTGTAGAGCGACATAAGTTCGGCGAAAGCCGACGTGTTGCCCGACAAAACTTCGCGCACAAGCTTGGAGTCTCTTTTGTATGCCGCCTCGCGCTCTTTGTCCGAGGTACGCTGCTTGCTCATCGTTTGTCGTGAAAGTCAGGATTTATTTTGTAAAAAATAAGAAGACAGACGCCAACCGCAAGAGGAAGCAGGCCGCCCAAAAGCGCGTAAGAAAAGCCGTCAATCAAGGCGAAAAGCAGGCTTAGTATTATTCCGATTCCCGTAAGCAAAAGGCCGGCCAAAAGAGAGAATGTCTTTAGGTCAAACTCGTTTTCCTTAAAGGAGCCTGTCCTTATCTTAAGCTTTGTCTCGTGGTGGGTCCACAAAAGATAAAAGAATAGAATCACTCCGCCAATCGCGATGCCGACAATCGGAACCACCGCGATTACCACTTGGGCTGTTTGCGACGTTATTTCAGAAGTCATATGTTTTTTCTCCTTCTCGAACTTTTATGACACTTTTGCGGGCTTTTTGTTGCGCCTTCTTAGTCAAGAAAAATGTAATCGTCAAAGTATATGGCCGCCACTTTTCCCAGCGAAAGCTGGCTGTTCAAGCGTTCAAGCAAGAGCCGCTTGACTTCCTTTTCGCCCGCTGAAAGAAGCGCGTTTTTTGATTTTGTTGAAAAAAATTCCAGAATGTATGACGCGAACATGTTTTTTTTGGAAAGAAGCTCCTCGTAAAAGGCCGAGTCGTCGTTTTCATAGGAGAGCCAAGGAGTGACAAGCAAAACCGAGCCGGCTTCCTTTGAGCCCTCGTTTGGAAGCAGCCTCGTCCTAAGCGTTCCAAATTCCTTAAACTGCGTTTGCCTTCGCGCGTCTCCTTTGATTTGCGCGGCCTCATTGGGGTCGCTCCTTCGATAGGCGATTCCAGGCCTCTTTCCAGCCGCAAAGGCGATGGCGCTGCCCAAGACTATGAGCGCGGCGATTGAAGCGGCCGTTATGCAAAGAATTTTGTTTGCGTCGATTTTTTTCCACCCGTTCATGCTTTAACTATAGCGGAGACGCGCTCTTTTATCAAGTCTAGGCCGGCCTTTGTTTTAGCGCTTGCCTCAAGAGCGTCTGGAAAGCGCTCCTTTAGCGCCGAAAGATTGCCGCAAAGGCTTTCGCTTCCTTTAAGGCCGCCTTGCGTTACGTCGATTTTGTTCAATACCACAAGGCGCGGCTTGTCTCCCGCCCCGATTTGCTCCAGCACGCTAAGGACGGTGGCGGCCTCGTCCAGCGCGTTTGGGTCGGACGAATCCAGGACAAGCAGGAGCGCGTCGGACAGCGCGGCTTCCTCAAGCGTTGACTTAAAGGCGTCTATCAATTGGTGGGGCAGGTTGGAGATAAAGCCTACCGTGTCGGTCAAAAGAATTTCGCTTCCCGCGCATTTCATTCTTCGCGTCAAAGGATCGAGCGTTGCGAAAAGCTTGTTCTCGACAAGCGCGTCGCTTCCTGTCAGGGCGTTCAAAAGCGATGACTTTCCCGCGTTTGTGTAGCCGCAAAGAGCCACGGAAGGAAGCGGAATTTTTTGCCGCCTCTTTCTTTGCGTCTCCCGGTTTTTGCGGACTTTGGCAAGCTCTTCTTTAACTTGTTGGATTTTCTGTCGGGTTTGGCGGCGGTCAAGCTCCAATTGCTTTTCGCCAGAGCCTTTTGATCCGTAGTTTCCTCCGCGCTGGCGCGCAAGGTCTCCGTACATATGGGCAAGGCGGGGAAGGCTGTATTCAAGCCTGGCCAGCTCCACTTGAAGGACCGCCTCGCGCGTGCGGGCGCGGCTTGCGAAAATGCGGATTATGACTTCTTGCCTGTCAAAGACTGGGATGCCGCACAGTTTTTCCCAGTTGCGCTGCTTTGTCGGATCCAGCTCCCAATCCATGATTATGCAGTCGGCTTCGGCCAAAAGCGCTTCGTCGCGTATTTCCTTTGCCTTTCCGCTTCCCATTCCGTAAGCGGGCTGAACGTCAAGGCGGCTCAATATTGTTTGGCCGGCCTCTTCCATTCCCAGCGTCCAAATCAAGCCCTGCAATTCGGCCAGGCCGCTTGGGTTGTCCAAAAGCGGAAGGCCAACCAGCCACGCGCGCGCCTTTTTTTCTTCCTCCGCCTGAATTTCGTAAATCTTTTTCATCGTCCGCCGCCATTCTAGCGCAAGAGCCTGTTAACTACAATAACAAAAAAAACTATTGATTTTGTCGCGAAAATGCCGATAATATAAGAAGATATCCATGACCAGCGGGCAAAAAACGGCCTTAAGCCTATTAATTTCTGTCATTCTCTTCGCGGCCTTTGCGGTGGCGGCTTTCGCGGGATTGTTTTCCGCGATTGACGCGCGCTTTTATGAAAGCGCCAAAATTTCGCAAATTGACAAAAAGCTGGACGGCATTGCGCAAGCCTTTGACGGTTACTTGGAGACTTTGGCCGAAAGGTTCGCGCTTGGACAAGGCGCCTTCCTAAAAAATCCTTCCGTTAAGTCTTTTGTAGAAGCCAAAAGCGCAGACCAAGACGTTCTTTCCCGCGCCGAAGCCTTGGGCGGCTTGCGCTCTTCGACGCAAGGCTTTTTGGGCTTGCGAGTCTTGGATAAAAATCAAAATTCAATCCATTACTCAACCTTCCATTCAGACATTTTGCGCCGCGACGAAAAGAGCAATTTGACGGCCTATAAAAATTATTTGGATTGTCAGACTGCTTCCGGAGAAAGCGAGATTCCTGCGCAAATTGTTTCCTGCTCTGACTCAGGCGGCGATTTGGAAGCCGGTAAAAAAATCTACTTTGACAAAGAGAGCCGAATCGTTTTTTCATTCCCGCTTTACGACAAGTATTCCGTTTTTAGGGGAAGCGCTGTTTTTTACGTAAACGCTTTGGATTTCGCGAATGTCCTTTTGAAAAAGAATTTGATTTCGATAGGGCAGGACATGGTTTTTTTGTCAAACGGACTTGAGGGCGCCGAAAATCGTTCTGGATATGTCTTTGGCATGCCTTCGGTGGCTCGGGAGGATTTTGAGCAGGCCCTGTTTGACGCGTGGAAAGTGGATTCCGGCGCGGCGGAACGGCTTCTTTCATTGGGCGCCCAAAGCAAGAACTTTTGGGTTGCTGTCAGCAAAAAAGCGAAGGCTGGCGTTTTTGCTTGCGGAATTTACAATGACGAAATTTTCGCCATGTCGCAATCTGAGCGCGTCTTGATTTTGGTTTGCGTTTTTGTTTCCATTTTCTTGATTTGCTTTTTGATTTTGAATTTGCGCAGGGACGACGAGACGGTGATCCGCGAGCGGATTAAAACGCTGCAGCTTGGAGTCGTTGACGAATACCTTTCCAAAAAAGAGGCCCTCAACTGGGAAACAATCAGCGGCCGCCGCGACGCCGTTACAAAGGAAATCATTCAAAGCCTGGGAAGCCGGGCCAAAAAAAGGCGTCCTCAAGTGGAAGAGTTGATAAACCGCAGCTGGGACGAATTGTTCGCGGCCATGAACCTAAAGCCCAGTGAAGGCTCGGCGAACGGCGGCCTTGGCCCGGAAGGCGCCCAAGAAATCAAGGCCATGCTCCAAGAGCTTTTGTCAAGCGGAAGCTTAAAAGTCCAAGCCGTCCAAGCGCCGTCCGAAGCGAAGGCTGTAGGCAAGCCTGAATCAAAGGCGGCGATGGCCCCAGCCGAGCCAGTCGAAGACTTGGAGGAAGCCGAGCCTGTCGAAGTCTTGGAAGAAGCGGAGCCGGTCGAAGATGTAGAGGAAGCCGAGCCAGTCGAAGACTTGGAGGAAGCCGAGCCGGTCGAAGACTTGGAGGAAGCCGAGCCTGTCGAAGACTTGGAGGAAGCCGAGCCAGTCGAAGACTTGGAGGAAGCCGAGCCAGTCGAAGACTTGGAAGAAGCCGAGCCAGTCGAAGATGTTGAGGAAGCGGAGCCCGTCGAAGACTTGGAGGAAGCCGAGCCGGTCGAAGATGTAGAGGAAGCCGAACCTGTCGAAGACTTGGAGGAAGCGGAGCCAGTCGAAGACTTGGAGGAAGCGGAGCCGGTCGAGGATTTGGAGGATGCCGAGCCTGTCGAAGACTTGGAGGAGGCCGAGCCAGTCGAGGATTTGGAAGAAGCCGAGCCAGTCGAAGACTTGGAAGACGCCGAGCTTCTCCATGAAGACCATAAGGAAATTGAGTCTTTGGCCGCGACCTTGTCCTCAAAGGACGAAGGCGATGTCGATACGTCGGAAAAAGTCTCCGAGGACTTTTTCGCCCTTCGCTCTAAGGATGACTTTTCCGAAGCGCCTTCTATTGTCGGCGACAAGGAGCTTAATCCCTATTCCGGCGTCCGTGACTTCTTCGCTCCCAACAAAGAAACAGAAGACGTTGTGAAAAACTTTTCAATCTACCAGCCTGACTTTACCGATCTTGACGCAAGAAACGACGAAGAAAAGGTTAACGGCACATTGGAAGAAGAAAGAAACGAGTATTACAAGGAACTGTCGCCTGAAGACTTTGGCGTTGAGGAAAAGAAAGAAAAGGAAGAATTTTCAGAACCGCTTGAATTTGGCGCTCCCGAAAACAAAGGCTTGGACGACGGAACGGACGTCGCGTCCACGTTCACAACAGAATCTCCGTCGTTTGACTCAAATCGTTCCATATATTCTCCCGAACAGGGAAAGGCCGCGGAGCCGCTCGCTCCAATAGGAAATGACAGCGAAGGCGAGGCTAGCGCGATTCCGCTTGAAGGCGAGGATTCGTTCATGTTCTCCTCGTTTGGCCAGGACGCCGCCGCTTTGGAACTGCAAGCCGCCGATTACAACGCGATTGTCCAAGACTCAAACGGCGTGTTCTCAATTGTGGACGACATTCAGACTGGCGGCGTGGTTCAAGACAACTCCTTCAAGCGCTTGGTCGACTCGGTGTTGAACAACTCTTAGTTTTTTGCTAAAGTTCTCTCTATGAAAATTACCTCTGAACTTATAGTTCGCACTTATGAATGCGACTCTTACGGCCACGTGAACAACGCCGTATACGTCAATTATCTTGAATACGGAAGAATGCAGTTCTTAAACGGCATCGGCTTTGACTACAAGGAAATGATAAAGGCCGGATACTATATCTACATTACCCATATCGACATTCACTACAAGGCTTCGGCCTTTTTGATGGACAAGCTTTTTATAGACGTTGAGCCCATAGACACTGGCGCTGTAAAGGGAACGCTCCGCCAAGTCATTAGAAAGGAAGACGGAACGGTTTGCGCCCAGGCCGACGTCACTTGGGCCACAGTCAACACGCAAGGCCGCCCGTCAAGGCTGCCAAAGGAATTCCTTGTCCCTGGCTTGTATCCGGAAAAGCAGGCGTGATTATCGCGGCTTAAAAAAATTACTTAAGGCAGCTTTGCATCAGCTGGACGAACAAATAAATGTGCTTGTAAACGCCGACTCCCAACTCCTTGATCGGGTGGTCGGCGAATTTGTCCAATTCTTTCCAGTTTATGATTACCTCTCCCTTGGGCTTTGCGTAGTCCTCAAGAAGGGTTTTTGTCGTCTTTGCGATCGTTATCAGGTTCTTTGTTCCGTCAACCAGCATGGCCTTGGCCTCGTCGTTTAGGTCGCCGATGAGGGTGCCGATGATGTTCTTCGCCTCTTTGTCGCGCTCAGCCCTGGGCATGTGGGTCTTGATGCGGCTTCCGATTTCGGCGTCTTCGGCGATTTTGGCGTCAAATGCCAGGATGGAATCGCTGGTTTCCAAAAGGGCGTGGTAGGCGTTGGACATCGGCGCCGAAAGCGCTTGTGTTGACCAAGTTCCGCGAATCAAGACCAAGTCCGAAAATTCGCGCACGTCTTTTTTGACAAAGTCAAGCAAAAAGGCCTTGAAGTAGTTTAGGGGCTGGACGTATTCAAAAATTCCCAAGCCCTTCCGCTCAAACGCGGCCGAGGTCGTGGCCGTGTAGTTTGTAAGGCGCTCGATGGATGTCGTTCCAAAGATTTGCTCCAAAATGCCGTCAATCTTGTTGTTTTGCTGCGCCAACACAATCGAGTTCAATGTCTTTTCGGCGTCGTTTCTCGTTTTGTCAATGAAGTGGTCAACGATGGGCTCTTCGTTGTATGTAAAGTCCGGAACATAGTTGGGGTCTTTTGAAATAACTTGGATCATCATTTCAAAGACGCGGCTAAGGCGGATGGAGTTGATCTTGTTGCAAATCTTGTTCCAAATGTTCAGGGCGACTGGCTCCGTTCCCTTAGTTTCCTTAAAGAACTTCATCATGTCAGACCAATCTTCCCGTTCCGGCAAAAGCCAGGCTACCGCCAAAAAGTCCTTTAGGTCCTCTCCAATGTATTCCGCGTTGATTTTCTCAAACTTGGGAATGGAAGTGAATTCTCCTTCCTTAAGTGAGGAGTCGAACTTTTTAAGGGTGAAGTAATAGTCAAAGGAGCAAAAGCTTTTGAATATCATCAGCTTTCTGTAAAGGGCCTCTATGCGGGCTATTTTTTCGCTGTTGAACAATTGAAGAAAGTAATCTATGTTTTGCTTTACCTGCGCTTCAAGCTGGTCTATCGGAGCGTGTTGCGCGGCTTCCTTGATTGATTCCTCAGAAAGCGAGTCTACCAGCTGGTGCTCCTTTTCGTTGAGGGAATAGTTTACGGCCAAGGCCTTCAAGCGGTTGGGGTTTTCCTGGGCCATGAACATAGCCTTTGCCGGAAAAACGGCCTTGTAAATGTCGTACAGCAATTTTGCCAAAGAGGGCAGAACCTCGTCGTTTTTGTAAAAGTGATACTTAGCCTTTGCAAGGCTTTTCGCTATTTGCTTTATTCTGCGTTTTTTTTCCGCGTCAGGATCGTCCGATTTAAAGAGGGACGAGAATAATTTTGCAAAAAAACTTTGTGACTCTGCCATAATTCTATAATTATACTATATGAAGAGAAAAAAAGCAATACTAGCTTTCTTTCAAAAACAAGGGGAATGCTTGGAAGAAAGCGCGCGCAATTGAATATTATTGCCCGATGCGCTATAATCGTTCCATAATTTCTAACGGAGGATCGTTAAAAAATGAAAAAAATTTCAGTTTTGCTGTTGGCGGCCGCTCTCACAGCCGGCTTGGCCTCTTGCGCCAAAAAAGAAGCCAATAAAAAGGCTTCTGACAGCCGCCCCACAATCCGTCTTGTAACTGACGCCACAGGCATCGACGACAAGTCTTTCAACGCGGCCGCTTGGCGCGGAATCGTTGAGTTCTACGGCGAAAGCGTTGAGAACGCGAAAAGCCGCGGAAGCTTGTACGACGTTGTCACATGCCAGACCCAGGACCAGTACCTTCCGACTCTCAAGCAGTTGTCCGACGAAGGCTACGACCTCATTTGCGCCACTGGATTCACATTCTCTGACGCGATCACGGAAATCGCCGACGAGTATCCAGAGCAAAAGTACATGATTGTCGACGTTGACTGGGTTGGACGCCCCAACGTAAAGGAATTCGTTTTCCATGAGGAAGAGGGTTCCTACCTTGTAGGCCTCGCCGCCGCCTACCAAGCTCAGGCCGACGGAATCTCAAATCCAAAATTCGGCTTTATCGGAGGCGTTCCGGGAAGCACAATCACAAAGTTTGAGATGGGCTACATCCAGGGCCTTCGCGCCGTTTATCCCAACGCCGAAATTTTCGACTACTACGCCAACGACTGGGGCAAGCCCGAACTGGCCAAGACACAGGCCAAGAACTGGTTCAACAACGGCATTTACGCCATCTTCTCGGCGGCCGGCGGAACTGGAAACGGAACAATCGCCCAGGCCAAGGAAATGCAGTACGCTGGAAACAATGTTTGGGCCATCGGCGTTGACTCAGACCAATACGCCGACGGCGTTTACGCTGAAGGAAAGTCAGCCGTTCTTACATCAATGATCAAGCGCGTTGAGACTTCAACCTTGATCGCCTTGAACGAAATCGCCGGCGGAACATTCAAGGGCGGAGTCGTGAACTTGGCGCTTAAGGACGACGGCGTTGACTACTCAAAGGCCAACAAGGCTTTGGGAATCAAGGTTATCGACGCTATCGAAGCGGCCAAGAAGGACATCGTTTCCGGAAAGGTGAAGGTTCTTCCCACATATAAGGAAGCTTTGGCCGCGGGAATCGCCCCCGAAGGCCTTGGCGCCATCGACGACTAAAATTCTTTTTCGGGAGGGCGGGGAAGCTTGGAAAACGCTAACAACGAATGGGCGGTCGAAATGCTGGGAATCACAAAAAGATTCCCTCATGTTCTGGCCAACGACAATGTGACGCTGCGCGTTAAGAAGAACGAGGTTCACGCCCTCTTGGGAGAAAACGGAGCCGGAAAGAGCACGCTTATGTCGGTTCTTTTCGGTTCCTACACGCCGGATTCAGGCGTGATTAAAATCAATCAAAAAGAAGTCCATTTAAAAAATCCAAACGACGCGACCGCTTTGGGAATCGGAATGGTCCACCAGCACTTTAAATTGGTGGAAAACTACACGGTCGCCGAAAACATCGTCTTGGGCGCTGAGCCAAAGACGCGCTTTGGCTTGCTTGACTTAAAGAAAGCCAAAAAAGAAGTCCAGGCCCTAAGCGACTTGTACGGCCTTAAGGTTAATCCGGACGAAAAAATTCAAGACATAACGGTCGGAATGCAGCAGCGCGTTGAGATCCTAAAAGTTCTTTACCGCAAGGCTGACATAATCATTTTTGACGAACCGACGGCCGTTTTGACTCCTCAAGAAATTGACGAGCTTATGGACATAATCCGCCTCCTCCAAAAAGAGGGTAAGACGATTTTGCTCATCACCCACAAGCTGAACGAAATAAAGGCCGTCGCCGAGCGCTGCTCGATTTTGCGCCGCGGCCAAATGATAGACACTGTCGACGTCGCCTCAACCAGCGAAGAAAAATTGGCCGAGCTTATGGTGGGCCGCGTCGTAAACTTTCAAATCGACAAGGCTCCGGCAAAGACGGGGCAGGTCGTTTTGAGCGTCCAAGGCCTTTGCGTTCAAAATTCGCGCGGCTTTCCCGCCGTCGACAACTTAAGCCTTGAAGTCCGCGCCGGAGAAATTCTCGGAGTCGCCGGCGTTGACGGAAACGGCCAAAGCGAATTTGTGTCCGCCCTTACAGGCCTTTTAAAGCCTTCCGCCGGAAAAATACTCTTTAACGGAAAGGACGTCACAAGCCTTTCTGTCCGCGAGCGAATAGAGCTTGGGATGGCTCATGTCAGCGAAGACAGAAGGCGCTTTGGCCTTGTGGCCGAGTTCACCGTCGGCGAAAACGCCGCGCTCAAAAACTATTACAAAGAGCCGTTCGTGAAGAACAAAATATTTTTGGACAAGGCCGCGATTGAAAAAAACGGCGTTGAATTGTCCCGCGCTTTTGACATAAGGGGAGGCGAGGACGGAGCCCAGTCCGGCGCCATGTCGGGCGGCAACCAGCAAAAGCTTATCATCGCGCGCGAGCTTAGCATGGGGGCGAGCCTTTTGATTTTCGCCCAGCCCACCCGCGGCCTTGACGTCGGCGCGATAGAATTCATCAGGAAAAAAATCATCGCCGAGCGCGACGCCGGCAAAGCCGTTCTCTTGGTCAGCTTTGAGCTTGACGAAATCATGAACCTTTGCGACAGAATCGCGACG
This sequence comes from uncultured Spirochaetaceae bacterium, assembly GCA_902799665.1. Lineage (GTDB taxonomy): Bacteria > Spirochaetota > Spirochaetia > Treponematales > Treponemataceae > Treponema_D. Next base: position 5,733 of record CADCBK010000036.1, on the reverse strand, counting down.
ATTTCCAAGGGAAGGATTGTCGGCGTCTACAAGGCCGGCGAAGTCAGCGAAAGGCAAATCGGCATGATGATGGCCGGAAAGCCATTCACGGAGGAAGGCGCATGAAAGAAAAATCTTTGCTAAAGTCCGACACGGCCATAAGCGTTTTGGTTATAATGCTAGGCTTTTTGTTCGCCACGATATTGATCGCGCTTGTCGGCCGAAATCCCGGCGGAATGTACAAGGCGCTCTTCCAGTCAATGACTGGCTTTAACCTTAACAACGGAAAATGGAATCCCCGCTATATCGGCGAGTGGCTTAACTATTCTGTCCCTTTTGTCTTTTGCGGCTTTGCGATGGCCTTCGCCTCGCGCGTAGGCCTTTTCAATGTCGGAGGCGAGGGCCAGTACATAATCGGAATGACAATCGCGCAATTGGGCGCCTTGTACTTTCCGCAAGTTTCTGTCTTGCAAGTCGCGCTCGCCTTGTTCCTTGCCACAATCGGCGGAGCCGTTTGGGGCGGCGTTGTCGGCTGGTTCAAGGCCCGCTTTGAAGTTTCGGAAGTCGTTTCAACGATCATGCTGAACTACATCGCGCTTTACATTTCCAGAATCGTGACGCTCGCGATTCCCGGCTCCAACACTTTCAAAACGCCCAACTTTCCCGCGACGGCCTCGCTAAAAGTCGGCTTTTTGTCAAAGCTTTTCAACAACTCAAGCCTCAACGCCGGAATCTTTTTGTGCGTCGCGGGAATCCTTGTTTACTATGTAATCATGGAAAAAACAAAGGCCGGCTTCGCGATGCGGGCCACAGGCTTTAACAAGGACGCCGCTCGCGCCGCGGGAATTCCTGTCGTGGCCAGCATCGTTGGAGCGATGGCGATTTCCGGCGCCTTTGCCGGCATCGGCGGAGGCGTTGTCGCGCTCGGCTCCTTTAGGTACGGCCGCGTAATCACAGGCATGGACAACTACGGCTTTACTGGAATGGCCGTCGCTCTTGTAGGAAACTGCACGGCGCAAGGAACCGCTTTGGCCGGCCTCTTGTTCGGCCTTTTGCAAGCCTCGCAGTCGCTCATGCAGACAAACAACATTCCAAAAGAAATCACTTTCATCATTCAAGGCTTGGTCGTGGTCTTTATCGCGCTCAAGACAGGCTTTAGGCTTTTCATAGACTGGCGGCTTAAAAAAAGCGCCGCGCGCTCCCAAGGAGGCAAGCAATGATTTTTTCAAGCCTTCCTTCCATCTTGATGATTGTCTCTCCCTTGCTCATCGCCGCGGCGGGCGGAATGATTTGCGAAAGGGCAGGCGTGGTTAACATCGCGCTTGAAGGCCTTATGGGAATCGGCGCCTTTGTCGCGGCCACAGTCCATTTCTTTATGGAGTCGGCGAACTACGGCCGCTGGGATTTGGCTTTAGCGCTCTTTGCCGGAGCCGCCATAGCGACCGCGTTTACGACGATTCACGCTTACGCCGCGATAAACTTAAACGCCGACCAAACGATAAGCGGCACTGGAATCAACCTTCTTTCCAGCGGAATCACGATTTTCTTCAGCCAAATATTTTTCCACGCCGACAGAACGCTTCCGTTCCAAATGGGCTTGCTTCCGGACGCGACCGGCTTTTATCCAACTCTATGGATTGCCTGCGCGGTGATTTTGCTTGCTTGGTTCGTTCTGTACAAAACGCCCTTTGGCTTGCGCCTTCGCGCTTGCGGCGAGCATCCAAACGCCGCCGCCAGCGTTGGAGTGAACATATTTAGAATGCGCTGGTTCGCCACATTGGCCTCGGGCTTTTTGGCGGGCCTTGCCGGCGGCTGCATGGTTTTGACGGAGTCAATCCAGTTCACAAGCAACACAGTCAACGGCACGGGCTTCATCGCGCTGGCGGCGGTGGCTTTTGGGCGTTGGAAGCCTTTGGGAATCGTCGGCTCAACGTTTTTGTTCGGCTTGGCTTCCGCCCTGGCCGTTTTGGCGCACGACTTTTTTCCGCGCCTTACCCAGTTCCTTCCGACAGAAGTCTTTAACATCGTTCCCTATGCGATAACGCTTTTGGCGCTTGTGATTTTTAGCGGAAAGAACTACGCTCCGGCGGCGGACGGAAAGCCTTACGTTACGAGGGGCTCATGAAAAACTACAGCAAACTCATCCTGAAAATGTTCGAGGCCTTTTCCATCGAGCGCTGGAACGATTTGATCCGCCCCTTTGATTTGGTTGAGATGGACAAGGCCGCCGAAAAAATGGTTTTGGCTTACATCATCGGAAAATACGAAGAGGCCGCCGGACACAAAATCAATTGGAACTGGATGGTGAACGCCTCGCTTTTTGACCTCCTGAAAAAAATCGCGCTTTGCGACATCAAGGCGCCGGTTCAGGATTTGATAAAGGCGGAATATCCGTCGGAATTCTTGCGCCTAAACGAATGGGTTTTGAACCAATACAAGCCCTATATCGACGACAAGGAATTTTTTTCGCAGTTCACTATTTACATAGGGCAAAAGGCAAAGTCAATTCCGATTCCCGAAGACGATTATTTGACAAGCCGCGTCTATTTGGCCGCGCACAAATATTCCACCATGCGCGAGCTTCAAATGCTTAAGCTTGTCAATGAGCGGGAGCGCTACGAAAAAATAGAGAAGGAGCTTAACGCAAGCCTCGCGAAGTATTCTGAGCTTCGCGGCCTTCAACTGCTTTTGACCAAGCAGCGGCCTTTTGAGTTTTTGCTTAAGATTGAACAGCTTCGCTTCCAACGGCGCTGGAACCAAACCCCGCGCGTTCCCTACACAAGCGTTTTGGGCCACTGCTATTTTGTCGCCGCGATCACAGCCCTTCTTCAAAAGGAATGCGGAACACCGCTGTGCCAAAACAGGCTCTACAACAACTTTTTTTCCGCGCTCTTCCACGATTTGCCCGAAGCGGTCACGCGCGACATCATCAGTCCCGTAAAGCAGGCCACTGACGCGCTTCCGCAAATCGTAAAGCGCATAGAAGACGAAATCGTCGGCCGCGAGTTGGTTCCCCTGATGGAGGATTTTTATTCGGCGGAATTGATGTACTGGACTAGCGACGAATTTGAAAACAGAATCTTGGTCGGAGGGAAGGCCCAGGCCGTTTCGTTTGAAGACCTAAACGAGCGCTACAACAGCGCGGACTTTTCTCCGGTCGACGGAAAGCTTGTCCGCCTTGCAGACCACCTAAGCGCGCTTTTGGAAGCCGACATTTCAATCAAGCACGGAATCACAAGCGAGCACTTGCAAAGCGGCCGCGCCAACATGCTAAAAAGCCATCCCGTTGGAAAAGTCATCAACGGCATCGACTCCGGCGTTTTGTTCGAGGAAATCACGGCTTAAAAATCCGCCACTTCTACGGGAATGACCTTTCCGTCATAGTAAAAGGCGATTTTATCAACAAGAATTTCGTCTCGCAGCCTTAAGAAACGGACTGAAACTGGCTTGTCGATATACTCTTGGTTTTCTTCCTGTTGAACTTCAAAGTAAATCGTTTTGTCGCCCTTTATTCTAAAGGGATTGTTGCAAAGGCTGAGGCCTTGGGGAACCATCAAAAAAATTGTCGGTTGACTGAATTTTTCTTTTTGAGATTCTAAGCCGTAGACGTGTTGACCGATGTCTATGTTTTTAAAGGAGCGGCTTTCCTTTTTTAGCATCTTTTCTATATCGCTTTTACCGACGATTTTATAGGCCTTGAATTCGTTTCCATGATAGTTTTCCTTGTTGATTCTATGACCCGAAGAACTTACATAGGCGCGTTTTTCTTTGGCAAAGTCTGCTGGACTTGCGTTGGAAACGACTTTCCTTGAGTCGTATGGAAGAATCAGCTCAATCCACGCAAGTTCGTTTGGCTCGATGATTCTGTTGTGTTTGTAGTCAACATAGAATAAAAGAAAAACCCTGTCATCCATAAAGCCTGTTGCGTATGAAATAGAGCGCACGGGGATTGTCGCTCCTTTGCTGTCGTTAAGCCTTCTATCGTCTCCGATGCAATGCATTGAGTGAATTTCGTTTGTTGTAAGCGTGTATCCCTTTTCTTTGTCCAACGTTCGTTCCGCCATAGCCATGCCCAAGTTAAAGATGTCCGTATCGTCTGCTTTTACTGGAAGTTTGTATTTGTCTATAAACGAATCGTTGTGGTAAGCGAACAGGTAAATGTTTTGATTTGGTTTTAAACCATTGAACCTAATGTCAAAATTTTCGTCTTCAAGAAAGATGTATTTGTTTTCGGAAAACTTGAATTCTTTGCCGCCATCAAAAATCGAAATGTCTTCCGCCAAGACTTTTTTTGAGCAGGAGCAAAGTACTAGCTCCGCAAAAACGCTTGCGACAAGAAGCGCGATAAAATTTTTTTTTCTTTTCATACAAAAGCATTTTGCCAAAAAAGAAAGAGCCTTTCAAGCCCCTTGATTTTTTTGCTTGCTTTGCATTATTCTTCCATAAGATTTTAATTGCTTAGGAGGAACGAATATGAAAGTTCAAGCGCCTTTTGTGACCAAAGGGTTTGTCACATTTTGCCTTATTGTTGCCGCCGCAATCATTTTGGCTGCAAGTTCGTGCACGGTGATTTCGCCCAACGAGCGCGGCGTTCAAGTAACGCTTGGCCAGGTTGAGGGAGGCGTAATCCAGCCCGGAATGAAATTCCACGCTCCCTTTATAACTAGAATCCGCAAGTTCCGTTTGGAGCCAAAAACTTACGAAGTTTCTTTCTCATGCGGCCAAGACGGAGCGATTACTAAAGACATGCAGACTGTTGGAAGCACCGTAGCCGTTCGCTACGTTTACGACGAGCGCCGCATAATGGACATTGTAACGCGTTATTTGAACGACGCTGTAATTCAAGGCGCCATGCGCGACAACGTAAAGGCTTCGCTTAAGGAAACGGTCGGCCAATACTCAATCTACGACTTGGTCGAAAAGCAAAACGAAGTTACCGGCAAAGTTGCCCAAGCTATGCTTACCCGCATGGCCGACTATCCGATTGACATTTCACAGACGACAATCACCAACTGGGATTGGTCCGACGATTTTGACAAGCAAATTAAAGAAACCGCCAACCGCGCTCAAGAGGTTAAAAAGGCCGAGCAGGACCTTAAGCTTGCGGAACAGCAGGCGCAAAAGCAGGTAAAGGAAGCCGAAGCGAAAAAGGCTGCGATAGAGCAAGAGGCCGAAGCCGCCTTGATCAAAGCGCAAAAAGAAGCCGAAGCAAAAAAGGTCGAGGCTGACGCGCTGGCTTATTACAACGCCAAGGTCGCTCAAAACTACCAAGTTGAGATTCGTCTTAAGGAGTTGGAAATTGAGCTTGAGCGCGCCAAGCGTTGGGACGGTCGTCAGGTTCCGGAATACGTTCCGCTTACCGCGGCCGGCGGCATTGTGAACCTGCCTTCCGCAAAGAATTAGTTTTTTGGGGAACGGTATTCGCGAAAAAAAATGAAAAATTTTTCAAAAAAAAGCGCGCCTTGCTCTTGACAGTTTTTTGAAAAAGCGCTACATTCCCTTTTACCGCCTTGAACAAGGGCGGAGCTCTTTGGAAGCAGCAGGGAAGGGAAGAAAACGGTAAGGAGCGGAAGTCGGACTAAGTCCGAAATTCATTTATCCTATCAATTTTCGAAGAAATCGATAATTTTGCTAGGGTTCAATTGATTTGTGAAAATTCTTAGGCCTTCGGGCCTTGGATACAATCACGGAGAGTTTGATCCTGGCTCAGAACGAACGCTGGCGGCGCGTCTTAAGCATGCAAGTCGAGCGGGA
>CADCBK010000035.1 GCA_902799665.1 uncultured Spirochaetaceae bacterium | reverse complement strand
ACTCAAACCGGCCTTTTACCACCAATTTGCCTTTTGGCATTTCTCACCGCCTAAAGTAATTATAAAGTGTAAATACAATTTTGTCAACAAAAAATGTAATTAATATTAAAGCAGCTCTTTAATGACAAAAACGCAGACACGCGCTATATTGGGAGATGCTGGGGGAACAACGGAGAAATCCGCTAACTCGGGTGTTTGCGGCAAGAATTCTGTCTTGCCGTTTTTTTTTGAAAAAATATGGCGGAGAAAACAACAATAAAGATGATGCCGGACACAAGCTGTTCTCTTTTTTGGCGGGAAAACGGAACCTGTTGCGGGGACGCGAGCAGTTTGTCGTACGGCGACGGAGTTGTTGTTTAGATTTTTATGCGATTGCACCGCTTTAACAAAAGGGCTTCCTTAAACTTTTCGAGTTCTTCGGGACTGCGTCTTGAAGGAAGAATAGTTTTGTTCCGCAACAACCAGAACAATCCGTCATAAGCCTCTCTGATTGACTTATGGAAAATACCCCTTCTCACTTTATCCGTATAAAGCCTGTCGCACTCTTCCATTCCCCAAAGGAAAACAAGCTCTTGCCATGTAAAAGTCTCAAGGCTTTTTATGAAAAAGCACAGCCTCATATTTGAAGAGTCTCCAGTCTTTTTTATAAGGGCCAACAATTCTTCATTTGTATAATTATAATCCCAGTTGATTCTGGAAATGAGGTCGAACGCTTTTTGTTTGTCTGCGGAATTCATTGTTTGTAAATCCTTGTAAAAAAAATTGCCCAACGATATCATACTGAAAACATACTACAGTTGAATCGGTCAATTGGGCAAAAAGCGCTTTACGAATCCAATGCCGATAAAAGCAATCGGCCAGGTAACACAATAAAGCGCTCTTGAAATATACACCATAAAAAGAACCTTGTCATTAAAGCAGAACTTTAATGACAAAAAAAACAGACTAGCGCTATAATTAATCCTGTCGAGAGCGTTAAGTGCGCTAACTCGCATATAGAGCGTAACCACACTTAACGCCCTCGGCATAAACTTTTGAAGATTTGAGACTCGCATATAGAGCGCTCCCGCTTCTTCAAAAGTTTATTTTTTTTGAAGCGCGGCTCCCGCCTAAGCGTATATACCGAGAAACTTAGGCGCGTATCCTTGCAGGGCGTTCACCGACTGCATGGCGTCCGCACTTCTTTCTTTTACAAAAAAAGTTCCCAGGAACTTTGACTTAGAGCTTTCGATTCCGCCACGCGCAAAGGCGAGTCGATCGACACGTTCACGAAAACTCTGTTATGAATATACACTACAAAGCAATCCTTGTCATTAAAGCAATGCTTTAATGACAAAACCGCAGACACGCACTATATTGCTAGGTGCCGGGGGAGCACCGGAGAAATCCGCCAACTCGGGCAACGGCGGCAAGATTTTTGTCTTGCGGTTTTTTGGAAGCGCGGCTCCCGCCTAAGCGTATATCTCGAGAAACTTAGGCGCGTATCCATGCAGGGGCGTTCACCGACGGCATGGCGTCCGCGCTTCTTTTGAAGCCTTCGATACGTTTACTTCGGTTGTGCCATAGCGCGCTGCGTTGACAAGGCTTCCGATTATTTGAGCCAAGAGAATCTAAGCCCCGCGCCAATAGGAGCGCGGCACACTGGGTTTTCTTGGCTCATTTTTTTTGCAAAAAAAACTGCCCAACGATATCATACTGAAAACATACTACAGTTGAATCGGTCAATTGGGCAAAAAATCAAGGGAATTGCGCTCGGCAATTCCCAGGTTGTCGAGAACTCCATGACTTAACATGGAAGTTCCCGTAATTGGAATATACACCATAAAAAGAACCTTGTCATTAAAGCAATGCTTTAATGCGCGGAACGGAGACTTGCGCTATAGTTTCCGTGGAAGCGCGGCTCCCGCCTAAGCGTATATGCCGAGAAACTTAGGCGCGTATCCTTGCAGGGGCGGTCACCGACGGCATGGCGCCCGCGCTTCTTTTTTTATTAAAGTAATGCTTTAATGACAACGCCGCCTTGCGCTCATATAATTAAGCGACATACAAGGAGGCTCTATGAAAAAAATGTTTTTAATCGCCGCGGCGCTTTTTGCGGCGCTTTGCTTTGCGTCTTGCTCCAATTCTGCTGGAGGAAGCGGCGATTCCGGCGGACAAGTTTACGGCGGAACGACAGGCGGCCAGACCAACGGAGGTGAACCCACCAACAACGGCGGCCAGCAAGGCGGAGAAAACACAGGCGGCCAACAGGGCGGACAAAGCCAAACAGTTCAAGGTTTGGACTTTACTAAAATCGACTACAAATACAATTTGAATGCCGGCGAAACCGTTCAGATAGCCGGAGTGATGAGCGACACTTACACGATTATCAGAGTTGAGTCTCTGAACGAAAGCGTCGCAAAGGCATTTTCCAAAGACGGCAAATTTTTCATGACAGGCGTATCAGCGGGAACTGCAGTCGTCAAAGCATGTTTTAAGTTTAATGGGCTGGAAGACGATTCAAGATACTTTTATAGATGCGACGTTACTGTGACCGGCTCCTCTTCCAGCGGCGGCTCCGCTCAAAACACGCTGACAGATTTCCTTATCGGCGCTTGGACGCACTACAACCCCGGCGCATACGGAACGTCTTCAGGAACGCTGACGCTCAACGCGAACAAGACTGGCCACATAACGGCATATTTGAAAGGATCGGTAGTTCACAACAAGGACTTTACTTGGACTGCATACGAAACGCGCGACGCTCACAACAAGCCAATAAAGATTCTTTCCATTTCGGGAACAGGCTCGTCAAGCGGCGCGATTGACGGCGACCACACAATCACCACAGGAACTAACAGTTTTACAATGCATTGCAATTTTGGATTCGGAATGCCCGATCCAAGCGAATGGACAAAGCAATAGATTGAACAAGGGCGGCTTTTGGCCGCGCTTTAACGCGCGAAAAAAATCTCAAAGCCCTCTTCCCATAAAATCAAAAAAGCGCTATATTATTTTAAGTCAATGGCGACCTCAATTTACGGGGTCGCTATTTTTTTTGGAGCATACAATGGCGTTGAATCCAAATATCCACAAGGTTATGGTCATCGGCTCGGGGCCGATCATTATAGGGCAGGCGGCGGAATTTGACTACGCGGGAAACCAGGCCTGCCGCGCGCTAAAGTCGCTGGGCTTGGAAGTCGTTCTTGTAAACTCAAATCCGGCCACCCTTATGACGGACAAAAGCATGGCGGACGAGATTTACATCGAGCCGCTAACGCTTAAGACGGTGGAACGAATCATAGAAAAGGAAAAGCCTGATTCCCTGCTTTCGACTTTGGGCGGCCAGACCGGACTTACGCTAAGCATGGAACTTGCCAAAAGCGGTTTTTTGGATTCCCACAAGGTCCGCCTCTTGGGAGCCGTTCCCGAAACGATTGACAAGGCCGAAGACCGCCAGCTCTTTAAGGACACGATGGAAAAAATCGGCGAGCCGGTTATTCCGTCAAAGGTCGTGACAAACTACCAGGACGCGATAGACTTTGTCCACAACGAAATCGGACTTCCGGCAATCATAAGGCCGGCCTTCACTCTTGGCGGAACTGGCGGCGGCATTTGCAACACCGAGCGCGAGCTTGACGAAATAGTAAGGAACGGCTTGCACCGTTCCCCGATACACCAAATACTTGTTGAAAAATGCATCGCCGGCTGGAAGGAAATCGAGTTTGAAGTGATGCGCGACGGCGAGGGAAACGTAATCACAGTTTGCTCGATGGAAAACATCGACCCGGTCGGCGTCCACACGGGAGACTCAATCGTCGTCGCGCCGACCTTGACGCTGGCCGACAAAGAATACCAAATGCTTAGAAGCGCCGCGCTCAACATAATCAGCGAGCTTAAAATCGAAGGCGGCTGCAACTGCCAGTTCGCGCTCAACCCAGACTCGTTTGAATACGCCGTTATCGAAGTGAACCCCCGCGTGTCGCGCTCGTCGGCTTTGGCCAGCAAGGCGACCGGCTACCCGATAGCAAAAGTCGCGGCGCTTATCGCGGTAGGCTTTACGCTTTCGGAGATTCCCAACTTTGTGACAAAAAAGACAAAGGCTTGCTTTGAGCCGGCGCTGGACTATGTCGTCGTCAAAATGCCAAAGTTCCCCTTTGACAAATTTGTTTACGCCAAGCGCGACTTGGGAACGCAAATGAAAGCCACCGGCGAAGTCATGGCGATTGGCCAAAGCTTTGAGGAGGCGCTTTTAAAGGCCGTTCGCGGCGCGGAGCTAAAAACATCCTCGCTAGACCTTCCGGCGTTAAAAGACGAAAGCAACGAAAAAATAATTTCGCGCGTCGGCCGCTGTACGGACCAAAGAATTTTCGCCATCTACCAAGCGCTAAAGCGAGGCCTTTTGTCCGTTCAGGAAATTCACGACATTACAAAAATCGACAAGTGGTTCTTGTGGAAAATCCAAGGAATAGTCGAAAAGGAAAAAGGCCTCGGCGACAAGGGCGGCCTTCTCTATCCGCCGCGCTCATTTAAGATGGTAGACACATGCGCGGGAGAGTTTTCCGCCGAAACGCCTTACTTTTACTCCACCAGCGGCGGCGACAACGAGGCGGAGGAATACCTTGCGGAGCGCGAGCGCAAAAAGACAATCCTGGTTCTTGGCTCCGGCCCAATCCGCATAGGACAGGGAATTGAGTTTGACTACGCGAGCGTCCAATGCGTCCGCGCTCTAAAGGAGCTTGGCTACGACGTGGCCATCGTGAACAACAATCCCGAAACCGTTTCAACCGACTTTGACACGGCCGACCGCCTTTACTTTGAGCCGCTCACTGGCCCTGACGTGATGAATGTCATCCGCGTGGAAAAGCCGGTCGGCGTCGTCGCGGCCTTTGGTGGGCAAACCGCGATAAACCTTACGAAATTCCTTGACTCGCAGGGAGTTCCCATTTTGGGAACAAGCGCGGACTCGATTGACCTTGCCGAAGACCGCGAGCGCTTTGAGGAGCTTTGCGACAAGCTTGGAATTTTAAGGCCGCGCGGAGTCACGGTATTCACGGAATCTGAAGCCTTGGAGGCCGCGGCGCGAATCGGATACCCAGTCCTCTTGCGGCCCAGCTACGTTCTGGGCGGACAAAACATGATCATCGCCAACACAAGCGCCGACGTAAAGGAATACATGGCGATAATCTTGCGGCAAAAAATCGAGAACCCGGTTTTGATTGACAAATACATGGAAGGAACGGAGCTTGAGGTTGACGGAATTTGCGACGGCCAAGACGTTTTGATTCCAGGAATCATGCAGCACGTAGAGCGGACAGGAATCCACTCCGGCGACTCAATCGCGGTCTACCCAAGCTGGTCAATTCCCGAACACTTAAAAGAAAAAATCGTCAGGCAAACAACTGACTTGGCGCTGGCTCTTGGCACAAAGGGAATCGTGAACATTCAGTACTTGATTTGGAACGACGAGCTTTACATAATCGAAGCCAATCCGCGCTCCAGCCGCACCGTTCCATACATAAGCAAGGTGACCGGCATTCCGATGGTGGCCCTTGCGACGCGCGCGATGATGGGCGAGCGCCTTCGCGACATGGGTTACGGAACAGGCCTCTACCGCTCTCCAAACTACTTCGCCGTAAAAGTTCCTGTCTTTAGCTTTGAAAAGCTTACCGACGTTGACACCGCTTTGGGACCTGAAATGAAGTCCACCGGCGAAGTTTTGGGAATCGCCCCCACTCGCGAAGAGGCGCTTTTTAAGGGAATGGTCGCGGCCGGAATGAAAATCATTCGGCCAAAAGAAAACAAAGGCGACGATTCATGCCCGCGCGGCGTTTTGTTCAGCGTAAAGAAAACAGACTTGCGCGAGCTTCCGGCTTTGGCCAAGCGCTTTTACGACTTGGGCTTTGTTCTCTACGGAACAAGCGGAAACGCCGACACGATAGAGCGAAGCGGCCTTCCTGTAAAAAGCGTGGCGAAAGTTCACGAAGACCCAAACGACAACATCATAACGCTTCTTGACAGCGGAAAAATCGCCTACGTAATCTCAACCTCCGCAAAGGGAAGAAACCCCGACGCGGAAAGCGTTAAGTTCCGCCGTCACGCGGTGGAGCGCGACATAGAATGCCTTACAAGCTTGGACACAGCCACAGCGCTCGCCGAGTCTTTGGCAGCCGGCTTTACCGAAGACAAGATGGCGCTTGTGGACATCAAGAAGATTTAAAGTTAGAATAATAGATAGCGAGGAAACCATGTATTCAGAAAGCGATGTTTTGGATTATGTAAACGAGGAAGACATTAAGTTTATCAGGCTTGCGTTTTTTGACTTGAACGGCGTTCAAAAGAACGTTTCGATTTTGGCAAGCCAGTTGGAAAGCGCTTTTAAAAACGGAGTCAGTTTTGACGCTTCCGCGATTTACGGTTTTGAAAGCCCGGAAAAATCCGACTTGTTCCTGCATCCGGATCCGACAACTTTGTCCGTCCTGCCTTGGCGGCCCAACACAGGAAAGGTGGCCAGAATGTTTTGCAACATCCGCTACCCCGACGGCCGCGCCTACGAAAAGGATTCGCGCGCGATTTTGCAAAACGCGGTAAAGGCAGCCAAAGACGCAGGCGTGGAATTCATGTTCGGAACGGAAATCGAGTTCTACCTTTTTAAGCTGGACGAAAAAGGCGAGCCGACAAAAATTCCTTTTGACAACGCGGGCTACATGGACATCGCTCCCGAAGACAAGGGAGAGAACATTCGTCGCGAAATTTGCTTTACGCTTGAAGAAATGGGAATGCAGCCTGAAGCCAGCCACCACGAGGAAGGCCCGGGCCAAAACGAAATCGACTTCCACTACTCCGACGCGGTCACCGCAGCCGACAACGCCGCGACCTTTAAGTGGATTGTCCGCGCCCGCGCCGCGCAAAACGGCTTGTACGCTGACTTTAGCCCAAAGCCGATTTTGGACAAGGCCGGAAGCGGCTTTCACATAAACATTTCTTGCTCGGATCCGTCAAAGACAAAAAACGCGCTCGCGGGCATTTTAAGCCGCGCCCAAGAAATTTCGTTTTACCTTAATTCCACCGAAAATTCCTACCAGCGGCTTGGAGAGCACAAGGCGCCCAACATCATCGCGTGGGGAAATGAAAACCGCTCGGCCTTCATACGCGTTCCATCTACAAAAGAAGAGCCAAGGTTTGAAATACGTTCCGCCGACAGCGAATGCAACGTCTACTTGGCCTTTACGCTTTTAATTCACGCGGCGCTTGACGGCATTAAAAGCAATTTGGAGCCGCCGGCGGAGACTGCCGAAAACTTGTTCGGACAAAAAAAGTCGGCGCTTAAAACGCTGCCCAAAAGTTTGGCTGAAGCGAAAAAACTTGCAAGCCAAAGCGATTTTGTAAAGAAGGCGCTCGGTTTCTAAAATGGCTTTTGACTCGCGCAGCGTTTTGCTGGTTGCAAAAGATCCAAAGATTTCTCAAAGCGCATGCGTCCTGCTCGCGCCGCCGGCGTTTGACGTTCAAGCCGTAAACGACTTTAACGAAGCGCGCCGCCTTTGCGCCGAGCGGGTCTACAACATCGTAATCGCCGACTACGCGGACGGCGAAGGCGCTGATTTTGCGATTGACATTTCAGGCTCCCTTGGCGCGGTTCTTTTGCTTGCGCCGCCGCAGCTTTTTGAGGAAGTGAGCTACCGCGTTGAAACAAGCGGCGTCCTTACGGTGAACTGGCCGTCCGACCAATTTTATTTTTACAACATGATTAAGGCAGCGATTGCCGTTCAATACAAGGCGCAAATTCTTTCAAGCCAAACGACAAAGCTAAAGGTCAAGATGGAAGAGATACGCCTTGTGAACCGGGCCAAAATGCTTTTGATGCAAAACCTAAAAATGACGGAGCAAGAGGCGCACCGCTACATAGAAAAAGAGGCGATGGACCGGGGCCAGAAAAAAACCGCCGTCGCCGAAAGCGTCGTAAAGACTTACGGCTAAAAGCGGCGCGCAAAAAAAACGCGGCCCTAAAAAAGGCCGCGCCCGTTTTCAATCGCAAAATCACTTCATCAAAAACTTATCTATTTCCTGCGCGCATTCGCGGCCTTCCGAAATCGCCCAAACGACAAGCGATTGCCCGCGCCGCATGTCGCCTGCGGAAAATATTTTTTGCGAGCCTGTCTCGTATCCGCCTTCGCGCTGCGTGGCGACAGTTCCCCGCTGGCCAAGGGCGACGCCAAAGGCTTGGGCCGTGTACGGCTCGCAACCGGTAAAGCCGGCCGCCACAAGAAGCAAGTCGCATGGCAAGGTCTTTTCTGTCCCGGCGCGCTCGACAAGCTCCCGCTTTCCGTCAATGCTTTTAAATTCAATTTGGATTGTCTTTACGGCGCATATGCGGCCGGCTTGGCTTTGAACTTCCTTTACGGTAGTTTCATAAACGCGCGGGTCATGGCCGAATTTCGCGATGGCTTCCTGCGCGCCGTAGTCGGTTTTAAGGACGCGCGGCCATTGCGGCCAAGGATTGTTGGGCTGCCGTTCCGCAGGCGGGCAAGGCATCATTTCTATTTGCGTCACGCTGGAGGCGCCAAGTCGGATGGCCGTTCCCGCGCAGTCGTTTCCAGTGTCGCCGCCGCCTACGATGACCACGTTCTTTCCGGCAACCTCAACGCCGTAGCGCTCCAAAAGCATGCTGGCTATTTGCTCGTTGGCGGGGACAATGTTCACTTTTTCCAGCGCCTCGCTTGTGGCGACGACGCATTTGGTGACCGCTTTTAAAAAGTCAACGGCGAACATCATTCCGCCGTCCGCTCCGCCGCGAGACTGCAAAAGGCTTTCAATTCCGCTGGCGTTTAGGGAACGCGCCTTTTTTGCGCCGCAGCAAAGGGCCACGGCGTCGTAAGCGCTCGCTATGTGCTCGGCCGAAATGCTTTTTCCGACGTCGGCGTTAAAGACAAATTCCACGCCTTCCTCTTTCATAAGGTTGACGCGGCGCTCGACGATTTTTTTGTCCAGCTTCATGTTTGGGATTCCGTAAACCAAAAGGCCGCCCGCCCTGTCTTCGCGCTCGTAAACGGTGACGCTGTGGCCGCGGCGGTTAAGCCAATCCGCGCAGGCAAGACCGGCCGGCCCCGCTCCGATCACCGCGATTTTTTTTCCGCTACGGCTTGCGGGCTTTTGCGCCTTCATGTATCCGGACGCGAACGCCTTTTCAATTATGTAAAGCTCATTGTCGTGAATCGTAACCGCGCCGTCGCCGCAAACAGGGTTTCCGCAATTGCAAGCCTTTTCGCAAAGCGCGGGACAAACGCGGCCTGTAAATTCAGGAAAGCTTGATGTCTTTAAAAGCCTCCAAGCGGCCATGTCGTACTGGCCCTTGTAAAGCGCGTCGTTCCATTCCGGAATGTAATTGTGCAGCGGGCAGCCGGTGACCATTCCCGCAAGCTTTATCGCGGACTGGCACATAGGAACGCCGCAATTCATGCAGCGCGCGGCTTGCTCGCGGCGGGCTTTGTCGTCCAGCTTGGGATGGAATTCCAAAAAGTTTTTTATTCGCTCCAAGGGCGGAACGTCGCCGTTTTCGATTCTATTGTATTCTAAAAATCCTGTCGCCTTTCCCATTTTTTTTCCTCCGTCAAATCGCCTGTCGCTTATGCCGCGGCCGCTTACGCCGTGATTTTTTTGAACGCCTCAAGCTTGGCTTCTTCTTCCGACGCGCCGTTTTTTTCTTGTGCGTAAATTTCTGTCACCACGCGCAAGTAGTCGTTTGGAATTATTTTCTTAAAAAGCCGCTTGCTCTTTTCCCAGTCCGCGAGGAGCGCCTTGGCTTTTTGCGAGCCTGTTTCGGCGGCGTGCTCTTCTATGAGCGAGCGCAAATTTTCTTCGTCGCTTTTGTCGCGCAAGGTTGTCGTGGCGTCGTCAAGGTCGTAGCTTTTTACAAGGCCGTGGTTGAGGCGCTTGTAAAGGTCATGCCTTTCGTCAAGAACATAAGCCACGCCGCCGCTCATTCCAGCGGCAAGGTTCCGGCCCGTATCTCCCAGTATTACAGCCGTTCCGCCAGTCATGTATTCTAGGCCATGGTCGCCGCAGCCTTCGACAACCGCCGTCGCGCCGGAGTTCCTTACGCAAAAACGCTCGCCGGCCACGCCGTTGATGAAAGCCTTTCCGCTTGTGGCGCCAAAGAGCGCGACGTTTCCGATGATTATGTTTTGGTCGCTCTTTCCTTCAAAGCTGTCCGATTTTTTCACGACAAGCTTTCCGCCGCTAAGGCCTTTTCCAAAGTAATCGTTGGCCTCGCCTTCCAAGCGCAAGGCCAGTCCTTTTGGAACAAAGGCGCCAAAGCTTTGTCCTGCTCCGCCAACTACGTTCACGCAGTACGCGCCTTCTGAAATTTTCGAGGCGAAGCGCTTTTGAATTTCGCTTCCCAAAATCGTTCCAAAAGCGCGGTCGGTTGATTGTATCGCAAGCTTTTTGCCCTTCAAGTCGCCCTTTTCAAAGGCTGGAAGCAAAAGCTTTAAGTCCAAAGTTTTTTCCAAGCCAAAGTCGTATGGCTCGCGGCTCTTTTTCCAAGCCTCGGATTCGTCCTCGCGCGCAAGAACCCGGCTCAAGTCCAAAAGCCCCGCGCGCTTAAAGCCCTGCCTTTCCTTCATCTTTAGCAAGTCGCTGCGGCCGCACATTTGGTCAACCGAGCGCAGTCCAAGGCGCGCCATGTATTCCCGCAATTCCTGCGCGATGAACTTCATGAAATTCTCAACATACTCAGGCTTTCCCGGAAAACGCGCGCGGAGCTTTTCGTTTTGCGTCGCCACGCCAAAGGGGCAAGTGTCCAAGTTGCAAACGCGCATCATCGCGCAGCCCATCGTTATAAGCGGCGCGGTCGCAAAGCCAAACTCTTCGGCGCCAAGCAAGCAGGCAATGGCCACGTCGCGGCCGCTCATAAGCTTTCCGTCGGTTTCGATTACAACGCGGCCTCGCAAGCCGTTTTGAATCAATGTTTGGTGCGCCTCCGAAAGGCCCAGCTCCCAAGGCAAGCCCGCGTGATGTATTGAAGAAATCGGCGCGGCTCCAGTTCCGCCGTCGTGGCCGCTGATTAGGATTACTTGCGCTCCGGCCTTCGCAACGCCCGCCGCGATCGTTCCGACTCCCGCCTCGCTTACAAGCTTTACGCTGATACGGGCATCTCGGTTGGCGTTCTTTAAATCGTAAATCAATTGCGCCAAATCTTCTATTGAATAAATGTCGTGGTGCGGCGGCGGAGAAATCAACGAAACGCCAGGAGTCGCAAGGCGGGTTTGCGCGATCCAAGGATAAACTTTTTTTCCAGGAAGGTGGCCGCCTTCGCCAGGCTTGGCTCCTTGCGCCATTTTGATTTGAATCTCCTTGGCGCTCAAAAGATATTCTTCGGTGACTCCAAAGCGGCCGCTCGCCACTTGCTTTATGGCGCTGTTGAATTCCGTTCCAAGGCGCTCAGGCTTTTCGCCGCCCTCGCCGCTGTTTGACTTACCGTGAAGATGGTTCATCGCGGCCGCCATGCACTTGTGGGCCTCCTCGCTGATCGAGCCGTAAGACATAGCGCCTGTCTTAAAGCGCTGGACGATTGAGTCGACGCTTTCGACTTCCTCCAATGGAACGCCGCCGTCAGACGCGAAATTAAAGTCCAGCATCGCGCGCAAGGTGTGCGGCCGCGCGTTGTCGTCAACCAAGGCCGTGTATTCCTTAAAGCGCTTGTAGTCTCCGTTCCTAGCGGCTTCTTGCAAGGCGATGATTGTTTCAGGATTGTAAAGGTGGTCTTCGGCGTTGGGGCCGCGGCGGAATTTATGGAAGCCGACTGAGTCAAGGTGGGTGTTCATCGTAAGGCCCTTTTCGTTCCATGCCTGTTCGTGATGGTAGACGATGTCCTCTTCGATTTCCTTTAGCGTGATTCCGCCAACGCGGCTTACCGTATTGGTGAAATATTTTTCTATCACTTCCTGCGATATTCCGACCGCCTCAAAAATTTGCGCGGACTGGTAGGACTGAACCGCGCTGATACCCATCTTGGCGCCGATTTTAACGATGCCGTCGATAATCGCCTTGTTGTAGTCGTCAATCGCCGTGTGGTAGTCCTTGTCCAAAAGCTTTTGGTCAATAAGCTCGGCGATCGCTTCGTGCGCAAGGTATGGGTTGACCGCGCGCGCTCCGTAGCCCAAGCACATCGCCGCTTGATGGACGTCGCGGACTTCGGCGCTTTCCAAAATGATGGAAATCTTTGTCCTCTTTTTTTCGCGTATCAAAAATTGCTCCACCGCGCTCACGGCCAAAAGCGACGGAATCGCCGCATGGTCTTTGTCCACGCCGCGGTCGCTCAAAATGATTATGTTGTAGCCTTGCCCGTAAGCGGCGATGATTTGATTGAAAAGGCTTTCAAGCGCGTCCGCCAATTTAATCTTGGCCGCGTCAACCAAAAGCGAAAGTTTTGTCGCCCGCAAGCCCGGCTGGTCCAAGACGGAAATTTTCAGCAAATCCGTTCCGGTCAAAATCGGATTGTTTATTTCAAGCGCGCGGCAGTTGGAGCCCTTTGCGTTTAAAATGTCGCCGTCAGTGCCGACATAAACCGTTGTGTCGGTTACGATTTTTTCGCGCAAAGAATCAATCGGCGGATTTGTCCCCTGCGCGAAAAGCTGCTTAAAGTAACTGTAAAGCGGCGGATGCTTGTCGCTCATGCAGGCAAGCGGCGTGTCGATTCCCATGGCGCCTGTCGGCTCCACTCCGTTTTTGGCCATCGGAAGAATCATCTCGTTAAGGTCTTCGTAGTTCCAGCCAAAAGCGCGGTAAAGGTGGTCCCTATCGTCTTGGCTTGAAACAGGAATTTTCTTGTTGGGGATTTTAAGGTCTGAAAGGTGCACAAGGTTTTGGTCAAGCCATTCTCCGTAAGGATGGGCGCTCGCGTAGCTTTGCTTTATCTCCTCGTCGCTAATCAAGCGCTTTTGAACGGTGTCAACAAGCAGCATTCGGCCTGGCATCAGCCGCGACTTTACGGCGATGTTTTCTTGCGGAACGTCAAGCACGCCCACTTCGCTTGAAAGGACAAGCAAATTGTCTTTTGTGACAAAGTAGCGGCTGGGCCTCAAGCCGTTTCGGTCAAGCGTGGCGCCAAGAACGTCTCCGTCCGAAAACAAAATCGCGGCCGGTCCGTCCCAAGGTTCCATCATCGTGGCCCAGTAATGGTAAAAGTCGCGCTTTTTTTCGCCAATGCTTTCGTCGCGCTTCCAAGGCTCTGGAATGCAAAGCATTACCGCGAGCGGAAGCGGAAGGCCGTTCATCACAAAGTATTCAAGCGTGTTGTCCAGCATCGCCGAGTCGCTTCCGCTTGTGTCCACCTCGCCGCCGCGCGCTATCATTCTGTCAACGTTTCCGCGGATTGTGTTGATCTCGCCGTTGTGCGCGATGAATCGGTTGGGATGAGCGCGCTGCCAGCTGGGCTGCGTGTTGGTGCTAAAGCGCGAGTGGACGATGGCAAGGCAAGACTTGAATTTTTCGTCCTGCAAGTCGCTGTAAAAGGCGCGAAGCTCTTTGACCAAAAACATTCCCTTGTAAACAATCGTTCGCGATGAAAGCGAGCAAACGTATGTCTTTCCCTTAACTTCTTTTTCAAAGGCCAGGCGAAGCGCGTAAAGCTTTTTGTCAAAATCCAAGCCTAGGGCGCAATCGCCCGGGCGCTCCACAAAGGCTTGCCAAATGGCTGGCATACAGTCGCGCGCTTTTTGCCCAAGAACGGAAGCGTTTACAGGAACGCTTCGCCAGCCCAAAAATTTTAGGCCGCAAGAAGCCGCGTGTTTTTCAAAGCGCGCTTTTTCGCTTTTTAGCGAAGCGGTGTCGGACGGAAAAAAGATTTGCGCTATTCCGTAATCCCGCTCGCCGCCAAGCGATTGGCAAGCCTGGCCGTTAGCCGCGACGATTTGGCCGCGCTTTGAAGCGTCTGAAAAAAATTCATGGGATATTTGAACAAGCATTCCAACGCCGTCGCCTATCTCGCCGCTCGCGTCCTTTCCGGCGCGGTGCTCAAGCTTTTCGACAATGCAAAGCGCCTTGTCAACGACGTCGCGGCTTTTTATTCCGTCAACGCTGACCACAGCGCCGATTCCGCAATTGTCATGCTCAAATGTAGGTTCATACAAAGTCCGTTCGCTTCTCTCTGTCATCATCGTGTTCTCCTTATCAATACGCTTTGTCGTGAACTCCGGCGATCGCGCGGCCGGAAGGCTCGTCCATGTTTTTCCAAGCCGCGTCCCATTCAAGCGCCTTTGCGGTTGAGCAAGCGACGCCGGCTTCATGCGGGACGCAACGCGCGGCGCTGTCGCTGGGGAAAAGGCGGCTGTAAATTTCGCGGTAGTAGTATTCCTCTTTTGTCTTGGGCGGGTTTACCGGAAAGCGGTTTTCGCGGCGCTCGAATTCGGCGTCGCTGATTTTTTCTTCGGTCATCTTTTTTAGCGTGTCGATCCAGTTGTAGCCCACGCCGTCGGAAAACTGCTCCTTTTGCCTCCAGACAATTTCGGCCGGAAGCATGTCCTCAAAGGCCTTTCGCAAAATCCATTTTTCGATTCTTTGCTTTCCGTCGGGAAGCTTTATGCTCATTTTGTCGGAAGGGTTCAAGCGCATCGCGACGTCGATGAAGTCCTTGTCAAGGAAGGGGACGCGGCCTTCAACGCCCCAAGCCATAAGGGATTTGTTGGCCCTAAGGCAGTCGTAAAGGTGAAGCTTGCCCATCTTTCTGACAAGCTCTTCGTGGAACTCTTGGGCGTTGGGCGCCTTGTGGAAGTACAAGTAGCCGCCAAAAAGCTCGTCGCTTCCTTCGCCGGAAAGAACCATTTTTATTCCCATCGATTTTATGACGCGCGCCAAAAGATACATCGGCGTGGACGCGCGCACCGTTGTGATGTCGTAAGTTTCAATGTGGTAGATTACGTCGGGAAGCGCGTCGAGCGCCTCTTGAATCGTAAAGTGAACTTCGTGGTGAACCGTTCCAATGTAGTCGGCGGCTTTTTGCGCGGCAATCAAATCAGGGCTTCCTTCCAAGCCTATCGCGAACGAATGCAAGCGCGGCCACCAAGCGCCTTCCTTGCTGTCCGACTCGATTCTCTTTTTGGAATACTTTTGGGTGACCGCCGCGATGATGGAAGAGTCCAAGCCGCCGCTCAGCAAAACGCCGTAAGGAACGTCGCTCATAAGCTGCGCCTTTACCGCCGCGTCCAAGCCGTCGCGGACTTTTTCTATGACGGCGGGATTTATGACCTGGCCCAAAGCGTCCGAGGCGCGCGCGGCGGACTTGACGCTGTCGAACGATTCCCAGTCGCGCTTGTACCAGCGGACAGGCTTTGAAAAGCAGGCGTTGCGGGCGGCGTTTGAGCCCGCAGAGGGGGTAGCGGAAGACGCGGCGGCGGCTGAAGCGAGGGGGAGGCTTCCCCCGGAAAACAAATAGCAGCCGTTTGGAAATTCTTCAATCGTTTGGCAGCCGCCCTCAAGCGCCTTTAGCTCGCTTGCGACATAGTAGCGGCCGGCCTTGTCCCAGCCCTGGTAAAGCGGAATCACGCCGATTTGGTCTCGCGCCACAAGGTAAACGTCGCGCTCGCTGTCGTAAAGCGCGAAGGCGAAAATTCCTGAAAGGCTTTCTATCATCGCCGAAAAATCCGGTTGGCCGTCGGCTCCCGCGCTGTCGCGAAATTTTTTGTAAAGCGGAATGATGACTTCGCAATCGCTTCCCGTCCTAAAATTGTAGGAGCCGTTGAACTGCGCGCGGATTTCCTTGTGGTTGTAAATTTCTCCGTTGGCCGCAAGGATGATTTTTTGGTCGTCGCTTACAAGCGGCTGCTTTCCGCTAAGGGGGTCAACGATGCTAAGGCGCTCGTGGCTAAGAATCGCGTTTGGGCCAGTGTAAACGCCGCTCCAGTCCGGGCCGCGGTGACGAATTTTTTTTGACATTTCCAAAACCTGCGCGCGAAGCTCTTCGCGCAAGCCTTCCTCAATCGGCTTACCGCCGCTGGACAAATCAAAAGCGCCTACAAAACCACACATAATGAAAAACCTCCGTAGACAACAAAAAAAGAGGCCGTAGACAGCGCCTCGCATAAAAATGCGAAACGATATCTACGACCTCTTTGCCGTGTTGCGGTAGTTATACCACAAACAGCGCGAAAATGTCAATAGCTTTAGTCTTGCAAGGCTTCGTAGCCTTCTTCGCCGGTGCGGACTTTGACTACATTCTGAACGTCGTAGACAAAAATCTTTCCGTCGCCGATGTGGCCGGTGTACAAAACTTCCTTGGCCGCGGTGATTACAAGGTCAACCGGAACTTCGCTTACGACGATGTCAACCTTAATCTTTGGCAGCAAGCTCATTTCCATTTCAACGCCGCGGTACTTTTGCGCGTGTCCGTGCTGGACGCCGCAGCCCAAAACGTTTGTGACTGTCATGCCGGTGACGTTGATGTCGTTCATCGCGCTCTTAAGCTCCTCGAACTTGCTGGCGCGTGTGATGATTGTAACCATATGGAACTTGGCGCCGGGCTTTTTTGAAGCCTTTGAAACAGGAACGGCCTTTTCCATCGGAACGTCGCCAGTGACGCCTGAAACGTTGGCGGCGCTAAGGCCTCCGATTCCAGCCTCTCCGCCTGTCATGACTTGCGGAGCCATGATAAAGCCGCCGTAAGCGCTGTCGATTCCGTGCTCCAACTTGTCAAGGCCGATGACTTCTTCCTCGCGGCTTGCGCGAAGTCCGTGGAACTTCTTGATCAAGGTGAACGTTATCAACATGCAGACAGTCGTCCAGGCGACGATTGTAAATTCTCCAAGGCACTGAACGCCAAGGTGCTTGAATCCGCCGCCGTAGAAAACGCCGCTCTCAACGTTGAACAAGCCGTCGGACAAGGTTCCCCAAATGCCGTTTGCAAGGTGGACGCCCACGGCTCCAACCGGGTCGTCGATGTGAAGCTTAAGGTCCAAGCCTTCAACAACGACCACTACGATGATGCCGGCTACGATGCCGATGATTGTCGCTCCAAGCGCGTCAACCGTGGCACAAGTCGGAGTGATGGCGACAAGGCCGGCGAGCGCGGCGTTCAGGGTCATCGAGACGTCGGGCTTTCCGTTCTTGAACCAAGTGAAGAACATTGTCGTGATGGCGGCAACGGCGGGAGCGATTGTCGTCGTCGTGAAAACGGCGGCAAGTCCGCCAACGCCTTCAAGCTGGGTGCAGGCCGCGCCGTTAAAGCCGTACCAACCGAACCACAAGATGAAGGTTCCCAAAGCGCCAAGCGTAAGAGAGTGGCCGGGAATGGCGTGGGCCTTTGTGACCTTTCCGTTCTTGTCGTAGTCGTACTTTCCGATGCGCGGTCCAAGGAAAATCGCGCCAATCAAAGCCGCCACGCCGCCTACGGAGTGAATCGCAGCGCCGCCGGCAAAGTCAACGAATCCAAGCTGGACCAGCCAGCCTTGGCTGTTCCAAACCCAGCCGGCTTCAATCGGGTAGACGACCGCGCTGATTACCGCCGAGTAAATGCAGTAGGCCGAAAACTTTGTTCGTTCCGCCATTGAGCCGGAAACGATTGTGGCGGCCGTGGCGCAAAAGACCAAGTTAAAGACAAAGCTTGACCAGTCGTGTTCGGCAAAGTTAGTGAAAAGCTGCAAGTTGGGCTTTCCGATGACGCCGAACAAATAATTTTCGCTCATCATAAGGCCAAAGCCCAAGAACATGAACATCGGAGTTCCGATGCAGAAATCCATCAAGTTTTTCATTATGATGTTTCCCGCGTTCTTCGCTCGCGTAAATCCAGTCTCAACCATCGCAAAGCCGCACTGCATGAAGAACACAAGGGCGGCGCCGATCAGGAACCAAACGCTCCATACTTCAGACATATTCAGTCCTCCTTAAAAAATAAAAACGGCGACGGCCAGACATTGCGCGCATGCCCGGCATCATCGCCGTTTTAAAGACAAAAGCCGCGAAAAGCGTTTTCTTAACAGAAATCTTCCGCGGCTTCATTGCCAAAAAAATATAAGGCGCCGCAGATTTTTCTACGACGCCTTTGCCTTAGTTGAGCAATTTATATCGCGTTCAAAAATTTTTGTCAAGCGCTTTTAAAAAAAATTCGCAAAAAAAATTTGCTATTGACATAAAGGCCCGATAGTTCTATAACATTATCAATTAGAGCAAGGGCGCTCGTTTGCTTTGAAGGCTTATTGTTTTCAAAGGAAGCGGACGCCTTTTTTCTTTTGGGGGAAAAATGGCAAAGGCATTTTTGATTTTGGCGGACGGAACGATTTTTGAAGGCCAGTCAATCGGAGCGATTGGCTCGACAATCGGCGAAACGGTTTTCACAACCGGAATGACAGGCTACATCGAAACGCTCACCGACCCAAGCTACTACGGACAAATCGTAACCCAAACGTTTCCCCTTGTCGGAAACTACGGCGTGATTCCTTGCGACTACGAAAGCAAAAAATCTTGGGTCAGCGGCTACATCGTCCGCGAGCTTTGCGACTCGCCTTCCAACTTCCGCTCGCAAGGAAGCCTTGACTCCTTCCTAAAAGCTCAAAAGATAGTCGGCATCTGCGGCATCGACACACG
>CADCBK010000034.1 GCA_902799665.1 uncultured Spirochaetaceae bacterium | reverse complement strand
GTGAGCCTTTGCAACGCCGGAGACAACATTGTCCACATTTACGATTCCGCCGCAAAAAAGCAAAAGACTTTGACCTTGCAAGAGACCCCCGCCGCCGGCCCGCTTCCGACCTTTATGGTGCAAATGAAGGGCGGCTTTAAGATAGAAAAGACCCGCCTAAAGAAGGGCGACGTCCTTTTCCTCTATACTGACGGCATCGAAGAGTCCACGCGCAAATTCCGCGACCAGGAATTCAACGTTACAAAATGCCAGGAAGGCGCGGAAGGCTCCGTTCACGAAAACCACAAGGTTGGAAGCGAAAGCGAGCAAATGGAAAACGACCGCATCCAGGAAATCATCGAGGCGGTTTTGAACAAGCAAAAGTATGTCCTTAAAAAATACCACAATCCTGTTCCAAACGAAGTCCTTGAGTTTGACTTTACCAACTGCGCAGGCTCGACGGAGGAAGTCATTTTGGCGCTTTGTTCGGTTGAAAAAGTATTCCGCTTTTACAAGCCGCAGAACGCCGGAGAAAAGGACACCGTTCGCGTTGACAGGCGCATAGACGCTTTCTTAAAGGAGCATTTCAACCTTTACGAATATTATTGCTCCAGCAAGGCAGAGGACTTGTCCGACAACGTTTACTTGCATTACAGTTTCCTTAGGGAAGACGAACAGCTTGACGATTTGACCTTGTTGGCGGCAAAAATAATTTGACGGATTAAAAAAAGCGCGTTATAATTTTTATATAGGAGTTAAATATGAAAGACGAAACAAAGGAAAAGGCTTCTAAAATTTGGAAAGACATCAAGGCTGGCCTTAAGAGTGGTTTTGACATTACAAAAAAAGGTTTGTCAAAGGCAGGCAGCACAATCCAGACTTACAGCGACTTGGGCGTTGTTCAGCTTGAAAAAAAGCAGTATGAGTCAAAGATAAAAAAGGCGCATGCTAGTTTGGGCGCCCTTGTTGTTGAAAAGCTTTCTGCCAAGAACGCCTCTCCCTTGACAGCCTCTGATCCGGAAATCGCGGAATTGCTGAAGAGCGTCGCGGACTATTCTAAGGAAGTCGCCAAGCGAGAAAAGATTCTTAAGGCCGCAAGCAAAGAAGCTTCTTCAAAAAGCGAGCCTAAGAAAACTCCTGCAAAAAAAAGTTCCGCCAAAACAAAGGCTTCAAAATAATCCGTTCAACTTTTGCCGCTTTCATGCCGATAATATAATGGTATGAAAGTCAGCAAAAGTTTTTTTAAGTTTTTCGTAGGCTCGTTTTTCTTCTTTGCGGCCGCGTCGCTCTTCGCGGACACGACGCATATGGTTGAAAAGGGCGAAACTCTTTATTCAATCAGCCGAAAGTATCAAATCACCGTAAGCGAGCTTCGCGCGGCAAACGGCTTGTCCGAAAGCGACGTCCTTAAGTTTGGACAAAAGCTTAACATTCCCAGCCCCGACATCGAAAACGCCGCGACGCTAAATTCAGCCTCGCTTTCTTCCGGCTCTTCATACTCAAGCGAAAACCTTGAAACTTATGTCGCGCAAAAAGGCGACACTTATTATGGAATCGCGCGCGAGCGCGGCATAAAAGTCGCGGAGCTTTTCGCGCTTAACAATTTGGGAAGCGACGCCTCTCTTAAGGCCGGCCAAAAGCTTAAAGTTCCGGCCAAGGCTTCTTCAGAAGCTCAGACTGTTGCCCTTGACCTTAAGGACGCCGACCCAAGAAAGTACAGCGCGACAAAAAGCTCGTCCGGCCTTGTGTGGCCTGTAAAGAACCCCCGCATAACTTACGTTAACGGAAAAGTTTCGGGCGTTCAGCTTTCCGCCGCCAAAAAAGAAAAGATTATGAACATCATGGCCGGCACGGTAATGTACTGCGGCTCCTACAGGGGCTTTGGCGAAGTTGTGTTCGTGCAGTCCAAGACCGGCCTTATATACGCTTACACTGGAATGTCAAGCGTCAGCGTCAACAAGGGCGATTACGTTGTTTACGGCGACACGATTGGAACGGCCGGCGTTGATTCCATCAGCAAGGAAAGCCGGCTTACCCTTATGGTCTTTAGGAACGGAAGCCCGATCGATCCGGCTACCGCTCCGCGCGGGTAACGCTCGGGCAAGTCTTTTGGCTGCTGATAGGGCCGCGCATGCGCGGGTTGGCGCAATTGCCGCGCTCGCAAATGACTCGCGCGGCATTGCTCAGGCCACATGCGGGCAAGTCTTTTGGCTGCTGATAGGGCCGCGCGCTATAATTCCTCCGCTTAAAAGCGGAGTTTTTTTTTTGCAAAAAGTTGTCGTAAACTGTTGACAGTTACCCTTAACTAATATATAATAAATGCAACTAATTGTTAGGAGCGTTGCCTTGATGCCATTAGTCATTGCGGAAATCGGAAAGCCGCAAATCGTAAAAAAAATCGGCGGAAACGACGATGTCAAGCGGCATTTGGAAAACTTGGGCTTTAATGTCGGCGGAACTGTCACAATCGTTAATTCCCTTTCGGGAAACGTAATCGTAAAAGTTAAGGAATCTCGCATTGCCATCAATGAGGACATGGCCCGCAGAATTTTTGTTTGATTCTTTTGTTTATAAAATTGGAGGAATATATGAAAACATTGAAGGAAGCGAAAGTCGGCGAGACGGTCACTGTCGTCAAACTGACTGGCGAAGGCGCGGTCAAGCGCCGCATTATGGACATGGGAGTGACAAAGGGTGTTGAAATCTTTGTTAGAAAGGTCGCTCCTTTGGGCGATCCTATTGAAGTGACTGTTAGAAACTACGAGCTTTCTTTAAGAAAAGCCGACGCCGAAATGATAGAGGTAGAGTAGCGGCGAAAAAAGCGAACGCAAGCCAATAACTTGCGGACGCCGCATAAGCGGCAACATTCGCGCTCGCGCCCAAACTCGCGCGAACAGCCGTATTATAAGGAGAAACAAATATGAACATAAGAATAGCCCTTGCCGGAAACCCAAACTGCGGAAAGACGACGCTCTTTAACGCGCTTACCGGCTCAAATCAATTTGTAGGAAACTGGCCTGGAGTCACTGTAGAAAAAAAGGAAGGAAAGCTAAAAAAGCATGACGGCGTTATCGTGACCGACCTTCCCGGCATTTATTCGCTTTCGCCGTATACGCTGGAAGAAGTCGTCGCTCGAAACTATTTGGTCGGCGAGCGTCCCGACGCGATTTTGAACATCGTTGACGCGACAAACCTTGAGCGCAACTTGTATCTTACGACTCAATTAGTGGAGCTTGGAATCCCGGTTGTCGTCGCGCTCAACATGATGGACTTGGTAAAAAAAGCCGGCGATAAAATCGACGTTTCCGAACTGTCGCGCCAGCTTGGCTGCAAAATCGTTGAGATTTCCGCGCTCAAGGGCGACGGCGTTATGGAAGCCGCCGAGGAAGCCGTAAAAGCCGCCCAGGGAACTAAGACCGTTCCACAGCATTCTTTCTCAGGCCCCGTCGAACACGCTTTGGCCCATATTGAGGAAGCGATAGTCCACCACATGAGCGAAGAGCAGCAGCGTTGGTATGCGATAAAGGTTTTTGAGCGCGACGACAAAGTTTTGGAAAGCCTTAAGATTGACGCGGACACGCTTGCGCATGTTGAAGACGACATTAAGGCCGCCGAAAAGGAATTGGACGACGACGCCGAAAGCATAATCACAAACGAGCGCTACATTTACATCGCGCAAATCTTAAAGTCCAGCTACAAAAAGGCCAACGCCGGAAAACTCACGCATTCCGACAAAATCGACCGCGTTGTAACAAACCGCTGGCTGGGACTTCCGATATTCGCCGCGGTAATGTTCTTTGTTTATTGGATCGCCATGGTTGGAATCGGAGCGTCGGCGACAGACTGGGCCAACGACGGTCTTTTTGGAGACGGCTGGCATTTGTTTGGAATCGGAACAAGCGCCTACGAAGCGGCGGCCGAAGAGTACGGCGACACCTCCGCGATTTTGGAAGCCTTGGACAACGGAGAGACGACATACGTAATCGAGGACGAAGAGACGCTTGAGCTTTCGGACCCGATAGAGATTACCGAAGAGGCCGCCGCCGAAGCGCGCGAGATGGCCCAAAAGTACGGAGAGGAAGGCCCTGATCCCGCCGACTACGGCGTTTGGGTTCCAGGAATTCCAGTTTTGATTGGCGGACTTTTGGAAAAGATTGGCTGCGCCGAATGGCTGTCCGGCCTTATCTTGGACGGAATTGTCGGCGGCGTCGGCGCGGTTCTTGGCTTTGTTCCGCAAATGCTCGTCCTTTTCTTGATGCTTGCCTTCTTGGAAGCCTGCGGCTACATGGCCCGCATCGCCTTTGTCCTTGACCGCATTTTCAGAAAGTTCGGCCTTTCAGGAAAGTCTTTCATTCCGATGTTGGTTGGAACCGGCTGCGGCATTCCCGGCATTATGGCAAGCCGCACGATAGAAAACGAGCGCGACCGCCGCATGACGATTATGACGACAACTTTCATTCCTTGCGGCGCAAAGGTGCCCTTTATCGCGATGGTGGCCGGAGCGATTTTCGGCGGCGCGGCATGGGTCGCCACAAGCGCTTACTTTGTCGGAATGGCCGCGATTATCATTTCGGGAATCATTCTAAAAAAGACAAAGATGTTCGCCGGAAATCCCGCTCCGTTTGTAATGGAGCTTCCGGCCTACCACATGCCGACATTGGGCAACGTTCTGCGCTCTATGTGGGAGCGCGGCTGGTCATTCATCAAAAAGGCCGGAACAATCATCTTGCTTTCCACAATCGTTATTTGGTTCCTAAGCTTCTTTGGCTGGACCGAAGAAGGCTTTGGA
Organism: uncultured Spirochaetaceae bacterium; assembly: GCA_902799665.1. Taxonomy (GTDB): domain Bacteria; phylum Spirochaetota; class Spirochaetia; order Treponematales; family Treponemataceae; genus Treponema_D. The sequence continues at coordinate 26,125 of CADCBK010000034.1, read as the reverse complement.
ATGTTGGCCGAAGACCAGCTTGACGCTTCGATCCTTGCCAAAGTCGGAAGCTGCATCGCTTGGATTTTCACTCCGCTCGGCTGGGGAAATTGGCAAGCCGCTGTCGCCTCCATCACAGGCTTGGTGGCCAAGGAAAACATCGTAGGCACCATGGGCGTCCTTTACGGCTCAGGCGACCTTACGGTTTACCAGGCTCTTGCCCAGGCCTTTACGAGCGTGGCCGGATATTCGTTCTTGGTCTTCAACCTTTTGTGCGCGCCTTGCTTTGCCGCGATCGGAGCGATCCGCCGCGAGATGAACAGCGCCAAGTGGACATGGTTCGCCATCGGCTGGCAGTGCGGCTTCGCTTACATCGTGGCCTTGATGGTAAACCAGTTTGGAAACGCCTTTGCTGGCAGCGTCAATGTCGTTGGCTTAATCGCCGCCATCGCGGCGCTCGCTTGCGTCGTCTACGCGCTCTTCTTTAAGAAGTACAGCGAAGCCAAGACGCTTTCCGTAAAGGTGTGAGCCTGCTTTGGGAACGATAATCGTAGGATTCATTTTGATTGCGCTTGTAGCCGCAATCATCTTGAATCTTGTAAAAAACAAAAAGCGCGGAAAACATTCTTGCGGCTCTGGCTGCGCCCACTGCGCAATGGCGGGCGCTTGCCATGATCGCAAGAAAAATGCGGATTCCGACTGCGCTGTCACAAGCCTTCAAATTGATGGCATGATGTGCAGAATGTGCGAAAGCCACATTAACGACGCTATTAGAAACAACTTTTCTGTTCTTTCAGTAAAATCTTCTCATAAAACTGGTGTCTGCCAAATTAAAAGCAAAGAAACGCTTGATCAAGAAAGGTTGCGGCAAGTAATTTCTGAAACCGGTTATAAAATTACTTCGATTTACTAAACACTCAGGATCACTTCTGCACTGAATCGGTGTCGCGGACGGCGCGCAAAAAGACTTCCATGCAAACGCGCGCGTCGTCGTAGGCGCGGTGCGCGGCTTGAACGTCGATTTTCATTCCTGCCGCCAAATACTGCAGGCTATATTTTTTGTTCACAGGGTAGGCCCATCGCGCCAAGTCCAAGGTGTCGATGGCCTTGTTTTTTAGTTCCTTCATTCCAAGCGCCGTCCGCTCGGCGTTGACAAAGTTCCAGTCAAACTGCGCGTTGTGCGCGACAAGAACGCATCCTTTTGAAAATTCCTCAAAGTCGGCCATCACCTTTTGAATTGGGGGCGCGTCCAAAAGCATTTGGTCGGTTATATGCGTGATTTGCGTTATGATTGGCGGAAGCGGAAAATCAACGTGAACAAAGGAATTGTAGGTGGCCAGGACGCCGCTTTTGTCAAAGCGGACCGCGCCTAGCTCAATTATCTTGTCTTTTTTGTAGCTTAGCCCCGTCGTCTCTGTGTCAAAGGCGCAAAAGGCCGCGCCGTTTTCGTTAATCAAACGGCGAAGCCTTTTGTAGTCCTTTAGCAATTTGACGGGGCTAAAGGCCGCGTTATTTTGCGGCGGCATCGAGAATCGCTTTGATGTCGGCGCTTATCGCGTCGCAAAGGGCCGCGGCGTCCTTTTTGCTTTGCGCCAAACCTGCGGCTCCGGCCGGCGGAAGGGCGCTGTTGATGTAGAACTTGATTTTTGGCTCGGTTCCGCTGGGACGGGCGCTTACAATCGTTCCGCCTTCAAGAACAAACTGCAATACGTTGCTCTTGGGAAGGTTAATTGTAGTCTTTGCGCTGGGATTGGCCGGGTCAAAGCTGACGCTCTGCTGGATGTCCTTAATCTGGAGGACTTTCTTTCCGCCCAAAGACTTAAGGCCTTCGGTTCTAAGCTTTGTCATGATTCCGCCCATGATAGAAGGACCTTGCGGGCCTTCAAAGTACTGGCTTATCGCGCGGTCCTCAAAGTATCCGTATTCGGCCCACATGTCGTCCAAGCGCTCCAATATGCTCTTTCCTTTGCTGGCCCAGTACAAGGTCATTTCGGCGCACATTGCGGCGGCGCTTACTCCGTCCTTGTCCATGACTTCTTTTTCCACTTTGTAGCCGTAGCTTTCTTCCAAGCCAAAGACGTATTCGTTGGATCCGTCCTTTTCCATTTGGGCTTGCGCCGCCGCGATCCACTTAAAGCCTGTAAGGCATTCAACCATCTTTACGCCAAACTTTTTGCAAATCGCGTCGCCAAAGGGAGACGTTACGATTGAGCGCACGACGGCGGCGTTGGCGGGAAGCTTTCCCAATTCCTTTCTGCTAAGCAAAACGTAGTCCATCAAAAGAGCGCCCATTTGGTTTCCGCTTACCAAAACAAACTTTCCGTCCTTTCCGGGGAAGGCGGTGCCGAAGCGGTCGGCGTCGGGGTCTGTGGCCATAACGCAGTCGGCCTTTTCCTTTTCGCCAAGTTCAACGGCCATCTTGAGAGCGGGGGCTTCTTCCGGGTTGGGCTTTTCGACTGTCGGGAACTTTCCGTCGGGCTTTTGCTGCTCGGGAACTGTGATCACCTTAAGTCCAAGGTCGCCCAAAACTTTTTCAACGTGCATGGCTCCTGTTCCGTGGAGAGGAGTGTAGACGATTTTTACGCTTGAAGCCTTTTCCTTGATAAGGTCGGGGCGGAAAAGCTGCGCCTTGCACATGGCCCAGAACTTTTCGTCGATTTCTTTGTCGATGATTACAAGCGAGCCGTTTTTAAGCGCCTCGTCCTTAGAGATTGTCTTTACTTCCTTTACAGCGTTGACTTCCACGATGATTCCCTTGTCGTGCGGCTCGATTACCTGCGCGCCGTCGTTCCAGTAGGCCTTGTAGCCGTTGTACATGCGCGGGTTGTGGCTGGCCGTTACGACAACGCCCGTGTCGGCCTTAAGCTCGCGGATCGCGTATGACAATTCGGGAGTGGGGCGAACTCCGCTAAAGAGGTAGGCCTTGATTCCGTTGGCGGCAAAGATAAGCGCGGTGGCTTCGGCGAATACGTCAGAGTTGAGGCGGCTGTCGTAGGCGACTACCGCGCTCAATGTTCCGGCCTTGGCCTTTTCGGGGAAGGCCTTTATCACGTAGTTGGCCAAGCCCTGCGTGGCCATGTTGATTTCTAGCGTGTTCATGCGGTTTGTTCCGCCGCCCATGATTCCGCGAAGGCCGCCGGTTCCGAACTCAAGCGTCTGGTAAAAACGGTCTTCCAATTCCTTGTAGTCTTCTTTTGCGACAAGGTCTTCGACCTCTTTTCTAAAGCGCTCGTCCTTTTCTTCGGCGATGTACTTTTTGGCTCTTTCCAATATTTCCTGCTTTTCCATAATAACCTCCACGGAATTTATGCCAGCGTCGGGCTTGGCCCGGCTTTTTTTGCAATGACAAATTCTAGTTTATCGAATTTTGTCGGCTTGGGCAAGCATTTTTGTTTCCCAAGCCAAAAGTTCTTTTTCTTTTTTGGCGTCTTTTCCTTTAACGTCGCACATTATTCTAAAGACTGGCTCCGTTCCGCTTCCCCGCATCCATATGAAGGAACTTGGAGCGCGGGAATTTTTTTCGTAGAACAAAATTTTAAGTCCGCCTTTTTCGCTTTTTGAAAAGTCTTTCGCGCCGAGCTTTTCTTTTGTTCCGTTTGTGAGCGAGGCTTTCCAAGAGACTATGCCGTATTTTTTTAAAAGGCCTTCGCTGTCTTTTTTAATGGAATCTTCAAAGACCTTTTGGAAATTCTTTTTTAGAACGGCGTGGTCGCTTGTCTTTATTTTAAGAATCGCGCGCTTTTCGCTGACTCCCGTTGTCGTATACTTTGGAAGCGAGTCCAAGATGTCGTCCAGCGTGTAGTCGCTTTTAAACGGAATGCCGCGCGCCTTTGTCCAAAGCTCCCAGGCTTCTTTTACCGCCAAAAATTTTGCCAAGGCCATTACTGTGTTCAGCGGGTCGCGGACGCTTGCCGGGTAGGTGATTGTTCCGCCGTTTGAGCCTTCTCCCAAAATCGGAACGCAATAGCCGGCCTCCCGCTTTTCGCGCGCGAGGTTCACGACGTTGGCCTCGCCGACTTCCGCCCTAAAAACTTTGGCGCAAAAGGCGGCCGCGATTTCTTCAATTCGCATGGAGGTAGGGCAGTTTACCGCGACGGCAAGGCGGGGAGCGGCCCCCGCTTTTTTTCCAAGCCGCTCGCTTTTTTTGTCTGCCCTTATCCTTAGCGCCGCGAAAGAAAGCTCCGACAAAACGCTAAGGGCGAATACTTCCTGCGCCTTAAGGATTTTGGCTTTTCCTTCCTTTTGGCTGTAATAGACAATGTTTCCCCGGTCGCCGTCGCAGTCGGGCATGTAGCCGATGATTGTCGGCGTTTTGAAAGCCCTGGAAGCGGCCGCCGCTTTTTGGCCTTGCTTGCCATTTTTGTTGGCCACGCCAGTCTTGGCCTTGCTTTCGCTTGCGACGCTTTCCACAAAGCGCGCGACATGGACAAGGTTTTCAGGCTCTGGAATTATTTCGTGGACGATATGGCCGGGCCGCGCGTTGATGGCCTTGAATTTTAAGCCGCATTCAGAGAAAAAGTTTTTGTCGATGCAAAGGGTTCTCGCGCTTCCGTTAAAGTCCGCGCAAACGATTGTCTCGCTTTTCTTTAGCGCGGCCTTTAGACCGTCAAAAAACTTTTTTTGCGCGGCCGCGTTTTCCGTTCCGCTTGTGACAAGGCGGGAGAATTTTTGGTAGGCGGCGAGGGAGGCCTTTTTGTTGGCGGCGACTTTTTCCTTTGAGACGGCTTTTAAAAACGCCGCGCTTTTTGTCTTGCCGGCTTTTCCAGCAGAATCCGCCGCGTTCGCGCGCTTAAGGACTTCCTCCGCGCATCCGGCTTCATTTAGCTTTCGCTCAAAAATCGCGCGGACTTCTAGGTTTTGCGCGGCGTTCAATACGCCGCCGTCGTCCAGGCCAAATTTTATTCCGTTGTGGCCGATTGGGTTGTGGCTTGCCGAAATGTAGACAAAGGCGTCAAAGCCCCTTGCAAAGGCCATTATTTCGGGCGCGGCGGCCACTCCAAGGAAGACCGCGTCGGCGCCGCCAAGGCAAAGGGCCTTTAAGGCGTATTCGGCGCATTCTTTTCCTGTAGGCCGCGTGTCGGTGGCGACGACGATTTTTAGGCGGCGCTTTATGGCCTTGCCATTAGTCTTTGCGGCGGCAGTCTTTGGCTTTCGTCCGCTTCCAGGGCGCGCTTTTAGCCATTCAAAAAAAGACTCCGCGGCTAAAAAACACAGCGCCTTGTTGACGCTTCCGATTTTAGCGCTTTGGTCGCGCTCGTTTCCGCTTTGCGCGAAAACCTTTCGCCAGCCCGAGGCTGACAAAATCATATTGTGTTCCATTTTTAGTAACCTGATATCGTGTAATTGGCTGTAACGGAATTTTCAAGAATGTCCGAAGCCGTTATTGTTATTGTGTTCACTCCGTGCGGCAAAAGAACGTGGCCCAAAAGCTCGCTTTCGTCGGAAGGGTAGAAGTCGGCACTGGTGTAGTTTTTGTTTCCGCTGATGAGAATTTTTCCATCCTGCCATTTGAGGACTTCTTTGCTTATCGATTCCAATTCGCTTCCGTTTACATACACTTTCACTTTGTGCGGCGAGACATTGGCCTGGCGCTTTTTGTAAAGCGTGTATTGGCCGGCCGGAATGGAGCGCAAGCTTGCGATGTTGTAGGCTCGGCCAAATTGGTTTTCGATGGTTATGCCGTCAAGGAAAATGCGCGGCGGCTTTACCGAGCGCGGCATCAAGATAAGGGGGTTTATGTAAGTCTTCGCGTTTGTGTCGGCGATTTGAAATTCCATAGAGCCTTCGTCTTCGCTCCAGGCTGAGGCCGCGATTTCGCCCAAATCCTGGCCGTCGGTGACTTTGAATTTGTCCTGCAAGTAAAGCGCGCTCTGCGCGTCAAGGTTTGCGTAGACGGATATCAAGCCGTCTTTGTGGCTTATGATGGCGGCGTTTCCTAGCGGTGACTCAAACCAGTCTCCGTCGTTTTGGTGTTCCGTTATCACAGCCACGATTCTTCCGTTGTCCGCCGCGACCGCCTTTTGCGCGTTGGGGAAGGCGATTGAAACGTTGAAGTTGTTTTTCCTTGCCCTCGCGAAAGACGGGCGCATTTTTTCAGTGTCCAAATTTTCCACCGGCCAACCGAATGAGAAAATCGCTTGGCTTAACAAGAGCGCCGAAAGAATTAGGCAAATTGTTTTTTTCATGTTAAAAACTCCCGTCAACTTTTTGAAATCGCAAGCCTTGAAATCTTGCTGTCTTTTCCAACATAGACATTGTTTCCGTCTGCAAGAATGAAGGCCGCTGAGGCTTCAAATGAGAATTGCCCGATTTTTTTTGTCCAGCCCTCCAAAATCGTTATTGTGTAATAGCTGTTCGCGTAGCGGCTTAATACAAAGACGCTCTGGTCAACAGGCGATTCCTGTATGTCCAAGATTGTTCCCTTTAGAGGAATGCGCATTGCATGGGCGCTTTTTGTGTCCACGACGCCTAGCGCGTCGATTGAGTCAAAGTAAACGTAGCGGTCGTTGCCGCTAAAGTGGACTTTTGTCTGTCTGGTCAGGTTCACGCTTAGGAATTCGTGGTAAATGACTTTCTTGTAGTTGCCTTCGTCGCGGTAAAGGACAAAGCGCTGGGGGTCAAGGCCCGATACGCAAGCGAAAAGCTTTCCGTCCTGGCTGATGTCGGCGCCAAGGATGACCGAACAGTCGCTTCCGCCGGGCGCGACTTCCGCCCTTAGCTTTCCGTATTGGTCAAAGACGGCCATTTGCCCGTCGGCGTATCCGGCCACGCTTCCTTTTGGGGAAGAGTTGAAGGCCGTTATCGGAGCCGAGTAATCCCAAGACGACTCTACGCTTCCGCTTGCGTTGTTGACGAACAGGACGGACGAGCCGCCAGGCGCGAATACAAAGACTCGGTCGTCTTGAATGTAGGGAAAGCCCGCCGCCTTTATTTCAAAGGCTTCCTTCTGGTTTGGCGAAAAAACCTTTGTCTTGTCCGCGTTTTGTCCGTAAAGAGCGAAAAAATTCTTTGAAAACGTGGCCTTGTAGGGAATGTCCAAGTTCGCGACGATTTTTCCCGAATGGGTGAAGTAACCGGCCCTCTTTCCAAGCCTAAAAGGCAGCAAGGCCTCCGAGCCGGCTTCCTCGGGCGTTTTTGAAATGTCGCAAGTCCATTCCGGGCGCAGGCGCAATTCGGTCTGCAACGGAGACCTGCTTAAGAAAAAGTATGACAAGGCAACCGCAATGCAGGCCAATGTTTGAAGCGTGTGTTTTGTTCGCGATTTCATATCGCTTTATTATAGAGAAAAATATTGATGCGCGCAAGGGCGGAGGCTTCCCTCCCGGTTTTGGCTCTTATTGCAAATTATTGAAAGATTTGATATAATTTTTTGATTTAATTTAGGATTTTGGAATGAATTTAAAGAAGCTTTTCATTGTTTTTATCCTTGTTTCCGCGCTTTTTCCGCCGGCTTTTTCCGCCTCAAGGCGAGGCTCTGACTTGGTTCCCAGCGGCCATTGGGTCTACGACGCCCTTTCGCAAATCGAAATTGACTTTGGGAGATGGAACTTCGTCGACCACACTCCGCTGACTGTGATGGAGCTTAAGGGCATTCTGGAAGAGATTCCCTACGAAAAACTGTCCAAGCCCGCCCAGGAGCAATACCTTCGCGTCCAGGAATACTTTGACCAAATTGACTTTTCGCTTGACGCCGGAATTTTTTCGCTTGGCATTGAGCCAAAGCTGAACGTGGAAGGATACGCAAAAAGCGATTCCGAATTAAAATGGCTTTACGACTACCACGACCGCTCGCGCCTGGCCGAGGCTCCGATACGCATAACCGTAAGCGATTATTTGACTGTCTTCATGGGCCTTGCCGTTGGACAAAGAAGGTCCTACATGCTTAAGAACGACAACTATGTGAACCACATTTTTGTCGAGGACGCTTTTGATCCAAACCTCACTAGAGTCACCTATCTTTCGTCTGGCTACAGGTGGAACAACGGTGTCGGCGTCAACTTGAATTTCGGCATGGGCAGCCACAACTACGGCCGCGCCTCTTTGGGCAGCATAATCCAAAGCGACTGGTTGACCGAGCTTCCTTACGGAACCTTGCGGCTTTACTCTCCGATTTTCACATACGCCTTCAATGTCCAGCAGTTGAACCAAAAGGTCACGATGTACAACCACGAGATTGACTTTAGGCTTTGGAAGCGCTTTACATTCGGCTTTTTGGAAGGCGGCGCGGCCTATGACGTCTTTGACATGAAGTTCTTGAACCCCTTCGGCATTTTCCACGCCTACGAACTGAACAACCAGTACGACTGGATTTCATACATGGGCGTAAAATTCAATTACGTTCCATGCAAGAACTTGCGCCTTTACTTCTTGATTTCAAAGACCGAGCACCAAATGTTCACTGAGCAAACTTCGGGAGCGGGCGCTTTGCCCGAAGGCCGCGGCTTGCAGGGCGGAGTTGACTTGCAGTTCCCCGTCGCGTCCGGCTTCCTGAAATTCAATTTGGAAGGCTATTACGCATCTCCGTATTTGTGGATAAAGCAAAGCCCCAACTGGTCTTTGGTCTCGGCCAAGGGCGACGACAAGGGACCCAGCTACGAATGGATAGGAAGCCCTGTCGGCCCCGACTCGATCGCCGGAAAGATTTCAGCCTCTTACGAGCGGCCCGGAAGATGGTCTGTGGCCTTGAATTATATTTTCGCCGCGCGCGGTGAATTCGCCTCGGACGACATCTTCACAAAATACGGCTGGATAAACGGCCACACGACCGAAAGGCGCTACGAGGGCCATTGGATTTATGTCGACAACGACAATCCCGGAAACCGTTATGGCCGTGAATTTTCAAGCCCCCACGGCATAGCGGAGTATGACAACGTCATTTATGTCCGAGCCTCTTGGTCTCCGTTGAAGTGGCTTACCTTGGTCGGACAGCCGGCCTACATTTTTGTCTTCAACCACAATCACAAGACAGGAAATTTCAGGCAAGGCTTTGAAATGGCTCTTTCCTGCAGAATGGACTTTTGCCGCATGCTGAAAAAGCCGGTTAACTTTGACTTTTTGTTAAAGGACAAGCATGACAAGGCCGCTTCCCAGTCGCCGGAGGCCGAGCGATGAAAAGGATTGCGGTTTTCTTCGCTTTTCTCTTTGCCCTTGCCGGCGCTTCTTTCGCGCAAAAGCCGGGACGCGGCGGCCAAACGCTTTTGCCAAGCCGCCACTGGATTTACGATTCCCTCCAAATCTTGGAGCAGGAGTCAGGCCTTGTCCAGTTCTCCGACCAAGCGCCGCTAAGCCTTATTCAAGTCAAGGCCATGCTGGACGAAATCGACCGCGATGCCTTAAGCTCTCCAGGCCGCGCGCATTACGACAAGATAGCCGGCTACATGGAAGACAGCGCCTTTTCTGTAAGCGCCTCAATCCTTAAGGTAATGGTTGAGCCCGCGCTCAACTTGGAGGGCTACGTCAAGACCAACAAGGACGTTCCGTGGATTTACGACCGCTTTGAAAAAAAACATTTTCTTGAAGCTCCTGTGACGATTTCTGTCGGCGACTACGCTTCTTTTTACGCCGACCTTTTTGCCGGAATAAACAAGAGCGCGGCCAATGACAGCGACACCTATTTTAACGTTCCATACAGCCCCAAGAATTTTGACGTGAACCTTCCGCACGAGGCTTACGGCTCGGTTGGCTATGCCTTCACCGACAGCGTAGGCTTTAACATCCGCGTCACTAACATGAGCCAGTCCTTTGGCCGCGCGGATACCGGTTCCATCATACAGTCCGAGTATTTGACCGACGCCACTTCTGCGGCCATTTCCGTGTATTCCCCGATTGTCCAATACACGGGCGCGATCACACAGTACAACAGCCGCCGCTATCTTTATTCCCACAAGGTGGACGCCCGCATCGGAAAAAAATTCCAGATTTCATTCATGGAAGCCGCGCTGCCGTACGGCGACATGGACTTGCGCTTTTTCAATCCGATGATGTTCCTTCACAACTACGCCTCGTGGCTTGACTATGAGGCGGAAGGAAGCGATGTCGGAAGCTTCTTTGGAATAAAGGCGAACGTCTCGCCGGTTAAATATTTGCGCGTCTTTGCCTTGTGGTCGATGACCCAGTTCCAGCTTCCGGTAGAGCTTAGCGAAGACAACACCGACAAGGACAACTACGTTCCAAACGCGATGGGAGTCCAGCTTGGCCTTGAATCCTACATCCCCATAAAAAGCGGCCACCTTCACTTGGATTTGGAAGGCTATTACGCGCAGCCTTACTTGTACATAAACTCCAGCCCTAATTGGTCTTTTGTCAGAACCTCGTCCGAAAGCAATTCCGGCTCCAAGGACTTTTACGAATGGATTGGAAGCCGTTACGGACCTGACACGGTGGCCGCCAGTTTCCGCGCCTCGTATGAGGTTCCAAACAAGTGGGCGGCGGGCTTTAAATACCTTTTCTTGGCGCGCGGCGAGTTGTCCGATCCCGGCATTTTTTCTAAAATCGGCTGGGGCCCTAGAATCCTGAATGTCGGCGACGCGAAGATGGCCGATTGGGTTTATCCATTTACTGTTGACTCAAGCGGAAAGACAAGGTTCAGCCCCAAATACAAGGACGGCCGCAATCTCGCCGCTCCTTCGGGAACCCCGGAATTTGTGAACGCGCTCACGCTTTTTGGCTCGTACAGCCTAAACGAATGGCTTGACTTTGCCGGACAGGCGTCTTTGGCAGTTGTCTTGAATTCCGGCCACAAAAGCGGAAGGTCTGAGTTTTCATTCGAGTTTGTTTTGGGAACGAGAGTTAAATTCACTAAAATAACAAAAAAACATGCCGGCAAAAAGGAGAACGCTCAAAATGTTTCAGAAAATTAACGCTTTAAGGAAAATCGCTTTGGCCGCGGCTTTGTCGCTTTTTGCCGGAGCGGCGGCTTTTTCGCAAGTGGTCATAGACCCAAACCTTGACTTTTACGAAAGCGCGCGCCAATGGCAAATAAAGGGCTATGTTGGCTTTTTGCCGCAAATCAGCCCCTATCCGGCAAGCGTTGTAAAGGAAATCCTTGACGCGGTCATTGAAAAGGGAACTGAAGCCGACGCCGAGACCGCCAAATACTACTACGAAAAATATTTCTCAAAGCAATGGCATGTCGGCTTTGAAGTCGGAGCCAGCCTTAAGGCGTCCGACAAGGGCTCGGACAAGCTGACGAAATTCGTTTTCGCCGAGCCTTCTGTTTTTGGAGACGTTTTGTTCAAGGATTGGATCGCCTTGGGCTACAACCTTGGCCTTAACTTGCACAACAAGTCCACCGAATCGCATGAAATCTTAAGGACTTTCCAAAACGAGCCCTTGAACACTTGGGGCGACGCGGCCACCTTTGGGCCTGTCGACGGAAACTGGGACATGGAGGCCGGCCTTAACGTTGGAAACGCCACGATAAACGGAATTGTCGGCGCCAACAGAATCGGCTTTTCAAACATCTTCGGCCACGACAACATAATCCTAAACCCTTACTCCTGCCACATGAACAACTTGCTTGTGAACTATTCGTCCGAAAAGTGGCAGTACAGCCAAACGATTTCGGCAATCGCCGCGGCAAACTATCGCGGAGGCGGAAGCAGGATTGAGTTTACCGCAAATAAATTCTTGGCCTTCCACTCGGTCCGCTTCACGCCGATTAAGCAGCTTTCAATCTCTTACTTTGAGGCTGGCATTGTCGGCGGCCGCTTTGACCCCAGCTACTTGATTCCCGCTCCCTACATTCTCCTGCAGGGAATGTTTGACGCGGGCGACAATGACATTTACGGCTTGCAGTTTGAGTACAGGCCCTTTGACCGTTTTGAGGCCGCGCTTGCCTTTGCGATTGACGACATCAGCATTGACGATTGGGCCAAGGGAAATTTTGACTCAAAGTTCAAGGCGGCCTTGCAAACGGGAGCGGTCTACACTCCATCCGCCGACTTTTGCAAAAAAATCGCCTTTGACTACACTTTGGTTTTGCCTTACATGTACTCGCATTGGATTAACTCGCCGGACAGTGACCACGATTTTCTTCCCGCTGAAAAATTCAACTATTCAAACTATACAAACCACGGAGTTTCCATCGGCTCAAACTTAAGGCCCAATTCCGACCGCCTGCATTTTGAGGCTTCTTTTGAGCCAGTCAAGCGCCTTAGTTTGAACGTTTCAACGGATTTCATTCGCTACGCTAACGAGACTGAAAGTTGGACTGACGCCGAAGCCGCTCAGCACTGCAAGAAATTCGGAGCGCACGACAACACTGGAGGCGCGGGAACGGACCCCTACCCAAAGACCGTTCAAGAGAGAATGACTTTCTTAAGCCAAGAGCATAAGATGTATGTCTTTCAGTTTGGAATGAAAGGCACTTGGGAAGCCTTTAGGCGCAGCTACGGAACGCTTGCCTTGAACTTGGGCTGGACCTTTGAGTTCATCTACAACAAGGGCGTAGACTCGGCGATTTACACGCCGGAAGCTTCGGCCGTCATAAACTCTGCGAGCGACAAGTCGGCCGCCATCGCGAGCGCGAAGAAGGCTTGGGCAGACAAGCTTCACAATGAAATCAACAATTACATCACCCTTTCGGCGAAATACAGCTATTAAGGTTTAGGAGAGGCTTCATGGCAAAACGCAAATTCTTGTTTTTATATTTGACCACAGGCGCCGGCCATATTTCAACCGCTCGCGTTTTGAAGGAGCAAATCCTTAAGCAAAATCCGGACGCCGAAGTCGTCATGGCCAACGGCTTTGACAAGACGAACCTTTTGGGAAAAGTCGGCTTTGAGCTTTTGTACTTTTGGGCGACGAACTTTTTTCACGGCCTCTTTCCGTTGATTTACGACGTAAGCCAGCACAGGCCCTTTGTGACTTTTGTGTGCAAGTTGATGCGCTTTCACACAGTTCATTATCTAAAAAAAGTCATCAAGCGCGAACAGCCTACCGACATCGTCTCATTCCACTACGCGCTTTCCACTTACGCAAAGAGCGCGGTGATCCGCCTGCACAAGAAGGTGAACGTCACCGTTATGGTCACCGATCCCTTTACAGTCCCCAATGTTTGGTTTTGGGACAGAAGCTTGGACTACTTTGTTTATTCGGAGGAGGCCAAGCGGACGGGAATCGCGCAAAAAGTTCCGGCGGAACAAATCACTGTCGTTCCCTTTGTAATGAGGTCGTTCTTTTGGTCGGCGGCGGCGACGGACTTCCCGGCGCGGTTGACATCGTGAACAAGTGCGTCCTAAAAAAGGCCAAATTCGCCGTCGCGGTTGTTTGCGGAAAGGACATGGGAAAATACGCTTACTTGGAAAGCCTTTCGCGCCTTTATCCAAAACTGGATTTGCATGTCTACGGCTTTGTCAACTACCTTGACGAGTTGATAAAGCTTTCCGACTGCGTTGTTATGAAGGCGGGGCCTGCGACTTTGCTGGAAGCGCTTTCCTGCAGAAAGCCAATAATAATTTCCCGCTACATCCACAACCAAGAGTTGGGCAACATGCGCTTCGCCGTCCAGAACAAGGTCGGTTGGTTCATTCAAAAGCCTTCGAAAATTTACGATAAAATCGAGGAGCTTTTGAACGACGAAAAATTTGATGACCGCTTGACTTTTGACACCGATTCAGGAAAAATCGCGAAGCTTTTGCTGGACAAGCCTGCCTTGGCCGACTGGCAGCGCGCTCAATCAAGATTGTAGCGTGGTTTTCCCGTTAGGAACGGTATGTCGCTGCGCTCCATTTTGCTATGAGAATTGATTAAACTGCGCGCTCAATCAAGATTGTAGCGCGGTTTTCCCGTTAGGAACGGTCAAGGCACGCTGCGCTCAAGGCCTTGACTCGTTCCTTACGGCGCGCTCAATCAAGATTGCAGCGCGCCGTTCCAGAATCTTTTTATCGCGCGGGACTCGAAGGCTTTGTCCAAAAGGGGCTCGATGCCCATCGCGTCGTAAATCTTTTTTGCCTCGTCCTTGTCAGCCTTTAAAACCGGGTGCTTTGGGCTGAACAAAACGCAGCAATCTTCGTATGGCAAAATTGAAGTGTCGTAAGTTCCGATTGTGACCGCGTCGGCGATTATTTCCTCTTTGTCCATTCCAACCAAAGGACGGACAAGGGGATAGGCGGCCATGCTTTCCGTTACAGCCATGTTTTCAATCGTTTGGCTTGCGACTTGCCCCAGCGATTCGCCTGTCACAATGCATTGGGCTCCAATCCTTTCGGCGATTTTGTTGGCCACGCTCATCATGCACATTCTTAAAAGCAAGGTGGACCAAGATTCAGGCGAGCTCTTTTTTATTTGCATTTGCGCTTCGGTAAAGCTTACTATGTGCAAGTGGACGCTCACTCCGTAGGCGGAAATTCGCGCGGCCAAGTCTTCGACCTTTTTTTGCGCCTCGTCGCTGGTGTAGGGGTAGGAATGGTAGTAAACCGCGTCGATTTTCATTCCGCGCCGCATCATTCGCCAACCGGCCACAGGGCTGTCTATGCCGCCCGAAAGCAATAAAAGGCCGTGGCCGCTTACGCCGACAGGAAGGCCTCTGGTTCCCTTTTTGTCGTCCGTGTAAACGTAAACTTGGTCGCGGACTTCTATAAAAACCTTTATGTCAGGCTTGTGAACGTCAACCAATAAAATTTTTTGGTCAAAGACCCGGGCGGCGGCTTCTCTGTTTATTTGGTAAGAGTCAAGGGGAAAGCTTTTGTCCGCGCGGCGCGCCTCGCACTTAAAAGTCTTGGCTCCGTTTTTGGCGGCCGCGGCGCAAAGCTGGTAGACAGTGTCTTTAATCGCGTCAATGTTTTTTTCAACGACAAGGCATTTTGCCCAGCCGGTTATTCCAATCAAATGATTCAAGCAATACTCTATTTTCTCTGAATAAGAGTCGTCGGCGACAAAATACATCCTTCCCGCGCGCAAAGTGATTTTCACGCCGTCGTCTTTGTTAAGGTAAGAGCGCGCGTTGCTCAAAAGCTGCTTTTCAAACTGCTTTATGTTGGAGCCCTTTAATGTCAGCTCGCCAAGTTTTGCCAAATAAGTAACCATTCCGCCATTATATATTAATAGCTGTGGCAAGGCAAGCGGTCTTGACAAAGGTTCGGTTTTAATGGATATTAATAACATTATGAAAAAGGACCATCGTTTGACGCGCGCGAAATTAGAAACGTTGACATCGGCTGAATTATTGGAAATAGCCGATGAATATGGAATAGACGCGCCAGATGATTTGAACAGACAGTTTATCATTGGAGACTTGCTGGAGCTTGCCAGCGAGTTGGAAGCGGACGAGGCTGTTGCGGATACAATCGCGCTTTCCGACGAGGAACAGGCGATTAACGTCAACACATTGCCCGCAAGCTACAACGAAACAAAAATCAATGTCATTTTAAGAAATCCGATTTCGCTTTTTGTTTGGTGGGATTTGAGCGAATGGACAATAAAAAAAATCAAGGCCGAGCGCGCGGCGATGCGCCTGTGCGTTTATTTTTTTGAAAGCCTTGAGGATGAAAAGCCCGCGGACGCTTTTGACATTCAGCTTTCTTATTCGGACCGCGAGAACTATGTGATTATTCCCAACGGAAAAAAAATAGTTAGAGTTGACTTGCTTTCTGAAAGCGCCGGCAAAAGCGAAATCTTGGCGCATTCGGAAAAAATCTCGATACCAAAGGGCTCGCCGATAATGGCTTCAAAGCCTGGCGAAAAATTAGCGGTGTCAAGAATCGTAGAGCATTCCGGCGTCGCGGAATTGCTTAGGCGGCATTACAATATTTACCGCCAGTCATTTAATTAAAATTATATAAGGTAAAAACAATGGCTTCTAAAAATCTAATTTTCGTTCTCAATTTACATTGCCCTTACATTAAGGTCGGGGAGCGCGACGGCGGCCGCTGCGAAGAGGAGAACGTTTTTGTGTTCCAGCGCTTTTCAAGCCTTTTTTTGCCGACGCTGAATTTGCTTTCGTTTTTTAAGAGCCCGACATGCGAAATACTTTGCGATCCAGACATTAAAAAGAAATACAATAAATGGCTTGACAACCTGATTGATTTTTCGCAAAAAGAGATTGAGCGCGTAAAGAGAAACGCAAAGTCGCGAAACGCCGCAAAGAAAAATTTGGAAAGGGCCATCGAAAACAAGCGGCTTTACAATGAGGTTTGGAACTGCGATTTGCTTAAAGCCTTTGTTTCCTTTGCGGATGAAGGTTACGCGGAAATTCTTTCAACTTGCGGCACGTACTTGTTCATGCCGCATTTCGCCGACATGACTGAAATTTTAAACGCGCAAGTGGAAAGCGGGCTTTTTGCGATTAAGCAATATTTTGGCAAAGTCAGCGACGGCTTTTTCTTGCCGGAGATGGGCTACGCGCCTGGAATCGAGGAAGTGATAAAGTCTTACGGCATTTCATACACTCTTTTGCCGTCGATGAGCTTTTTGTTCTCTCAAAACGCTCCGCAAAACGGAACCTTTATGCCGGCGCGCTGTCCAAACGGCCTTTACATTCTTGCCGCCGAGGATTTTTGCGCGGACCGCGATTTTAACCCAATGTACTTGGACGCGTCAAAAGATTTGGCTTGGGAGCTAAGCGCAAAGGAATTGACGCCGTTCATAAAAGAAGGAAAGGCGCGCTCGGCGACTTTTTGCGGCTACACAAACCGCGCCGGCGACGAATACGACATTGAAGCCGCCGCTAAGATTGTTTTGGAAGACGCGAAGGATTTTGTCGGCAAAAAGGCCCAGTCTTTGAACAAGGCTTCGATTATTTTGGGCGACGACGCGGACGTCTCGTCGCTTGTAGTTTTTGACGCGCTTAACTTGGCTTCAAATTGGCTTGAGTTTTTTGACTGGCTTAAGGAAACGGTCGTCCTTGCCTCGCAAAGCGGCTTGTCTGTGACAGGCCCCGGCGCCGTTTTGGAAGGAAAAGTCGGCGCGCAAAAAATCGCTCCGTATCCGGCCGCCTTTTCGGAATGCGCTTACGGCGAAAATCTAATTTCAAACAAAAATTCCTGGATGATCCGCTATTTAAGGAAGGCCAGCGAAAGAATTGTCGACTTGGTTTCGCGCTTCCCCGGCGACGGCGGCCTAAAGACGCGCCTCTTGAATCTTGGAGCGCGCGAGCTTATGTTGGTCCAAGACTGCTCGCTTGCTAAAATGGTGGAGCTAAACGAATTTTCCGAATGCGCAAGTGAATTCTTTAAGCGCGGAATCGTTTCCTTTTCAAACATTTTTGACGCGCTTGGAAGCAACACCGTCAGCACTGAATGGTTCTGCAACCTTGAAAAGCTTCATCCCGTCATGCCCTGGCTAAACTACCGCATATTCGCAAAAAAAAGATAAAAAAATGGCGCCTTTTGGCGCCATTTTTTTTGCAATTTAGAATTATTGCGGCGCGATAATTTTATTCGCGCCGCAAAAGGAACGTGTCAAGGCTTTAAGCGAAGCGCGCCTTAACCGTTCCTAGCGTTTGTTTCTTTGCTTTGAAACTACGTCAAAGATTACGGCAAGGAGCAATACCAAGCCCTTGACGGCCTGCTGCCAGTTGGAGTCGACGCCCATCAAAGACATTCCGTTGTTCAAAACGCCCATGAAGATGGCGCCGACAACCGCTCCGCCAATCGTGCCCGATCCGCCGTAAGCGGAGGCGCCGCCGATAAAGCAGGAGCCGATGGCGTCCATTTCATAGCTCATGCCGGCTGTCGGAGCGGCTGAGTTGAAGCGGGCGACGCAGACCAAGGCGGCGACGGCCGAAAGGAAGCCCATGTTGGTGTAGGCGAACATCATTACGTTGTCTGTGTTCACGCCGGAAAGCTTCGCGGCTTTGGCGTTTCCGCCGATGGCGTAGAGGTAGCGGCCTGGAACTGTGTTCTGCGTGTAGTATGTGTAGAAGGCGACTACAATCGCGATAAGAATCAAGACTGTCGGAATTCCGTGGTGATGGCCAAGCTTCCAGGCCGCGGCGATTACAACGAAAGTTATGATTACAAGGCGGGCAAAGAAGGGCGCCGAGCCTTCGACGGCGTATCCCTTTGAAACCTTTGTCTTTCTGCTGACAAGGCTTGTGATGATCATAAGGGCGCAAATCACGATTGCGACAACCATGGTCACTGTCAATGTCATTGAAGAAAGCTTTTCGGCGGCCTGCATCGCGGCGGCTGTAACTTCGCCGTCCTCTGTCGTTTCCAAAGCCTTTTCGGCAAGTCCCGGGAAGAAGACTTCGGGGATGTAGCTTGAGAACAAGTTAAGGTACTTTTGCGGGAAGGGCGAGATTGTCAAGCCGTCAAGGACGATGAGAGCCACGCCGCGCCACAAAAGCATTCCCGAAAGGGTAGTGATGAAGGGCGGAATGTGCAAGTAGGCGATGAAGGCTCCGTGCCAGGCGCCGATCAAGGTTCCGACAAAAAGACAGATGACGATTGAAAGGCCAATCGGCAAATGCGCGTCGACAATCAACTTTCCGGCGATGGCGCCGACCAAGCAAACGACCGAGCCTACTGAAAGGTCGATGTTTCCTCCGGTAAGGATGCACAAGAGCATGCCCGCCGCAAGGACAAGAACGTAAGAGTTCTGCAAGATGATGTTGTTCACGTTTGACGGCGCGAAAAGCGCCCCTGTCAAGATTTGGAACAAAACCATTACGGCCACAAGGATCAAGAGCATTGTGTTGTCCTTGAGCAGCTTTTTTACGTCAAAAGACGCGGCTTTTACAGTATTTTCTGCCATACTAATCTCCTTTTATTTTCCTGAATTGATGATGCAAGTCATGATTTTTTCTTGCGTCGCTTCTTCGGCGCTCATTTCGCCAACCATTTTGCCTTCGTTCATGATGTAGATTCTGTCGCTCATTCCAAGAACTTCGGGCATCTCGGAAGAAATCATAAGAACCGACTTTCCTTCCGAGACCATCTTGTTGATGAGACAGTAAATCTCGTATTTGGCGCCGACGTCGATTCCTCGCGTCGGTTCGTCCAAAATCAAGATGTTTGGTTCGGCAAAGAGCCACTTTCCAAGCAAAACCTTTTGCATGTTTCCGCCGGAAAGGTGTCCCACGTCTTCTTGGACAGTCGCGCACTTTGTGTGCATTTCTTTGGCCATTTCAACCGAGTACTTGTTTTCCAAGTCAAAGTCGATTGAGCCGAATTTGTTCACAATCTTTTTTAGGTTGGCGCTGACTGTGTTTTTTGCGATTGATTCGCTAAGAATCAAGCCGTTTCCCTTGCGGTCTTCTGTAACGTAGGCAAGGCCCGCGTCAATCGCGGCTTTGGGAGTGGGGAAGGAAACTTCCTTTCCGTCCATGAAAATCTTTCCGCGAATGTTGGCGCCGTAGCTGTGGCCAAAAATGCTCATGGCAAGTTCGGTTCTGCCCGCGCCCATAAGGCCTGATATTCCGACGACTTCGCCCTTTCTGATGTTGAAGTTTACGTGGTCGCAAACCGTTATGCCGTCAAAAATCGGATGGTCAACGCACCAGTCTTTGACTTCAAAGCATATGTCGCCGATGTTTTTTGTCTCTCTCTTTGGAAAGCGGTTTTCCAATGAGCGGCCGACCATCGCCTTGATAATCTCGTTTTCGTCAATCGCTTCAGATCCTTTTTTCATGGAAGTGATTGTCGTTCCGTCGCGGATTACCGTGATTGAGTCGGCTACATAAGAGACTTCGTTTAGTTTGTGGGATATGATAATGGAAGTGACGCCTTTTTCCTTCTTTAATTTTAAGAGAAGGTCAAGCAGTTTTTTCGCTTCCGTGTCGTTCAATGAAGCTGTGGGCTCGTCAAGAATCAAAAGGCGCACGTCTTTTGCGAGCGCTTTGGCTATTTCGACAAGCTGCTGTTTTCCTACGCCGATGTCCTTAATGAGCGTGTGCGGATTTTCGTTCAATCCTACAAGGGCCAATGTTTCGGCGCATTTTTTATATGTTTCGTCCCAATTGATTCTCGCTTTTGTTCCGCGCTCGTTGCCCAAGAACATGTTTTCTGCTATGGACAAAAGGGGCACAAGAGCAAGCTCCTGGTGAATGATTACAATTCCTTTTTTTTCACTGTCTTTAATTGTTTGGAACTGGCAGACCTTTCCGTCAAATACTATGTCGCCTTCGTATGTTCCATACGGATAGACGCCAGAAAGAACATTCATCAGCGTTGATTTGCCGGCTCCGTTTTCTCCTACGACGGCGTGGATTTCTCCGTTAGCCACCTTAAGGTTCACTTTGTTAAGAGCGGTTACGTTGATAAACCTCTTTGTGATGTCTTTCATTTCCAATAACATGTCTGCCATGGAATTCCTCCTAAAACTGAATGCGTTAAAAAAGGCCGCCCGCCTTATCGGGTGGGCGGCCTGACTGCAGATTTGACTCCGCTAAAGCCTATTGAAGGTCGGCTGCTGTGTAGTAGCCTGAGTCAATCAACAACTTCTTATAGTTGTCCTTGTCTCCGAATACCGGTTCGCAAAGGAATGAAGGAATGATTCCTGTTCCGTTGTCATAGGTTTTCTTGTCGTTGATCGGAGGCTGAGTTCCCTTGGCGATAGCGTCAACCATCTTGACTACCTGGGAAGCCAATGTGCGAGTGTCCTTGAATACTGACATGGCCTGAGTTCCGGCAATCATATTTTTAACAGACGGCTTGTCGCAGTCCTGTCCAGTTACAATCGGGAAGTTCTTGGCTGTGTAGCCGGCGCCTACCAAGGCGTTTGTGATTCCCTGGGCGCAAGAGTCGTTTGAAGAGTAAACGGCGTCAAGCTTTGTTTTGCCGGGGCCGTACTTCTGTGAAGTGATGAGGTTCTCCATGCGCTTCTGGGCGACTTCTGTAGACCAGTTGAGAGTGGCGCACTGGGCCTTTGATGTCTGGCCTGAGCGGCATACCAAAACTCCAGACTTGAGGTAGGGAGTCAAAACGTCCATGGCTCCGCCGAAGAAGAAGTTGATGTTGTTGTCATCGGGCGAGCCTGTGAAGAACTCGATGTAGGCGGGATCTTTGGCTGTGCGGCTCTTGAGTCCCAATTTGTCAACAAGGTAGTTGCCCTGGATTGTTCCGACTTTGTAGTTGTCGAATGTGGCGTAGTAAGAAACGGCGTCAGAGTTCATGATCAAGCGGTCATAAGCGATTACTTTAACGCCCTGCTTTTTGGCTGTGTCAAGAACGCCCTTCAAGGCGCTTCCGTCGATGGCGGCGATTACCAAGATCTTGTCGCCCTTTGTGAGCATGTTCTCAATCTGCTGTGTCTGCATTGAGATGTCGTTGTTGGCGTACTGCAAGTCAACCTGGTATCCGGCCTTCTTGAGTTCCTTCATCATGTTGGCTCCGTCCTGGTTCCAGCGCTGCAAGCTCTTTGTAGGCATTGAAACGCCGACCTTTACTTTAGGAGCGGCGAAAACCGCGCCTGTGAGCATCATCGCCGCTGCGGCGATAGAAATGATTTTTTTCATAAAATCCTCCATTTGATTTTATTTTGCCGCTTTTCCCGCGGCACGAGTATAATATAAGGCATAAAGGAGGCTAAAAACCGGCCATTTTCTTGATTATTTTGCTGAATTTGGTAATATTTTGGGATTTTTTAGGAATTTTTTGGCCTTTGGATTAGGAATTTTTTGTGGTCAAAAAAATGCTATTGCCCGCGCGCGCGAGCGCGCAAGTAAATAGTTTCCTAACGCAAAACGGCGGGCTTGCCCGACCGTATTGAGGCGCGAATAAAAATTCGCGCCCTAATTTCTATAAACTTCTTGGCGGGTGTGGAAGCCGCTTTTTATGACGATTTCGTCCATGTTTTCGGCGGTCACGGCCGTGGGGTGCAGCCAAAGGACAGGAATTTGGCCCGCGCCGTTGTCTATGCTGCCGTTTATCGAGCCGCATTCCTTTACGCTTTTTCCCCGCGCCAGCGCCACCGCGATTTCCGCGCTTTTGGCGGCCAGCTCAGAGATGGGCTTGTAAATCGTGACGGCCTGCTTTCCGTTCACGACGTTTTGGCAGCCGGCGATGTCCGCGTCCTGGCCGCCGACCGCGATGTCCCTTCCGGGCGCGAATTCGCCTATGGCGCGGATTATCGAGTCGGCCACCGCGTCGTTTCCGGCGATGACGGCGTCGGGATAGCTTCCGGCTTTTAATAGCTCGGCCATCTTTCTGTAGGACAAGTCGTAGTTCCAGCCGTCGGTCCAATAATTGTAGACGATTTTCGCGCGGCTGTCCTTTATCGTGGACTCCACGCCCCGGCGAATCAATGTCATGTTAAAGTCCTCTTCGGGGCCGTAAATGCAAAAGAAGGCGCCGCGCGGTTTTTTTCGCAACAGTTCCTGCGCCATCAAGGTTCCGACGGCGTGGCTGTCAATCGTAACGTAAAGGTCGATGGGGGAGTTTCGCAAAAGCCTGTCGTAGGATATGACGGGAATGCCTTTGCTTTTTGCCAAGCGGACGCTTTCGCCAAGGCTTTCCGCGTCTTTGGGAACGATGACCACGGCTTTGACCCCGCGCTTGACCAAGTATTCAATTTGCTGGTTTTGGACTTCAACGCTGTTGCCTGAATTTTGGACAATCACGTCGGCGCCCAAATCCTTGGCCGTGTTAAGGAACACGTCGCAGTCGCGCCGCCAGCGCTCGATGGCCAGCGTGTCGATTGAAAAACCTATGGCGATTTTTGAAGATGTTTCCGTCTCCTCGCTGGCGCGGGCAAAATCCGCCTTTTGCTTTTTGCAAGACGCAAGGATAAGGCCGCAAAAGGCGGCGGCGATAATAAAAATTTTTTTCGTCATACGCTTCCACTCCCTAACATTTTTTGCCTGTATTCGCTGGGCGTCTCTCCGTATTTTTGCCTGAACAGTTTGCTGAAGTAGTTTTGGTCGTTGTAGCCTACGTCCGCCGATATTTCCTTTATTATCAAGGCGCCGTCGGACAAAAGGCGCTTGGCCTTTTCCAGCCTGGCCGACGTGACGTAGTTGATGTAAGTTTCGCCGGTTTGTTCCTTAAAGAGCTTGCTTAGGTAGAAGGGGCTGACGCCAAGAATGTCGGCCAGGCCTTCCAGACTGGGAAGGTCCTTTAAGTGGCCGTCTATGTATTGGCGCGCCTTTTGCACGATGGGATTTTCCTGGCTGCCCTTGGACATGGCGGCCGAGGCGGCGCATTCAGAGCTGCGCTCCAAAAAGTATTTTTCCAATTGCTCGCGCTCGTTTGTCTTGGCGAAAAACGAAAAGTCGCCGGCGGAATCCTCGTCCTTGTAGTCTGGGTTGGCCTGGCTTGCGGCTCCGCGCTCCTTTACCAAAGTTTCAAAAAGGCTTCCCTTGATTTTGTCGTTTTGCCCTTCAAAGGCTTGGTAAAGGAGAGCGCAGTATTCCTTGGCCAGCCCCGCCGCCGCGCTTGAGTTTCCGCCCCGTATCGCGGCAACAAGCCTTGTGGCCGCTTTTTCGGCCAAGGAGGCGCCGGCCCCCTTGCCGCTTTCTTGCGCGGAGCCTTTGCCGCTAAAGGCCACGCCTTCGTCCTCGATTTTTGAAAGACAGGCGGCGGCGGCGTTGTAGGCGCTTTGCGCTTTCATTATGTCGCGCTCGATTTCGCTGGCGCCGATTTTCACCTTTCCTGAAATTTTTGTCGCAAGCAGCGTGTAGATTTCCCTTGTAAGCTCCTCCGGGTTTTCGTTCTTTGCCAGCGGAAAGAATACTCCGATTCTGTCTCCCATGAAGGAGCCTGTCACGCAGCTGCATTTTCCGCCAAGCGCGTCGCGAATCTTTACGTAAACGTCGTAGCGCTTTTCGTTTGGAATGTCGGAAACTTCAAGGCAGGCGAAAAAGTAGGGAAGGCCCTCGATTCCAAAGTAGTTCAAGTATTCGGAAAAATCAGTTCCCTTGTTGTTGAATATGCAGGAATAGATGAAGTCGCTTTCGACCATTGTGGAGACGACGCTTAGCTTTTGGCGAAGCTCTATGCTGTCGGTAAGCTTTCCCCTTTCGGAATCCACTTGGTTCATCGCCTCGCGCGCGGTTTGCGCTATCAAGTTGCGGTTTACGGGCTTTGTCAAATACTTGAAGGCGCCCAAGTTCAGCGCCTCCTGCGCGTATTGGAACTGGTCGTAGGCCGAAAGGATTATTATGACGATGTTGGGCTTTATGCGCTTTATCAGGCTGATTGTCTCAAGGCCGTTCATGCCCGGCATGTGGATGTCCATGAAGATTATGTCGATGGCCGTCGAGCGCGCTATTTCCAGCGCCTTTGTTCCGCTTGAGGCTGAAAATATTGTGATTTGCCCATCGAAGTTTTTGTTTAAAATCATCGTCAAAGAGTCAATTACTATTTGCTCGTCGTCGGTCAAAAGAATGTTATACATTGCCGCCGTCCTCTATCCTTATGCGGAATTTCGTTCCGCCGCCAGGATTGTCTTGGATGTCAAAGACATTGTTGTCCTTGAAGTATATTTGAAGGCGCGATATTACGTTTATCAAGCCGCTTGAAACGTGGCCCTTGTCGCTTATCAAGACGCCCTCGCTTCCGGCCGCCGCCTGCTTCATTATCTCTTTTTTGATTTCAGGCTCAAAGCCCTTTCCGTTGTCGGAAATTTCTATCGTTATCTCGCCTTGGGAGCGCGCGGCCTTTATGGAAACTTTTCCGTTTTCGGTGGCGTCCTTTAGGCCGTGCTTTATGCAGTTCTCCACGAGCGGCTGCAAAATCGTGTTGGGAATTTTTACGCCCAGGCAGCTTTCGTCGATGTCCTTGACAAATTGGTAGCGCTCTCCAAATCGCGTCTTCATTATGTAAATGTAGTTGTCCAGCATTCCCAGCTCTTCGCCAATCGTCGCGTCGCTTCCGGGGTGCTGGATGTTGTAGCGAAGGAAGTCAGCCACTTGCTCCAAGAAGTAGCAGGTTTTGTCGGCGCCTTCTATCATCGCAAGCTGCGCGCCAGTGTTTAGCGTGTTGAACAAAAAGTGGGGGTGTATTTGGTCTTGCAAGGCCTTAAGGCGCGCGTCGGTGTAAAGGGCGCGCATTTCGATTTCCTTTTCGCGAAGCTCGTTTTCCTTTAGGGCTTTTTCCCAAATGGCGCCGATGTATTCCTTTATGGAAATTATCATCGAGTCAAAGGCGCGGCAAATGTTTCCGATTTCGTTCTTTTCCTGGCTTTTAAAAAGCGGAACGTCAAAATCCCGGCCCGCGATTTTTAGCGCGACGTTTGAAATCTCGGAAAGCGGCCTTGTGATTCCCACTATGTTTATGTACATCAAAAGAGCGAAGCAAACAAAGATTATTATAAGGCACAAAACCGCCCTTGAAATGACGCTTTCCGCGCGGGCCTTGCTTTCCGTGTAATTCGACGCGTTCATGTTGAAAAAGAGCATGTTCAAGCTGCTTATCTCGTCTCGCAAAAAAGAATAGCAGTCCAAGGCCTTGTAGTAATAAAGGTCGGCGTCGTAGGCGTTGTTGGCCCTGCGCGCGGCGATGGCCTTGTTGCTAAGGTCAAAGAAAGAAAGCGAAAGCATTTTTATTACGTATTCCTTTTGCTTTACATCAAGAACAGAAGGCTTGTCGTTCAAGCGTTCGGCTCCGCTTTCCGCCGCCGCCTCGAAATGGTAGTACTTGTCTATGCTTTCAAAAGTGCGGTAGCTCATGTAAGTTTCCATCGCCCTTTCCGTGTTCTCGATGTTGTTCAAGAAAATGTCCAGGTCGGCGTTTGTCTGGAAGGCGTTTCCGGTTTGCCGCATGACGCGCGAAAGCAGTGTGGTCAGGCATACGATGATTGTGAGCGAAAGCAAAAAGCTGGCCAAGACTCCGGCCATAAGCTGCGCGCGGATTCCAAGGTTTTTAAATGGATTCTTCATTCGCCGCTCCCCTTTAAAACCTCGACTTCAGCCGAAACGAAGGAGTTTGCGTAGCCGTTTTGCAAAAACTCAAAAAGCTCGGTCATCGCCCTGCGGCCTATGTCCTGGGTTTTTACGGAAATAAGCTCCGTCACGATTTTTTTCTCAAAGTCGGCGCGGCAGTCGTCGCTGTCGCCAAAGCCGATTATCTTGACCTTGCCCGAAAGGTTAAGGTCGCGGACGCTTTGGGCGGCTAGAATCGTGGTTTGCTCGGCAAGCGAAACGATCAGCTCAAGGTCTTCCTGGCTTGCAAGCTGCTGGCGCAGGCTGTCTTCCTTTGAAAAGCTTGACTCGCGCTCAAATTGCAGCGTCTTGACAGAAATTTCAGGGTGGGCCGAAAGGGCGCCC